>JACRBZ010000052.1 GCA_016219185.1 Deltaproteobacteria bacterium
ACAAGTAAAGCTATTTGTGCAAAGTCGTGTGCCTACAGTTTTTGAGCAAAAACGGACGGCATCATCGGATAACCGATTGATTTTACAGCGCGCGGGTCGGAAAAATAGTCGCATAAATGCCTACTGAGCCGGAACCCAAGTCAAAGAGACCGGAAAAAAAGTCATATATGACCATAGGTTAAATATGACCTATTTTATGGGGCAGTGAATGATAGTTCTGTAAATGTATTTTTAACTAATTATTCTTTAAAATCAAAATGATGAATGAAGTGATGCTGAGTGTTGGAAACCTGGCACAAAAATTGAACTTATAAAAAATGCTGAAAAAGAGGCCCAGTGATACTGATCTTGATTATTCACTATCGCGCGGCATTAGACAAAGCTATTCATTCCTTGGATGAACTCGCAAGGCTGGCAGAGACAAGGAATGTTCGGCAGAATTTAATGCGTTAAAGGATTGGTTAGGCAGTCTGGAAATGCCAGAACTGAAAAAGTAGTAACGTTGCAATCCAACGATTAGACATCTAAAGGCAGGAGGAGTGAAATGAAGAAATATATTTTATTGTCAGTGGTAACGATTTTTGGATTAGCCTTGTTTTCGGGCTGCGCTATTATGCATACATGGCCAGATGATGAAAGGAACGCAGAGCACAAGATGGTCGTAATTCAGGAAAAGATTGGGGATGGGCTGAAAACCGGTGCGCTTACCCTCGATCAGTCCCAGATGTTTCTGACGAAACTGAAGGGTATTCGAAAGGACTATACGGCGCTGAAAGACAGAAGCGTCTACCGAAACGAGTGGGAAAGCATTGATGAAAGGCTTGATGCGCTTGGGGAAGAGATCAACAGGGCGCTGGTCCCGACCACAAGAATTGAAGAACCAAGGATCGGGGACAGGATTGTCACAGTCCAAAGGAGAATTGATGATGGAAGGGCCAATAAGAGTTTGTCTCTGACAGAGGAGCGAGATTTTCAATCCAGATTGAATACCATTCGTCGTGATTATATGAGGATGACGGAAGGAGGCAGATACCCGACGCGCGAGGAAGGAGCGGACATAACCCGCAAGCTCGATTTGTTGGAAACGGATCTAAACCGTACCACAAGAATTGAAGAACCCAGGATCGGGGATAGGATTGTCGCACTCCAAAGGAGAATTGATGATGGAAGAGGCAGCAAACGTTTGTCTCTGACAGAGGAGCGAGATTTTCAATCCAGACTGGACACCATTCGTCGTGATTATATGAGGATGACGGAAGGAGGCAGATACCCGACGCACGAGGAGGGAGCAGACATAACCCGCAAGCTCGATTTGTTGGAAACGGATCTAAACCGTACCACAAGAATTGAAGAACCCAGGAACGGAGACAGGATGGACGCACTCCAAAGGAGAATTGATGATGGAAGAAGCAGCAAGCGTTTGTCTCTGGCAGAGGAGCGAGATTTTCAATCCAGACTGGACACCATTCGTCGTGATTATCTGAGGATGACGGAAGGTGGCAGATATCCCACGCACGAGGAAGGATCAGACATATCCCGCAGGCTCGATTCCTTGGAACTGGATCTAAATCGGTTATGGTAGAATTTTTCAGAAAATCGGCTTACAGGGTTGAAAACCTTGTAAGAGGTATGCAGGTACTGATTTAAAGTAGTTACATATTAACAGTGCGGTCGTATGATTGCACATCAAAAACAGGAGAAGCAATATGAAAAATGCTATTTTTATGACGGTGTTAATGGTGTTTGGATTGGCCATGTTTTCGGGCTGCGCCACTTTAACGGGCGAAACTGCAGGTGATAAAATTGATGATTCATCGATTTATACCCAAGCAACTGCAATAATCGTTAATGACCCGGATGCTCATTTTTTAAAAATCGAAGTGACGGTTACAAAAAATGAGGTTGTGCTTACAGGTTTTGTGAATAGTCCAGCGACCGAGAACCGAATTGTATCAAAAATCAGAGCAATCAATGGTGTGAAAACCGTGAAGAGCCTCTTGAAGATAGAAAAGAAATAATAAGGGATAAGGGGTATTCCATCAAAGCACTTCCCATTTCTCCAAAATTCCCTGAGTGCCCCTTCAAATGAGAGTTTTATGACCTCACACTGCTCTATGGAGAGGGAGAATCAATCCCTTCTCCGTCATTGCGCAGCATGAAAGGAGAAATACCATGCCGTTGATTCAATTGGTCCTGGTTTTGGTTGTTGTTGGAGTGATCCTGTGGGTGATTAACAACTACATTCCGATGCAGTCCACCATAAAAAGACTCCTCAATGCCGTTGTGGTTATTGCGGTTGTTCTCTGGCTTTTGAGCGTCTTCGGGCTCATCGGAGACATCTCAAGGATTCGTATCGGGAAATGAATCTTTTCTGAAAATACGTTCAATAAACTGAAAGGAGTTTTAAATGAAGGACAAACGAAAAGCATACGAAGAGAAACTTGAGGCGCAGCTCGAAGAATGGAACGCGCAGATTGCGCTGCTCAAGGCCAAGGCTGACAAAGCCAAGGCCGAGGCGAAGGCCGAGGCGAAGATTGAATACTATAAAAGCATCGAAGCGTTGGAGCACAAGCAAGAAGCTGCCGGGACAAAACTGCGCGAGTTGAAGGCCGCCGGAGATGAGGCGTGGGAAAGTCTCAAAACAGGCGCGGAAAAAGTTTGGGATGAAGTTAAGACAGCCTACCACAATGCAGCCTCAAAGTTCAAATGAGCAAGGATGCCGGACTCAGCGGTCTGGCGTTTGGGGCGCCCCTTATTTGTGTCAAAAAGGAGGATGAAGTGATCATGCTGCTGCGTATCCCCACCTGTCTCAATGTTGCCGGCCGCCTGTGCGCCGCCTTTCTCTGTCTCATGCTCCTTTTCCCATCACCCCCTGCGATGGCCGCCGCGGACAGGTCCGGCGATGAATTTCTGACCGGTTATGTTGCCTCCATCCTTGAGCGGGATCTAAAATGGGAGAGAGACAGCTATATTTTGAAGATCGTGAATGGGGCTGCCACGATTACCTTGTATAAAGAGGATCCGATGCGACAGGAGGCGGCCGACAAGCAACTGCGCGCAATCGATGGACTTAATGGGATAACGATAGTGGTGAAGCCCGCGGACGCCGCCAAGCCGGAAGCGGTAGGCAGTTTTATGGGGATAACCGGCCAGGGAGAAGCCTTTCCAATTGGCGACGTGTTCCGGCCGCTCATCGCCGACCCGAAACAGCCGCAGTTCTTTGTCAGCATCCTCAGCTTCAGATCATTGGATGCGCGATACACCCTGGCTTCAGTCGGTTTCGGAGAGACATTCGGCCTGTACAGGTTTTTCGGCAGCCGTGAGGGGAACGGTCTGCAACTGAGCCTGGAAGGCGCTCTGTTCGCCCAATTCAACCTGAGCGCTCCTTCTTCCGACCTCATCAACGCGGATTATACCATCGGCATTCCCGTCACCTACCGGTATGGCGATAATTCGCTTCGTTTCCGCCTTTATCACCAGAGTTCGCACTTGGGGGATGAACTGCTCCTGAGCGCCAATCATCCGGAACGGATTAACCTCAGCTATGAAGCCACTGAACTCATCTATTCCCGCGAATGGCGTGAATGGCGAGTGTACGGTGGCGGGGAGTACCTGATCCACAAGGAACCGAGTGATCTAAAGCCGACAATCGCCCACTGGGGGATCGAGTATTACGGTAGCAAGCCGCTTGTGTGGAACGGCAGACCGGTTGCCGGGATGGACATGAAGAGCATGGAGGAGAATGACTGGGCCATCGATACCAGCATCAAGGCCGGCCTCGAGTTCGGTCATCCCAATCCAGGCCAGCGTCGCCTGCGCCTTATGGCAGAGTGGTACAATGGGTATAACCCGCACGGACAGTTTTATAACAATAAGGTTGATTACTTTGGCTTGGGGGTGTCGCTGGGATTCTAAATGAGTTTATCGTGGCAATAAATAAAGAAAAGGGTGAAGAAAATGGTCATACTAATAAGCGTGTTGTTCATTTTTACGGCGGTGACGGTCTGTCGGTACACAAGCACATCAGGAGAATTGGCATTTGAAGAAACACCAGAAAGAAGCGATTCTCATGTCGTTCCAGCCAGAGATCTATTGTTGACTAAAAGTGCTTAAAATCATAAAGAATATTAATATGCTCATTGATAATGATGTCCGATGTCCATTCGGCAGCGGTGTACTGATGTGCGGCATCCGATACGCAGCCATAAAAATGAAGGAAGCCCACAATGAAAAACAAGGAAATCCGACCCGAACAAGCCAGTGGACTGCGCCGTCAGGCCGAAAAGATCGCCAGGGCAGACATGGCAAAGTCGCCGGAAAACAACGAATCCCTGTCACCTGAAGAAATCCGGCGGACACTCCACGAGTTCCGCGTGCATCAGATTGAACTGGAGATTCAGAACGAGGAGTTGCGCACGGCGCAGCAGAAACTGGACGCCGAACGGGCGCGCTATTTCGACCTCTATGACCTGGCACCGGTGGGTTTTTGCTCCATTTCTGAAAAAGGGCTGATCCTGGAGATCAACCTGACGGCAGCGAATCTGCTGAACATGCCCAGGGGAACGCTGCTCAGGCAGCCGATCACCCGGTTCATTCACAATGAAGACCAGGATATTTTCTACCTCCGCCGCAAACAACTCTCCGAAACCCATTTGGCAGGCACAAGGCAAGCCGGTGAACCGCTGGGTTGCGATCTTCGGATGGTGAAAAAGAATGGCACGCAATTCTGGGCGCATCTGGAAATAACCGTCTCGCAGGATGCCGGCGGCGCTCCCGTATGCCGTATCGTAATGAGCGACATCACTGAACGCATTCAGGCTGAAAAAGCACTGCTCAAGGCCGGTGCCCTGCAGCGCGCGATTTTCAACAGCGCCAACTTCTCAAGTATTGCTACCGATGCAAAGGGCGTCATTCAGATCTTCAACGTTGGCGCCGAGCGCATGCTGGGTTACTCGGCCCCCGAAGTGATGAACAAGATCACGCCGGCCGAAATTTCCGATCCTCAGGAAGTGATTGCGCGCGCCGAAGCGCTCAGCGCCGAACTTGGAACCCCGATTGCGCCGGGTTTCGAGGCACTGGTTTTCAAGGCTTCACGCGGCATCGAGGATATCTACGAGCTGACCTACATCCGCAAGGACGGGAGCCGACTTCCGGCGGTCGTGTCTGTCACGGCCCTGCACGACGAGAAAAACGCCATTATCGGTTATCTGCTGATCGGCACGGACAACACCGCGCGCAAGCAAGTCGAAGCAGAGCGGCAGCAGTTGATAGAGATTCAGCAGGAGACAAACAAACAACTGCAACAGGCCAACGTCACCTTGCGGGACAGTGAGGAAAAGCTTGCGGTGACGCTCAATTCCATTGGCGATGCCGTGATAACCACCGATACCGAAGCGCGTGTGACACTTTTGAATCCCCTTGCCGAAAAACTCACCGGTTGGACGATGGCGCAAGCCGGCGGTCGACCGGTGGCCGATATTTTTAACATCATCAACAAAGAGAACCGCCACCCCGCAACAATTCCGGTAATTGAAACCCTGGCGCAGGGCACGATACAGGGCCTGGCCAATCACACCGTACTGATTGCACGTGATGGCAGTGAGTGCGATATTGCGGACAGTTGCGCACCGATTCGCGACCGGGACGGTCAGGTGATCGGCGCCGTGCTGGTGTTCCGCGATGTTACCGGGGAATATGCATCGCAGCAGGCCTTGCGTGACAGTACCGCGATGATCCAAACGATTCTCAATACCGTGGGGGATGGCATCGTCACCCTGCACGCCTTTGGCGGCATCGTCCAGACGGTCAATCCGGCTGCCGAGCGCATGTTTGGTTATACCGCAGAAGAATTCATCGGACAGGAATTCAGCCTGCTGATCCCCGAACTGGATCAGGACCAGCACAACGGTTCGCTCGAGTATTACAGTGCCAGCGAAGAGGCGCGCGCAATAGGCCTCGGACGCGAAGTCACCGGCCGGCGCAAGGATGGCGGCACTTTTCCGTTGGAGATAGCGGTAAGCGAAATGTGGCTGGGTGGCCAGAGATACTTCACCTGCATTTTGCGTGATATCACGGCACGCAATCAGCTCGATCAGCGCCTGCGCGACCATCAGTTCTACACGCGTTCCCTCTTCGAATCCAACATCGACGCGCTGATGACTACCGATCCATTCGGTATCATCACCGATGTCAACAAACAGATGGAGGTGCTCTCCGATTGCACGCGCGACGAATTGATCGGCGCGCCGTTCAAGAATTACTTCACTGACCCGGAGCGGGCAGAGGCAGGCATCAAGCGCGTGCTGAGCGAAAAAAAGATCACCAACTACGAACTCACCGCATGCACCAGGGACGGCAGGGAAACTGTGGTGTCCTTCAATGCCACCACGTTCTACGATCGAGACAGGAGGCTGCAGGGCGTGTTTGCCGCCGCGCGCGACGTCACGGAACGCAAACTCCTGGATCAGGTGCTGCAGGAAAAGACCACCGAGTTGGAGAACGCCAAGGCAGTGGCGGAAAAAGCCAACCTCGCCAAATCGGATTTTCTCTCCAATATGAGCCATGAGATCCGCACACCGATGAACGCCATTATCGGAATGTCCCATTTGGCGCTGAAAACCGAGCTGACGTCCCGCCAGCGCGACTACATCAAGAAGATCAAACATTCCAGCCGGCATCTGCTCAACATCATCAACGATATTCTCGACTTCTCGAAGATTGAAGAGGGCAAGCTGACGATCGAGTTCACCGAGTTCGAATTGGAGAAGGTGCTTGAAAAGGTGGCCAACCTGATCGCCGAGAAGGCTTCAGCCAAGGGAGTGGAACTGGTTTTTGACGTAGACAGGAACGTGCCGTCCAACCTGATCGGCGATCCGCTGAGGCTGGAGCAAATTCTTATCAACTACAGCAACAATGCCGTTACGTTCACCGAGCATGGTGAGATCGACATCATCATCCGCCTCAAGGAACAGACAGACGAAGACGTGCTGATTTATTGCGCGGTACGCGATACGGGCATCGGCCTGACCGAGGAGCAGATGGGGAGGTTGTTCCAGCGATTTTCGCAGGCCGACACCTCAACCACCCGCGAATTTGGCGGCACCGGCCTCGGGCTGGCCATTTCCAAGAAGCTTGCCGAACTGATGGGTGGAGATGTGGGCGTGGATAGCGAATTCGGCAAGGGAAGCACCTTCTGGTTTACCGCAAGTTTTGGCAGGGGCATCGGCCAGCAGTGCAAACCGTCATTGTCGGCCGATCTGCATGGCAAACGTGTGCTGGTAGTGGACGACAACGAGAACGCCTGTCAGGTGCTGGGTGACCTGCTTGGCGGTATGAACTTCAAGGTCGATCTGGCCGAGTCGGGCAAGGCGGCCATCGGCGCGGTGGAACGCGCCGAGGCGCAGGGAATGCCCTATGAGATCGTGTTCCTCGACTGGCAGATGCCGGGCATGGATGGCAACGAGACGGCCAGACAGTTAAAGGATCTCCCGCTCAGCCATATGCCGCACATGATTATGGTGACCGCATTCGGCCGCGAGGAAGTTATTAAGGATGCGGAGGAAGCAGGCATCGTGGATTTACTGATCAAACCGGTCAGCCCCTCGATGCTCTTCGACAGCGTGATACGCATTCTGGGAGGCATCGTCGATGGCGCGCGCACCGCCGGGGAAGCGCCGAGCAGTGCTTTCGAGCAACTCGCCACCATCAAAGGCTCCCGCATCCTGCTGGTGGAGGACAACGCGCTCAACCAGGAAGTGGCAACCGAACTGCTGCGGGACGCAGGCTTTATTGTCGATCTGGCCGAGAACGGCCGGATTGCGCTGGGAAAGGTCAGGGCCGCCGATTATGATATCGTGCTGATGGACATGCAGATGCCGGTTATGGACGGTGTGGCTGCGACCCGGGAAATCCGCAAGGAAACTCGTTTTAGAAATCTTCCGGTGGTGGCGATGACCGCCAACGCCATGCTGGGCGATCGTGACCGCTGCATGGCGGCAGGCATGAACGATCACGTGGCCAAGCCGATCGAACCTGAAATCTTGTGGAAGATGCTTCTGAAATGGATCAAGCCGCGATACTCGACAGCGGCAACCGCTGAGGTGAACTCGCAGGTGGTGGAAGATGCCGACCTTTCGTCCGACATCGAGGGGCTGGACATGGTCAACGGCCTGCGCCGCGTGTTCGACAAGAAGTCGCTCTACCTCTCTATTCTGCGCAAGTTCATCTCCGGGCAGAAATCCGTGGTGGCGGAAATCCTCAAAGCACTGGAGTGCGACGTTCCGAACTCCGCGGAGCGGCTCGCCCACACGCTAAAGAGCGTTTCCGGCACCATCGGTGCCACCGGTCTGCAACAACTGGCGGAAAAACTCGAAACCGCGATCAAGGAACACCATCCGCGCGCGGAGGTTGATGCTCGGCTCGACGCGTTGAAAATGCCGCTTGAATATCTTATCACCCAACTGGAACAGAAACTGCCGGAGGAACGGATCAAGACGGCTGTCACGGTCGCGCCGGAACAACTCAAGGCTGTCTGTGATAAGCTGGAGGCAATGCTGGCCGACGACGACGCGGGGGTGAGCGAAGTGCTGGATGTGAATGCGGACCTGCTGAACGCTGCCTTCCCCAACCACTATCGCAAGATCGACGATGGCATCCGATCATTCGATTTTGATGCGGCGCTCGCAGCCCTGAAGGCCGCTACCGGGCCATCGGCCTAAAAGGAAACAACCATGGACGGACTCGATTTCACCGAAAAGGTCACGATACTGGTGGTTGACGACACGCCGGAAAACCTGGCCCTGATATACAATCTGCTCAAGGACAACTTCAAGGTGAAAGTTGCCAACGGTGGCGAGAAGGCGCTGAAGATCGCGGCGTCGGACCCGCCACCGCACCTGATCCTGCTGGACATCATGATGCCGGGCATGGACGGTTACGAGGTCTGCCGGCGACTCAAGAGCGACCCCAAGACGATGAACATCCCGGTGATCTTTCTCACGGCCAGGTCTGAAGCGGAGGAAGAGAAGAAAGGACTGGAACTCGGTGCGGTCGACTACATCACCAAGCCGATCAGCCCGTCTATCGTCATGGCGCGCGTGAAGAATCATCTGGCACTGAAGGCCATGGCCGATTTTCTGCGGGACCAGAACACTTTTCTTGAACTCGAGGTGGCCAGGCGCACGGCCGAACTCGTCGTCGCAAAAGAAGAGGCGGAAAAAGGAAAACAAAAAGCTGAAACCGCCCTTTCCGAAATACAAAAGTTAAAAGATCAACTGGAAGCGGAAAGAGCATATCTGCAAGAAGAAATTAAACTGGAATACAACCATGAGACAATTATCGGTCAAAGTGACGGCCTCAAATACGTGCTATATAAAGTTGAACAAATTGCCGGCAGCGAGACTACCGTGTTGGTTCTGGGTGAGACGGGAACCGGCAAGGAGCTCCTCGCTCGGGCCATTCACGGCCTGAGCTTGCGCAAAAATCGAGCTCTGGTAAAAGTAAATTGCGCCGCACTGCCCTCAAACCTGATCGAAAGTGAATTGTTCGGTCATGAGAAAGGTGCTTTCACCGGTTCTCATACCAGACGTCTTGGACGATTTGAGGTCGCAAACGGCGCTACCCTTTTTCTGGATGAAATCGGCGAATTGCCGCTGGAATTACAATCAAAGCTGCTCCGAGTGCTCCAGGATGGCGAGTTTGAACGGTTGGGCAGCTCCCACACCATCAAAGTCAATGTACGGATTATTGCCGCCACAAATCGCAATCTGGAAGAGGAAGTCCGCAAGGGCCGTTTCCGTGAAGATCTCATGTATCGGTTAAACGTTTTTCCGATTACCATGCCGTCGCTCCGGAACCGTATGGACGACATACCGCTTCTTGTGGATTTTTACGTCAAAAAGATTTCCAAGCGGATGGGCAAGACCATTGAAATCATTCCGGCAAGCGTAATGAATACGTTACAGAATTACCACTGGCCCGGAAATGTCCGGGAGCTGGAAAACGTCCTTGAACGTGCGGTGATCAACTCTCCGGGTCCCAAACTTCGGCTGGCTGATGAACTCAAGAAACCGTCCAAGGGTTTGAGTATAAGCTCAAAAACTTTGGAAGCGGTTGAGCGCGACTATATTGCCCAGACGCTTGAACAGACCCATTGGAAAGTCGGCGGTAAAAACAGCGCGGCTGAAATCCTCGGGCTCGACCGCAGCACCTTGCGCGCGCGTATGCGTAAACTCGACATCCGAAAACCATAAATTCTCTTCCCGTCAGCCATCTCCGAACGTTCAAGTTTTTTATTTGTCGCGCCGCGCTGAACAGATGATTTGCTCAAAACCATTCATGATGCAGGCGCCAATAAAATTCCAATTTCTTTTAAATCCCCTCCTTTATTATTTGCCACCTGAAACACAAAAGTTGCTGAAAATAGTCATATATGACCACTGGTTAAATATGACCTTTTTTATGCAACCGTTAATGACAGCCCTACAAATGTTATTTTGACTATATATTAATAGATATCAGAACGATGGGTAATGTCGCCCTGAGTGTTGAAAATTTGGCATAAATATTGAAATAGTTGAATTGGATTGAATTAGAATGATAGCTCAACCCGTAAAAGATTAAAATTGGGATTAGAAATATTGGCGTTTTCCATTAGACATGAACCATATTCCAGAAAGGAGGTTTAAAAGATGAACGTCTTGAAGAACATTCTGGGTGTTGGCGTTTTATCTTTTTTCTTTCTGACTGGGGTATCACCTGCTGCTGATGTCGCCAAAATCGGAATGATAGATTTCCAGAAGATTCTTGAGGTTTCTGAAGCCGGCAAGACCGCTCAGGCTGAGATCAACAAGCAGGGGAAGCAGATGGAAACAGATCTCAAGGACAAAGGAGCCGAGATTGAAGCCATTGAAAAGAAAATCGAACGGGAATCTCTGCTCATGAGTAAAGATGCCCTGGAAGAGAAGCAGCGGGAAATCAGAATTAAGACAAGCAATTTCAAGGCCATTCAGCAGAGATACCTGGAAGATTTTAAAGCATTGGAGAATCAAAGCATCAGCCGAATTCAAAAAGAAGTGACAGCATTGGTTCAGGATATTGGAAAAAATGAAGGCTATACGATGATAGTTGAAAAGCGGACCAGCGGGGCTGTCTATACGCCCTTATCCATGGATATTACCGATGCCGTGATTCTGATTTACAATGCCCAGATCTCAAATTCAGAATCCAAAAAAACTCCTGATACGGTCAGCGCTGATCTTTGCCGGTTGGTGATTCAGTTTTGAAACGTCTCCCAAAAACACGACTTGGAAGCCGAAGGCAAAAGTGAAAAACTTTACGGAAAAGTTCAAGAAAAAATCGGTCAGGTTGAGAAAATTGTGGGTAAATAGAAAGAAGGAAACCAGAACATCCCGAGTCGTTATAACAAGACAAACCAAAAGGAGATTGTATGACTGAGAAATTTCAAGTTTATAAATGTGAAATCTGTGGCAATATCGTTGAAGTCCTTCATGCTGGCGAGGGTGGGCTTGTCTGCTGTGGCCAGCCCATGAAAAAGACGGTAGAAAACACCGTTGATGCGGCAAAGGAAAAGCATGTTCCGGTAATTGAAAAGGTTCCGGGTGGGTTCAAGGTAAAAGTTGGCAGTGTTGCTCACCCCATGGAAGAAAAACATTTTATTGAATGGATTGAAATTATTGCCGATGGTAAGGCCTATCGGCAGTTTTTGAATCCAGGTGAAGTTCCTGAAGCCACATTTATGCTGAATGCCGCAACAGTTACCGCAAGAGAGTATTGTAATCTTCACGGCCTCTGGAAGGCATAGCGGTCAGATTAGCAAATTCAAAGCAGACAGACATGAGGCAGAGGCGATGGGCGAATAAACTCTTATGAGCCTCCTTTGCCTCAAGCTTGCCTGTTATCATCGACTGTTAAAAGAATTACAAAAAGTTAACCGGATCGCAGTAACACTATTGAATGAAAGGGCAAAACTTCCAATGAATGAACGAGATAAATTTATAGAGAAATTTAAACCCCTGCTTGATAAGTGGAACGCTGAGTTTGACGAATTGGAGGCCGAAATCAGAAAAACTGGTGCAGATCCGAAGATCGACTACGATGAGGTAATATCAGCGTTAAGGCAGCGACGTTAAGACAAATGCCAAACTAAAAATTTATCCGGATTCCGATTCAAATATCTTTTTTGATTCAAAACGTTCGCAACAATGCGGCTATTGTTGAGCTTGAAATCGGGACGCTTTCGTTGTCATTGGATAGATCGATCAGGAACCATTAACCCGAAACATGAAAGGCATCAAAATGACGGATCAGCTATCCGACACCTTAGCCATTTCCTCGTGGTGGCGCCTATACAAAAGGCTTGAACAGTATTTAATTCAACAAGGTGATAACTTGTGCCGCAAGCAGGGATCTGCTGCCCGAAATTTTCATATCCGATTTTTGAACGTTGCATGACATATGCCCTGGAAAACAAGTGGGGCTTGAGCATGGGGCCTGTTACTGTTTTTCGATTACCTTATGACATGGATTATTTTTTGAATAATGACAAATGAATTGTTGTTGGAAACGGATCAGACGGGTTGTTTTGACGAATCGGGTAGGGCGATAAACTGCCATAATTCGGGGCAGGATGGCGCGGTTAAACAAGACCGTCGAATTGAAGGGCCTGATCGTTTTCGTGTAACGGGAGACATCGTTCAGGATAATTTGACAGGATTGTTTTGGCATATTAACGCAAACCTTCCTGAATTTCCATTGACCTGGAAGGAAGCTTTCGAATTTATTCAAGAGATGAACACTTTTCGATTATCCGGGATAAATGAGTGGCGGTTGCCTGCAAGAAAAGAGCTGTTTTCTTTAGTGAGTCATCAATTTGTAAATCCTTCTTTGCCTAAAAGTCATCCGTTTATCAATGTTTTCAATGGGTATTATTGGACACGGACAGAATCCGCCAGGTTATTGAATCAGGCCTGGTATGTCCACTTGGGTGGCGGAAAAGTTTACCGGGGCATGAAGCATGGTTCCTATATGGTGTGGGCGGTTTCTGGCCAATTCGCCGATCACCATTTCATGGAAAACAGATTTATTGCCCATGGAGATTCATTATACGACCGCATTACATGTAGGTACTGGTATGCCGGCGATAAATTGAACGATGGTGCAATAACCTGGAAAGATGCCATCCGCGCCGTTGAAAAACTGAACGCAACGCGCGAAGTGGGCCACGGTCCATGGCGGTTGCCGAATATACGAGAGCTCGATAGTCTGGTTGATGATAGAAACCATAGCCCTGCTTTCGCTGATGGATTTTTCATAAACAAAGAACAGGATGGGTATTGGTCATCAACGACAAGTTTATATGAGCCAAGATATGCATGGGTTCTTTATGCGCTTGATGGCGCAATTGGTGTTGGATACAAACCCAATGTGGATTTCTATGTATTGGCGGTACGCGGGTGACCATATCGATACGGGCGTGAAAAAATGGTCAGGTTGTCACCGTCGAGCGGGTGTTGCGGCTGGTGGAAAAATATAATTCCCTCTCCTGCAAAATGACGCATTTCTTGTGCTTCAGGAGATTTTGCTCATTTTAACCTTGTAATCATCGACAGTCAGCAGTTCCCATTTATCCTGTCCCTGCAACTCCAGCACATGGTCGTGATAATCCAGAATGCTGCTTCGGTGACCGACACTGATATAATGAATATCCAGTTCCTGCAATTTCTGGTAGAGCATGGCCTCGTTTTCCCCGTCCAATGCGCTGGTGGCTTCATCCAGAACGGCAAATCCGGGATGGTTGATAAACAGGCGGGCAAAGGCCAGCCGTTGCTGCTCGCCTAAAGACAGGACATCCGCCCAGACCAGTTTCGCTTTAAATCCGCCGGACCTCTCCGGCAGATCCGCCAGATTGACGCTCTCCAGAACGCGCCGGAGTTCATCTTCCGGTATTTCCAGTTCCATCCGGGGATAGAGCATCTGATCCCGCAGTGAGCCCAGCAACATGTAAGGTTTTTGTGGCAGAAAAAATATTTCCTCCAGGGGCGGGCGAAGGACTATACCGGAACCTTGCGTCCATAAACCGGCAATGGCGCGAAGGAGCGAGCTTTTCCCAACCCCGCTTTGGCCGCCGACAACCAGATTGTTACTGCCTTCTAAATCCATGGTAAGATTTTGAAACAGGGTTCGGTCTTTGTCGGGGGTCAGGAGGGTGACATCCTTCAGGGCGAACCGGTCGGCCTCGTAGATTTGGATGCCGTGGACCGGTGTCGGTGTGATGGCATCGGCAAAGGTCGACAAACGCTCGATCGAGGCTGCAAAAGTCGTTATCTGCTCCATTTGAGACACGATGAGGGAGAGCGCCGCATAAATATGGAGGAAGGCGAAATTGGCCTGCATCATATCTCCATAATTGATCTGACCGCTGAAATATTGCGGGAATAATACAATAAACGGCAACACAGCCGGCAGGTAACTATAACCCGTGGTAAAAAATGACAGGTTTCGCTGCCAGCCGATGAGCAGGTTGAAATTTCCGAGTACTTTTTTGAATCGACCGCCGATCTGTGCAAGCTCCGGTTTCTCTCCCTGATAAAAGGCAATCGATTCAGCATTGTCCCGCACGTGCACCAGGGAATACCGAAAGTCCGCCTCATAACGCAGTTGATTGAAGTTAAGGCCGATAAGACGCCGTCCGATCAAAAAGGTCAGCAGCGTACCCACCAGTGAGTAGCCCAGCACGACGACTACAAGCAGAACTGACTTTGACCAGAGAATGCCGGTAAAGGAAAACAGATCCATCAGCGAACCCATGAGGATCAACAGAAACCACAGGGATGTCCGGGTAAATGAACGGATATCTTCCATGATACGCTGATCCGGGTTATCGATCTCTGCAAGGGTCTCGATTTCGTAATAACTGCGGTTGCTGAAATACTTTCTCAGGAATTCATTGGTCAGCCATTCCCGCCAACGCATTCCCAGATAGCCCAGCACATAAAAATAGAAGGCAACAATGGGGATGCCAATCATGAAGCCGCAAAAATAGACTCCGACAAAGAGATAGGCCAGATCCTGATTTTTTTCCACCAGGGCATTGGTGAAGTAGTTGGTGATATAACTGAAGGCGACATTGATTCCCGTCATGGAAAGAGACAGGAGTAGAACTGTGGCAAGCAGCACCCAGGCCCGCCTGCGGCTGCGGATGTGGCGGCCAAACAGCATGAATATTCCTGGAGGAACAATTAAAAAACCTGCGAAAATCAGCCAGCCTTTGGAATTGAAAATTTCTGTAATGTTTGAAAACAGACCGGAAGCTATTTTTGCAGTCAGCACAGGTGCAAAGTGATTTGCCGTCCATGTCATTCCGGCGATGATCAGAAAAAGAACGCCGAAAAGAAAAACCACCAGCATGATCAGTAACAAGAGCATGGCCCAACTGCCGCCGCGGATGTCCGGAAAAAAATAAGGCTGGGCAATTTTTATAAAGCGTTCCCACAGTGAACGTTTGGTCTGTCCCATAAATATGAGAAATCTCCTTCGCCAATAGGGTTATCTTCATAATACAGCGGATAATTGCGTTTTTTGTAAATTCAATTTGTGTGCCAGATTTCTAACATCCAGTGTCAGGCTACCTATCATTGTGATTTCAAGGAGTAATTAGTAGAAAAAGTATTTTCTGGGGTGTCATGAACACCCATAATAAATGGTCATATTTAACCATAGGTCATATTTGACTTATTTTCGGTCGGGTTGAGCCAAGCGCCTACGGCAAAAATGCTGATGACCGTGATGGTCGCCACCGCACCCTGTAGCACGATTCACGACAGCCCACCAGTTGAACCCCTGAAATTGGGCCAACAGCAAGCGCTCAATCACATCGCGCATCATTCGCATTTCGGCTGACGCGCACAAAGCTTTGTATCAGCGCCATGTAGCCGAAGGCATCTCCGACCCTCTCGGCAAGATCGGTTTCATAAACCGGAACCTTTTTCCTGAGGCAGCCGGATATTTCAAACGCCATTCTTAACTTCTTCTTCCCATAACACCAAAGCGACCGGAAAAAAGTCATATATGACCAACGGTTAAATATGACCCTGTTTATAGGGCTGATAATGAAATTCACGCAAATGCTTTTTGGCGAATTATTCATAAAAATCAAAATGATGAGTGGCTTGACGCTGAGTGTTGAAAATCTGGCACAAAAATTGAACACATAAAAAGTTTAGAATTATCAAAAGGGATCACAACGACTGGCAACACTTGACGAAGAAGTTATATTGACTTTTTGAGTTCATTATCTGTGTTTGAGAGATTATTTTTACATCAAAAGGAATTGAAAAATGAAACCCATCAAAATCATAGTTGTTCTTTTTATGCTTTTCACACTCGGGTGTTCCACCATGACGGGGTCGGAGCATCGAATTTCACGGGGAAGCGGTGATTCTCCCGAAAACGCCCTGACGCCGATGGATTATTCCCAGTATGGCAGACCGCCGATTCCGGTGAAAATTCTGCTGCTGGTTCCGGCTGAGTTTGAGCGCTTCGAGCATGTCAGCTACTATGAGGGGAACAGCGTCCGACATCTCATCGGCCGGGATGCCGAACTGGAAATGAGAGATGCCTTTGGGATCGAATTCGCCAAAGTTGAGGTTTTGCCGGTGCGAAGCGAGACCAGGGCGATAGAGATACTTTCGTCAAATGATCCGGAAAATGCCCGGGTGCGGGCCTGCGATTATGTGGCGATACCTAAATTCCTGCGCGTTGATTCCATGGATCGCAGAGAGAAGTATGAATTTGAAATCGATCTTCAGGTGGAGTTTAACGCAAAAAACGGCTCAAGCATCACCATCAAAGGTCATGGAGAGTCCATGATCGGAAAATATGCTTATTTGACGCCGGAAAAAGGTGCCAGCATGGCACTGCAGAATGCGGTTTCCGCCCTTCTGGATGGCATTGAAAAAGGACGGAATCATTTTGTGCGCTGACGGTCGGGCGTCGGCATTTTGGAACTGCCCGGAAGTGTTAATGCCGTCCTGAAAATTACAAAAGAGCATGGAACGTCGTTGCGGAAATAACAGGAAAATAAATATGCAATCAAATGAAAAAAAAGAACCACTGGAAAAAATTAAAGACAAGCTTCGTTCCTTCTTTGGTCAGAATGATTCCCAGAATATTAAGGGTGCGTTGCCACCTAAGGCTCAATTCAGCATCTGGTATGCCATGGCAGCCATATTTTTGTTTACCTATCTGCAACAATACTATTTTTCCGCAAAAGTGGAGACGATTCCCTACAGCCAATTTAAACAGCACATCGCTGAAGGTAAACTGGTCAAATTAACCATCGGCCCTGATAATATCAACGGAACGCTGGACGGAAAGCCTGCTCAGGAATTTACGACCGTTCGCGTGGATGATCCCGGTCTGGTGAAGGAATTGGATGAATGCAAAGTCAGTTACTCTGGACGTTATGAAAATAAATTCCTGAGCAGCCTTCTCTCCTGGGTTATCCCCTTTGGAATTTTTTTTCTGATCTGGCGGTTTGCCATGAAAAAGATGGGGCCGGGGATGGGGGTCATGTCTTTTAGCAAGAGCAAAGCCAAGATTTTCGCCGAGAGTGAGACAAAGGTCACTTTCATGGATGTAGCCGGCATCGATGAGGCAAAAGAAGAGCTCCGGGAAGTGGTTGAATTTTTAAGCACTCCGGAAAAATCTCAGAAACTGGGGGGAAGGATACCCAAGGGGGTGCTTTTGGTTGGCCCGCCAGGGACCGGCAAAACCCTTCTGGCCAGAGCAGTGGCCGGGGAGGCCAAGGTGCCTTTCTTCAGCATCAGTGGGTCCGAGTTTGTGGAGATGTTTGTCGGCGTGGGAGCGGCCCGCGTTCGTGATCTTTTCTCTCAGGCCGCTCGCCAAGCGCCCTGCATCATCTTCATCGATGAACTGGATGCCTTGGGCAAGGCCCGGGGGATGAATATCATGGGCGGACACGATGAAAGAGAGCAAACGCTCAATCAACTTCTGGTAGAGATGGATGGGTTCGAAACGAATAAAGGGGTCATCATTATGGCTGCCACCAACCGGCCGGAAATTCTGGATCCCGCTTTGCTGAGGCCGGGACGATTTGATCGGCAGGTTCTGGTGGACCGGCCCGATATCAATGGACGGGAAGCCATCTTGAAAATTCATTCCAAAAATGTGCTTTTAAGTCCCGAAGTCGAACTCCGCTTGATCGCCGGACGCACCCCGGGCTTTGTGGGAGCAGATCTGGCCAACATCATCAATGAGGCTGCGTTGCTGGCTGCCCGGAATAATAAAGAAATGGTGGAACTGGCGGATTTCGACGAGGCCATTGACCGGGTGGTTGCGGGTCTTCAGAAAAAGAACCGGGTGATCAATGCCAAGGAGAAAGAAATTGTCGCTTTCCATGAGTCCGGACATGCGATTGTGGCCGAGTCTGTTGAGCATGCCGATCCCGTGCATAAAATCTCCATTATTCCCCGGGGGATCGCGGCGCTCGGATATACCCAACAGCAACCCACGGAGGACCGCTATTTAATGACGCGTTCGGAACTGCTGGACCGGCTGGCCGTTCTTTTGGGCGGCAGGGTAGCCGAGGAGCTGGTTTTTCAGGAGATCTCAAC
Source organism: Deltaproteobacteria bacterium (assembly GCA_016219185.1). Classification (GTDB taxonomy): domain Bacteria; phylum Desulfobacterota; class Desulfobacteria; order Desulfobacterales; family Desulfatirhabdiaceae; genus RAAP-1. Next base: position 18,654 of record JACRBZ010000052.1, read on the forward strand.
CGGTGCTCAGAACGACTTACAGCGAGCCTCGGACATTGCGCGGTCCATGGTTACGGAATATGGTATGAGCGACCGTCTGGGACTGGTGAGCTATGAGCGACCGCGCCAGCCGATGTTTCTTCCGGAAAATTTTTCTCCAGGTAAAAATTACAGTGAAGCAAAAGCCGCTCAAATTGACGATGAGGTCACGCGGTTTATCGAGGAAGCCCACCAACGCGTGCGTAAAATTCTTTCGGAGCGGCGAACTGTCCTTGATGATTTAGCCCATCTACTTTCTGAAAAGGAAAGTGTGCAGGGCGATGAGCTTAGAAACATGCTGTCGACAACCACTCCCGGAATGGAGACCTCATTGCCGGGAGTGAAGCCCTGAAGGGGTTGTCATGCCTGTATCTTTTGCCACCCATAACACCAGACCGGTAAAAAACAACACTGGAAGGAAAAAAGCACCATGAAAAAAACAATGTATTGCTTAGCACTGGTAGTAACCGTTGCCTCTTTGTTTTTTATCAACATCAGTCTGTTCGCATCCGTGACGGATGACCGCATCGAATTATCCGCAAAACAGTCTTATGTGTTCAAGACCTACCTTAAGGGAGATGACATTAAAATCCAGTCCAAGGATGGCGTTGTCACCTTGACCGGCACAGTTTCCGGAGAATCTTACAAGTCATTGGCCAGGGATACTGTTGCGAGCCTGCCCGGAGTTATAAGCGTGGATAACAAATTGGAAGTAAAAGGTGAAGTTCCTGCTATGAACACGGACGCGTGGCTTATTGCCAAAGTGAAATCCACACTTTGGTTCCATCGGAGCGTTAACGCAACGGAAACTGAGGTTTTGGCAAAAGATGGGATCGTCACCTTGCGGGGCGAAGCCACCAGCGCGGCGCAAAAGGACCTGGCAACCGAATACGCCAAGGATGTGGAAGGTGTTACAAACGTTAAAAATGAGATGACGGTGTTAACCGCCGCAACGAAGCCGGGCAAAAAAACGATGGGTGAAAGGATGGATTCCATGAGTGAATCGATTGATGACGCGTCCATCACTGCCCTGGTCAAGACGACCTTGCTGTATCATCGCTCGACCAGTGCTCTCAACACCACTGTCGAGACGAAAGAAGGCGTGGTCATGTTGGGGGGCAAAGCCAGAAACGCGGCTGAAAAAGACCTGGCCACCAAACTCGTGAGCGACGTTTACGGCGTAAAGAGCGTTCAAAACACCATGATCGTCCAGTGAACCAAGTCCAAGACCAATTCAGACATCAGGCGTGTTGCCGGCTGTTCCGGTTCAAGCAAAAGAAAGTCTGAGCGGCTTCTTCATTGCCGGCAATCATCACTCTTTAGCTTTTTATGAGGTGAACAATGCGAAAAAACCATGGGGTAGTTGAAGAAACTCAAGAAACCGCGTCAGAGAACCAAGGCTCGGGTAAGTCAACCGGCTTCGAGAATGTCAAAAATATTATTGCTGATAAGTTGCATAATGTTGCTGATGCCTTGTACGAAAAAGAGGCTGATCAGGACGGGCAATCCGGCATGTCTCAGTACGGAAAGCAGGCATCCGAGTGGTTGGGCCAATCAGCCGAGTGCATCCGGCAATTCGACTATGAACAGGCAGATGCCAGGGCGCGAGAATACATCGGGCAGAACCCGGGGCGAAGTCTCTTGATAGCAGGAGGCGTCGGACTGATTATCGGAGCTATCTTACGACGCAGGTAAGGAGGCGTGTTTTCCCAATGAACAACAAAGTGGTAAACAAGGACTCTACAACACAACGCGAATCCTTCACTGAACTGTTGAGGCAGCTTGCCAACAATTCATCTGCGGTGGTTCACGACGAAATTGAGCTCGTGATCCAGGGACTTCGCGAAATGGTGAGGGCTGTTCGCAGCGGAGTCTTCGTATTGGCGACAGGGGTGGCCATCAGTTTTGTCGCATTCATATCTCTTTGCGTTGCATTGTTCATCGAACTCACTTCTTATATGGTCCCCGTCATTGCGGCGCTTGTCACAGGAGCGGTGCTCGCTTTAATTGGTGGTGTCATTGCCTTCATCGGCTACAAGCAATTGAAGAAATCGATCCTTAAAATATAGAAAAAAATGCAAACACTGAAAAGGAGGACAAGGAATGGCTGAAAGGGAGCAACTCGGTAACACAAAGGACGCGGATATCGAGCGCAGTACCGAAGATATTCGTCAGGATATAGATAGAGAAAAAGAGAACATTACCCAGACAGTCGAGCAAATCGGCGAGCGTATCGAAGAGAAACTGGATTGGCGTGAATATGTGAAGGACTCTCCATACTGGACGATAGGGGCTGCCGCAGGGCTTGGATTTCTTGCTTCAAGGATGTTCATAACACGCACCACTCCCATGGAGAGAATCGCGGCTTCCATTGCCGAGGAAGTTCGCGGCTCACTCGTTGGCCTGCGTGCCGGAGCCGCCGGCCCCGGCCTGATCAAGGTTGCCCTGCAAGTTATCGCCACGAAAGCAGCCGCCAGCTTGATAAAGAAGGCAATATCAACAACTGTTGCAAGTGGAGGTGCTGGACCTCGACCACAGACAGGACAGGATTCGACCATTATCCAGAAACTGGATGCGTCAAAAAATAATTAAATTAAAAAGTTATCATCTAATCTTACTTAGGAGGAAATATGGAAGTCAAACACAAAAAACACGAGGCCCCCAAACAGCAAATGGAAGAAGAATCTGGTAGCGATAGCGCTAATGCTCAGAGCACCCTTGACCAAGGTGCAGAGGTTCTCGGGCAAGCGGAGGAAGCTGTAAACAGTGCTTATGATAAAGCAACTCACGCGGTATGCGAAACTTATGAAAAGGCAAAGAGTTATGGTAGCAACAATCCGGGCAAGACAATGCTTTTCTCGTTGGGCGTTGGCGTAGGGCTGGGGTTTCTCTTGGGTGCAAGCTCTCGTCGCTCGGGTACCATCGGCCGGTTTGCTCGACCCGTGGTCAACGCGCTTTCCGGTATTGCTCTGGAGCTTTTCCGTTAAACCGTTATGAGCATAGTCTCGGCTTTCTGAAAGGTCCGTGGTGAGGAGATCGGCTCATGGCTCTTATCGAGCCTTCAGAAAAAAGAGCTTGCAATCCCGAGGGAGGGGTGCAGACTTTTCATGACACAGAAGAATGCTTATTCCGGCGGAGTCAACCCGTAATGCCCGATAAGAGCTGCCTCGATCTTCTTCCCGGCATTTCCTTCAGCCCTTAGCCATTCTACAATCCATTTCGGAAGCCTAATCGATCTTCCGAACTGTTCCCTTCGCAGAAGTTCAGGAATGGGTGGCCGGCCCCGCCCGGATGATTTTAGCTTGGTTTCTAAACAGGTATTGATTTCGCAAAAGAAATCACCTTCACCGGCTGGGATCATCATTTCTTTTTCCTGATCGCTCAAACTTTCCGGAAAAAAATGCCGAGTTAGAAAGTACTTCCTGGACTTTGCCAAATCTAAAACATCCTGCTCAAAATTCGTCTTGCTCATCCCCGGGAGTCTTTCCCGCAAGCCAGACAATAGGACCGGAGCGCCCAGGGCTGCCCTTGATTCAATCCCTATCATCTTCATCAATAACTTATTCATGAACTCCCCCATTATATACATTTTTAGACAATCCGTTAAACTATAGGATAGTTCATGATAAATTTATTGTCACGACATTTATTCAGAATATTAATGCAAAAACCACCCGTGTCCCCTTTATTAATGGACATCCAATTGTTGTTGACTTACAACACGTTAAATAATACAGAATTTCGAAAAAATTTTATCCGGAGTTCGATCAGGACAACGACGAGAGCCCGCTGCAAGGAAGAGCGAAGATACAAGGAGAAGCCCATTATAGCATCAAGATAAAAAAGACAAAACAAAGCGAAAACAGCGGAAGTGCCAGCCATGACAACCGAAACACAGGAAATCGCCGTAAAAGCAGCTGATGTGCAAGAGATGGCTGAAAAACCCTCTGCCGACTTTCCAATCATCGGAATCGGTGCTTCGGCAGGGGCAGTAGTTTGCGATAGCAACAACGGAACGAACGAGAGAATCAAAATTGGGTCAATCGAAGGAAGCTCCCAATGAAAACAAGGAGATCGGACCCGGTGCCCCCCCCCAATAAGCTCCCCCCATTGCCAATGCTCAGGAGGACAGTCTATGCGTAGGCAGGCCGAAGAGATGGTCCGGGATAAAGCGGCCCTGTTGCCGGAAAACATTGATGTTCTGTCTCTGGAAGAAACCCGGCAGATGCTCCACGAACTGCGCGTTCATCAGATTGAATTGGAGTTGCAAAACGAGGAACTGCGCATAGCGCAGGCGGAACTGGACATTATCCGGGCACGATATTTTGACCTTTACAACCTTGTGCCGGTGGGTTATTTCACTATCAGCGCAGAGGGGCTGATCCTGGAAGCCAACCTCACTGCAGCCACGCTTCTGGGCGTTGTCCGGGGCACGCTGGTCAAGCAGCCCATCTTCCGGTTCATCCACAAGGAAGACCAGGACATCTACTACCTGCACCGCAAAAAGCACTCCCAGAATCCATTCGGCACTCTTGCAGGGCTCAGTACAGGATAGCTCAAGACAAACCAGCGAACCGCAGGTATTTGAACTGCGAATGGTTAAAAATGACGGAACGTCATTCTGGGCGCATCTGACGGCGATTGCCGCGCAGGATGCCGACGGCGCACCCGTAAGTTTGATCGTGATGAGCGATATTTCTGAGCACAAACGGGCAGAGGATGCGCTACGGGAGAGCGAAGAACGGTTCCGGAAGTTGTTTAAAAGCCACGCCGCGATCAAATTGGTCATTGATCCGGAGACAGGGATCATCATTGACGCAAATGAAGCGGCAGCGAAGTTTTATGGGTGGCCGATCGAGGAACTCAAGCAGATGCGCATTCAACAGATCAACACGATGCCTCCCGAGGCTGTGAAGGCCGAAATGGAGAAAGTCGTATCGACCGAGTCCGTCAGTTTTGAATTTCGCCACCGAAGGGCGGACGATTCCATCCGGGATGTGGAGGTGTTCAGCAACATGATTGAGGTCGTCGGAAAGAAGATTCTCTATTCCATTATCCACGACATTACCGAGCGCAAATGGGCAGAGGCATCCTTGCAGGAATCTGAAAAAGCGCTTCGGGTCTTGCTGTCGGAGAAAGAGGTGCTGTTGAAGGAAGTCCATCATCGGGTCAAGAACAACCTCCAGGTCATCTCCAGCCTGATCAGTTTACAGGCTGATAGCCAAGCCGACGAGCGGTTGCGGGAGGCACTCGGAAATGTGCGAGACCGGGTACAAACGATGACGCTGGTGCACGAAATGCTACATCAGACGGACGATCTGGAGCGGTTGGATTTTGCTGATTATGCCGCAAGCTTAATGCAGTATCTCTGGCGGGCACACGGCTCGGGAGCCGATAAGGTGCGTTTAAACCTGTCATTTGCACCATTAATGCTGCCGATCGAGGCTGCGGTGCATTGCGGGTTGATCCTAAACGAACTGGTCAGTAACATCTTCAAACACGCCTTCTCCAGCGGCAGCGGAGGCGAAGTCACCGTGGCGCTGGAACACGATCCCGCCACCGGAGTCGCCTGCCTGCGGGTGAGCGACAACGGTGTCGGCCTGCCGGCGGGTTTGGAGTGGCGGCAATTCAGCTCTCTCGGCCTGCGCCTCGTGCAAATGCTGGCCAGCCAGATGCGCGGCACGGTGGAACTTGGTCCCGGTCCCGGCACCGAGTTCCAGTTCATTTTTAATGTATAAGGAGTTTCACCATGAGTAATCCCTCCATACTGATCGTTGAAGACGAAGCCATCGTTTCCGCGGACATTGCCAACAAGCTCCGGAAACTGGGCTATGAAGTTGCCGGAACGACCGGCACCGGGGAAGAAGCGATCGAGATAGCCCGCCGGCAGCGGCCGTCGTTGGTGCTGATGGACATCCGCCTGGCCGGGGCCATGGACGGCATCGCGGCAGCGGACGTAATCCGGCAGGAGTGCCAGGTGCCAGTGATTTTTCTGACGGCGCATTCCGATAAGGCCACGATCCAGCGCGCGAAGCTGGCGGAAGCGTTCGGATACATCCTGAAGCCGTTCGATGATCGCGAACTGCATACGCAGATTGAAATGGCATTATACAGGCACGCCACCGAACAGCGCCTGCGCGAGAGCCAGGCACGGTTGGCAACGTTCGCGGCCGCGACCTTTGAAGGAATCATCGAAATCGAAGCTGGGCGGATTGTGGACTGTAACGAGCAGTTTGCCCGGATTTTGGGCTACATGTGGGCTGATATGAGGGGGATGGAGATTGCCACCCTGATTGCCCCCGAAGACATCGATCGCGTGACAGCGAATATTCAACGGGAAGTGGAGTCGGTGACCGAACACGACATGTTGCGTAAGGACGGTACGCGGGTCGTCGTCGAAGCTCACTGCCGGCCACTGTATCCGGGCAGGTGCATCATCGCGATCCGCGATATCACCGATTATAAGCGTTCTGAAGCACAAAAGGCAAAACTTGAGGCCCAGAACCAGCAACTTCAGAAGGCGGAAAGCCTTGGCCGCATGGCCGGGGCCATTGCCCACCATTTCAACAACCAGCTCCATGCAGTGATGGGAAACCTCGAAATGGCCATGGATGGCCTGCCGCTGGGTGTAAATCCGATTGAAAACCTGGCCTCTGCCATGCAAGCGGCCCGAAAAGCAGCGGAGGTGGGTGATCTGATGCTGACCTATCTTGGACAAAAGCCCGGCAAGCATGAACCCATAGACCTGTCCGAGGCCTGCCGCCAAATCCTGCCTCTGCTTCGGAACACGGCCCCGAAAGGCACCCTCCTTAATGCCGATTTCTCCTCAATCGGTTTGGTCATCCGTGCGAATGCAGGCCAGATAATGCAGGTTCTGAACAACCTGGTCGCCAATGCCTGGGAGTCCGCTGACGAGAATAGAGGCTGCATTGACCTGACAGTCAAAACAGTTTCACAGGCGACTATTCTCGCCTTAAAACGCTTTCCCATCGACTGGCAGCCCCGGGACCCTGTCTATGCCTGCCTGGAAGTGGCGGATGCGGGCTGCGGTATCGCGGAAAAGGATTTCGAGAAGATCTTCGACCCTTTTTTCTCCACCAAGTTCACCGGCCGCGGTCTGGGCTTGTCCGTGGTTCTCGGGATTGTGCGGGCACATCACGGGGCTGTTGCCGTGGAGAGCGAACCGGGCCGCGGCAGTATCTTTCGCGTTATTTTCCCGGTATCGGTTGAAGAAGTTCCCCGCCATCCGGACAAAGTGGCTCAAACCGCGGAGATGGAAGAGGGCGGTACGGCGCTGCTGGTTGAAGCCGAGGATCACGTGCGCAGCATGATCAAGACGATGCTCAAGCGCATGGGCTTTACGGTGCTTGAAGCCAGAGATGGCATCGAGGCCGTGGAGGTGTTCCGCCAGCATTTGGATGAGATCCGCTGCGTTGTTTGCGATTTGACCATGCCGCGCATGGACGGCTGGGAGACATTGGCAGCCCTTCGCGGCCTGTCGCCAGGCATTCCGTTTGTCCTTACCAGCGGATACGACAAGGAACATGTCATTGCCGGTGACCATACCGAGTGGCCACAGGCATTTTTGAAAAAGCCTTATCAGTTTAAGGAGCTTAGCGATTCGATCCGCCAATCTCTGCAAAATAAGAGGCGTGAAAACACCGACGAGGTTAATGACGTGTGAGGCGAAAACCGATGAGGATGTTGCTATCGGAATGAATCCAATAAACCAATCAAAACATACTGAGAATAGACTAATTATTAAATTCGATTGCTGCTGTTAGGCAACACATGAATGCAGCGAGGGGCTGCTTCAGACGCTCCGACGCAGATGGATCGATAGGAGGGCAGGATGAGCTGGATGGGACGAAAATCAGTGATGGTTGTCTGTGCATTTTTCTTACTTGGTGTTCTGTTTCTGGTTGGCAGCTTCCTGACCATCGACTATCTGGTGGACTACTGGTGGTTTGACTCCCTGGGGTATGCATTCTATTTCACGCAGCGGCTGCTCTACCGTTACCTGGTGTTCCTGGGAGTAACCGGTTTATTTTTCAGCATCTTCTTTTTCAACTTCTGGATCGCATCGCGGTATCTGGGCACCGGCAGTCCACCCCCGGAGGATTCGAAGACGCAGTCAAGAGAGGCCTACCGGAAGGTTCTGCAGATGTTCCGCACCGGATCCATGCGCGTTTATACGCCTCTTTCCCTGCTCCTGGCCGTCTTGATTGCGTTTCCGATGTTCGCACGTTGGGAAGCCTTTCTTCTGTATGTTTTCGGGCCTAAAGCCTCCATTACGGATCCCGTATACGGGAAGGACATCAGTTACTACCTTTTTTCATTTCCGATTTATTCATTGCTTCAAAGCCGAATATTTATCTCATTTGCCATTTTGTTGCTCTGCGTTCTTTTTCTATATTGGTTGGAGCACCGTTTACTCAAGGCACAGGAACTGGGCCTCCAAAAGGGAGCAAAAGTCCACGTATGCTTCCTGGTCTTATCCGTTTTCGCCATAGAAATATGGAATTTCTTCTTGCAGCGCTATGAGCTGCTTTATACATCAATTTATGAGCCGCTTTTCTCGGGACCCGGATATGCCGAGATGCGTGTGATCCTCCCTCTGATGTATGCCTGCATCCTTCTGCTGGCCATTATGGCGATTTCAGTTGTTCATTTTGTACTGAATGGAAAAGGGGTCAAGACGCTTATCGCTTCAGCGGTTCTATTTTCTTTTGCATTGGGAGCGCGTTATTCCGAGATCCTTCCCAAATCAGTGAATGATTACTGGGTCAATCCCAATGCGATATCCAAACAAACGCCCTATATGCTTAATAACATAGAAGCCACATTGTCCGCATACAATTTGAAGAATGTCGAGATGCGTGAAGTCTCTCCCGTAGTGACTACCGAAGACATCGACGAGAAGAAGGTTCAGGGAATTTTCCGGAACATACCCGTTTGGGATGGAGAGCTCCTGAACGATGTTTACCAGCAATTGCAGTCGCTCCGCACATATTATAATTTCACTCGAGTCGATGTCAGCCACTACAACGTCAATGATTACAATCAGCAGGTTTTTCTGGCTGTCCGGGAGATGAACACCGCCGAACTGCCCAAGGGGGCCCGCAATTGGGTGAACGACCATCTGGTGTACACGCATGGATATGGAGCGGTGATGACTCCCGCCGGCCAGGGCGGTGACGAGCCGATGACCTGGTTTCTCAAGGGGATCCCGCTCGAATCGGACTTTGGATTCAAAGTCGAGCAACCGGCGGTTTATTTCGGTATGTTGGAGAACTACCCTTATGTGATCGTTCCGAACGATGCGGGAGAGTTCGGTTATCCCAGGGGAGACTCCAATGTAACGGATAACTACGATGGCTCGGAAGGTGTGTCTATCAATTCCGCTTTCAGAAAGTTGATGTTTGCCCACTTCATGAAGGATTCGGATATATTATTTACAACAAAAACCAACAAAAAAAGTAAAATTCTTTTCCGGCGCAACATACAGGAGCGCATTCGAACACTGACTCCTTATATTTCACTGGACCGTGATCCCTATGCAGTCATTACGGGGAGCAATTTATATTGGATTCAGGATGCGTATACGACGTCTCGATACTATCCTGATTCGGCTTCTTTTGGCTCAGGCGCCGATCGGATTAATTATATTCGAAATTCAGTCAAGATCGTGGTTAATGCATATAACGGAAAAGTTGATTATTACATTTTTGACACCATGGACCCGGTCATTAATGCTTATCGACGGATGTATCCCGGATTTTTTAAAAATGAAAGCCAGATGCCCCCGGAGATCCGATCCCAGGTTCGATATCCGCAGGAAATTTTCGACATCCAGATGTTCATCCATGCAAAATATCATCAAAAGGATCCGGAGGTCTTTTATCAGCAGGAGGATATCTGGGATGTGGGAGTGCCAGGGCTCATCTCAGAAAAACAACGTTCTACCCGATCGTATTACCTCACTCTCGACATGATCGAACCCAATCACTTTGATTTTGTGCTGGTTTCTCCGGTTACGCCGAAGGGCCGGGCCAATTTAAGGGCGATAGCTCTTGCGGGATCCGACAGATCGAACTACGGCAAATTGGTTGTCTACAGCTTCCCGAAGGGAGATCTGGTCTACGGACCGGAACAGATCAACTCCCTTATCAATCAGGATGCCATGATTTCGCAGCAGCTCACCTTGTGGGACCAGCTTGGCTCTCAGGTTGCGCGGGGCAATATGATCATATTTCCAATTGGAAAGATGCTCATCTACATTCAACCTGTTTACCTGAAGTCGTCGACGAGCTTGAAGATTCCAGAACTGAAGCGGCTGATCATGACGCAGGGGCAGGTGGTTGTCATGGAGAAGTCGTTGGAAGAGGCCTTTGCGAAAATGATTGAACGGGTGAAGGCGGAAACAGGCAGAATCGACCGGCGCTTTGCTCCGTTGAGTTCAACACCACAGCCTGCGGCGTCTCCGCAGGTACAATTGCCACAGGTGACGGCTCCACCGGCAACACTCCCACCGGTGGAGCCGCAGCCGCAGCCAGCGCCATCCAAACCTTCGGCGCAGGAAGAGAAATAGACATTACAAAACACCTGGTTCAAGAATCATGCCGACGCTCCGGGATCGCATGGATGATATACATTCTCGTGGATTTCTATATCAAAAACATTTCCATGCGGATGGGAAAGACCATTGGGCTGTCTTTGGGCATGGCCTTGAATAAGGCATATGGCGTTTTATACGGGTTGTATAATTATTGTTGGACGGACAGGAGAGGTCGATGAACTTCGCCGATAAAAAAGGAGATAAACAATGAGCACGATTACGACGAAAGACGGTACGCAGATTTATTACAAGGACTGGGGTACGGGACAGCCCGTGGTGTTCAGTCACGGGTGGCCCCTCAGTGCGGATAGCTGGGAGGCCCAGATGGTGTTCCTGGCCTCCAACGGCTATCGCTGCATCGCCCATGACCGTCGCGGCCATGGGCGGTCGAGCCAGCCCTGGAGTGGCAACGATATGGATACCTATGCCGACGATCTCTCGGAACTCATCGAAAAGCTCGACCTGAGGGGCGCCGTCCTGATCGGTTTCTCCGCGGGCGGCGGCGAAGTTGCCCGCTATATCGGCCGTCACGGTACGAAACGGGTGGCCAAGGCCGCGCTGATCGCCGCCGTACCACCGCTGATGTTGAAAACGGAGGCCAATTCCGGCGGCTTGCCGATTGAGGTGTTTGACGGGATACGACTCGGTTCCATTGCCGATCGTTCGCAGTTCTACAAGGATCTCGCCGGCGGACCTTTTTTCGGGGCCAACAGGCCCGGCGCCAAGGTCTCGCAGGGGATGATCGAGTCGTTCTGGCACCAGGGGATGCATGCCGGTCACAAGAACACCTTCGACTGCATCAAGGCATTTTCAGAGACGGATTTCACCGAAGATCTCAAGAAGTTTGACGTGCCGACGCTGATTATTCACGGTGATGACGATCAGATCGTGCCGATCGGCGCTTCGGCGCTCCGATCATCGAAGCTGGTCAGAAACGCGACCCTGAAGATCTACGCGGGTGCACCTCACGGCCTCGCGGACACGCACAAAGATCAGCTCAACGCAGACCTGCTGGCATTCCTTAAGGCATAAGGTCGCTTTGCCGGTTCCGCCTATCTGGTGGCGCCGGTACTGATGAAAAACCGTGCTCTCGGCAAGTATGGTAACTATTGAATAATTATCCAAAAAACAAAAAGGCGTTTTTATCTACGATAGGAAGAGAAGAATTATGAGGCCTACTAAATCTACTTCTTGGTTTACCCGCTTTGCAAAATTGATTGCACGGAAAACAGGGCAGCCGATTGCCTTTATGATTGCTGTATCGACAATCATTATCTGGATAATCACAGGTCCGATCTTCAAATTCAGTGATACCTGGCAACTGGTTATAAACACCGGAACTACTGTTGTGACTTTTCTGATGGTGTTCCTGATCCAAAATACACAGAACAGGGACTCCGCGGCCTTACAGGTAAAATTGGACGAATTGATTCGCGTTATAGAAGGAGCGCATAATGCGCTGTTGGATTTAGAAGAATTAGACGAGAAGGAACTCGACAAAATACGAATCGATTATGAGAAGTTGGCAAAACAAGCCAGAGAGGATTTAAGACAAGGCGAAACGGATATGGGTGTACCGAACATATAAAGCTATTGCGGAACCGCTGAGAAGGCGAACACATAGAAAGAGGCATGGATGGAAATCCCAAAAAAGGCAGTAAACGCATCTCAACGTCCAGACAACCTCGCCGGCGGGAACGGGGCGCAGAATTCCGAACAATTACTGGAAAAGGCGCATGCCGATACCGATACCGTACTAAAGGAGCTTGGATCGGAATTGGACGGGCTGAGCGCGGCTGAAGCCGATTCTCGCCTGAAGCAGGTCGGGACGAACGAGATTGCCCGTGAGAAGCGGCAATCAGCGCTGATGCGCCTTTTGGTCAACATCAAGAACCCATTGGTCCTCCTGCTCCTGGCACTGGGTTTGCTTTCCTATCTAACCGGTGACCTGCGGGCGATGGCGGTCATTTTTGTGATGGTGGTTTTGGGCGTGGTGTTGCGTTTCTTCCAGGAGATGCGCGCTGATAACGCGGCCGAAAAGCTCGAGGCGATGGTCAGTAACACGGCGACGGTGGTGCGGGGCGGTAAGGAAGAAGAAGTATCGCTCAAGTTGCTGGTGCCCGGAGATATCGTTCGGCTGGCAGCCGGTGATATGGTACCGGCTGATGTACGGGTGCTTTCCGCCAAAGACCTGTTTCTGAATCAGGCGGCCCTCACCGGCGAAGCCCTGCCTGTGGAGAAGAAAGCAGTCCCGGCGTCGGCGGACATTCAAAATCCGCTCGATCTGCCCAACCTCTGCTTTCTGGGCTCCAACGTGGAGAGTGGCTCCGCGACGGCAGTGGTCATCCATACAGGAGACCGTACCTTCTTTGGATCGCTGGCAGCCAGTATTGTCGGACAGCGCCAGCTCACCAGCTTCGACAAGGGTGTGAACAAATTCACCTGGCTGATGATCCGCTTTATCGCTGTAATGGTTCCGGCTGTTTTCCTGATCAACGGACTGAGCAAGCACAACTGGCTGGAAGCTTTCATGTTTGCCATGGCAGTGGCAGTCGGGCTGACCCCCGAGATGCTGCCCATGATCGTGACCGTCAACCTGTCCAAAGGCGCCCTGGCAATGGCGCGCAAGAAAGTGATCGTCAAGCGCCTGAACGCCATCCAGAATTTCGGGGCGATGGATGTGCTGTGCACGGACAAGACCGGCACGCTTACCCAGGGCAAAATCGTGCTCGAAAAGCATCTGGACGTGCACGGCGATCCCAGCGAGAAGGTGCTGCATTATGGCTACCTGAACAGCTACCATCATACCGGGCTGAAGAATCTGCTCGATGAAGCGATCCTCGATCATGAGGAACTTGAAGAGCACCTGAAAGCCAAAGAAAAGTACCGCAAGATTGATGAGATCCCCTTTGACTTTGTGCGGCGCCGGATGTCGGTGATCGTGGAAGATGAAACCGGGTTGAACACGCTGATCTGTAAAGGCGCGGTGGATGAGGTGTTGAGCCAGTGCACCCGGGTGGAACTTCTTGGGAAGCTGCTTGCCGTTCAGCCCGAACACGACGCCAAAAGACGGCAGATAGCGGACGAGCTGAACGGTCAGGGTTTCCGGGTGATCGCCCTGGCGTATAAGGAAATGCCGGGCTCCTCCGATGAGCCGGTTTATGCGGTCAAGGATGAGTCGGAACTGATCCTGCTGGGTTTTCTGGCCTTTCTCGATCCGCCCAAGGATACGGCCGCAGAGGCCTTGAAGCGGCTTCACAGCCTGAACGTGGACGTCAAGGTCCTGACCGGCGACAATGAGATCATCACCGCCTATATCTGCAAAAAAGTGGGCATGCCGGTGGAGCATCTCTTGCTCGGCTCCCAAATCGAGGCGATGAGCGAAACGGAATTGGCCGAAGCCGCCGGTACGACCAGCGTCTTTGCCAGACTGGCCCCGGCTCACAAGGAACACATTATCCGTGCGCTCCAGAGTAAGGGCCACGTATTGGGGTTCATGGGTGACGGCATCAATGACGCCCCGGCCTTGAAGGCAGCAGATGTGGGCATCTCTGTGGACAGCGCGGTGGACATTGCCAAGGAGTCATCAGATATCATCCTGCTGGAAAACAGTCTGATGGTACTGGAGCAGGGCGTGATGGAAGGCCGGCGGGTGTTCGGCAACATTATCAAGTACATCAAGATGGCGGCCAGCTCGAACTTCGGCAACATGTTCAGTGTCGTGGGAGCCAGCGCATTCCTGCCATTCCTTCCGATGCTGCCGATCCAACTGCTGACCAATAATCTGCTGTACGACTTCTCGCAGACCACCATCCCCACCGACGATGTGGATGCTGACTGGCTGGTCAAGCCGCGCCAGTGGTCGATTGACAAGCTCATGCGTTTTATTCTGTTTATCGGGCCTATCAGCTCGATATTCGATTACATGACGTTCTTCATGATGCTGTACGTTTTCGACTGCTGGCACAATCCGGCCCTGTTCCACACCGGCTGGTTCGTTGAGTCGCTCTTCACCCAGACGTTAATCATCCATGTCATTCGCACCAACAAGATCCCGTTTATCCAAAGCCGGGCCAGTTGGCCGCTTATCCTCACTTCCGTAATCATCGTGGCGGTCGGCGCCTGGCTGACGGTTTCCCCCCTTGCGGACACGCTCGGGTTTGTCCCGCTCCCGCCGCTGTACTGGCTGTATCTGGCAATCATGCTGCTGAGCTATGCGATTCTGACACAGTTGGTGAAAGTCTGGTTCATTCGCAGGTTTGGGGAATGACGGATGTCATATATGACCACTGGTTAAATATGACCCTATATACAGAGCCGTCAATGACAGCCTGTAAATGCTGTTATAAGTAATTGTTTCATAAAATCAGAATGATGAATGATGTGACAATGAGTGTTGGAAATTTGGCACAAAGAGTGCAACTCTAAAATGAACGCTATATTTTTTAAACCCGTACCGTTATAGCCATTTTGCATTTTTAGAAATATGGTTTGCATTGAAATAAGTGTAATCCTCACAAACACACATATGGTTAAACAAAGGAGGCTTCTCAATGAATATCAATTTAGCCCATATTGCCATTCAACCAGTACTCTCCATCTTGATAGGCATACTAATTTTGATTGTCCCCAGGTTTTTAAGTTATTTTGTGGCTGTGTATTTGATTGCTGTCGGTGTCCTGGGGCTGATGCATCGATAGCGTTGGGAGAAATTCCAAGTTGGCGGTCATTTACGTAGGCAGGCAGAGGAAAAAACCGCCAAGATGGTTGAAAGGCATGAACAGGCGACAAAAGACATATCGATTGACAGGCCGTTTCTTCGGCTTTCTGATTTGCATCGTGCGCGGTTTCAGGCGCAACCAGGGGCTTTTGTTGGCCGGAGCTGTCGCTTATTATACCCTGTTGTCCATTGTGCCCCTGTCAATTCTCGTGCCCATTGTGCTGACGCATTTTATGGAAGAACAGCAGTTGATTCACACATTGTCAACGTATCTGGGAATGATGATCCCCGGCTATGCGGCAACTTTGACCGAACAGGTGCGGGCATTCCTTGAGCACCGTAATGTGGTCGGTATCATCGGCTTTCTTGACATGCTGTTCTTTAGTTCCCTGGCATTTTCGATGCTTGAAAACGCCATGTCGGTTATCTTTTTTCAGCGGGATCGAATTCATCGCCGATTCTTTCTCATCTCCGCAATTATTCCCTATGTGTATATCATCGTAATGGGTCTCGGGATCGGGCTGGTGTCGTTTATTGTGGGTGCCATCGAAACACTGGAAAGCAGGCATTTAACAATTCTCGGCTGGAGTTTAAACCTTGGCGGCGCTACCGGGGCTGCGCTGTACGTCCTGGGGATAGTTGGCGAGGTGCTGATGCTCACATCCATCTATCTGGTGATGCCCGTGGCGCGTGTCAGGTTTCGTCACGCGCTCATCGGCGGAATAACCGCAACGGTTTTATGGGAAATCACCCGCCGGGTGCTGATCTGGTATTACGCGGCCATATCCATCGTGAATGTAATTTATGGTTCCATCGCCATAACCGTGGTGACACTTCTCAGTATCGAGGTCGTCGCCGTTATCCTGCTGCTTGGCGCACAGGTCATTGCAGAACTGGAGCTCAAATCCGGTAGATTGACCGGTGATAAACACCCGGGATTTGAGGCATGATGTTTCTTATACTTGGGACCTAACACATGACGGCGTCTTCCCCAAAGGTTATCTACGCGGCCCTGGCCGGAAATAGCCTGATAGCGATGACCAAGGTTGTTGCGGCCTTGATGACCGGAAGCTCGGCCATGCTGTCGGAAGCGATTCACTCGGGTGCCGACACCGGTAACGAAATTCTGCTGCTGTATGGATTGCAGCGGGCAAAAATGCCGGCCGACAATGAATTCCCTTTCGGTCATGGCAAGGAAATTTACTTCTGGAGTTTTGTTGTCGCCATCGTACTTTTTGCCGGTGGCGCGGGACTATCCATGTACAAGGGGATAGCTCAACTTGTTTCGCCGGTGCCGGTAAAGCCTTCTTACATCAACTACGGCGTTATCGGTCTGGCCCTGGTTTTCGAAGGAACCAGTTGGTATATCGCTCTGAAGGAATTCGACAAATCAAAAGGCGTATGGGGCTATTTTCAGGCCATTCATAGAGGAAAAGATCCATCCATATTTATCGTGCTGTTAGAGGACTCCGCCGCAATCATCGGTCTATTCGTCGCATTTATTGGAATTCTTCTCACCCAAATTACCGGCAGTCCTGTTTATGACGCCGTCGCGGCCGTCATCATTGGGCTGATATTGGCGGGAACCGCCATTTTGCTTGCATCCGAAACAAAAAGCCTGTTGATCGGAGAGAGTGCCAATAAAGAAGTAATCCAGGGGATACGGGAAATCGCCTGTGGGTACAAAGAAATCAAGCAAGTCAATGAAATATTGACCATGCACATGGGGCCTGACTTTATTCTCGTGAACATCAGCGTCGATTTCGTAGACCCGATCCTGGCAACAGCGGTTGAGGTGACCGTGGCAGGATTGGACAAGGCGATCAAACAAGCCTACCCGCTGGTTCAACGCATATTTGTCGAAGTCGAGACGTGGCGGAGAAAGGAAGAACCCTGACGGATGCATTTGAAGATTCAATCCAGAATAAATTCGGAGGAGAAATAATGAGCAAACAAACACGTGTCAGCCACCCGATATACAGCCTTCTTCCCACGGAAGTCGAGGGCTTCGATTCCCTGGCGGAGCTGGCACTGGATATGCGCTGGTCGTGGAATCATGCAACCGATGACGTGTGGCGACGGCTTGATTCCGAACTGTGGGAAATTACGCAAAATCCCTGGGTTGTCCTGCAGACGGTCTCGCGCGATCAGATCGAACGTGTGCTGGCCGATCCCGTTTTTCGCAAAAAGGTTGATGGCCTGGTTCAGACCAGGCGGCAAGCGTTGGAGATGCCCGCGTGGTTTCAGCAGAATCATTCGCAGGGTCCCCTGACCTGCGCCGCATATTTCAGCATGGAATTTATGTTGAGCGAAGCTTTGCCAATTTACTCGGGCGGGCTGGGCAATGTTGCCGGTGATCAGCTTAAAGCCAACAGCGATCTTGGCGTGCCGGTGGTCGGCGTGGGGCTGCTGTACCAGCAAGGCTATTTTCGTCAGGTAATCGACAAGGATGGAGCTCAACAGGCCCTCTTTCCGTATAACGATCCCGGGCAGTTGCCGATCACGCCTTTGCGTCAAGCAAACGGGGAGTGGTTGCGGCTGGAAATCACCCTGCCGGGTTATTCGGTCTGGTTGCGGGCTTGGCAGGTCCAGGTCGGCAGAGTGAAACTTTACCTGCTGGACAGCAATGACGCAGCGAACTTCCCCGCGCATCGAGGGATCACCAGCGAGCTGTATGGTGGCGGACCGGAGCTTCGTCTCAAGCAGGAACTGCTCCTCGGGATTGGTGGATGGCGACTGTTGGGTGCGCTCGGCATCCAGCCGGAAGTCTGTCATCTGAATGAAGGACATGCGGCCTTTGCCGTGTTGGAACGCGTCCGCAGTTACATGCAGGAGACCGCGCAGCCCTTCGAAGTTGCGTTGGCTGTCACGCGCGCGGGAAACCTCTTTACCACCCACACGGCAGTGGCCGCCGGTTTTGACCGTTTCGCACCGGCCCTTATCGAACAATACCTGGGCGGTTATGCCGAGCAGAAGCTCGGTATAACACTTCATAATCTGCTGGCCCTGGGCCGACAGAACCCGAACGATGCGTCTGAAAGTTTCAACATGGCTTATCTGGCAATCCGGGGAAGCGGGGCGGTGAATGGCGTGAGTTGCTTGCATGGGAAAGTCAGCCGGCAACTCTTTGAGCCGCTTTTCCCGCACTGGCCGGCGGATGAAGTGCCTGTCGGACACGTGACCAACGGCGTTCACATGCCAAGCTGGGACTCGGCGGAAGCCGACGATCTTTGGACGAATGCCTGTGAGAAAGACCGCTGGCTGGGAACGACGGAAACCATGGAAAAGGATATTCGCGGCGTCTCCGACGCCAGCCTCTGGCAATTTCGCACCGCTGCCACCAAGTCTCTTGTTGAATACGCCCGCGGGCGATTGTCCAGGGATTTGGCCGCCTCCGGTGCATCTTCCGAGGCGGTTGACGGGGCCAAACATCTATTCGATCCCAACGCGTTGACACTTGGCTTTGCGCGACGCTTTGCGACCTACAAGAGGCCGAACCTGCTGCTGCACGACCCGGAAAGGCTGCTTCGTCTGCTAACCAATCCCGAGCGCCCGGTGCAACTCATCATCGCCGGCAAAGCCCATCCGGAGGACCAGGCTGGGAAGGACCTGATCCATGAATGGATAAATTTCATTCGCCAGCCAGAGGTCCGGCCCCATATCGTCTTTTTGGCCGACTATGACATGCTGTTATCCGAGCACCTGGTGCAGGGGGTGGATGTCTGGATCAACACGCCACGGCGACCCTGGGAGGCGAGCGGAACAAGCGGCATGAAAGTGCTCGTCAATGGAGGTATCAATCTCTCGGAATTGGACGGTTGGTGGGCGGAAGCATACTCTCCTGAAGTGGGGTGGGCTTTGGGGGACGGCCTGGAGCATGGCGATGATCCCGCCTGGGATGCTGTTGAAGCCGACGCGCTCTACGATCTGCTTGAGCTGGAGGTGATAGCTGAGTTTTATACCCGGGACGAGAACAACGTCCCTGCCGCATGGATCAAGCGGATGCGGGAAAGCATGGCACGGTTGACACCGCGCTTCTCCGCCAACCGCACGGTACGCGAATACACCGAGAATTACTATCTTCCGGCTGCTGCAGCCTACCATTTGCGCAATGCCGATAATGGGGCATCCGGCAGGCAAATGGTCGATTGGCAACATCGTCTGGAACAGAAATGGGCACTGCTCCGCTTCGGCGAAGTGAAGGTGGAGACTAAAGACTTGCAGCATAAGTACGAGGTTCAGGTCCATCTCCATGATCTCGATCCGGAGGCGTTGCGGGTGGAGCTTTATGCCGAGGGAATGAACGGCGAAGCACCGGTGCGGCTGGAGATGAAGCGTCTTCGCCAACCGTCCGACGCGTCGCGCGCTGCCGTTTACAGCGCGGCTGTGTCAGCGGCCCGCCCGCCCGCGGACTATACGGCGCGCGTGATTCCTTACTTCGACGGTGTTACGATTCCGCTGGAAGATGCACGAATCCTGTGGCAGCGATGACCCGCTCGACAAAAGAAAAAACAATGATGAAAGCGGCAATGGCAAAGTCGTCATCCATGAAACCGGCTAACCCCTGCATCCTGACGATCAATGGCGGCTCGTCGAGCATCAAGTTCGCGCTGTTCGAGATCGGTGATCCGCTCCGACGGATTTTGGAGGGAGGGATTGAGCGGATTGGACTGCCGGAGGCAGCCTTTCGGGTGAAAGGCGTGAATCCGACGGACAACTTCTCGCGGCCGGTGACGGCGCCGGATCATACGGTGGCGGTGAGCGTACTGATGGATTGGATCGAGGAGCGCAGCGGGCGTGATGGATTGTCCGCGGTGGGGCATCGCGTGGTTCATGGCGGACCGAAGTATAGCCGGCCGCAGCGCATCACCGCGAAAATGGTTGAGGAGTTGCGTCGACTCAGTCCCTTCGATCCCGAGCATCTGCCGGAGGAGATTTTGTTGACTGAAGCGTTTCATCGCCGATTTCCAGATCTGCCTCAGGTGGCATGTTTCGACACGGCTTTTCACCATGACCTGCCGCGAGTTGCCCGGTTGTTGCCGATCCCGCGCCGCTACGAAGCCAAAGGCGTGCGGCGGTATGGGTTCCACGGGCTGTCATATGCGTTTTTGATGGGAGAACTGACCCGTCTGGCCGGACCGGAAGCGGCACAAGGCCGAATCATCCTCGCCCACCTCGGCAATGGCGCAAGCCTTGCGGCGGTGCGTGACGGCAAACCCGTGGATACCAGCATGAGTTTAACCCCGACCGCCGGGGTACCGATGAGTACCCGCTCGGGCGATCTCGATCCCGGTCTGCTTTGGTATCTGGCGCGAACTGAAAAAATGAGCGCGAAACAATTCAACGAGATGGTCAATTTCCAGTCCGGGTTGCTCGGCATATCGGAGACCAGTTCCGACATGAGTGACCTGCTCGCGCGTGAAACACAGGATGTTCGGGCGGCTGAAGCGGTGGCGCTGTTCTGCTACCAGGTCAAGAAATGGATCGGCGGATTCGCAGCGGCATTGGGCGGCCTGGACACGCTGGTGTTCGCCGGCGGCATCGGAGAAAATGCGCCCACGGTGCGCAGTCGGATCTGCGATGGGCTGGGATTTCTGGGGATTGAACTCGAAGAAAAGTCAAACGTGGCCAATGCGGGCGTGATTTCCGCGGCAGCCGGTCATGCCACGGTCCGCGTCATTCGAACGGATGAAGAACTGATGATCGCCAAAACGGTTTGTCGCGTTCTCGGGCTTTGCGTGGCCGGTGCATAAAAAATCCGACCCTGCAGCGAAATAGTGCTCTCGACAGGAACCGATGTTGGCGGATGGAATGCTGCCTTCTTTCTCAAACTCGCTGCCGGCCGTACGCCAACAGCAAATATAAACAGCACGTAAAATGTAAATCGTAACTTATTAAATTCAGAGATATTCCATAAAAGACGTGCGTCGCGGATTTTTAAAAAATCAGAAAATATAAAGGTGTAAAAGGAAAGCCAATGCGCAAGCGGATAATTAATCAGAAGCCTCAAAATGCCTCACCCGTCGATCAAAGTTGGATTGATTTGCAACGTTTGGCGCAAGTCGAACTTACGTCCGAGGATTCGGAACACCCGATCGAGGCGGCGCTGATACCCGGCTTCGGATCGGGTTGGCGGGCGGCACAAGCCGGGGAGCAGACAATACGTCTTCTTTTTGATGATCCGCAGAGGGTCAGGCGTATTCAACTGTTGTTTCTCGAAGATCAACAGGTGCGCACGCAAGAGTTCGTGTTGCGGTGGTCGCCGGATGCCGGTCAATCTTACCGGGAGATTGTGCGTCAGCAATATAACTTCAGTCCGCCGGGCATGACGCGCGAGTTTGAAGATTACACGGTCGATCTCGTCGGGGTGACGGCACTGGAACTAAGAATCGTTCCGGACATAAGTGGAGGAGATGCCCGCGCATCGGTTGCGCAGTTACGAATCGCATAATCTCTATTGCTGCTCTCGGGGACGATAAAGTTGTCATGTGGTTCCCCCCTTGCCTTTGGATTGTACTATCTAAAAATCAATTGCAGGTTTTAGGGATAATATTCTACTTTTCCCTCGTTTATTAATGTTTGCATTAAAAGGAAGGCAATGAATGAAGGATCTTAAATTCTGGTTTTGTTTAGCATTGGTCAGCCTGTTCGTTATTGGTTGTGGCAAAAAAACCGGGTTAGAAGGTAAGGTTGTGGACGGCAAAGGGCAACCGTTTGCCAACCTCAAGATAGTGGCCAAACAGGTTCAGCCGGTGAAAGGCTATGAACAGTTTGAGACGGTAACGGGTGCGGATGGGGTTTTTCGATTCGCAAAACTCTTTCCTGATTCCCAGTATGTCCTCTCAGCGCAGTTAGATGATTTCTTTTCCGAGAAAACAACGCTGCAAACTGGCCCGGAGGAACAGGCCGTAAGTCTTCCGTCTCAATGGACGGTTCGTTTCATGTTTTCCAAAGAGGCGTTGATCGTGGATACCCGAACAGGGTTTATGTGGGTGCCTGCGCCTGATCAGGATACAAACTGGGATCAAGCAAATAGCTATGTACAAAATCTTCGGGCAGGCGGTTTCAGTGATTGGCGATTGCCGTCTCGTCAAGAACTGGAAAGTTTGTATAACCCATCGTCAAGCAATAAAGTCCATCCTGCTTTTCATATAAAGGACAAGTGGGTTTGGTCTGCGGAGTTGTCGGGTTCGTCGTATGCGTGGGCCTACTGCTTCACCAGCAGCGGCATAGAAAGTCCGGAGATGCGTTCGAACTTCGGTGACTACAAGGTATTGGCGATTCGGTTCCGAAAGTGATGAAGGTAATTGGGAGGATAAGATCCATTGTATTTTTGTGGGAGTCCGGAGGGAGTCCCCCACCTGTGCTCGATGCCCTCGTCATTCGCGCGGATGAAGAACTGATGATTGTCAAGACGGTTTGCCGCGTTCTCGACATTGACTGAAAATGGAGAATTGAACCATGAAGACAAAACCGCTTTCCCCGGAACTGCTCAATAATATGGATGCTTACTGGCGCGCCGCCAACTATCTGTCGATCGGCCAGATTTACCTGTATGACAATCCTTTGCTTCGGGAACCATTGAAACTGTCGCACGTGAAGCCGACGCTTCTCGGGCATTGGGGGACGACGCCGGGTCAGAACTTCATTTATGTGCATCTGAACCGGGTTATCAAGAGGTATAACCTGAATATGATATACATTTCCGGTCCCGGTCACGGCGGCCCCGCGCTCGTAGGCAACACGTATCTTGAAGGTACCTACAGCGAGGTATACCCAAACATCACGCAGGATGAGGCCGGGCTGAAAAAACTGTTCACCCAGTTCTCCTTTCCCGGCGGGATTCCCAGCCATGTCTCACCGGAATGTCCGGGGTCGATTCACGAGGGGGGCGAACTGGGTTATTCGCTAAGCCATGCCTTCGGAGCAGTGTTCGACAATCCGGAACTGGTCGTGGCCTGTGTTATCGGTGACGGGGAAGCGGAAACAGGACCGCTGGCCACGGCATGGCACTCCAACAAGTTTCTGAGCCCGATTACCGATGGCGCCGTGCTGCCGATTCTGCATCTCAACGGTTATAAAATTGCCAACCCAACCGTGCTGGCCCGCATCACACATGAGGAATTGAACCAGTTGCTCCGCGGCTATGGCTGGGCGCCTTACTTTGTGGAAGGCAACGAGCCGGAAGAGATGCATCAACTCATGGCCGATACTTTGGAAAAGGCCATCGAAAGTATCCGACAAATCCAAAGCCATGCACGGAGCAAGAACGACCCTACCCGGCCTCGCTGGCCGATGATCGTCTTGAGGTCACCCAAAGGCTGGACCGGACCGAAAGCCGTCGATGGCCTGCAAGTAGAGGGCACGTTCCGGGCGCACCAGGTGCCGCTCCTGGTGGATTCCGAGCATCCCGAGCATCTCAAGCAGCTTGAAAGCTGGATGAAGAGCTACAAGGCGGAAGAACTGTTCGATGAAAATGGCCGACTCATGCCGGAGTTGGCCGAGCTTGCGCCGAAGGGTGAGCGGCGGATGGGCGCCAATCCGCACGCAAATGGCGGGCTGCTCCTGCGTGATCTGATTATGCCCGACTTTCGAACCCACGCGGTGGATGTGCCGTCCCCAGGGTCTGCTCAGGCTGCCGACACGCACGTCCTGGGAGAGTTCCTGCGCGATGTGATCAAGCTTAATCGGGAGCAACGGAATTTCCGGATCTTCGGACCCGATGAGACGCTTTCCAACCGGTTGAACGCTGTTTTTGAGGCCACCAACCGTCAGTGGGAAGCCCGGACGGAGGAAAACGATGAGTTTATTGCAACCGACGGCCGGATCATGGAAATGCTGAGCGAGCATCAGTGTGAAGGCTGGCTTGAGGGATACCTTCTTACGGGCCGTCACGGCCTGTTCAATAGTTATGAAGCATTTATTCATATCATCGATTCGATGCTCAACCAGCACGCCAAGTGGCTGAAAGTGACCGCGGAATTGCCATGGCGGCGGGAAATTGCGTCGCTGAATTATCTGCTCGCCTCCCACGTCTGGCAGCAGGCGCATAACGGCTTTACCCATCAAGACCCCGGCTTCCTCGATCATGTGGTAAACAAGAAAGCCGCAGTCGTGCGCGTGTACCTTCCGCCGGATGCCAACTGTCTGTTGTCGGTCTGGGACCATTGCCTGAGGAGTCGGCATTACATCAATGTCGTTGTCGCGGGCAAGTACCAGGCACCCCAATGGTTGACCATGGATGCGGCGGTGGCGCATTGCAAGCAAGGGATTGGCGTCTGGCAATGGGCCGGCAGCGATCAAGGCGCTGAACCGGACGTAGTGATGGCCTGCTGCGGTGATGTGCCCACGCTCGAGACCCTGGCCGCTGTTTCCATCTTCCGCGGCTATCTGCCGGATCTGAAAATCCGGGTGATCAATGTTGTCGATTTGATGAAACTGGAACCCAATACGGAACATCCGCACGGGCTGAGCGATCAGGACTTCGATGCGTTATTTACCAAAGACAAGCCGATCGTGTTCGCCTTCCACGGCTACCCCTGGTTGGTGCACCGGTTGACATATCGCCGTACCAACTTCACGCATTGAAACGCTTGCGGGCGTCAAGCGAACCATCTACAACCAATACGACTCCCTGGTTCTACCCTTGCAGAATTGGCTTGAAGCCCAGGGCGTCCGTTTGGTCACGAATTGTAAAGTGACCGACCTCGATCTCAAGACCGAAGACGGCAAGCACATCGTAACCGGCATTCATTGCCTGCGGGGGGACAAAAGCGAAGTGATCGCCGTTAACGACGATGACTTTGTCTTTATTCAAAATGGCTCCATGACCGATGCTTCCAGCCTGGGTTCAATGACGAGCGCGCCCGGAAAGCTGACCAAGGCGGATAGCGGTGGTTGGACTCTCTGGGAAAAGCTGGCGCAGGGCCGGCCGCAGTTTGGCAAGCCCAAAGTCTTTAATAGCTGCATTGCGCAGTCTTGTTGGGAGTCGTTTACCGTCACACTGAAGAAACCCGCATTTTTCGACAAAATGATTCAATTCAGCGGGAATCAGCCGGGTACCGGCGGGCTGGTGACATTCAAGGACTCGAATTGGCTGATGTCCATTGTGCTGGCCCATCAACCGCACTTTCTGAACCAGCCTGTCGATGTGCAGGTGTTCTGGGGATACGCGCTGTTTCCGGACCGGGTCGGCAATTTCGTTCCGAAGCCGATGGACGAGTGCAACGGCGCGGAAATTCTTCGGGAACTCTGCGGTCACCTGCGATTTGATCCGGAGACCGTTGAATCGGCCAACTGCATTCCTTGTAGAATGCCTTACATCACCAGCATGTTCATGCCCCGCGTGCGCGGAGATCGACCGCTGCCGGTGCCTCGCGGCTCGAAGAATCTTGCGTTCATCAGCCAGTTCGTCGAAATTCCGGATGATGTCGTCTTTACGGTGGAGTATTCGGTGCGAGCAGCCCAGATGGTCGTCTACGCGTTGCTTGACATCGACCGCAAGATCCCGGCCGTAACACCACATGCCGAATCACATCAAGCGCAGTTTAAGGCGTTGATCAAGTCGTTTAAGTGATGTTGAGTTTGGTGCCAAGTCCTCGGCTCCTGCCATTCCTATCTGAAAAAAATGATCGCTCGGAAAAAGTATTTCGGGAACTACAAAAAAATTGTTTTATAACCACGTAGCGTTTGCAAACGCTAAAGACTAAATTCAAAAGGAGACAGATCATGAAAGAAAAGACTTATCAGGTTGCACGCGTTGTTGTGATGGCGGCGTTTCTATCCACTATCTTTTTGGCTGATGCGAATCTTTCTTTTGCAGCCTCAGGTAAAAATAAATCATCGGTAGCTGTGATAACCACTGCTGTCGACGATACTGAAGCCCGTATCAAAGAGCTTCGAGACGCGCTAAAGATCACCGGGGCCCAGGAAGAATTGTGGAATAACCTTACTCAGGTGATGCGGGAAAATGCAAGAGAAATGGACGCCCTTGCCAAAGACAGGGCTGAAAACATTAAGACCATGAACGCTGTCGAGCATATGAAATTACACAGTCAAATTACCGAAACCCATTTAGATCAACTGAAGAAGTTCATCCCGCCTTTCGAGGCGCTCTATGCCAGTATGTCGGATAAGCAGAAGAAGATTACCGATACAATGTTCAAGGCAGAGAGACATGGAAAACACAGGAGGAAATGATCGAACATATGCAACAAAGATTGACGCCAAGCAGGCGATTCGGATTCGATCCAAGAATGGAGTGACGTTATGAAAACATCAATAAGTATTTTGAATTATGGATTTAATGTGGGTAAGATCATGCTGGGACTTGTTTTTGCCGCAATGATCGGGAATATGGACGGGGTATTGCTTCGCGTCGGCTGTCGCGCGTTTGGCGCGCGACAGCCTTTGTAGGATGCGTGATTGCGGGCTGATGGGTTATCCCCGCCGCGTTGTCTGCCCGCTGGGCTGTAACTCTAATGAGGCCGTTGGCTTGTCGGTCTTGCATCACACCTCGTGCTCGCCGCGCTGATGCCTCTCTTCATTCCACTCGTGAATGTCCTACCGATTACTTGGGCTCAACCGCAGCATCTTGCGCGTTTGAACGCGTAAACTTGATATCCGAAGGCCATAAATTCTCCGTCCTTATTTTTTGCCGCCCATCACACCAAAGAGACAATAAAGGACATATATGACCACCGGTTAAATATGACCCTTTTCATATGCCTGTCAATGCCAGCCCCGCAAGTGCAATTTTAACTATTTATTCCAATAAAACAGAATGATGGGTGGCATGGCGCAGAGGGTTGGAAACCTGGCACAGAGAGTGCATCTCTAATAAGTTTAGAATTTTCAAAACGCGACCTCAGCGTCCGGCAACCTTCAACGCATCACTTCCGGGCCAAAGATAAATATCCGGGATGTGCAGTTACATTCAGGATATTGAGCAAAATCTTGCCTGTCTGTTATCTGAAAAATAAATCGCCCGGGAAAAGTATTCCGGGAACTACAAATAAATTGGCTTATAACCTCTTAGCGTTTGTAATCGCTAACGACCAAATTCATAAGGAGGCAGATCATGAAACAAAAGGTTTATCAGGTTGCTTTTTCAGCTACACTCGTTGTTATGACGGTGGCGTTTCTATTCACTATCTTTTTAGCCAATGCAAGTCTTTCTTTTGCATCCTCGGGCAAAACGAAATCGTCGGAAATTGTTGTATCCTCTGCTGCCGACCATACTGAAGCCCGCATCAAACAGCTTCATGGCGCGTTAAAGATCACCGAGACCCAGGAAGAATTATGGGGTAACCTTACTCAGGTGATGCGGGAAAATGCGAAAGACATGGACGCCCTTACCAAGGATAGGGCTGAAAACACAAAGACCACGAATGCTGTCGAGCATATGAAATTACACAGCCAAATTACCGAAGTACATTTAGATCAACTGAAGAAGTTCATCCCGCCTTTCGAGGCGCTCTATGCCAGTATGTCGGATAATCAGAAGAAGAATGCCGATACAATATTCCGGACAGGAAAATATGGAAAACACTACCGGACAGCAAGATATGAAAAACACTAGAGGAACTGAACGATAATATTATTCAACTCAAGATTGACGCCAGGCAGGCGATTGGAATCGATCCAAGAATGGAGTGTTTATGAAAACATCAAGTACATGGAATTCAAAATCCATAGCGGGCAAGATGATGATGGGGCTTGTTTTCGCCGCAATGATCGGCAATATGGACGTGGTTCCGGCCTTCGGCAGGGATGACCATGAACGTATGCAATATTATGACAACGATCGTTACGAGCACAGGGGACGCAGGTATGACCACGGTCGCTATGTGTATGTGCATGGCAGGCGTGTGTATCAGCCTTATGGCTACAGGGAACGAGTTTATGTCCCACCGCCGGTCATCTATGCACCGCCCCCACCGCCGGGTATCACTATCTTTTTCCCACCCATCTTTATTCGTCCCTGAGCGTGATCTCGCTAACTGATGGTCCAAGTTTCAACTTATTTGATGGATGACAATTACGAGCATTATTTTGACGACTGCTGTACAAATGGAAAAGGGTAGTACGGGTTCAAAAAAATGAATATTGGCTTGCAATGGA
>JACRBZ010000053.1 GCA_016219185.1 Deltaproteobacteria bacterium
CGCCGCGTCGCCTCCCGCACGGAGGCGTGGATTGAAACGACCGGTATCGGGAGGAACTTCGCCGGGTGCTCTGGGTCGCCTCCCGCACGGAGGCGTGGATTGAAACAGCGCAAATAAAGCGCTTGCGGCCGGATCGACGTGTCGCCTCCCGCACGGAGGCGTGGATTGAAACTTGAAGGCCACCACGAACCGGCTCCACAAAGACGTCGCCTCCCGCACGGAGGCGTGGATTGAAACAAGCACAGAATGAACAATGGTGGACGGATTTTTGACGTCGCCTCCCGCACGGAGGCGTGGATTGAAACGATTACTCCAGCACGAAATACTCGGTTTACATCAGTCGCCTCCCGCACGGAGGCGTGGATTGAAACCAGCACTACGTCAAGAGACGGCTCGAACCTCTGGGCGTCGCCTCCCGCACGGAGGCGTGGATTGAAACCGGGTCCGGGGAGTCTACGGCCTGGATGATTCGGGTCGCCTCCCGCACGGAGGCGTGGATTGAAACATGAGCAGGTGCCCTTCCTGCGAGCGGGGGTGTTGTCGTCTCCCGTACGGACCAATTCTTGTTGGTCTTTTTCCATTCAACTGGGGTGCAAATTGTACCCCAGTTGAAATCCTTGCACCAGACCACTGGATGTTCCCCACACCCGTTGGGATGAACCGCAACCAAAATTAACGCTTTCCCACTGCACTGTATGAGGGTGCGGGTTTCACCACCTCTGTGCGGTACGCATCCGTATCATACCGTATGGCAATCTTGAAAACGCCGCTTCCAACCCCTTTGGACGGCTTGGCGTCTTTTGGTATCACGCCAAACCGGATAAATTATAGCTCATCTCCAATGAGTTTTTCCGCTTCAAGCGGAAAGCTGTTTTATTCCAGCAAAGAATTGACAACCCCCTTTTAAATGACAAATGTAAATAACAGCCATGCCCGGAGCGGGCACAACATCGATAATAAGCCGAACCGAAGATAGAGAGGTGACTTATGAGATGTCCATCATCAGGGTTAAAAGTCATTGTTTTGGCGTTTTTTATCTTTGCAGTTGAAGCGGCTCCACTGTTTGGGGCGATTTCTTTTCCTTCGCCTCAACCAATCATGAACTCCGGACATTATCCAAATTATGTCGTTGCCGGCGACTTCAACAACGATGGCTGGCCTGATTTTGCCGTATTGAATAGTTTAGACGATTACAGGGCATCCTATGGACAGACAGCGGGTTCCATTGACATCTTCCTGAACAATAAGAACGGCGCCTTTTCCTATAAGGAGAGGGGCATTGTTTGCGTTACGGCTCCCTGTCCACAAAACTACGGCGCGGGGACTTTCCCGACGTTTATCTCGACAGCCGACCTCAATGGCGACGGAAATCTGGATCTCATTGCCTTAGACCGTGACAATACCAACGCCTATATCCTGCTGGGTAAGGGGGACGGCATTTTCAACGCCAATCCATCATCAACCTATGTGGGGCAGTCGCCGAACGCGCTTGTTATGGTCGATATCAACCACGATGGAATACTCGATCTGATTGTCGCCAATGGTTACTACAACATCAATGGCGGCGGAACAGGATCAAATAACATTGCAGTCTTATTCGGATTCGGGGACGGCAGTTTCCACTTGCCCGTTAATTACTCAGCCGGCCAGGACCCGAGATCAATTGCTTCAGGGGATTTCAACGGTGACGGAAATATCGATATCGCAGTTGCAAATCATGACAGCAGCAATATCTCGATACTGTTCAGCAATCGAAACGGCACATTCAAGCCGGCTGTCAACTACCCGCTTTCTTCGGCCCCGATCAAGGTCATCGCCGGATTTTTCCACGGAAATCAATATGTGGATCTTGCGGTACTGACTGAAAAGGAAGTCTCCATTCTGCTGAATAACGGACACGGCACTTTTCAACCTGAAAAGCTGATCGACACCGGATTCAACGGTTCGGGATTCATCGATATCGTAATTGCGGACTTCGATGGGGATGGAAATACAGACCTTGCGGTTGCGAAGCGGGGCTTCTACGGTATTTTCTACGATCAAGGGGGAGTATCGATTCTTGGCGGAAATGGAAACGGAACCTTCCTGACCCCCGTTATTTTACAGGGTGTTGCCAACCCGGTTTCTCTCTGGGTTGCCGACTTCGACAGGGACAATCTTCCCGACCTTCTCGTGGCGGAAGAAGGATATCAGGTCGGCGATGTCAAGCCTACATTCGTACAGGGGGGGCTTTATGTATATTTTAATAATTCCCCCACACTCAGCGATTCCTGTGCTGCCATCCTTAACGCCAATACCCTTTCGCTCCAAATTCCGATTGCGGCGTATGGACCATACAACTTTTCTCTTGATTTCGATTATGTACCCGGGACTTGGCTATGGCTTTTAACCAACGTTCAATACTCCCAGATCGCCAGGCAAAACTGCATTTATGGCTATTCGACCATTAATGTCAATAATCTGGGAATTCATATCCCGAGACTCTACTATGCCGGAAATATCTACTATGCCGATTTCAGTTGGCTGTCGGGAACCTATTGGTGGGAACTCAATTAACAAACGTCCGCAGGTTTCCCCTGACACGTGGCAGGCTGGGCAAACAGCCTGCCATCCTACAATAGCGTTAAGAATCATGGGGGTTCCAATGAAATACAATGGGGAAATAGAATTTTATATTGAAGAAGTAAATGAGAAACATGCCATCAGCAGAATGCCTGTTAAATCAGGAATGCTTAACCCGTTTGGGACAGTTCACGCCGGTGCAATTATTTGGCTTGCTGATGTCACGGCTACGGTTTTGGCATTGGGAAGCGAGTCCATACCTGAAGATGGTAAAGGATTTCCTCTGGCGATAAATCTTTATTCAAGTTTATTGAGTAATCAGCGAAGCGGTGAAATAAGGGCAGAAGCCAGTTTTGTACGCAAAGGAAAACAGGTATCCGTTGTACGAACCAAAGTTACCGGAAATAACGAACAATTATTAGCGGAAGTGACAACCACACATATTCCCGTAAAATAAATATGAATTTACATCATCCGGAAGTTTGTGAGTTCAATCCTATGTCATTTTTCGTGTGCAAAAGTTAAGTCATAATAAAAGGAAATTGTCCGGACCCCATCCGGTATGGGGATTGTTCTTTCAAAACTCATGGGAATTGGGACAGAGAGATTATTTTCTCCTGCGTAAACAGGGGAGGATTTAACAACATTTCCCTGATTGTCCAGAAAGAACAGATATACTACAAGGTGACTGATATTTCCGCTGTTGCGCACAAGTTCAAACTCGTCGTTTCATCGTAAGGCCTCCTTTATGAGGGCTGACCTTTCAAAGCTCGCAGAACTCCTTCAGGGTCGCGGGCAATTACCGTAAGGTAAGCCCGAGCCGGTTGGTCTGGCTCTGTGCGCCCCTGTTCCCAATCGCGTAACGTGCCAAGGGGGATATGGTAACGAACAGCAAATTCTTGCTGTGTAAGATTGAGCGCACGGCGTAAAGTCTTTGCACGGGGAACGCGTCGAGCTATCTGCAATTCTCCGGCGGTCATGGATCGTGCGTCACGATCAGCGGTCGCTGCCGCTTCAATTTCTGCCTCTGTCATTGGGCGCATGAGAGTATCAGGAAACTGGCGTTCATCACCATTGTCCAACACCTCGACAACAACACCGTCAGAACGAATTTTCGCTATAGTAGTATTTTTGCTCATATTTCTGTGCCCGCCTTGCTGAGATAATTCGAATATTTTCGCCGCGCTCTGTGTAAGTCACATGGAGAATTACGCCCTCACATATGCCGAGCAAGTTAAAGCGCTCCTCCCCGTAATTTTCGCGGTCGTCAATCCATTCAACGGCAAAGTGATCGCTGAACGCTTTGACTGCATGCTGGAAGGTGACACCGTGGTCACGCCAGTTCGCGGTAGCCTTGTTGTTATCCCATTCAAATTCTATCATATTGTACTGATTACCCGTAGTTTTGTCAACTGTTCAATAAATATTCATGTAGAATAGCTGAAATAGCTGAAAAAAGGTAAGCATATTTATGAGCCCCAAAAATTGAAGTAATTGGATATTATAAGTGCAAGGCAGCAAAATAAGCCCTTCATGTTTTTTGTACTTTACAGAAGGAGCAAAATAGAGTTAAAAATAAGAATGTCACGGAAAGCCCGTTTAGATGTCTCCGGGACACTCCACCATCCTAACCTAATGCCCTTGAACTTCAGTTGGACCAACGGATTCCCGGCTTATTTTATATGCGGAAGTCCTGAATCAGGATTTATGTTTTTCCCCAGCAAAAAGCAAATTCTTATCAGGGAGGAACCGTCGTGGATAAAGGGAAGCACAAACTTGAAAATCAAGATTTTCCCCTTGCGGATTTTCTGAAAGCAGCGCGATGAGCGAGGCTGGAGCAGGCTCGAACCCGGTTTCGGCCACGGTCGTCATTGCTCAGCATGTCCGGCCCGGAAAGGAGCAGGATTACCTCGGCTGGCAAGCGGAAGTCAATGAGAAGTGCCGGACTTTTCCGGGGTTTGAAGCAGCCGAGGTTGTGCCGCCGGTTCTCGGCATACAGGACGATTTTGTCGTTGTGTACCGGTTCGACACGGCTGAGCACCTCTCCTCCTGGCTCCGCTCCGAAATCCGCCGCTCTCTCCTGGCACGAGGCGAAACCCTGTTCACGGGTGAGGCCAGGCAGCATGTCATCGCCGGGGGGCGTCCCGCGGAGAACATGGCGGGGATGGTGGTGTCCACGCGCGTCAAGCCGGGCCGCGAGAAGGCGTATCGAGAATGGCAGGGTATGATCGATGCCGAGGCGGCTCGCTTTTCCGGATTTCTGGGTAATGAGGTGTTCGCGCCGGTGCCCGGGGTGCAAGAGGACTGGGTGGTCGCCGTGCGGTTCGACTCGGCCGAGCATCTCAAGGATTGGCTCCAATCGGAGTCCCGGCTGCGCCTGATCGAGCAGGCCGCCGATCTCTGGCAGGAGGCACGGGTCGAGAGTTTCAGCGGCGGCTTCCCGGGATGGTTTGGGCACGGCGCGGACGGGTCCGGCCGGGCGGCCGACCCACCGAACTGGAAGCAGGCAATGAGCGTTCTTCTCGTACTCTATCCGACCGTCATGCTGCTCAACCTTTTTCTCTCCCCGCTTTTGACGGGCCTGCCCGCGGCACTGTCGATGTTTATTGGAAACGTGGCAAGCGTGGTCCTGCTTACCTGGCTGCTTATGTCCATGGTGAACCGCGTATTCGGGTTCTGGCTGACCCCTTCACCCTCCCGCCCCTTCTGGGTCGAAGTCATGGGTGTCGTGGCGATGCTGCTCGGATACGCCCTTTCCGTAATCATCTTTGAGCGCCTCGGCTAGCGGAGGTGCTGATTCCCGGTGCTGATCCGCCGGTGCGGGCAAACCGAACCGGCGGATCCCATACGTGGAGAAAGGACGGCCGATAATGACGAGCGAATCACCGTTTCAGTTTTCTTCGGTTGACAACAGTGCGAGCACCCGGAACGCGCCGGATCAAAACCTGCCTGATTACATGAAGGTGATCGTCGGCGACTTTCCGCCGACAACCCGGGCGGACGTGGCGATTCGGAATGTGCTGGAACTCAATCTCGCAATGATGGGAATTTACGATACCGCCCTGAAGAAATATCAGAAAACCTTTCTCGCCCGGCATCCGGTGATCCTGGCATTGTTCACCGGTCAAGGCGGGAAGCTCACACTCTACCGTCCGAACAAGGAGCCCCTGCATGCGCCATCAGTCCCGGTTCATTACCAGGTCTATAAATCGGTTTCGCATTCGAGCATGGCGGTTTTCGAACTCGTTGGTTCAAATCTGGGCAATGTTTCCGACCGGTCGTGGGTGGCCCCGATGTGTTCTTTCCGTGTTGCAAATCAATCGGCTTTGGACGGGCTGGATGCGGTCGATCTGAGCGTTGAAACGCGCGACAACCAGGCTATCATACTCGGAAGCAACATCAAGTTCATGGACGCATGTCTCGGTAATGGGGATTATGCCTTTGCCGATCTCAGGAAGTACGCGCAAGAGGTAAAACCCCATCTGCAAAAGAATATTCATTGGGCCGCGACGACCCAGGTCGAGCATTGGATGAAGGTGGTGAAGGATTGGAAAGAGATGCTGGGCCCGGACTGGGATAAAACATACGCGGCCAGCAATACGCTCTATGTCACGCGCCAGAACAATATTTTGTTCAGCGTGCTCGCCCAATTCTTCGGCAGCGAAGCAATGAACACACGGCTGTTTCTCTTCGAGACCCCGGAATTCGTTACCACTCCAGAATTAATGCTCAACGTGCTCATTCGGACCGTTTCGGATCGCTCGGTCGGCCAGGTTTTCTTCGGCGACGACTACGTGATGGACTATGAACTGATGGGCGGCGATGCCCGCAAGGCCATAGAAGTTGAGGGTAAGAAATATGGCATTCCGGTGTTTCTGCCGCCGCTGGTGCCGTTTCATTCCAATGAATGGCCTTTCAGGATCGATCCGGGCCAGGGCCAAGGCCCGGCAACAATCGAACAAATAAAGACCGGAGGATAACCCCATGGACTTGAACACCGTTACGGAGATCCGACATCCCGCGAATGCGGATGCGATCACAAAATGGGAGAAAGGCTACGCCTGGCTTGCGGGGGGAACGTGGCTCTTCTCGGAACCACAGATCGATACCCACACACTGATCGACCTCGATTCGCTGAAGTGGCCCTCTCTGCGGCCCTCCAGGGACGGATTGGAGATTGCGGCCACCTGCAAGATCAATGAGCTCAACCAGTTTGTGGAAAAGGCGCCGTCCGAATGGAGTGCCGTCCCTCTCTTTCGCGAATGCTGTCGTTCTTTCCTGTCGTCTTTCAAGATCTGGAACTCGGCCACGGTCGGCGGAAACATCTGCATGTCGCTTCCAGCCGGGCCGATGATCTCGCTTACGGGGGCGCTCGAGGGGGTGTGCGAGCTTTGGCCTCGTGGGGAAAAGCCGCGGAAAGCAGCCGTGATTGATTTTATCACGGGCAATCACGTGAATATCCTTTCGCCTGGCGAACTCCTGCGCGGCATCCGTCTCCCGGCGTCGGCACTCAAGAAGATTTATGCCTTCCGCCGTTTCACGCTGACGCAGCTTGGACGCTCCGAGGTGCTGATCATCGGTACAAAAGACCCGGAAAAAGGAGATTTTCTCCTTACGGTCACCGCCGCCACGGTGCGGCCCATACAGCTTTCATTCAGCGACATCCCCGACGCGGACGGGCTGAAGCGCGCCATCGACGATGCCGTACCGTTCAGCCTTTATCTCGATGACGTGCATGGCTCGCCGGAGCATCGCAAGCATCTCACCTATTATTTCACCGAACAGATTCGACAAGAGCTTTCAAGCCGGAACCGGGGGCACGCATGAACTTCAAGATCAATGGAAAATCGTTCAGAGCCGAGCCGCGGCCCGGCCAATGTTTAAGGACGTTTCTTCGCGACCTCGGATGGTTTGACGTGAAGAAAGGCTGCGATGGCGGTGATTGCGGAGCGTGCACCGTGTGGCTCGACGGCAAGCCGGTCCATAGTTGTCTGGTTCCCGCTTTTCGCGCCGAGGGCCGCGAAATCATCACCCTTCAGGGCCTTGCACCCAAAGAAGGGGATCTTCACCCGATGCAAAAGGCATTTTTGGGCGCTCAAGGCTTTCAATGCGGTTTTTGCACGGCGGGCATGCTTATGACTTCCTCGAGCCTCTCTGAAGCGCAAAAGAAAGACCTCCCTTTTCATCTCAAGGGAAATCTGTGCCGCTGCACCGGGTATCGGGCCGTGGAAGACGCCTTCCGCGGCATTGCTTCGGTCGAGGAGGACAGGGCCGGACACGCCCTGGGCGCAAGTCTGCAAACCCCCATCGGCGAATCCATCGTCACCGGGAAGGCGCGTTACACCATGGATGTGGCAATGGAGGGAATGCTCCACCTCAAGGTTGTCCGTTCGCCGCACGCGCATGCGCGCATCAAATCCGTTCTCAGGGACAAGGCACTCGCCGTTGCCGGTGTACACGGGGTGTTCACGTGGGAGGATGTCCCGCGACGTCTTTATACAACGGCGATCCATGGTGACTTTTGTGTCGATCCCGACGATACGTACATGCTGGATAATGTGGTGCGCTTCATCGGGCAGCGCGTCGCTGCCGTTGTCGCGGAGACGGAAGGCGCGGCAGAAGAAGCCTGTCGTCTGTTGGAAATCGATTATGAAGTTCTCCCCGCCGTGTTCGATCCTGAACAGGCCATGCAGCCGGGTGCACCGGTTCTTCATCCCGGCGCGACCGCCGAATCCCGCATCGAGGAGGCGGAGCATAACATCTTCAGGAAAATCGAGGGTGAAGTGGGGGATGCGGAAAAAGGATTTGCCGTTGCCGACGCCATTTACGAAGGCACGTACTTTTCGGGCAAGGTCCAGCACAGCCACATGGAAACTCACGGCTCGGTGGCGTGGTGCGGCCCGGATGGCCGCATCCATGTCCGTACCAGCACGCAGGCGCCGCATCTCACAAAGATCAAGCTTGCCTACCTCTTCGGCATGTTCCCGCGGCAGATCCATGTTTTCAGCGAGCGGGTGGGGGGCGGATTCGGGGCCAAGCAGGAATTGCTCACCGAAGACCTTTGCGTGCTTGCAGTGCTGAAGACCGGGCGTCCGGTCAAATGGGAGTTCACCCGCACGGAGGAATTGGCTGCCACGGTCAGCCGGCACCCGATGAAGATTACCGTCAAGCTCGGCGCGAAAAAGGATGGAACCTTAACGGCCATGCAGATTCGTAACGTCTCCAACACGGGCGCTTACGGCAACCACGGCGGCGAGGTGCTCGCTTCATCTCTCGGTTCCTGCATGGCCACCTACCGGTGTGAAAACAAGAAAGGTGTCGGTTATGCCGTCTATACCAATACAGCCCCATCGGGTGCGTTCCGTGGCTACGGTGCCACGCAGCCGGCATTTGCCATCGAATCCGCCATCGATGAGCTGGGCCGCCAACTGGGCATCGACCCGTTCAGCATGCGGAGGAAGAACATGCTCCGGCCGCATGATCCCGTGCACAGCATCTGGCCTTCACCGCACGACGTCGTTATTGGCAGCTACGGCTTTGATCAATGCCTTGACCATGTCGAAAAGGCGCTTGCCAGCGGCAGGGGCGATCAGAAACCGGACGGCAGCGATTGGCGGGAGGGCAGGGGAATCGCCGCGCATGCCCAGGAGTGCGCTCCTCCCACCGAACATCGCTCCGAAGCCCATCTTTCGCTGCTGCCGGACGGCACCTATCACCTTGCGGTGGGCTCCGCGGAATTCGGGAACGGCATTACCAACGTACAGCGACAGGTCGCGGCTTCGGTGCTGAAGACCCGCGCCGCTGCCATCTCCATGGATTTCGCCGATACGGATCTAACGCCCTATGACACGGGGACATTTGCCAGTACGGGCATCAGTGTGGCCACTCAGGCGGTAAACAAGGCGGCCGAAGCGTTGCGGGAAAGCCTTCTGGATGTGGCCGGTGCTCTCCTGAAGGTGCCGAGTGCGGAGTGCCGGCTTGAAGACGACCATGTGCAATGCGCAAATCGCTCCATTACCCTTAAGGAACTCTATGCCGACTCAATGTTCCGCGATAAGCTTCACGTTTCCCGGAGAGCTTACGGTTCTCCGCGTTCCACCGCATTCCTGGTGCAGGGCTTTCGCATCGCCGTCCACTGCGTCACGGGGGAAATCCGCATTCTGCAAAGCGTTCAAGCCTGTGATGCCGGTACAATTATCAACCCCATGCAGGCCCGCGGACAGGTAGAGGGCGGAATTGCCCAGGGGATCGGCACTACCCTGTTTGAGCGCATGGTACTCGATAATCACGGTGCGGTCATCAATTCAACCCTGCGGAACTACCGTATCCCGGCCTTTGCCGATATTCCGGGTTCCGAAGTCTTCTTTGCGAAGACGGACGATCGATACGGCCCTCTGGGCGCGAAGCCCTTCGGCGACTCGCCTGTTATTCCGGTTTCCGCGGCGTTGGGCAATGCACTCGCGGACGCCACGGGCGTGCGCTTCACCAGCCTGCCGTTCAGCGCGGATCGCATTTACGGGCAACTTGCGGAATTGAAAAAATGATTTGGTCAGTCGGTGCAGCCGCGATAGATATCTGTCAGGATTCCCATGAGTTTGTGAGTTTAATCATATGTCATTTTTCGTGTGCAAACGTTAAGTCATAATAAAAGGAAATTGTCCGGACTCCATCCGGTATGGGTATTAACATGGATGACCTTTATCATGTGGACGGTAATGATGGCGGCGATGATGCTGCCAACGGCCATACCCATGATTCTGACGTTTTTGGTCGTTAACCGCCGGCGTGAAAGCAAAAGCGCTATCGTGCCGATATGGGCATGTTATCTGGGCACATGGACGGTATATAGCGCCGGAGCAACCGCCGCGCAATGGGGGCTTCTCCGGGCAGCGCTGCTCTCTCCGGCAACGCTTGTCTCCGGCCCCGTACTCGGAGGCATCCTGCTCATCGCGGCGGGAATCTTCCAGTGGACCCCGTGGAAAGATGCCTGCATGGCAAAATGCAGAAATCCCATGGGGTTCCTGCTCACGCACTGGCGGCCCGGCAACATGGGCGCATTCAGTCTCGGCTGCCGATACGGTTTTTATTGCGTGGGCTGCTGCTGGCTTCTGATGGTGCTTTCCTTTGCCCTCGGGGTCATGAACCTTTTGTGGATGGCGGTGCTTACCCTATTTATGCTTATTGAAAAAATCTCTCCCCGGGGACGTTCCGTCAGCCGGGTTGCCGGTGTCGGATTAATGGCATGGGGCGCCTGGATGCTTTTCTGATATCTCCTGCCTTTTGCCGGGATCGGCGCTATGGGCCGCGCCGGTTTCCGCGACATTCTCCATTAGCAGATATGACTTTTATTTATGCGGCAGATGGTATATAAGGCGCTTTCTTTAATGGGCCATTGCCGATCAGCGCCGATAACCCGATGTTAAAGGCTTTATGGGTTCCGGATAAAAATCCGCCTCTATAACAGGCGGATTTTGTTTGATTAAAGACAGGGGAATTGCCTCGTATACCAAGGAAAAGAAATGAATACAGAAAAAGTTGCGCAACGAATCAGGTTTTTCATGGAAAAAAAAGGCGTATCCATTGCGGATCTTGCCGAACGAACCGGCCTTGAACCCGGTTTTATCGAATCCATTCAGTCGAAGGATTCTTACCCCTCACTGGGGCCGCTGCTGAAAATTGCAAGGGCCCTGGGCGTGCGCCTGGGAACCTTTCTGGATGATCAAATCAGTCAGGACCCGCTCATCGTCCGAAAGACGGACCGAAAGGAAGACTTAGGGATGCTGCGGTCAAAGGAACCGTCAATCTCCATGAAATTTCACTCTCTCGGCAGGGGAAAGAGCGACCGCCACATGGAGCCGTTTTACATCGAAATGCTGCCGGAGTCGGCCTCGGGGCACCCGCTTTCCTCCCATGAAGGTGAGGAGTTCATCGTGGTGACATCCGGTCAGGTTGAAGTGATTTATGGCCAGGAACGGTATGTCTTGAGCGAAGGGGACAGCATTTACTACAATTCCATTGTTCCGCACGATGTCTGCTGCAAGGGCGGCCAGAAGGCATCGATCTATGCGGTATTATATATTCCGGAATAAAAGAGGGGCAAGGGAGATCATTCATGGAAGAAACGCGGGCATTGCGGTCACTGACCCTGGGACAGATTCTGGACAAGGCCATTTTCAGCCATCCGGACAATGAGGCGATCGTTTATGTGGACCGGGATCTGCGGCTGACTTACCGGCAGTTCGGAGATCTGGTGGATCGGATGGCAAAGGGACTGATGGCCCTGGGGGTCCAAAAAGGAGAAAAAGTGGCGGTATGGTCCACCAATATTCCTTACTGGGTGGCGCTTCAGTTTGCCACGGCAAAAATCGGCGCCGTTCTCCTCACCGTCAACATCAATTACAAGCGGGAAGAGCTGGCCTATCTGCTGCGGCAGTCCGAAGCCGAGAACATGTTTTTAATCGACGGCTACCAGGACACGGATTACCTTCAGACCGTGTATGAACTGATTCCGGAACTGAAAACCCAGGAGCGGGGGTATTTGACCAGCACCGAATTTCCCGACCTGAAACGCGTGTTTTTCCTGGGCCCGGAAAAGCACCGGGGCCTTTACTCCGTTCCGGAACTGCTGGGCCTGAGCCCCATGATCCCCCATGAGGAATACCAGGCCAGACAGGCCCTGAATGATCCGCATGATGTGGTCAACATGCAGTACACCTCCGGTACCACCGGTTTTCCCAAGGGGGTCATGCTGACCCATTACAATATCGGCAACAACGGGTATTACATCGGGCTGAATCAGAATTTTGGCCCCAAGGACCGGGTCTGTCTGCCGGTTCCGCTTTTCCATTGCTTCGGCTGCGTGCTGGGGGTGCTTGCTGCCGTCAACCACGGCGCGGCCCTGGTGATCCTGGAATCCTTTGACCCGGTTCAGGTCATGGCATCCATCGAGCAGGAAAAATGCACGGCCCTTTACGGCGTGCCCACCATGTTCATTGCGGTACTGGAGCATAAGCTCTTTAACAAATTCGATTTCTCGTCGCTTCGTACTGGTATCATGGCCGGGTCTCCCTGCCCCATTCAGGTCATGCGGCAGGTCATGGAGAAGATGAACATGAAGGAGGTCACGATCTGCTATGGTCTGACCGAGGCCTCGCCGGTCATTACCCAGACGCGGATCGGCGATGACATCGAGCTTCAGGTGACAACGGTCGGACGGGCTCTTCCCGAAATTGAAGTCCGGATCGTGGATCCGGAAACCCATGAGGTGTTGCCGTCCGGGCAGCAGGGCGAGGTCTGCTGCCGCGGATACAATGTCATGAAAGGCTATTACAACATGCCGGAAGCAACCGCCAAGGCCATTGATCCGGACGGATGGCTCCATTCCGGGGATCTGGGGGTGATGGACGGCAACGGATACGTGTCGATAACCGGCCGTCACAAGGATATGATCATCCGCGGCGGAGAAAATATCTACCCCCGGGAGATCGAGGAATTCCTCTATAAGATGGAGGGAATATCCGATGTTCAGGTGGTGGGGGTTCCCAGCCGGAAATACGGAGAGGAGGTCGGGGCCTTCATCATTCAGAAAAAAGGACACGATCTGCAGCCAAGCGATGTTCAGGACTTCTGCAAGGGGAAGATCAGCCGGTATAAAATCCCGAAATTCATCGCGTTCGTGGATGCCTATCCCATGACCGCCAGCGGGAAGGTTCAGAAATACATTCTGCGTCAAAAATCAGCGGGGATTTTCCCCGATCAGTCGGCGTAACCTGATATTTCCGGGCTTTTCAGGGATCGG
Organism: Deltaproteobacteria bacterium; assembly: GCA_016219185.1. Lineage (GTDB taxonomy): Bacteria > Desulfobacterota > Desulfobacteria > Desulfobacterales > Desulfatirhabdiaceae > RAAP-1. Next base: position 13,361 of record JACRBZ010000053.1, read on the forward strand.
CTTTCGGGTCCTGCCGGCTATTCTTTCAATTCCCCGGCCCCGGTGATCCAGATATAATCGCCGCAGGAAAGGTCAACCGGGCCGCCGGCAGGGGCCAGGTACAGGGTTCTAAAAGGTGCCCGGGTTCGGCAGAAGGCCCGGTCCGGGATGCCGAATTTTTTGATGATATGGCCGTTTCCGACCAGAACGATCATCTTGTGCGGGCCGGGGTGTCCGGCAACGGCTTCTGCCATGGTATCTTCCCACGTGCACTGGGCCTCATAAAAATATTCGAAATTTTCCCTTCCTTTAAGCTTATGAATGTTGAAAATGTTTTCAACATAAGCGCGATGATCCGGATCGGTCAGGGTAATGGTTTTCGGCAGGTGCCCGGCATCTTCGGGCAAGAGGCTGTCGATGCCGCCAACTGAGATTTTTGGGGGAATGTGAAACGGCAGGTTCAGCCCGATGAGGGGAATGCGGTTTTCCTTTACCGTTTCGAAAATGCCGCGGTAAAGGTCGAAATCATAGCGCCAGTTGGCATACCAGTGGGTTTTCTCTAAAAACGCCTGCTCAGTCAGCTCCCCTCGGGACCATTTATCCAGAACCGGTTGATAGGTGTGATCGATCATTTCCATGCCCACGGCCGTTTCATGCCGCGCCGTCAGATCCCGTATCACTTGCTGCTGAATGCGATGGTGGGCCGGATCCGTGTGGTTTTCCCCGATATAGATGACCTGGCTGTCCTCCAGGTCCTTCAGCATTTCCGCATAGGATACCGGGATTCCGGTTTTTCCCGATAAAATGGAATCCTCCCCGAATTCCATATCCAAAGGGGTGATCAGGGTTTTCTTGACGGGCGCGGCGCAGCCCGAAGCCCAAATAACGGCCGCCAGCATCAGCAGGGGAATGAAAAGTCGCATGGCTCGTTTCTTTCCTTTCTTTAAATATCGATGCTTGATTTTTCCGGATGAAACCCCTATAAATCACCGATGCTGCTGGATCCCAAACCCGTTTACCGAAGAGTGATTCTTCCCTGGTACGATGCCGAAATCGTCTGTTTCGCAACACTGCTGTTTGCGGGGTTCGTCCTGGTTTTCGGCGTTTGCGGAATTCATGTTGCTTATGAAACTCCGGAATACCGGCAATATCTGTGGATCCCGGGGATGCTGTTCGCAATGGGCCTGATGGTTTTTGTATCCATTACCGTTCGATTGATCAATCGCTATGTTCAGCGGATCGACAGGTGATGCCGGCCAGGTGCGGGTAGAGGACTTCGATGAAATGGTGAAGAATCTTGGCGGTAACTCCCCAGATGGTAACATCCTGATAGGGGTAGAGCAAGGTGTATACATCCGGCAGCCGTCCATGATAGCCCTGAGAGACATGGATGTTCACCAGCGTTTCCAGCGGAATTTTCAGTGTTCTGGAGATTTCCTCCGGATTGTGCCGGATGGTGCCGTTGCCATTCCATAAGCCCACGAAAACCTGAATGTCCTTATGGTTGATCGTTTGAAAATGTCCCAGGCTTCCCACGTAATCCACCTGATCCCGCGAGATGTCGAGTTCTTCCTCTAATTCCCGAAATCCTGCGTCCATTGCGCTGTCATCCTCCGGGTCGATATGCCCGCCCGGCAGCGCCACCTGATTACGCCAGGGATAGCCTTCGGTATCCGTCTTTTGGATTGCGAGAATCTGGGGTCTGACCTTATCGAAAACCAGCAGAAATACGCAGGTGGACTGATACCGGCCGTCTTCAGGCGGGCCCGGATGCGTTGCGGCGCCAACAATGGTTTTTAAACACGATGTGTTAATGAACATCCTCCTTGAACACTCCGGTTCCTTTAAAAAAATCCATGAAACCGTCCTTGATGAAGCCCTGGCGCGGATACCGGGCGGTTAAATGCCGGTACGCAGCCATCTTACTTGACATTCATGAAATCCTTGAATGCCATTTGTTTGTAACTGTCGGTCTGAATATATTTTAAAATCGGCAGGAGATTATCCGCCGGAATATATCCCGGAAAATTTCCGATCTGGTCTCCGCTATCCGAAACAAACCAGTTGGACGGCAGGCCGCGGACCTTATACCGGGTGGATAATGTGTTTTCCTTGTCGGCATTCACTTTGATGGCGATGAAGTTTTTGTTCAGATAGGAAACGATCTCCGGATCCACGAAAGTTCCCTTGTCCATTTTGGTACAGTAGCCGCACCATTCGGCAAAGAAATTGATGAATATTTTTTTATGCTGACTTTTCCCCAAAGTCATGCCCTCTTCGTAGGGATACCATTTGATGGTTTCGGCGGAAAGACTTTTCGAAGGAAAAGTCGTCATCAGTAAGGTCAGACTCAGGAGAAAAAATACGAAAATGCGCTTCATGGATAAAATCCTTGTCGTGGAAGATTGCCAAAAAATCAGGGTAAAAAAATCATTTTATTCAGTACCAGCGACAATCCCACCAAAATCAAGAGAATGCCGGCAATGCGGTTGAAATATTTCAATGCCCGTGTTGCTTTTTTTAAAAACTCCAGCATGACATCGATGAACATGGACAGGGCTATAAAGGGAATGGCCAGCCCCAATGAATAGACGCTTAAGAGCGCGATCCCTTCCAGAATGGTTTCCTTGCTGCCGGCAATAATCAGAATGGAGCCCAGAAGCGGGCCGATACAGGGGCTCCAGCCGGCCCCGAAAGCCATTCCCACCAAAAATGTTCCCATAAAATGAATGGGCTTTTTATCCAGATGCACGCGTTTTTCAATTTCCAGTGCATTGAAACGCAGCCAGCCGGTCAGGTGAAGGCCAAGAAACATGATCAGGGTCCCGCCGATAATGCGAATGGCGGTGCTGTAAGTCTGGATAAAACTCCCCAGATAAGACGCCGAAGCGCCCATCAGGATAAAGACGGATGAAAACCCCGACACATAGGCGATGGTTGAAAGAACAACTTTTTTTCGAATACCGTTGTCGCATCCGGTCAGTTCATCCAGCGTAAAGCCGCTGATGAAAACAAAGTATGCGGGAATAAGCGGCAAAATACAAGGGGAAAAAAAGGACAGGAGACCGGCTATAAAGGCTGCCGGATAGCTGATGGTTTCTGCAAACATGGACTCACTCGTTTAAGGGTTTAAGGATCGGTTCGAATTGCCGAAAAGACGAATTTATTACGAATCATCGGGATTCATACGCGCTGTCTTTTTCACAACGATTCGGAACGACTTTATCTTAAGAGCATATTTAAACCGATCGGTTACACTACCTGTTGCCAATTTCCCGCGCTTTTTCCGCGGCAGCAGCGATGGCATCCACGATGGCCTGCTTGAAATGCCGGGTTTCAAGCACTTTCAGGGCAGCCTCCGTGGTGCCGCCGGGAGTTGTGACCAGCCGGCGAAGATGCTCGGGGGAATCTCCCCGATCCTCCAGAAGTTTGACCGCTCCCTTGATGGTGGTCAGAACCAGCTCGGAGGCATCCGCCGATGAAAGGCCGGACTTAACGCCCGCTTCGATCATGGATTCGATGTAATAAAACACATAGGCCGGGCCGGAGCCGGATACGGCGGTCACGGCATCCAGATCCGCTTCCTTGAATTCGATCACGTTTCCCATTGCCTTCAGGATTATTTCCGCGCTCGCCAGATCATCAGCCGTGGCATGGCCATTGGGGCTCATGCCGGACATGCCGGCCAGAACCAGGCAAGGCGTATTGGGCATCACCCGGATGATGGGAAGCTGACTGCGGCTGGTGGCATCCAGGGGCGGATAGAGGCAATTTTCGATTTTGGATATGGGAATGCCGGCGGCAATGGATATCACCAGTTTCCGGTTGACGATCCGGTAATCCTTTCCGCTGGCAATGCCCGAGAGGATGGTGCCGACATGGTGCGGTTTTACGGCCAGGATCACGATGTCGCAGGCTGAAAAAAGGCTGAAATTGTCCTCTGTAACTTGGATGCCGTAAGAGCGCTTCAGGCTGTCGAGCCGATCCGGACTCACGTCGCTTGCGGTAATGGCGGAAGCAGCGACGACACCTGCCTGAATGAGCGCGCTGATCATGGCCTCTCCCATGGTTCCCGCGCCGATAAAGCCGATGGTTTTATGCAGATTTTTCATGAATATCCTTTCGTATAACGGAATATGAGCATTTTGAGAATATTTCTCACTATATCACAACAGAGAAAAAAGTGAAACTCATCCACTTTTTACGAATTTGCCAATGTTTTTCTTGCCATATACGTAGGTGGATGGTACGAATTTTTTAGCGTGAAAATGTTTTATTACCCACGGATTACACGGAATATTTTTTCTTTGCAACTTCACGTCTTCGCCTTAGAAATAATTTTCATTCCTGGGGGTGATCAGAATACCCCCCCTCTTTGAAAAAGGAGATCCCATGACCGCCAACCCCGATGTTCGATATACTCCTGAAGAGTATTTAAAAATGGAAAGGGATGCAGCGTGCAAAAGCGAATATTTCAACGGTGAAATTTTTGCAATGACCGGTGCCAGCCGGAAACATAATTTGATTGCTGGAAGTGTTTATTCGTCTATTTATACGCAACTGCGAAAAAGAGAGTGCGAGGCTTATGCAAATGATATGCGTGTGAAAGTCCCCTCTACAGGGCTTTATACCTATCCGGACATTGTGGTTGTATGCAGCCCCCCCCTGTTTGACGATGTGCTCAGCGATACGCTGCTCAATCCCGATGTCATTGTCGAGGTGCTGTCACAGTCCACGGAAGCCTATGATCGGGGCGATAAATTTCAGAATTATCGGGCGCTTCCCTCTCTTTCCGAATATATCCTGGTTCATCAGGATACACGCCATGTAGAGCATTACGCCCGCCAGCCGGACAGTTCGTGGCGGTTCCTGGAGTATTTCAAGCCAGAGGATGGTTTCCAAATCCGATCCATTGGTTGTGCATTGAAGCTTGAAGAGATCTATGAAAAAGTGGACATGTTCGCGTGTTGATACTGACACCTTCCTGTTTGGCAAGTGCTGCCAGTTTTGCATGAAGGGATTCGGGAATACAATGGAGAATGCAGGCGCAAATTATCAAGCTTACAGCTCTGCAGGAGGTATTTGACCTTATGTTTCAAGCAAGTGTGAAGACGAGCAGAACCTGGGTGCAATTACTTAAATTATCCCTTCCTTCGCTGAAAGACAACACCGCGGACGCGGACCGACTGATTCAGGCCCTGAAATCCCGGCTTTCAGCGGATGACATTACCGTGGATCTGGATCTGTTGAAAACGCTGCCGGATATCCTGAGAAATGCCGATTACCATATCCGGTGTGTTCTTTATAAGGATCGGGGCTGTTGGGGGATTTCAAGCATTCTTGGGGTCGAAGACCCGGCACCTGTCCTCGGCATGGCCGTGGATCTGGGAACAACCCGCGTGGTGCTGCGACTGGTGGATCTGGCGGATGGCAGGGCCTTGGCGGAATCTTCCTTTGACAATCCCCAACTCAGCGTGGGTCCGGATATTCTGACCCGGATTCATTATGCGGATTCTCCGGAAGGGCAGCTTCATCTTCAGAATTTGATCGTGGATGGCCTGAACCGGGAAATGGCGGAACTTTGCGCGTCCGGCGGGTTTGCGGCAACCGATGTTTTTCTGATGGCCATTGCCGGAAACACGGCCATGACTCATCTGCTCATGGGCCTGAACCCCCGCTGGATCATCCGGGAGCCGTATATTCCGGTGGTCAACCGGCCAGGGACGCATCGGGCCGCGCAGTTCGGGCTTTGCGCCAATGCTGGCGCCAGGGTGTTCGTGTTTCCCAATATCGGCAGTTATTTCGGCGGCGATTTGATCGCGGGGATTCTGTATTCCGGCCTGAATCTTCGGGAAGAGACCGCCATTTTGGTGGATGTGGGCACCAATGCGGAAGTGGTTCTGGGAAATAAAAACTGGATGATTGCCTGCGCCGGCGCTGCCGGGCCGGCCCTGGAAGGCGGGGCTGCCAGAATGGGCATGATGGCCGGACCCGGCGTGATCGACCGGGTCGCCATTGATCCGGAAACCCGTCAAATGGATATCCATACCATTGAGGAGCTTTCGCCCGTCGGGATTTGCGGCTCCGGCCTGATCGATCTTGCGGCCCATCTCTTTTTATGCGGTATGCTCGATATCCGGGGAAAATTTGTTGCTTCCGCATGCGGCAGCCGGCTGAAAGAAATTGACGGCCTCAAGCACCTTGTGGTGGTGAATCAAAAAGATTCTGCAACCGGCCGCGACCTTTCCATATCCCAGGCGGACATCGACAGCCTGATCCGGTCCAAGGCGGCCATGTACACCATTCTGGAAACCCTCGCGGCTTCGGTGGGCATGGCGCCGCCGGAGTTGACCCGGTTTTATGTGGCCGGTACGTTCGGATCCTTCATCAACCCGGTTTCCGCCATCAGCATCGGCATGATTCCGGATCTGCCTTTGAGTAGCTACCAGACCCTGGGAAACAGCAGCCTCGGGGGGGCTGCCCGGTTTCTTGAATCCAGCGAATCCTTCGAGGAAATCGACCGGATTCAAGGCAGCATCACCTATCTGGAACTGAACGTGAATCAGGACTTCATGAACCGGTTCAGCGCGGCGAAATTTCTGCCGCATACGGATCCATCGCTGTTTCCGTCGGTAAAGATAAAGACGATGTAAACGGTCATTATTCCAGTTTGCATTCAAGCTGATACCTTTGTCAGCTTCACTCCGCTGCGATTCGACGTACTTAAAGTACAGCCTCATCGCTGCTCGTTTGCTTTCGCGGTCTCAGCATGAATGCTTGCTGGAAGATCATGTTGAATGCAAAATGGAATAAGTTGTCTGACAATGATTCTCAGAGAGGTAAATGAAACTTTCCCCTCTGGAAAAGAGGGGGATTTTTTTGCAGGGTAGCCGTCCGCCAAGGGATCTTTTGGCCCTCCAGCCCCCTTTTTTTCAAAGGGGGGGGGGATAGCAGGTAATGCCGTCAAGGGAAGAATCGGTTGTGTTGCGGCAATCAGCCAATCTCCTGGATCGCCAGTTCCAGATTTTTCAGGGTATTTGCCGTGTAGACCTTGCAGGGGTAGTCCTTGGGCAGGATCTGCTTTAAAAGCCCGGCCAGAACCCTTCCCGGCCCCACTTCTACAACCACATCGACTTGACGCTCCATCAGGCCTTTCATGGCCGGATACCAGCGAACCGGGCTGCAGAGCTGACGGGACATCACCGAGCGGATTTCATCCGGATTCTGCTCTGCCGTGGCCGTAACATTTAAAAGCACGTCGCATTTAGAAGTTTTGAAGGGGACGGTTTTCAGGAAATCGGAAAATTCCTGCTCCGCGCCCTGGATTAGCCGGCTGTGCCAGGCTCCGCTCACCTTCAGGGGGACTGCCTTGGCGCCTTTTTGAACGGCCTGGCCGGAAACCTTTTCAACCGGCCCCGGAGCGCCGGTGATGACGATCTGCTTTTCGGTATTGTGATTGGCGACCGCAACGATACCTTCGGCCTGAGCTTCCTGAACCAACTGGTGGATGGTTTCAATCGGCAGTCCCACAATGGCATGCATGGCGCCGGTATTCTGCGTGGCTTCCCTGTGCATGAGAACGCCGCGTTTATGGACGAGTTTTAACGTGTCTTCGACGGACAGGACACCGGCGGCGCAAAGCGCGCTGTATTCCCCCAGGCTGTGCCCGGCGGTCAGATCGGGGACAATTCCATGCTTGTTCAACAGGGACAGACAGGCCAGATTCATCGCCGTTACCGCAGGCTGAAGGTTGACGGTCTGGGTGAGGTGCTCCATGGGGCCCTTAAAGCAAAGATCCCGGATGGCAATGCCGGTAATGGCCTCCGCCATGCTGAAAACCTCTCGCGCTTCGGAAAATGCCAGACATAGATCTTCTCCCATGCCCACGCTCTGAGAACCCTGGCCCGGAAAAAGGAATGCAATTTTTTTCATAATTTCTCCAAATTTATTATTCTTGAGATTCATCATCCAGATTGAAGAGCTTGCGGGTCACGTCGATGTTAATCGATTTGTCCCCGTAACAGCCGTTTCTTTTTAAATAAACCGTTGGATCATGAAGTATTTTATTAACCATGGCCTGCGTCATGCGATAAAGGGCGATGCGATCGTCTTCTGAAAGATGCTTGAGGGATTGCAGGGTTTTCTGTACCTCGGATTCGGCAATCTGCTCCATTTTGGCCCGCAGCGCCACGATGGTGGGTACGACGCCCAGGCTTTCATACCACTTGCGGAATTGGATGACGGCCTCGTCCACGATGCGTTCCCCTTTGACAGCCTCCCGATTCCGGTCCTCGATGTTTTCATCGATGACATTTTTCAGGTCGTCGATATCGTATACATAAGCATTGCTCAGCCGGTTGATTTCCGGATCGATGTCGCGGGGAACGGCGATGTCGATGAAAAAAATCGGCCGGTTTTTGCGGACGCGCATGACCGATTTCACCTGATCGCGGCTCAGAATGAATCCGGGCGCGCCGGTTGAGCTGATGATGATGTCCACTTCTTTCAGGCATTCGGAGACTTCTTCGAGCCGGATCGCCTTGCCCTTGAATCGGTTGGCCAGTTCCAGGCCGCGTTCGAACGTCCGGTTGGCCACGAAAACATCTCCGGAGCGGTTTCGAATCAGGTGCTCGACGGCCAGTTCGGCCATTTCTCCGGCGCCGATCAGCAGCACTTTTTTGTCTTCGAGCGAGCCGAATATCTTGCGGCCCAGCTCGATGGCCGCGTAACTGATGGACACGGCATGGTCGCCGATACCGGTTTCGCTGCGAACCCGCTTGGCCACGAAAAAAGTCTTGTGAAGCAGGCGGTTCAGAATCACACCGGAAGTGTTTTTCTGCGTTGCGGTCAGATAGGCGTCCTTTATCTGCCCCAGGATCTGGGGCTCGCCGACGACCATGGAATCCAGGCTGGAAGCCACGCGAAAAACATGGCGGATGGCATCTTCTCCGGTATGAATATAAAGGGCGTTTTCAAATTCGGAAACAGGTATCTGTTTGATTTCAGCGATATATTCTTTGGCGGTTTGAATCGCGAGCCGCCTGTCCGAAGTCGTCATCAGAATTTCCACCCGATTGCATGTGGAAACCAGGACCATTTCGGAAAGGTGGGGATAATTGCTGAAATCATCCAGAGCCGTTGCGATTTGCTCCCCGGAAAAGGCAAGGCATTCCCTCAGCTCGACCGGAGCGGTTTTGTGATTCAATCCAAGGAGTACGATATCAAGCATAATGCACTCGTAAAAAGCTATTTGACGCCGCTATGCGACGCTGTATCGCCACATAACTATCAGGTTATGTGGCAAGCAAAGGTCCTACCAGCGGGTAAATACCCCGTGGTGGCCTTTTAATAACAAATTAACACCCAGAAAGGTGAAGATTACCACGCAAAAACCAATGATGGCCAGGATCGCTGCCTTTCTGCCGCGCCAGCCGACGGTCAGGCGCTCGTGAATCAGTGCCGCATAAATCAGCCAGGTGATGGCGGACCAGATTTCCTTGGGATCCCAACTGAGAAACCTTCCCCAGATCAGTTTGGCATAGACAAACCCCGTGGCCAGTCCAATGGTCAGCAGGGTGAACCCCGCCACAATACAGGTATAGCCGGAAGCATCCAGTTGTTCCAGAGAGGGTAGGCGCTTGTAAAAAAAGCTGCGTTTTTTTGTTTTGATGGTATTTTCCTGAAACAGATAAAGGATGCCGATGCCGCAGGCCAGTGCAAAGGCCGCTTCTCCGACAAAAACCGCCAGGATATGGAAAACCAGCCAGATGCTGCGAAAACTGGTCTGAGCCTCAACGGATGCGCGCGGCAAAAGGGCGGAAGCGACCATCACCAGACTGGCCAAAGGGACGACAAAAGCCCCGAGGACCTTCAAGTTGAGGCGATATAGAGAAAGAATATACACGCCGGACAGGGTCCAGGCAGCCATGGACAGGGCTTCGTGCAGGTCCCGGACCGGAATGTGACCGGCTAAGAAAAAATTATACCCCAGGGCTGCCGTGTGACATAAAAAGGCAGTCACGAGAATATAGCCGCTGATCTGCTGAAGGGCATTTTTCTGCAGAAAGAGATAGGACAGATATCCTGCCGAACTGAGTAAATACAGGAAAGTGATGCCGATTATCACTGTTACCATCTTGCACCGTATCGCCCGTCTGAAAGTCTATGGTTAAATATCATCTCCACGCTCGCACACCCGATCATACCCATGCCCCGGACCCAGGACCGAAATCAACATCGCATCGATTCGCGCCTTGTCGCCTTCTCGAATGCATTCCAGCAGTCCCTGCTCGATCAGGCTTTCAAAAACCCGCTGATGCGTTTCTGGATCATGGGTTTGCTCCAGCAAAATTTTTCGGACAATGCCCATGAGTTTTAAAAAATCGGCATATTCCGGACCGAACCGCACCTCGAGCTCCTTTCGAAGATGCCTGGCAAACGCCGGGCTCTTTCCCGAAGTGGATACGGCAATAATCAGATCTCCCCGTTCAATGATGGCGGGCAGGATAAAATTGCACAGATCGGGCTGGTCCGCGATATTGCACAGCGTTCCCAGCTTCCGGGCATCATCGTGAATCACGCGGTTCAGATCCTTATTGTCGGTTGCGCCAATGACCAGAAAAATACCCTCCAGATCGGATGCCCGGTAAGGCCGCTGTTTCAGCGAAATGCGATTTTCCCGGGCCAGGACAGATAGCGAATTCGACGCTAGCGGGCTGACCACCGTTACCATCGCGCCGCAGTCCAGCAGGGTCCTGACTTTGCGGGTTCCCACAGCGCCGCCTCCGACAACCAGACAGGGCTGGTTCCGGATATCCAGGTTTACGGGATAGTATTTCATAGCCGCATGAGATCCTCTGCCAGAACAAGTTCACCATTATAAGTTTTTCGGCATTCTTTTTCAATATCAAACCCGTCGCATCGGGGATAAAAATGGGTCAGAACCAGTTTTTTCACGCCGGCGGCCGCGGCAATGTTGCCGGCCAGGGATGGCGTAAGATGGCCCCGAACTTTTTCTTCATCCGGATGCGAGCACTCACAGATCAGAACCTGCGTATCCGCGGCCAGTGTAACCAGATCATCCGTATAGTCCGTATCGCCGGAATAGACCACCGAATAGCCGGATGGTGATGCAATCCGGTAAGAAATGCTCTCCGGATTGTGGGCCGCCGGCCGGGTGTTGACCGAAAACAGATCAAAGTCCAGATGGTCAGGGCCCTGCGTGTTCATCTCGACAATGGACAGGATGCCCGGGTCCAGTTCAATCCAGGTGCCATAGGCCTGTTTAAGCGTCTGATGGAAGGCGGAAAATCCTTTTCCCGCAATCAGGGTCAGCGGCGTTTTTCGAGGTCCCTGCTCTGAATATTTGCTTGCGAACAAAAACGGAACCAGCTCGGCGGTGTGATCCGGATGAAAATGGCTGAAAAAAATACAGGAAATATCAAAAATGGAAACGCCGCATTCCAGCATCCTGCGAAGGGTTCCCGCGCCCGCGTCAAAAAGCAGTTTTTTTCCCCCGGTTTCCATCAAGACCGCACAGGAACTCCTGCGGAGCGACGGGACGCAGGTTCCGGATCCCAGAATGGTCACGGCTATGGGGGGGCTGATATCAGTCATGATTTTTTACGCTCGATTCGGGCAATCACCCAGTTCAGGACCCGGCCGTCGGCTTTTTGGTCCAGTACCCCTTCAAGGTTGGCAAGCGGAATTTCAGCCCTTGCCATGCCTTTATGGCCTCCGGCGGACCCGAATGACCCGAAAGCCTTTTTGGCCAGTTTCCCGGCATCTTTTCGAAGCCCGTCGTTTCTGAACACGATGACGAGCTTCTGCGAACAAAGGCTGGAGACGATGCTCCAGGTCATGGAATGGACCCGCATGAAAAAATCCGCTACCAGAACGCACACATCCGGATTTTTGACCGATCCCAGGTGGGCATAGATCCTGCCGCCATGAATCCGCTTGCTCTGAAGCGCCGTGGCAAAATATTTCAGGTATTCGGGCCGGATTTCGGCATGCTCAATCTTTCTGGCCAGTTGAATGTTGGCATGATGATGCAAAAACTGAAACGCACGGATGTCTTCCACGAGAGAAGGGCGCTCAAAATTGCTGGTGTCATTTTTTATGGCGTGATACAGGCCCGTGGCCAGCTTGGACGATGGCTTGATGCGAGCGGCCCGAAGATATTCGGTCAGGATACTGGCGGTTGCCCCATAGCATGGCCGGATATCGGAAAAGGCGGCCTTGACGTCGGTTACGGGGTGATGGTCGATCACGACGTGATAGGGGCTGAATCTGGCAAAGGCGGGATGATGGTCGGGCTGCGAGTCCACAATGATAAATCGGTTAAACTGACCTTCCTTGACGGCATCCACATGGGTGAGAGTTACACCTAAGAGTTCGATCATGGCGATGTTGTCGGGCCGCTGAATGATGTTGATGTTGGAGATGGTGACTCCCGCGGTTTTACGCCAGAGCAGACGCTTGATGGCCATGGCGCTGGCAATTGCGTCGGGATCGGCATTTATGACAATCAGCACGCGATCTTCTCCGGAAAACAGATCATAGAACCGGCGCAGTTTTTCAGCAATCGACAATTTCATCTATCCCCCAACGGCCCGAGTTTCCGTAAGTTTTCCGTCATTTCGTGGGCAACCCGGACAAATTTGTCCTTATCTCCGGCGGATATCCACTCCAGCCTCAGCCTGTCCGTTTCAATACCCAGGGTTTGAAGCGTTGCGCTCAGCAGCATATGGCGCTTAAGCGCCTGAATGTTGCCGGTTTTGTAATGGCACTCTCCCCTGCGGCATGCCATCAGGACCACCCCGTCCGCGCCCTGATGAAACGCTTCAAGAATCATGCAGGGGTCCACCCTGCCGGAGCACATCACCCGAATGATTTTTAAGTTGGCCGGGTATGCTTTTTGGGATCTTCCCGCGGAATCGGCCGCCTCATAGGCACACCAGTTGCAGAGAAATCCGATGATTTCGGGCTGACCCGAAAATCTCATGGCCGTCATTTTGGTATATCTCCAATGATTATTCGAAATCTAAGCCTGATAGCATATTGTGTCAATATCAATTATTAATCTGCATTCTTAACCTGTCATCGATGGTTTTTCTTGACACCCGAGCAGGGTTTATCCTAATACCTAACAATCATGACAGCATCGCATCCTTAGTTTTTATAAAGTAAAGGATCGGCTTCCGACGTGATGGCTTAAACCGCTGTTGCTTAAAAATAACTCGCGTATTTATTGCGTTGACTTCCCTTATATTTAAAAGGAGATAATCCAATGTATGTTGGCCGCGTCATGCACACTGATCTGGTTACCGTTCCCCCCGAAACCACCCTGGTGGAAGCGATGGAGATTCTGAATGAAAAACGGATCGCCCATCTTCTGGTTGTGGACAAAAAAAACAAGCTGCTGGGCCTGGTCTCCGACCGGGACCTGAAACAAAACTGGGCCTCTCCGGCCACAACCCTGAGCACGCATGAGCTCAATTACCTGCTGACAAAAGTTACGGTGAACATGATCATGATCAAGAAATATGTTTCCGTTACGCCTTCCACCACCATCGAACGGGCCGCCCTTGTCCTTCAGGAACATCGCATCGGCGCGCTTCCGGTGATGGAAGGAGACAAGCTTGTCGGCATCATTACCACCACGGATGTCATGGGCGTATTGCTCGAGGCTATCGGCATTGATAAGGAAAGCACCCGATTTACGGTTCTGGTATACGACCGGATCGGCTATGTCGCGGAGATCTCACAGGTTCTGAAAGATCTTAAAATCAATATCCGCAGTATTTTCGCATGGCCGGATAAGAAAAACCTCGGCATCTATCATCTCGTGATGCGGGTTCCGTCCAGAGATGGGGAAAAGGCCATTTCCGCTTTGAAAAAAGGCGGATTTAATGTGCTTACCGAACATGTTCAGGACCTGACGCCTTATCTGCCGAAGGCGTAAGTGCGTGTACAAAGTGGATGAAAGTTGGGGCTTTTGGAGGTGGGTACCGGTTTATCAGGGACCGCACCCTGTCAATGAAAACAAAACGAATAAAGGAGAAAAAATGAACAGATGGCTTAAAGGTTTGACGTTAGCGATATCTTTTGTTTTTTTGTTCGGGATGATCACCGCCGTTTCCGCGGATTCGCTTCAGGAGATTCAAAAACGCGGAGAACTGCGAATTGCCGTTCAAACACAGGGCCCTCCTTTCAGTTTCGTGGATAAGGCGGGGAACCGCACCGGAAGCTCCGTTGAATTCTGCAAGATGATGGCCCAGGAAATGGGCGTCAAGGCCGTATTCCTGGATTTTGACTGGGATGGTCTGATTCCGGCCCTGCTTTCCGGAAAAGCCGACATGCTGGCGGCCGACATGACGGCCAATCTGAAACGCGCTATGAAAATTCAGTTTACCCAGCCGTTTTATTATACCGGGTCCATCATTTTTACCAAGGCCGGCGAAACCCGAAAGACCCTGGAAGAATTTAATAAGGAAGGCGTAAAGGTTGCGGTCCTTCTGGGCGCAACCGGCGAGGCCGTGGCGAAAAGATTTCTTCCCAAGGCTGAAATCAAATCCTATAAGGGCGGCGGTCCCCTTCTGATCGATGCGGTGCTAAAAGGCCATGCCGATATCGGCATCAATGATGAATCCGCGGTAACCGGCCAGGTGGCGGAATTCCCGCCCAACAGCGTGAAGGTCCTGCCGATCAAACTCTCCCGGGAGCCGCTGGCTTTTGCCGTCAGGCCCGAAGACACCCATCTGGCCCAGTGGATCAACCTGTTCTTTGAATGGGTCAAGGAAGATGGCCGCTATGATCAGAACATTAATTACTGGGTCACGACCCTGGACTGGAAAAAAGATCATTAACATGTCCGGTGGTTTCCTCGCCTGACAACTGAATTTTTCACGAGTTCATCAACAGTGAGCGGTAAGCGGAGGCCTTGCAGGATATCTGTTTTCGGCTCACTGTTCTTTGGCTTTTCGATTGCCATGCCTCTTTTTTCAATCGCGGGATGCAGAAAGGATACTGGAATTGTAACTTCATGCTGGAAACCTTTAATTTCCGGGTTATTGTCGAATATCTTCCCCAGTTTTTGCACGGCCTTCTGGCAACGACTTGGATTTCCCTGATTTCTTTTCTGGGGGCTTTGTTCATTGGAGCGCTTGCCTGCATGGGCCGGCTTTCCCATCTTCGAATCCTGAATGTTCCCGCGGGCATTTTTATCGAGGCGATTCGGTCAACGCCGCTTCTGGCCCAGCTCTATTTTTTTTATTTCGGACTGCCCAGTCTGGGGCTTCGGCTCAGCGAATATCAAACCGGCATTCTTGCCCTTTCTCTGAACAGCGGGGCATATATGGCCGAGATTCTGCGGGCCGGCGTTCAATCCATTGACTACGGCCAGATCGAGGCGGGTATCACCTCCGGACTCGATTATTTTCAGCGCCTCCGGTATATTATTCTGCCTCAGGCCATCGGTGCAACCATTCCGCCGCTTTTGGGACAGACCATCGTTCTTGTCAAGGACAGCGCCCTTCTTTCCCTTATTTCCGTTTTTGAACTGACCCGCGCCGGCCAGCTCATGAATTCAGAGATGTTCATGCCGGCCGAAGGGTTTTTTACCACGGCCCTGTTCTATTTGCTGATGTATCATGTTTTAAAAACCCTTTCATCCTGGTGGCAGAAAAAACTCATTTTCCGCCCCGCAATGTGATCTTTCATGTGGCTCTATTATTTTAATAATCTTGTGGCGTCCTTCCCCTTTTTTCTGAAAGGGGTCTGGATGACCATTACCGTGTCCCTGCTTAGCCTGGTTTTCGGAACGATCCTGGGTTTTGGCATTGGTATCGGTCGTATCAGCCGGATACGGGCCCTGCGATACGGTTTCTCCCTGTATGTGGATTTTATGCGGGGAACGCCCTATCTGGTCCAGATCTTTATCGTGTTTTTTATCTTTCCGGAGTGGGGAATCCAGATGGAGGCTTTTCAGGCCGCGGTATTCAGCCTGACACTCTATGCCGGCGCATACATCAGCGAAATTGTCGCAGGCGGTATCAGCACCATTTCCCCGGGACAGACCGAGGCTGCCGTAGCCAGTGGTTTGAATTGGTTTCAGCGGCTTCGGTTCGTGATCCTGCCCCAGGCCCTGAGGCCGATTTTACCTCCCCTGGTGGGCCAGTATGTCCTGCTCATCAAGGATTCCTCCGTCATATCGGTGATCGGCCTTACCGATGTCACCCGCGTGGGATGGCTGACGGTTCAAAGGATTCCGGAAGGGCTGATGGTGTTCGGACTCGTGGGGCTGCTGTATTTTTTGGTATGCTATCCCTTGATCCGTCTTTCCAACTGGTTTGAAAAGCGGCTGTCCATCGCGAACTGGACGGTATGATTCACCAAATTGAAAAGGAGTCGAGTTTTGGAAAAACTTCTTGAAAACCGGATTCACATGGCGCATTTACCGACCCCGATTCAGTTCATGCCCAGGCTTTCCGATGAACTGGGCGTCAAACTCTATATCAAGCGTGATGATCTGACGGAAAGCATCGGATCCGGTAATAAGATCCGGAAACTGGAATACCTGCTCCATGACGCGGTTCAAAAAAATGCGGATACGCTGGTCAGTTGCGGCGGAATTCAGTCCAATCACTGCCGGGCAGTGGCATGGGCATCGGCCAAAACAGGACTTTCCTGTGTACTGGCCCTGCGGGGTGAAAAACCAGCGGAAATCGAGGGCAATCTATTGCTGGACAGGATACTGGGGGCGGAGACGCGTTTTTTTTCGGTTCAGGATTTCAGAGATATTTCGGGAGTTGAAAAATCCGTGACCCGCGAGCTGATTCAAAACGGCAGGCGGCCTTACTGGATTCCCATGGGCGGTTCAAATGCCATCGGAACCCTGGGATATGTGCAGATGGTCCGTGAGGTGGCGGCGTTTCCCGTTGCCTTTGATCACCTCTATCTGGCCCTGGGGTCCGGCGGAACGTTTGCCGGCACCTGGCTGGGGTGCCGGCATGCAAAAATTCAAACCCGGATTCACGGCATTGCCGTGTGTGACGATACGGCGTATTTCATGGCCGAAATCTTACGGATAAAGCGGGAGTTCCGGGACTGGTACGGCATGGAGGTTGATTTTGAAGGTGCCGAGCAGCACATCGACGACCACCATGTGGGTATCGGATATGCACTCAATACGGACCGGGAACTTGAACAGCTCGTCCGTTTCGCATCACTCGAGGGGCTGGTATTGGATCCGGTTTATACCCTGAAAGCATTCCTTGGCATGGTGAATCATATTCAAAAAGGCAAGATCGAAAAAGGCAAGACCGTCTTATTCGTTCATACCGGAGGCCATTCGGGACTTTTTCCCAAGCATTCGGAATTCAGACGGATGTTTTCATGATTCACTTATCCACTTTCATACAACCTGTTGCCGGGAAAACGCATTAAATGATTCAGTTTACGCATGTTCATAAATGGTTTGGAAAACTTCATGTGCTCAATGACATCAACCTGACGGTATCTGCGGGAGAAGTTGCCGTGATCTGCGGGCCCAGCGGTTCCGGCAAAAGCACGCTGATTCGATGCATCAATAAGCTGGAGCCGATTGTCTCCGGAGAAATTCTCGTGGATGGGATCCAGGTTCATGACAAGCGCACCAGCCTTACCCGGCTTCGCGCTGAAATCGGATTTGTGTTTCAGCAGTTTAATCTTTATCCGCACATGACGGCTCTGGATAATGTAACCCTTGCGCCGATGAAAGTCCGAAAGCTATCCCGAAAGGAAGCTGAAGCATCCGGAATGATGCTCCTGGAAAAAGTCGGCATTCAGGACAAGGCAAAGGCCTACCCGGCCCAGCTTTCCGGCGGGCAACAGCAGCGGGTGGCCATTGCTCGGGGCCTTGCCATGCGTCCCAAAATCATGCTGTTCGACGAACCCACATCCGCGCTTGATCCGGAAATGATCAACGAGGTTCTGGACGTGATGCGGAAACTGGCCAATGAGGGGATGACGATGGTGATTGTCACGCATGAAATGGGGTTTGCCCGTGAAGTATCCAGCCATATTATTTTCATGGATCAGGGACAGATTGTCGAGGTTGGCACCCCAACCGAATTTTTTGAAAATCCTAAAAGCGATCGAACCCGGCTCTTCCTCAGCAAGATTCTGACGCATTGATAGTTTGGGACTGTTGTTGGTTTTTTTTAAAATTCATCAAAAATTGCCGTCAAGGCTTGACAGTCTGCCTTTCATCGTGTTAAAAGCCTGAAGAGTCGGGGCGTGGCGCAGACTGGTAGCGCACTTGAATGGGGTTCAAGGGGTCGGAGGTTCAAATCCTCTCGCCCCGACCAGATAATGAAATCAAAGCGGGAACAGCCAATGGCTTACCCGCTTTTTTTATTATTCTCTATTGAACCCGGCGCCGTTTTCTGGTATTCCTGCAAAAGGATTTCGTGTCAGTTATGCCTTAAGGCCGTGATCCGCAGTTTCAGCCGTTGCCACCTTTCTGGATAGTTCCGCCTTTTGCCCCCGTAGCTCAGTGGATAGAGCAATGGTTTCCTAAATTTACCCGAACAATTCTTGTAAGCCATTTATATCCCTTAACTTTTTAAAATGTTGAGGGATTTTTCATTGGACACCTTTACCCAATTTTCTCCCCAAAAGACACCTTTCAGCGATTTTCTTTCCCCATATTTTCCCGAGAATGATAATTGTCCAAGGATGTCTATTTAACAATTTTGTTTGTTGCTGCATTCATCAAGCTGCCAATTGACACCACTATCCCATAAAGTGATTGCGGAAGATGTCCAGTAATTCCCAGAAAAGAAATAAAAAATAATACAAAATCAGATATATTTAAGCTCATCGGAAAGTTATTTTGAATCCTGTCTATTAAAACATACGTGCAGCACCAGCCCATTACAGACCCGACAAAATTAAAAATAAATTGGTATGTTATCCAAACAAAAGAAGTAAACAATGTTGGTTCTCTATTCATTAATTGTTTACATTTCCAATATTCCATCCACCCACCACGGAAGCCCCAATATAAACTCATGACGGATGTTAATGAAAACCAATATTTCATTATCCAAGACAATAAATAATCCATAAAGTTATCCACTTTTCAATTTATGTTAATATGATAGAATGTGAATATAATTCTTAACATAACTTATATGGACACTCAACTTAAAGCAGACAAAAACGTTATCACGCATTTTATCAATGAAGAAATTAAAAAACTTGATGGAGAAACCAACAATGTTTCAGACGGCTATCACACTTTCGGAGAATTGTATGAGCACAGAGTTACGTTGTTTATCGCTTTATGCGAAACCTTAAAAGACCCAAAAAATAATAATACAGAAGAAATTTGGCGTTCCAAAAAACATTCAGACGGAGAATTGGCGTTCGGATGGACTTGGTTTGTTCTTGGTATCAATAAGAAAAAAGGCAAACAAATAACATACCATTTACCGATTGATAAATGGGAAGAAACAACTTTTGCCGAAACATTGGAACAAGCACCGGAATTTGACGGACACACTCCGCAGGATGTTTTGGAAAGATTAAAAACTTTGTAAAGCGGGTCAGGCACGACGATATAACCCGGACAGGGCAATGGACAATAACCATTGTCCTGTTTTAATTTATATTGATATTTCCTTTACTTTTTCGGCAAGATATAATATAAATTTTCCCTAGATTTTCCCCACGCCAATTTATCGTACACAATTTTTTATCGCATAACATACCGAATTAACTAATAAAAAGCCCCCGTAGCTCAGTGGATAGAGCAATGGTTTCCTAAACCATTGGCCGGGTGTCCGATTCACCCCGGGGGCACCAACAAAATCAGTCAATGAGATATTCATGAAAACCTCTGATGAAGAGAATAATACCTGTGTCATCGTTAACATTCCGAAAAGGCTGGAAATCCGTCAGAAAAGTAAATAAATTTTCAACAATTCAAAATCATTGGAGTTTGAGACAATGCCGGGAATTTTCAAGCGCTTAATTGCAAGATGAATTTATATAACGGCTTGACTTTTATTATTTATTGCATATTTTATATGTAAAGATTCACCCGATGAAGTGAAAAACTCATTGAGTGAATCTGATGTAGGAGTAATCCAAAATACCCTCCTTAACCGGCCTGTTGGAATTTTGCCAAAGATCCAACAGGCTTTCTTTGTTTCTGATTCATCAGATCCAATTCACATTGTTTTTGACTGGATATCGGGGTAAAAGGAAAAGTATGGAATGAGAGACTGATTGGTAATCATCAGCAATTCAATGGAGGGGTTGGTATGAAGTTATTTGTGGTGAAATTGTTAAGGTGGGTCTTTGTGTTTCAGTGCATTCTGGCGACGCTTGCAATATGTCCGGCTAATAGTGGGGAAATCGGGAAAACTCTGAACACGTTGATCCTCAGCGACGAAGCTCCGGGAAATCTTATTTCCGTGTTGATCAAGGCGGAATATGGCAATTACAATCTTTATCAAACCCTGCTCCAGATACAGGTCGATGCGAAGCCTTCAATTTCCGGTATGATCACACCCACATTTTTAAGTGCTCTTGCGAGTTGTCCGGCCGGAAGCCAGATCCTCACAACAAAGCTAAATAGCTTCCCTGCCGGCAGTTCGCTGGCCATAAGCACAGATGGCACGGTGCAAACCGTCAATGTTCACGCAACTGATTATTACAACAAACAGGGAGTATCCGCGCTGTTAAGCAGCATATCAGGGGTTGGGGATGTTTATTTCGTTCATTCAGGCCCTCAGCCATCAACTGCTTTAGATATGCCCTTAACGAGTTGGACCGTAGGAGACACAACGTACAATGTTTTTGCAATAGCGTCGGGTTCTGTGTCTGCTCCGCCAGCGCCCCCAACGCCTGAACGGAAAGCCAGCCTTTTATTCTGATGGCAGGTTGGTGCAGATACCGGAACAACCGGTCCGCGTAAAAGCAGGGTCGGGCCTCAGGTCAATCTACCGCTTTCCTTGAACGTGACCAAACTCTTATTTTCGACCCGAATGGCCTTGCCTTGTTTTGCCGCCCGAATTTCATCAAGCTCAATCAATCGATAAATTGTCTTACGACTAACTCCCAAATATTTGGCCGCATCCGAAATGGACATCAGCGGAAAATAGATATATGGCTCACTTTCCGTACTTGGCATAGGTACCTCCAAAACATCCAGGCGTCCCCTGGACCTTTTTGTCCGAAAGGGGCGTACCGGCCTTCGTCCGCCGATATCCGATTGGTCGGCGATTTTTTTGTTCAATCTACGTGCTCATAATGTTCAATCTTTTTGAGCACGGTGGTTCTTTTTTTGAGTACCACTTGATACTCTTCCTTTTAAACCCCAATAAATTGGTTATATGCGTGATTCATTGGGGCTACCCGCCAACTAATTCAGTTCTTATGGCAAGGGATCAGTTGCAAAACGGCTTGTTTATACATGGTTCAGGTTCCTTCTTGACGAGAAGGATCGAACAGGGCATCATCATGAGCAATTTTTTGTTGCTTCTGCCGAACAAAAGGTGTTCCAGATGGCCTTCCTCATGAGCGAGCATAACGAGAAGATCGATGTTCTTTTCCTTCACCGTCTTCATGATTTCCTCGGTCGGGTCACCCTCGGGCATGAGCACTTCGATTTGCAAGCCGTCCTGATTTTCGTTTTTGATGATATCATTCAGTTGTTGCTTCATTTTTTTGAGAAGGTTCTGATAGTCTTTTTCCAGGTTCGGCAGAGGAAGGTTCCATCCCTCCAAGCTAAAGGGATCGTGAATCACATGTATGACATACAGCATTGCTCCATACTTTTTAGCCAGGGACACACCGTAATGCACTGCCGTGATACTGGAAGTGGTCATCCTGCTAACAACAAGAATGCGATTGATGTTTTGCATAGTATGCCTCCTTTCTGTTTTTGTTCATGACGTTCTCGTTACTTTGTCTTTAATCTTATTTCTCGATGATATTTATTGTTTCTATCCCGCACCTGCTGCTTTCAATATATTTACAATGTCATCATAGCCATTCTTGGCAGCATAAAAAAATGCCGTCCCGCCGTCCTCATCCTTCGCGTTCACATCCGCGCCCATTGCAAGCAACTGGGTTGCGACGTTCGAATGGCCTTCCTGAGCAGCATAAAATAATGCTGTCCAGCCGTCATTATCCTTCGCATTCACATCCGCACCCATTGCAATCAACTGAGTGACAACATCTGAATGACCATTCTTGGCAGCCAGAATCAACGCCGTCCAGTCGTCGTCATCCTTTGTGTTCACGTCCGCACCCTTCCCGAGGCAGATTTTTACTGTTTTAAGATCACCTTTATCGGCCGCTTTAAGGAGGTCATCATTTAAACCTGCCCATGAGGTGGAGCACAATATCGCGACGAAAATATAAATAAACATGGTTGCAAAGACACTTTTTAAAAGTCTCATCACCCCCACCCCCTGTTCTTATAATAATTGACCGCGAAAATATCACTATGACGAAACTCCATTTGCTGGATTGAATAGAAGATCGCTTGTTCAAATGTGATTAAAGCTTCATCAGTATTTAAGAATCGTTTGCAGGTTTTAGATGAAGCCTGAATCGGGCCCGGGCCTCTCAGCCCAGGCCCGACAATGTGATATCACTAACAGCAACAACTGCTTGTATAACATCCACATGGATCAATGTTATACCCACAGGGATCTGCCACATAAAAACAGGAACGATCAGGATTTGATTTCGATCGTTCTTTTTTTTTCTTGTTTTCTTTTTTTACTTTCTTGTCATGTTCCATGGATATTGCCTCCCTCTCAGTGAATTCGAGCAATTCACGTTTGCTGCTGATTTCATCAGTCCATGCACCAAATTGAAAGCACAAACCAGTACGTGTCCATCTTTTTTAAAATAGTATGCTGATATCATACCAAACAAACGATAAGTCTCAAAACAGAACAAGTCAATTGGACGGTTTATTACGAATGTTGAGCCTGGAACATGTCAACTTATCCCTGAATTAGGCTGTCTTGTCCGGACAAGAATCCAGGCGTATCGGGCGTTATTTGCCACTTCGGCACTTCGTTGTTTTTCCTCGAAAAAACAGCGGCTGGTATCGGAACTCCGCGCATGTGATTATTGCACGGACGCTTATAAAGAACATAATGACTGCTATCGGCGTGTTGCGAAGGAAAGCGTACAGCATGCGCGCGATTGCATGATAGAATAGCAATGGCTTACGGATTGGATAATGAAAGAAAATGATGGAGGACGGTAGGATAAACCCATTTTATGATTTCATCGCTTGAATGGAGAGAACCCAATGTCGTTCACTCCATCGAGCACTCCTTCATAAGCAAAGGAAATTGTCCGGGCTCCTGCAGGGATGGGTATCGTGTTTTCAAAATCCATGGGAATTCCATCCGTTGCATGATGGCTTCCTAATGAATAAATAAGAACGTTATCCAGAACGATTCCCTGATTATCGAGAAATAACAGGTACACTGAAAGGCGTGTAATCCGTCTGAATCCGAGAGCGAATCCACCGACCAGTTTTGTGTTTCCAGTAAAATTCAAGGTTTCCGGAGTCATCTGGTATTGATATGTTATCGCGAGTTCATTGGTTTTCCACACCCCTTGTTGGTTCCCATCCTTAAGCAGGACCATGAGATCCCTTTGAGTTACCTTGTTTCCTTTGTAGGTGAGCAGACTCCCCCCGCAGCCGGCAATGGTGAGGGCGACGATCATTAAAAAGGTTATTTTTGTGAATCGGTTATCTCTTAAATGCATCGGATACGCCCCCGCGATTATTAATTCAATTTATGACCATCCGCATTCGGTATTTCAAGCAGTTAGATGCGACCATTATGGTGTTTCTGATGTTTAAGTCAAGAATATAAAGAAAAATTCCGACCATTCTATTTGACCACATGCACCTGAACAAAATCGTAATAAAGCGGTGAATCAAGAATACCATTCGGATTCATGTCAACAGCAAAGTAGAAGACATAGTCTCCAACAGGAAGTGAGCTGGAATAAATTTCCACAGGAGGGGATATGCTGAACAATGGATATTGAGTCAGCGGATCGATTCCCGGAGTCCATCCGTTTGAATTGAGAGAATACCATCCGGCAGGTGAGCTGTAAGCAAGCCACCAGTCGGCGAGTTTTCCATTTTCCTTTCCAGGTGCAAGGCTGGCAGTTATGGAAACAGGGGTTCCGGATGAGATGGTAATCTGTCCGTCTTGTCCGTTTGCTTTTATGTCCGGCGTGCAATTATCGATTTGACCGGCAATATTGGCTTGGCCGGCAAATGCCTTAATGCACACATTACTCTTATAGGTACTGTTGGATATTTCGTTCCAGGATTGCCCATTAGAGCTAAAAAAACTTTCACCCGGATTGTAAGAAGCATTTGATGAATAATTTGCCATGGGCTTTTCAATAGGCACGGGATAATTATAACCGGGAGTCACAAATTTTACGACAACGGAAAAAAGCGTTCCTGAAGTCATGGAAACCGGCTGATTCAGCGGTATTGTTACGTAACCTACACTTGATAATGTTCCTGGTTGCGTAATTTCCAGTGTTCCGCTTGTCGGCATGCCCGCGGTAACGCCGGAATATATATCGATTTCGTATGTCGTATTGCTGCTTCCGGCATAAAAGCTGACTGCTTTAAGCGGATCCGAGGACGTGGCCGTAAAAATATTTGCCCCCCATCCTGTTGTTGAAGACGGTTTTGCCCCTAAGCTACTTATCCATCCCAGCGGATCATACTGATATATGGTTGAAAAATTGGTTGGCGATTCCGCATTGTCAAATGCCCAGCAATTGTTTCCCGCATATGTGTCATAGTAGGACATATAAAAATATCCGCCTTCGCCCCAAGCGGCTCCCCAACTGTTTCGGATGATAAAAGCGCCGTCATTCGGAGGTGCTGTTATAAAATTGGATTTGCTGTAGGTATCGTCCCATCCGACAATCGCAACGTCATGATTGGTTTTGCCCGATCCGTTGTAGTAGTATGAGCTGTTGGAGGATTTGTAGGCTGAATCATACCATCCGATGGATGTATCGACAGCGCCAAAAGTCATTACCGCCTGTTTGATTTCATCGAATGTGTATTTCGTGCGGGGAATAAATTCCACCCTTTGAATATGTTTCTGAACCTGCGCGGCAGAGGCGTCGGCTTCCTTGATCGGACCACTATACCGGGAAAGATAGGCCATGGACATATATGAATTGCCGCCATTACAGGGCGGCGAATCAAATCCATGATTAATGTTAAGATCTTGTTCGGAAAAATCCCAATTTTCAGAAGGCAACAGATAGGATTCAAGCGAGCTGTAGGTTGCAAAAGCCCAGCAATCCCCGCAACTGCCCTGATCCCTGACAGGTGTTAATTTTCCGGTTGTTCTCAGGTCATATTGGGCAGGATACTGTACGGATTGATCAAGAT
Source organism: Deltaproteobacteria bacterium (assembly GCA_016219185.1). Classification (GTDB taxonomy): domain Bacteria; phylum Desulfobacterota; class Desulfobacteria; order Desulfobacterales; family Desulfatirhabdiaceae; genus RAAP-1. The sequence continues at coordinate 38,805 of JACRBZ010000053.1, forward strand.
GTCTCTGAAGACGATCAACATGCGATAAATCAACCGGACTTGGAATATGACCCAATGGATGCCCGGTTTCTGTCATTTGTATTTGCTCTCTTGCGCTTATGAAGCTATCCAGATAACTCGTAAAGTCAGGGTTTAATGGTGCAAACTCAAAACAAAACCCGGAAGCGGTGAACAACAGGATAAATAATGCTAAATACCCGTATCGGAAAAACGAGCCTCGATAAGACGATCTTACCCCGGCCTTGACGAAGGGATTGCTTTTTCCCGCATTATGTATGGTGTGTCGTTGAATGATCATTTTATTTTCCTTTGTAACGAATTCCCCCTGTCCTTGAACTGCTGACAGTTTCAGATATGGCGATTTTAAATCGTGAACACTATTCTAAATAGAAAACTAAGAATTGCAAGTATCATACCTCGCCAATACCGAAATGCCGAAAAAAGCATTGTTCAGAGAATTGATGGGGTTTTCAATAAGTCGAATTCACCTGGTTCGGCCATAAGGGAGGTGCGGGATGATTTTTTATTTCATCCTGAAAACCATGCGGGACAGGGGGTGTCAAAATCAGGTTGTCACAGGTGTCAATTTTCTGTTGTCACTTTGCACGGGTGCTGGCGACGGCTGTAACGAATATAATCAGTTGCCGCCCCTGAGGTTTTTGGGGAATGGATCTCGGATCAAATCGCAATCGGAATATCCTTGACGCCTGAGCAATATCGGATAAAATATATATGGCTTTATGGATAAAGCCGGACCATCGTGATTAAAACATAACGACATGAAGATCCTGATGGAAGATGACGTCGGTGATTTTGATGGAAAGATTTTAAGGGGTTGAGACGCTCTGGTCGTTATTCGGGCAACCGAACGTGCTATCCTTTAAAGAAATGACGGAGGAATGTTATGAGAAAAATCAAAATCGTCTTGATCGCCGTTGTACTTTGTCTGTGTTTGACAGCTTCCCATGCTAAAGCAACTGGCTGTTATTATGGAGGGGGTGGAGCGGGTTATTGGGCTTTGCCAGTTCTCTTTTTTGGCATTCCGGCAATGGTCTATGCTCTCTCCGGGGGGTACACCCGAGGAAGTGTTTACGTCCAGCCTTCCTATACTTATTACGAATTCCCTTCGGAATCTTATCAGCGAACCTACTACAGGACTCGTGGCGTTGTAATTGAAAAGCCTGCGATACCAGCATCAACCGCCCTTCAGCGCACGGTCGGCGATCCAACATACCGGTACTATTGCAGGAGTCCGAGAGGTTACTATCCGGATGTTATGAACTGTCCTCTTGGCTGGAAGAAAGTAATTCCCCCGTATAATCCGATTGATTATACAGCAGACAAATGAGGAACATATGCCGTTTCAGGATACCGCATTTTATGAAAAGGCCGTAATCCGCTGAAGGCAAAGTTGGGAATCAGAAACGCTCGGTCTTGTCCCATCTCCCCGGAAAGCTGTTGAAGCTGCTGGTGAATCTTATTGCAAGAGGTGAATTTTACACCAATCACTTCAAGGAGTTAGAAAAATATCCCGCTAATTCCTGGCCGCACACCTGATTCCGTCCTCGCCGCTTGGCCTCGTGGAGTTGCGCTTCAACAATGGATACCAACGCGTTGGGTTGTCGGTCGGGCCCGGGAATGGTTACAGCGACTCCCATGCTTATGGTAACAACCGAAGCGGTTTTGGAAGCGGTATGGGGCATGGCCCTGTCACGAACTGCCTGAACCATTGCCTCTGCCTTTTTCAGTGCCCCGTCAAAATAAATGTCCGGGAGGAGGCAGACGAACTTCTCGCCGCCATAGCGCGCCAAAAGATCGTGTGAACGTCCTATCTGTCCCTTCAGAATTGCCGCCACCTCCTGCAGGCAAGCGTCTCCGACCAAGTGGCCATAACAGTCATTAAATTTTTTGAAATTGTCGATGTCGATCATAAGCAGGGCCAACGGCGTAATGAGCCGTCTGCAACGCCGCCATTCGGCTTCAAGGCCCTCATCGAAGCGGTGACGGTTGGCCACGCCGGTCAGACCATCGACGAATGCCAGTGACTGCAGCAGATTCGATTGGGCCTTCAGGGTCAGGTGAGCATTTACCCTGGCACGGCCAATCGCGGGATTGATCGGTTTTGTAATGATATCAACCGCTCCTGCTTCCATTGCTTTGGTTTCAGCCTCCGGGTCATCCCAGGCGATCAAAAGAATAACCGGAATGTCCTTCGTATCCTGATCGGTCTTCAGTTTTCGGCAAACCTCAAGGCCATCCGTGCCCGGCATAACAGCATCCAGAATGATCAAATCCGGCAAGCTGCTACGGCATATTTCAAATGCCTGGGCTCCGCTGCTGGCGATAATAACGTCGTGATCCCGTTGAAATATTTCCAGCAGGGCCTGGGCGTGGATTGAATGATCATCAACCACCAGCAATCTGGGACAGGGTTTAATCATTGCGGTCAGCTTCTGCCCAAGCGGCGGTGTGGTGGCAGATGTCATCATATTCGCACCTCTTTTAGTTTTTGCATTTTAACTTTGAATCGTGAAGTCATTCCCGTGGTCTGGCGCTGAAAGCTCAAGAGCCGAGCAGGGATTGACAGCCGCAATTAGAATCGTAATAAAGAAATATGGGATTGAATTGGTCATGCATCCGGCAGTATGCTTTGCTACTGCCCATGGGATTTACGACAAAATTGTTCATAACAAAGGTTCCTGAGACTTATATATGATAAATTATTATTGTTTGAAGTTCAATGATGATCGGCAGGATCGACGGTTTTAAGCCGTTTAAGGAGATTTCTCATGTAATATGATGAAACCTGGAACTCGGGATCTGTCATGAAAAATAATGCGGAGTATTCTGTCATGATGAGTATTGGGCCGGAAGATATGGCGGATTTAAAGACAGCCAAATGGTTGTTGGAAAATCCGGGCATTGCAGCAAAAATAACAGAATTGCTTGGGGCTCCGATTCAGAAAGGATTCGAGCTTCTTCCAAAGAGCTGGAGTGCGACGATCGGAGCGGTAACTCGCATGGTTTTATTCATGTCGGTAAATGCGGCGGTCTTTACGATGGATACCAGGCCACGAACGGAATCTTCAAATCTTTGGCATAAATTGGCAGTTGCTGCAACAGGTGGCATCGGTGGTTTTTTCGGGCTGCCGGCATTGATCATTGAGCTTCCGATCTCAACGACAATCATGTTAAGGTCCATTGCGGATATTGCCAGAAGTGAGGGAGAACATATACACGACAGCGAATCCAAAATGGCCTGCATTGAAGTCTTTGCTTTGGGGGGATTAAGCAAGGGAGATGATGCTGCCGGAACAGGCTATTTTGCCGTTCGCGCGGCATTGGCTAAGTCTCTAACAAAGGCCGCTGAATATATCGCGGAAAAAGAAATTGCTGAAGAAGGTGCGCCGGCACTTATTCGACTCATCTTTCAAGTGGCGGACCGGTTCAGTATTCAAGTTTCCGAGAAAGCCGCGGCGCAAGCTTTACCTGCAATTGGCGCGGTTGGTGGGGCGCTTATCAATACACTGTTTATCGACCATTTCCAGAATATGGCACATGGCCATTTTGTTGTGCGACGGCTTGAGAAAAAATACGGGATATCCGTGGTTAAGAAGGCCTATGCCGGAATTTAGACTGAATAAACAGCCGCAAGATTGCGTTGAACCGCAACGTATGAACCCTTCATTGGCTCTGGGTCTGTTGTCGGCTGACCAGGTCGAGTTGGAAAATCCGGAGTTGTTTTTTTCCACTTGACAGAATAAATTCATTCATATATCAAAAAAAATGAAACATCGTTACGATAATTTTGCGCCATGTTTCAGGTTGTTATTGAAACATTAATGATATCAATGCATAATTTTGTTATGCAAATAGAATATAATTTTTTATTTGATAGATATTGTCAGTAGATTTAATCTAAATATGCTTTTATATCAATATTATATATTTATGCATATTTGGATTTGAATGCAATGATAATATTTCAAGTAACAAAGTTATTAAAACTGGACTATAGTTTATTACGCCATCACTTTGATTTTTTATGTCCTTGACCGTGATTGCGTCCAGGCAATGCATTCTCCGAATTGATTTCTTTTCCCATTGGAAAAAGCGGGATCAAGGGGAATCGGTGCGGTGGCCGAAACGACGATTGCTTTTGGGAATGAAAGGATTTTTATGTTCTGGACAGGTTTGTCGCCGGATGAAGCAAGAGCGGCGCTGGTTAACAAGGACAAATCCAAAAAAGACAAACGCACGACTTTAAAAGAGGCGGTGGATACCTTCATTAAAGATGGTGATAACGTGGCTATTGGCGGGTTTGTCAATATCCGTCAGCCGATTGCCATCTGTCATGAAATGATCCGGCATGGATTTAAGGACATGACGCTGTCGTTTCAATCCAGCGGGATGGCAATGGATTATCTGGGCGGGGCCATGGCGATCGCGCCGGATCATTTTTCAATCAAGCGCATTGAATTTGCTTACTGGGCGCATGAGTCTTTCGGGCTGTCGCCTGTTTTTCGCTATCTGGCCGAGCGTGGCAAGCTGGAACTGGAAGACTGGAGTAACTACAACATGTCCGCCAGATTTAAGGCCGGTGCAATGGGGCTGCCGTTTCTTCCCACGCGGAGCCCTCTGGGCAGCGATATTCTGGAAAAATGCCGCGCCAAGGTGATGGCGTGCCCTTTTACCGGAACGCCGATCGTGCTGGTTCCGGCGAGTCACCCGAATGTAGCGATCCTCCATGTTCAATCCGCTGATCAATACGGCAACTGCATTATTCGGGGAACCGAGGCCACGTGCCCGGAAATGGCCATGGCTGCAGCCCATACCATTGTCACCTGCGAGCAGATCGTACCGCATGAAATGCTTACCCGTAAACCCCGTGATGTCGCCATTCCGTTTTTCGCGGTGGATGCCGTGGTGCAGGTGCCATTCGGTGCGTATCCGACCAGCAGCCGCAGATATTACTATTTTAACAAAGAGCATATCGCATCATTTCATGCGCTTGCCAAACGACTGTCAAAGGAGGATTTCAAACCCTTAAAAGCATATTATGATGAATATATTTTCGGTGTTCAGACCTTTGGGGATTTTATAGATAAATTTCCGGTGCGGAAAATCATGGAAGAACATCATTCCGAATTGAGAAATTTCGAAAGGCTATTGTAAGGAGTTAACGTGCTAATTGTCGGTACAGACTACACCCCTCAGGAAATGTTAGTGGTGGCCGGGTCGCGGATATTGGAAGATAACAAGGTGGTATTTGTCGGTACGGGTCTTCCGATGATTGCAACGCTTCTGGCGCGAAGAACGCATGCGCCGGGTATCATCGCCGTGTTCGAAGCCGGCGCTGTCGGCCCCACTTTGGACAGCGGTCTGCCGTTTTCGGTTGGCGATTCCCGAACATCGAGCGGCGCATCGTATGTCAGGGGCTTAAACGCTGCGTTTGAACTGACCCAGCGGGGATTTTGCGATTTCGGGTTTGTCGGTGGTGCTGAAATCGATCCTTTCGGGAACTTGAATTCCACCATGATGGGAAAGTTTCCCGAGGATTACATGAAGCCCGCAACCCGGCTTCCGGGCAGCGGCGGCGCCAGCGACATGGCTTCCTCATGCGAAAGAACCATTTTAATCATGCCCCATGAACACAGACGCTTCAACAAAAAACTGAATTACATCACCAGCCCGGGTTATCTGGACGGGAGCCCCGGGGCCAGAAAAAAAGCAGGGCTGGTCGGAAAAGGTCCTTATCGGGTGATTACCACAAAGGCCATTTTGGGTTTTGATGACAAAACGCATCGCATGAAACTGCTTCAGACCCTGCCCGGTGAAACAGCGGCCAGCGTTCAGGCTGCGACGGGTTTTGAGCTGTTGATCGATCCGGATATGTCTCCATTTGATCCTCCGACAGAAACCGAATTGAGGATGATCCGGGAAGTCATTGACCCATTGGGATTTTTTGTAAAAAAACCTCAGAAAATGCAGGTAGTGCAGGAGTTTTAAAGACAAAACTACCTATCCTGTTTACAAAATGCCGCTTATACGCTAAAAAAGCTTCATCTAATGGAAGCTGTTTGAAGAAACCAGAATAAAGGAGAATTGTCATGTCCAAGAAAATGAAAACCGTAGATGGCTGCACTGCCGCAGCCCATGTGGCGTATGCCATGAGCGATGTTGCCGCCATTTACCCGATTACGCCTTCAACTCCGATGGGCGAAATCGCCGATGAATGGTCGGCCCAGGGACGTAAAAATATATTCGGTCAGACCCTTCTGGTCAAGCAGATGCAGTCCGAGGCCGGCGCTGCCGGCGCTGTCCACGGCGCGCTGGCCGCAGGGTCTTTGACCACGACGTTTACGGCCTCTCAGGGGCTGCTTCTCATGATTCCCAACATGTACAAGATATCGGGAGAGCTTTTGCCGGGCGTATTTCATGTAACAGCCCGGGCCCTGGCCACCCATGCCCTTTCCATTTTCGGGGATCACGCCGATGTCATGTCCGTCAGGCAGGCCGGGTTTGTCCTTCTCTGTTCCAACTCGGTTCAGGAAGTCATGGATCTGGCCCTGGTCTCGCACCTGTCCGCCATTGAAGGACGGGTCCCGTTTCTGCATTATTTCGACGGGTTCAGAACCTCCCATGAAATCCAGAAAATCGAGCTGATTGATTATGCGGACATGGCGGCCCTGACGAATTTTGAGGCGATCGAGGCATTCCGCAGCCGGGCCATGAACCCCGAGCATCCCCATATCCGGGGAACCGCGCAGAATCCGGACATCTATTTTCAGGGTAGGGAGGCTGCCAATTCCTTTTATCAGCAAATTCCCGCAGTGATTTCCAAATACATGAAAAAAGTGGGCGATTTGACCGGAAGGCGTTATCGCCTCTTTGACTATGTGGGAGATCCGCAGGCCGAGAGGGTGATCGTTTCCATGGGCTCATCCTGCGAAGCCATCGAGGAAGTGGTCAATCGCATGAACGACAATGGAGAACGGGTGGGCCTGGTCAAAGTCCGGCTTTACAGGCCGTTCTGCGTCTCTGATTTCCTGGAAGCGCTGCCGGCATCCTGCGACAGAATAACGGTTCTGGATCGGACCAAGGAGCCGGGCGCCATCGGCGATCCGCTTTACATGGATGTGTGTACCGCCTTTATGGAAAGAGGGGAAGCGCCGATCATTACCGGCGGCAGGTACGGGCTGGGCTCCAAGGAATTTACCCCGGCCATGGTAAAAGCCGTCTATAAAAACATGAACGCCGCAGGACCAAAAAATCATTTCACCGTCGGGATTGTCGATGATGTCACCCGGACTTCCCTGGATGTTGAAGAACTGATCGATACCACCCCCAAGGGCACGGTTCAGTGCAAGTTCTGGGGCCTGGGATCGGATGGAACGGTCGGTGCCAACAAAACCGCCATCAAGATTATCGGCGACAACACCCCGATGTATGCTCAGGGCTATTTTGCCTATGATTCCAAAAAATCAGGCGGCATCACGGTTTCTCACCTGCGGTTCGGGAACGAGCCCATTCAGTCCACGTATCTGGTGAACACGGCGGATTTCGTGGCATGCCACAAAGCCAATTATGTTCAGATTTATGACGTGCTGGAAGGCATCAAGCCCGGCGGAACTTTTTTGCTGAATTCCAACTGGACATTTGCGGAAATGGAAACCGTGCTGCCGGCCAGGATGCGACGGTTCATCGCCGATAACAAGCTGAAGTTTTATAACCTGGATGCGGTCAAGATCGCCAACGCCGTGGGTCTTGGCGGCAGGATCAACATGATCATGCAGACCGCATTTTTCAAACTGGCCAATGTGCTGCCCGTTGAAGAGGCGCTGCTGCTTTTAAAAGGCGAAATCAAAAAGGTTTATGGCAACAAGGGCGAGAAAATCATCCAGATGAATATGGATGCCGTGGATCAGACCCTGGCTCATCTTGAGGAAATAAAATACCCCGAATCCTGGAAAGACGCCGTGGGAAGCGATGTCCTCGGGGCTGAAGTTCCGGATTTTGTGGCAAAGGTCATGAATCCGATCCTTTCGCAGCAGGGCGATAAACTTCCGGTCAGTGTATTTCAGCCGGATGGCGTCTTTCCGGTGGATACGGCCCGTTATGAAAAACGCGGTGTGGCCATCCATGTTCCCGAATGGATCATCGACAACTGTATTCAGTGCAATCAGTGCGCCTTTGTCTGTCCCCATGCCGCTATCATTCCGATTCTGGCCACGGACGCCGAGCTGGCGGCAGCGCCCGCGGCTTTCGAGACTCGCCCGTCTTTGGGCAAGGAGCTGAAAGACTATAAATTCAGGGTTCAGGTCAACACCCTGGATTGTCAGGGTTGCGGCAACTGCGCGGATATCTGTCCGTCCAAGAAAAAAGCCCTGGTCATGAAACCCATAGAAACCCAGACCGCGATCCAGGTTCCCAATCATCAGTTTTCTTTAACCGTTCCGGTAAAGGATAATCTTTTAAAGCGGGATTCGGTCAAAGGTAGCCAGTTTGTAAAACCCTTGCTGGAATTTTCCGGCGCCTGTGCCGGGTGCGGGGAAACTCCCTATGTAAAGGTTCTGACCCAGCTCTTCGGCGAACGCATGATCATTGCCAATGCAACCGGATGCAGCTCGATCTGGGGCGCGCCGGCGCCTTCAACACCGTATTCGGTGAACAAGGACGGACATGGCCCTGCCTGGGGAAATTCCCTGTTTGAGGATGCCGCGGAATTCGGGTACGGGATGGCCATATCCGTTGTCCAGCGCAGAAAGAAATTGGCGGATCTGATGAAGGCGGCCCTGGATACGCCGGTATCGGATGCGGTTAAAGACGCCATGACCGGCTGGCTGGGTGCCATGAACGATGCCGATGCATCGAAGACTTTCAGCGATCAGTTAAAAGGGCTTCTTGCCGGAATGCAGCGAAACAGTCTGATGGATCAGATCTATGGCATGAAAGATCTTTTTGTGAAAAAATCCGTATGGGCGTTCGGCGGCGACGGTTGGGCCTATGATATTGGTTACGGCGGTCTGGATCATGTCATTGCTTCCGGAGAAGATATCAATATTCTGGTCCTGGATACCGAAGTCTATTCCAATACCGGGGGCCAGGCCTCAAAATCCACTCCAACCGGCGCAGTGGCCAAATTTGCGGCATCCGGAAAGAAAATCGGGAAAAAAGACATGGGCCGGATCGCCATGACTTACGGTTATGTGTATGTGGCGTCGGTATCGATGGGCGCAAACAAGCAGCAGCTCTTAAAGGCGTTTATGGAAGCGGATCGGCATCCCGGGCCGTCCCTCGTTATCTGCTATGCGCCCTGTATCAATCAGGGGATCAAAAAAGGCATGGGGAAAACCCAGCTTGAAGAGCAGCTTGCGGTTCAGGCCGGTTACTGGCCGCTTTACCGCTATAATCCGCTGCTGGCGGATGAAGGGAAAAATCCGTTTACGCTGGATTATGACAAGGCTCCGGATGGAACCCTTCAGGGATTCCTGTCCGGTGAGAACCGTTATGCCCAGCTTGAAAAGTCCTTTCCGGAAGAGTCGAAAAAACTTCGTGTTCAGATCGAGAAGGAAATCCTCCAACGGTTTGAAACCCTGAAGCAGATCGCCGATCCGCAGGCCGTGTGTAAATCTGAAGGATAAGAAGTCAGGAGCCAGGAGTCAGAAGCTTCTGGCTCCTTTCTTCAGACTCTCTGCTTTTTTCTTCTTGTGTCTGTCGCCTGTCTCCTGAATCCTGGGACAAGCGATAGACCGTCTCCATTTCCTGCAGGGTCAGATCAAAAGCCCTTCGGCTCAGATAATTGACCGTTCCTTTCCGTACGAGCATCCATCCCATGCTGGCGGCAATGCCCGCCGGAGTCGTTTTTTTGATCAGCCGGTAAATGAGCAGCGGCCATTGCATCCATTTATAGACGTTCCAGGATTTTTTTGCGAAATTTCCGGCCTGCCGAAAGAGGGGATGTTCCGTGACCGCTTTGACGCTGAAGAGATACCTGAGTTCAATGCGGTGAAGACGGCTGAAAATCGGCAGCTTCTCCGTGTCGGAAATCGATTGCAGCCAGAACTGGCACCGGATCAGAATCGGGCCCAGTCTGGCTTCTTCAACCGGTGCCGGACTTTCCGGAAAATACGTTTCGGCGATCACCCGCAGTGCATCTTCAAAACCGGATCTCCATTCCATGTACCCGGGAGATGAGAAAATCAGGGTATTGACACCTACCAGTCGATTTCGAATCCCCTGAATTCGAGGATCCTGCAGGCGGGATTCCGGTTCGATCAGGTCTGCCAGGTCCGATAAATCCTGTTCGATTTCTCCGGCATCTTGAGGCATTGCCTCATGCCGGGTTTCATGATCATAAGCCAGAATCGCCTGCTTTCCGGCAAACAGATAAAAATCCATTAAAAAGAAACGGGTCAGGGATAGAATCGTCAACTGATTGGAAAGATAGATCAGCCAAGAAAAGGGATCCGGCAGCAGGATGAGCCTCAGCACATTGGCGCGGTTGATCCATCTGCGGTAGCGGATATAGACCCGGACCACCCGATACCTGCTGATTCTCTCATACCAGTTCCAGGCCTTTCGAATATGCCGGATGCGGATATTCTGAAACCGCGAAAACCCCGGCCTGCGCAGAATGTCCTGAAGCCGTTCGATAGCGCTGTGAGAAATGCGGACAAGGCTTCCGGCGGTCACGCAAAGCTCCGGCTTTTCCTGATCCGGATGAAATGCAGCGGCAATATCCCGAAGATACCCGTCAAGTCCGGAAAGTTCATTGATTTCCGGAAACCCCGCCTGCCAGATTCCCTGACAGCGATCCAATACCACCTGGATTGCCTGTTGCCGGCAAGGCCCTGCAAAATAAAGCTCATCCTTCAATTCTCTGAATTCATGCTTTAATGAGCGTTTCCACTGAAGTAGTCCGCGAAAACGCCAGATCGCGGTCAGCGTTGCCAGGGCGATCAGGAGCGTTGCAATGCCCAACCCGCCGTGCAGAACGTGGTAAAACCATATGGGGTCCATGGGGAAATCCTCTTGCTTTCCGTGTCGGGTGTGTCGTATATCTTCCGGCATGAGCGGCGCCAGACAACTTATCATATCCGTTTTGATTACCTTTGTCATTATCTTGTGCGGGTCATGGGGATACATGGTCATCGAGGGCTGGGATTTTCTGGATTCCCTCTTCATGACCGTGACCACCCTGACGACAGTGGGATACGGAGAGGTTCATGAACTTGGCCAATCCGGCAAGATATATTCCATTGTTTTAATTTTCGTGGGAGTTGGTTATTTGGGGTATGTGGGTGCAACGCTGGTTCAGTACATGATCGAAGGCCGGATCAGGGTGATTTTGGGGAGGCGGAGATTGGATAAAAAAATTGACCGGTTGAGAAACCATTATATCGTCTGTGGTTATGGCCGTATTGGACGGGTTCTTTGCATGAACCTCCGGCAAAAGCCCATTGACATCGTGGTGATCGAAAAAAGTCCGGACCTGATACCGGTGATGGAAGAAGACAAGATTCTGTATCTATCCGGAGACACGGAAGAAGAGGGCATTCTCTTAAAAGCCGGTATCATGCGGGCAAAGGGTCTGATCGCCGTTCTGGGAACGGACGTGGACAACGTGTTTTTGGTTTTGACCGCCAGACAGCTTAATCCCAAGTTGTTTATCATGGCAAGGGCGATTTATAAGGAGTCCAAGTCCAAGCTGCTTGCCGCGGGGGCCACAGCCGTTGAATCGCCTTACGAGGTCGGGGCCGTGAGCATGGCCCACCGGATTATCCGGCCAACGGTTACCAGCTTTCTGGATCTGGCCCTGACGTATGACCGCAAGGACATTCAGATGGAAGAAATTCCGATAAGCCCTTCATCGACGCTGGCCAACGTGATGCTTAAGAATTCCGGAATCCGTCAGGAATATAATTTGATCATCATCGCCATTAAACAGGTTGACGGCAGCATGATGTTCAATCCTTCCTTTGAAACCCGGCTTGAACCCGGAGCCACCGTTATTGCCGTGGGTCAGGAACAGGATCTGTTGAAGCTGGAAAAAATTCTCTATTCCTGACACGGCATGGCCGGAATTTAATCCGAATGTCAAAATCCGAAACAATATGGGCGAATTCAAAGTGATACGTTATCCGTGGAAGAAACCATCCGTATGAAGAAACCCAATACTTCTCCAAAAAATATACTGGTTACCGGCGGCGGCGGTTTTCTGGGAAAGGCCATCATCAAACTCCTGATACACCGGGGAGACCGGGTCACCAGTTATTCAAGGGGCTATTATACCGAGCTTGAGGCATTGGGGGTCAAACAGGTTCAGGGTGATATTTCGGATCCGATCGCCCTCGAAAATGCCGTCAAGGGTGCGGATACCGTATATCATGTGGCGGCCAAAGCCGGCGTCTGGGGGGATTACAAGGACTATTACCGGATCAACACCGAAGGAACCCGGCATGTCATTGCCGCCTGTAAATCCCGCGGGGTTTCCCGCCTGATTTACACCAGTTCGCCCAGCGTTGTCTTTGACGGCGGAGATATGGAAGGCGTGGACGAAAGCGTTCCTTATCCCGGCAGTTATCACGCCGCCTATCCGCAAACCAAAGCCCTGGCCGAGCAGGCTGTCCGGCAGGCCGGCGGCAGGTCTCAGATGGCGGATGGCCGATGGCAGGGGACTGAGAAGAAACGGCAGGGTGAAGGGGAGGGCCTGAAAACCATCATCTTAAGGCCTCATCTGATCTGGGGTCCGGGAGACAATCACCTGGTTCCGCGTATCCTTGAGCGGGCAAAACACCTCCGGCGAATCGGGGATGGCAAGAACCGGGTGGATGTGATTTACATTGATAATGCGGCCAAAGCTCATCTTCTGGCCGAAGTGGCTCTGATCAGGCAGCCTGAACTTTCCGGGAATGTGTATTTCATCAGTCAGGGAAAGCCGGTTTTTCTCTGGAAAATGATTGATGATATTCTTCAGGCAGGCGGGCTTTCTCCGGTTGAGCGCTCGATGTCTCCGAATGCGGCCTATCGGATCGGGGCGGTCCTGGAATGGTTTTACAAGGCATTGGCGTTAAAGGGAGAGCCTCGGATGACCCGGTTTGTCGCAAGAGAGCTTTCAACCTCCCACTGGTTTGATATCCGCGCCGCCCAGCGGGACCTGGGGTATGTTCCGGATGTGTCCACGGAAGAAGGGCTGCGCCGGCTGGCAGCGTCTCTGAAAGCTCGATAACCCCATCAAGCACCTCAACTTCTGGATGTCGATGTTATTCCATTTTGCATTCAAAATGAAATTCCAGCAAGCATTCGGGCTGAGACCGCGAAAGCGAACGAGCAGCGATGAGACTGTACGTTAGTACGTCGAATCGCAGCGCAGTGAAGCTGACAAAGGTATCAGCTTGAATGCGAACTGGAATTAATCCGGCAACATGTCGTAGAAATAGAGCATGGTGTCCGATCGGGTGATGATCCCGATAATGGTTCCGTTTTCAACGACCGGAAGCCTTCCCACGTCGTGCTTGACCATGAGGCGGGCTGCCTGCATCGGGCTTTTGCCAGGCTCAATGGTGAGCACATTTGTGCTCATGAAGGCTTTAACCGGAGACTTCAGCCGGCTTGTCCCCTTTATTTTTCGAAAATCCCTTCGGGAAATCATGCCGACCAGCTTTCCGTCATCCACTACCGGAATGCCGGTGCAGCCTTTTTCCCGCAGAATATGCGCGGCCTGATCCATGGGAGTGTCGGATGGCATGGTTACCACCGGAAAGGACATCAGATCGCTGATCTGGACCGACACCTGCTGGTTGCCCTGAATCAGCTCCAGAATCATGGCTTCGACCGCTTCTGGATTGACGGATTTCAGCATGGCGGAGCCTGCTCCGGGGTGGCCGCCGCCGCCCATGCTGTTCATGATCATGCCCATGTTCAGCCCATCCACGTTGCTTCGGCCGATGACGATGCAGCGCTCCCGTTCCCGGTCCGAAAATATGCCGAATGCGGCGTCCACGTTCAGGATTTCCCGGTACATTCGCACCACAACCGCCAGACTGTCCACGTGTCCATGGATGTCGAGCTTGTTGACGCTGACGCTGTAACCGTTGAAACGCAGCCTCTCCGCGTTCTGAAGCATTTCAAAGAGAATATTCTTTTGTCTTTCCCCATAGGCCGGCCGCAGAAACGATCCCAGAACGTTTAAATCCGCATTCTGTTCCAGCAGAAAACCGGCGGCAAACGCATCCTCGGCCCTGGTGGAAGGAAACATGAGATTTCCGGTATCCTCGTAAAGTCCGGTTAAAAACAGCGTGGCCTGAATCGGGGTCAGACGCAGGTTCCGTTTCCGGAATTCCCGGATCATCAGCGTGATGTTGGCGCCCATTTCTTCAAGGCATTTCCAGGTCGGCCGGATGTCGCCTTCAATGGCGTGATGATCCCAAAGGATGATTTCAAGACCTTCTTTCTGGCTGATCTTGTTGAACCGCTCGATTCGGCTCCAGTTATTGACATCAACGATGATGATGCTCTTTACGTCATCGATGACGATGTCATCGGGTTCGAGAAGATTCAAAACATCCTTATGCATGGAAATAAAGGATTTGACATTGGGGTTGACGGATTTTGGGATCACCGGAACCGATCCCGGATAAAGGAGGGTTGCGGCAATCATGGATGCCAGTGCGTCAAAATCGGTATTTCTGTGGGTGGTTACGATCTGCATATCCATTTCCTCGAAAAATAAAAAAAATCGGGAAGATCGTCAATTAAGCGGACTGCGCTTTTTACGGTCTTTCGATTTTCTCGACTGTATTGCCGGGCATTTCAGGCGGGGCCGAAGCTGCTCCAGAATCATTTGTCAACAGTGCGGATTGCGGGTATTCCAGTTGTAGCGGCTCATTCCTGCCTGCCGCCAGTTGAAGTCTGAATTTTTCAACTTCGGTCTGGCTGTCTATGGTCTTCTTGGCCAGAAGATAGCGCAAATAGATGATCCAAACCATAATTCCCAGAATGACAAGGGCCACGGCCAGAAAAAACCATTTATAGCGCATGATGGTATCCATCCCTACCTGGCCGATGTACAGGATGAGGTTTGGTACGACCCAGTAGGTAAACATGGCCAGAAGCACCAGAAACCCGATGGTGAAAATGTTCAGGCGGCTGATGCCGGCCATCAGGGTTTCCAGCCGGTTTCGGGCCAGGGGTTCGGGGGCTCCGGAAGAAGCGCCGGCTGCGATTTTGTCACCATAAATCAAAGCGGCAAATGCGCGGGTGATAAAACCAAAGAGCAGAATGGCGCCAACCGGAATGCCGATGGCCGCCGCAAACCAGGCCCGAAAAGGAAACGGCTCGTCCTTGGAGACCCAGTTCACCTGATACTGATCCAGGGGCCCGAATGTTTTTTCGAAATAATATTTATTGAAGCTGCTCAGGTTATTGCCTTCGGACACATGAATAATGTTGCCGTGCTGGTCCTTGATTTCAAGCCAGGATTTTCTGCCGGAATTAATGGCGGCAACGGCGAATATTTCGAGCTCGATCAAAAAAATGCCCACGGCGATGAGAATGAACAGGGTCTTGTTTTCTCTGAACAAAGATGCCATAGTATGGCTTGGGGTCATGGTGCTGTCCTGTTATTTTTGGGTAGCGATTCAGTGGTCAATGTCATGGGTCCGGTGGTGAGGGATCACTGAAAAGTTTTGTTTTGTGCGGATAATGTATCACAGGCCGGGGAACGTGTTCAAGCTGTAAAGGAAAGGTGATTATGAAAGAAATCCGAAATCAGGCCAGAAAAATGATGGAGGGCTTTTGCAGGGTCTGTCCGGTCTGTGACGGCAGGGTTTGTGCCGGCGAGGTGCCGGGCATGGGAGGCATCGGAACTGGCGCTGCGTTCCGGGACAATATCCAGGCGCTTTCGGAATGCCGGTTTCAGATGCGGGTGATCCATGATGTGGTGGAACCCGATACCCGGACCGAGATCTTGGGGATTCCCCTGGACATGCCGGTTCTGGCCGCACCCATCGGCGGGGTTTCCTTTAACATGGGCGGCAAAGTCTCCGAAGAGGCCTATATCGCGGCCAAGCTGGAAGGATGCAGGCAAAAAGGCATCATCGGCTGTACGGGAGATGGTGCTTTGACATCTTGCCACAATGGCAAGTTTCCGGCTGCTGGCAAAAAGGCATCATCGGCTGTACGGGAGATGGTGCTCCGGCTTTCATCCATGAAGCCGGATTTCAGGCCATAAGCTCTCTTAACGGGCATGGCATTCCCTTTATCAAGCCTTGGGAAGACAGGGAACTGTTCGGGAAACTGGAAGGCGCCGCTGCCGCCGGTGCAGCCGTGGTCGGCATGGACATCGATGCCGCGGGCCTGATCACCCTGAAGCTGATGGGAAGGCCGGTTTCCCCCAAGACTCCGGAAAAACTAAAGGAAATCATTTCCAGAACCCCGATGAAATTTATATTAAAAGGCATCATGACCCCGGATCAGGCCAGGATTGCCGTGGATGTGGGGGCAAGCGCCATCGTGGTATCCAATCACGGCGGCAGGGTCCTGGATCACACCCCGGGCGTGGCCCGCATCCTTTCCGGGGTCGCTTCGGCGGTAAAGGGCCAGATCGTGGTTCTGGCAGATGGCGGCGTGCGGACCGGCGGGGATGTGCTCAAGATGCTGGCCCTTGGGGCTGATGCCGTTATGATCGGCCGGCCGTTTTCCGTTGCGGTCTTGGGCGGCCTGAAAGAAGGGGTCATGCGTTTTATTGACCGGATCCGCTCGGAGCTGATCCAGGCCATGATTCTTACGGGTTCCAAAAGTGTCGGCGCCGTGGCCCCCTCTATTTTATGGATGAAATCATGAAAAAAATCATCATTTCCGTTTTCGGCCCGGACCGGCCCGGGATACTGGCTGCGGTGTCCCGGATTCTGTTTGAGCAGGACTGCAATATCGAAAACGTTACCCAGACCATTCTGCAGTCTGAGTTTTCGGGAAGTTTCATCGCCCAAATGCCGGCAAATCTGACCTCCGATGCGCTGTGCTGTTTTTTGTCCGAAGCCCTGACGCCGATGCATCTTCAGGTCAATGTCAAGCATCTGGAGATCAGCCCGTCGGCGCTTGGTGGGAAACCCGCGGAGCCCTTTGTGATCACCACCCGTGGGCCGGACCGCAAGGGGCTTGTGGCGGCTGTGACCCGGATCATCGCCGGTTACGGAGTCAATGTCACCAACCTTCAGGCGGCATTCAAGGGCGGTGAAAACCCCAACGACAATATCATGATCTATGAAGTGGATGTTCCGGTGGATATAGACGCCCATGCTTTTCACCGGGATCTTCGGGACAAGGCCGTGGAGCTGGGCCTTGTCATCAGCATTCAGCATCGAAAGATTTTTGAGGCCATTAACCGGGTGTGAAGGACGAGGAAAAAATGCTAAGTACGAGTGAAATTGTATCAACCCTGGAAATGCTTCAGAACGAGCATCTCGATGTTCGAACCGTGACTCTGGGGATTAATCTTCTGGATTGTGCCAGCCATGATATCAACCGGTTCAAGGACAACATCTTTGCCAGAATCACGGGACTGGCTCAGAACCTGGTTCGGGTCTGCAACCAGGTCGGGGATAAATACGGCATACCGGTGGTGAACAAGCGAATATCCGTCAGCCCCGTTGCGGTGATGGGTGCCATGTTTTCTTCCGAGGAAATGGTGGCGGTGGCCAAAACCCTGAATGAAGCCGCTGTTTCGGTAAATGTCGATTTCATCGGCGGATTTACGGCCCTGGTTCAGAAAGGGGTCGCCAGAGGTGACCAGGCCCTGATCGAGGCCATCCCCCAGGCCCTTGCGGAGACGGACCGGGTGTGTTCATCCGTGAACGTGGCATCCACCCGCGCCGGCATCAACATGGATGCGGTGCTGATGATGGGAAAAATCATCAAGGAAGCAGCTCTCAGAACCGCCGCTCAGGACGGTCTGGCATGCGCCAAACTGTGTGTGTTCGCCAACATTCCCGAAGACATTCCGTTCATGGCCGGCGCCTACCTGGGCATCGGAGAATCCGATGCGGTCATCAATGTCGGGGTCAGCGGCCCCGGAGTGGTCAAAAAAGCCATCGACCGGGCACTGGCATCCGATTCCAGGCCCGATCTGGGACAGATCTCGGAAATCATCAAGCGCACTGCTTACAAGGTGACCCGTGTCGGCGAACTCATCGGCCGGGAAGTGGCCCAGATTCTGGGCATCCGCTTCGGTGTCGTGGATCTCAGCCTTGCCCCGACGCCCAATATCGGAGACAGTGTGGGTGAGATTTTTCAAAGCCTGGGGCTGAAAAGCATCGGTGTTCCCGGATCCACAGCCGCCCTTGCCATGTTAAACGATGCCGTCAAAAAAGGCGGTGCCTTTGCCAGTTCTCATGTGGGAGGGCTGAGCGGTGCCTTTATTCCGGTCAGCGAAGATCTGAATATCGGCGAGGCGGCTAGGGCCGGGCTCCTGTCCATTGAAAAGCTCGAGGCCATGACCAGTGTCTGTTCCGTTGGGCTCGACATGGTGGCCATTCCCGGTGACACGTCAGCGGAAACCATTGCCGCGATCATCGCGGATGAAATGGCCATCGGCGTGATAAACAAAAAAACAACGGCAACCCGGCTGATCCCGGTTCCCGGCAAAAAAGCCGGGGACAGCGCTTTTTTTGGAGGCCTTCTGGGACAATCCGTCATCATGGCGGTCAACAATGGCGGCGGCGAAAACCGGTTTATTCGCCTGGGAGGGCTCATTCCGGCCCCGCTGCAGAGCATGAATAATTAATAAATTCGCACCTGAGTAACAGAGCAGATATGAGGAGATGCAAATGATCGATCCGGAAAG
Source organism: Deltaproteobacteria bacterium (assembly GCA_016219185.1). Classification (GTDB taxonomy): domain Bacteria; phylum Desulfobacterota; class Desulfobacteria; order Desulfobacterales; family Desulfatirhabdiaceae; genus RAAP-1. The sequence goes on from JACRBZ010000053.1 coordinate 57,649, forward strand.
ACTGGCGGAGACATTCAGTCGCCTGGTCCAAATTGACAGCGTGTCCAGAAATGAAGCGGCGATTTGCAGTGAACTTCAGAATATTTTCGAAGCCATGGGGGCGCAAACCTTTGTGGATAATGCCGGAAAGGCTGTCGGCGGCAATACGGGAAATCTGATTGCGCGGTTTCAGGGCAGCGTGGATGTCCCGGCCCTGATGCTGAACGCTCACATGGATACGGTCGAGCCTGGAAACGGTGTGAAACCCATTTATAAGGACGGTGTGTTCACCAGTGACGGCACGACCATCCTGGGGGCTGATGACAAAAGCGCCATTGCCATTTTGCTGGAGGTGCTCACGGTGCTTCAGGAAGACCGCCTGCCGCATGGCCCGTTGGAAATCGTTCTGACGATCTGCGAGGAAATCGGGCTTCAGGGTGCCAAAAATATGGACCTCAGCCGGATAACCGCAAAATTCGGCTATGCGCTGGATGCAACCGATACGGCCGGAATCGTAACCCGCGCGCCAGGTGCCAACCACCTGAAGTTTGTGGTATATGGAAAAGACGCCCACGCCGGCGCGGCTCCGGAAAAAGGCATCAATGCCATTGCCATTGCAAGTAAAGCCATTTCCGGACTAACGCTCGGCCGCATCGATCAGGAAACCACCTGCAATATCGGCGTGATTCAGGGAGGCGTGGCGACCAACATCATTCCCAGCCTGGTGATGGTAAACGGGGAGGTCAGAAGCCATGATCCCAAGAAGCTGGCGGATTTGACCCGTACCATTGTGTCTGCCTTTGAAACCGCTGTTCAGGAATATGTCCCCCAGTCTGCCGAAGCCGGCAGGCCCCGGCTGGAGGTTGAGATTATTCCGGACTTTACCCACACCCACATCCCGGAGGATCACCCTGTGGTGACCCTTGCCATGAATGCGGCCCGGAATCTGGGACGCACGCTGGTCCCTAAAATCACCGGTGGCGGTGCGGATGCCAATGTCTTTTTTTTAAAAGGAATCATGACCGGCGTTCTGGGAACCGGCATGAGGGATATGCATACGGTGCGGGAGTGGGTTCGCCTGAGCGATATGGCCCTGACAACGGAGCTGCTTCTTGAGATTATCCGGCTTCATGCCCTTTAACGGTCAGCACCACCCCCTTTCCGGAAAACCTTCCGGAAAGGGGGGTTACATCGATATTCCGCAGGCAGGGCCCTAGTGGCGTTCCGGACAGGGTCTGCGATATGCCGGATGCCATCACCTCAATGATTTTCTTTTCGTTATCTTCTGAAATGTAATCCGCAACAGGCCTGCCGATCTGAATTCCCGCATCCACCTCATGCACGGCCTTGTTTATCAACACAATCATCAAATCCGTGCTCACCCCGATGATGGGAACGGGTAAATCCTCAAGAATCGCATGGGATAGCGCCAGCGCCTGATTCTGGATTTCCACCTCATGGGTTCTTTCCTTTACGAGGGCTTCAAGATTGTCATTGATCTGTCGGAATGTTTCATTCTGCTCGATTACTTTTTGATGAAGGATCTTATTGGTTTGTGCCAGATCGAATTGTTCCAGGGCCTGACGGATTTCCAGCACCAGGGCCTGATCATTCCAGGGTTTCAGGAAGAACTTGTAGATATGGCCTTTGTTGATGGACTCGGTAATGGTATCCACGTCGGTATAGCCGGTCAGGATGATCCGGATCACATCGGGATACAATTCCTTTATCTTTGCCATGAGCTCTGTTCCGCTCATTTCAGGCATGCGCTGATCCGAGATGATCATGTGCACCGGGTTTTCCTGAAGCAGTTTCAGGGCGTCGGCTCCGCTGGATGTCGTCAGAAGTGTATAACCCTCTTTTCGAAACAGCCGTTTTAAAGCATTCAGAACGTTGATTTCATCATCAACGCATAAGACGGTATGTGGGAGTGCGGTCATTAGGGGTCACTTATTTTGGGATTCCATAAAAAATTGGCAGGCCGATGCAATTTCACCCTGAAGCCGGGGGTACCATTCGGGCAGGGTCTGCAGGAGCGGTTGCAAAAAAGTTGGGGCATCCAAAAGACCCGGCGGCTGCTCAAATCGGCCTTCCGGGCTCGGCTGACAGGTATTGACCAGTAAATCCGCGATGCCGATGATTGCCGAAGTGAGGTGGTTGTTGGAAAAAGCGCTGTGATGATGCCTAATGGCATCCACCAGCGGCTGGGGCAGCAGCCATTTTTCCGCAAGATAGGCGCCTATTTCCGCATGATTCACGTCATTTTCCATTTTCTCGGCATCAACAAAGGAAATGCCGGATTCAACCGTCCTCAACCAGATTTTTTCAAATTCTTCGGGAAAATATTCCGCAAGAATTAATTTGCCGATATCGTGAAGCAGGCCGGCCGTGAAACAGTCTGAGGACAGAGTCTTATCGGCATGATCCGCAAGATATTTGCTGATGACCGCAACTGCCAGAGAGTGATGCCAAAAGTCCTGGATATTTAGTCTCTTAAGGTTTTTTTTAAGAGAAAATGACTTCATCACGGAAAGGGACACCACGGCGTGCTGAATCGTGTTAAATCCCAGAATGATCACGGCGGAGTTGATGCTGCTGATTTTCGACTGGAAACCATAAAAAGATGAATTGACGAGTTTAAGTATCTTGACCGCCATTGCCTGATCCGTTTCAATGACCCGGCTCAGTTGATCGGCCGTGGTTTCCAGATTCTGAAGCATCTGGTTGACTTTTAATACAATGACCGGAAGCGTGGGCAGTTCTCGAATGCGGTCTATTTGTTGAAAAAAATCAGGTTTCATGTAAAATTACCAACGTCCTTTCATTTAAAGGGGCAGACGGGTCGTAGATCGAAAACCTCCATTCAGATCATTCCCTAACCGACGGATATCTCTATCCTCTCGTCAATCAGAATGGTTTTTGACAGTTTTTGAATGGCAGAAATCATCTCCGCGTTCAATACGCTGCCCCTTGCCAACAGCAGCCTGCCGTCGCTGACTCGAAGTTCCTGGCTCAACTTCATTCCAGGCTTGAGGAACCATAAGGAAATTGAAATGGATTTTTCTCCGGGCTTCTTGTTTGTCTCCCGATCCTCTTCCAGGATCTGAACCAGTTTGTTGACGACATCCGGATCATATTGATGGTTGGCTTGTCTGAAAAGGATTTGTTTGATAATCTCCCGAATGAGAATTTGAGGGTCATTGGTAACAATATTTTTCGCGGAGTGGCCCAAATACTTTACTGCCCGTTGCCGGATCTCAAGAATATCCTTTGGCCATTTCCGAATAAAGCCCGTGTAATCCGCCGCGACATGGATAATTCTTGCCCCAAGCGGAATCTGTTCCCCCATTAACCCGTCGGGAAATCCACTGCCGTCATAATTCTCGTGGTGTGAAAAGATAATGGTGCCGACAGGGTCCAGCCTTTCAACCGGCTGAAGGCAGATCTGTCCGATAATCGGATGCTGTTTAAAAAGTTTTAATTCAGCTTCAACCATATCCTCCTTATCTTTTTCAAGCAGTATTTTGGGCAGGCCCATAAGCCCGATGTCATGAAGCAGCCCTGCGATTTCAATTTGCTCCTGTTCCTGCTTGTCCAGACCAAACCCCTCGCCCATTCGTTTGGCCAGTTGGGCGACAAAATTCAGATAGCTTCCCAATCTGGGATTAAGGGTTTCAACCAGAGAGGATAAAAGTCGTATGGTGTCGACAAAACCCCTTTCCAGAGATGCATTGGCTTCTTCCAGGGCCTGGCTTTTTATCAGAATTTCAAGGGTGCGCTCCCGAATCTTTTTTTCCAGATCCTGGTTAAGTTCGGTTAAAGCCTCATTTTGCTGGGCTGTCAGTTTATGGAGCCTTTGATTTTCAGCCTTGAGCTCGTATGCCTCAAGGGCGCTTCGCACCTGAAGCAGCAGGTCGTCATCATTCCAGGGTTTGGTCAGATACCTGTGGATTTCCCCTTTATTGACAGCATCCAGAATATCTTTGACATCCGAATAGCCGGTCAGGAGAAACCGGATGGCATCCGGGGCCAGGGCCCTGGCTTTCTCCAGGAACTGGGCGCCTGTCATACCCGGCATCCGCTGATCGGATATGATCAAGGATACAGGTTGATCCAGAGCCGCCAATACATCCAGGCCTTCCTGCCCGCTTGCGGCCGTCAGAATCTGATATTTTTCTTTTCGAAACAGGCGCTGGATTGATCGGGTAATGGACTGCTCATCGTCAACCAGCAAAATGAAATGTTCGAACAGAAGCGTCATGGTATTACTCCGTTACCGGATTTATTCAGGTTCCGGCTTCAATCCGATTTATCGATGCTCTTTTACAGTGTGAATCAATTGGTGTTGCTGATGGAATTTTGCCAGCTTCTCTTTTATCTGGCTTTCCAGCCCGGAAAATGTTCCTGTCATCTTTCCCAGTTGCATTCTGATCCACCAAGCTATTGGGGATGGCGGTCTTTGTTGTTGTGAGGAGTTTTTTTTGCTGCTGATTGCAGGAAGGGCGCCAGTCCTGCTCGTGCGTATCCTGCGCTATGTGAAATCCCTATCAGAAATATTCAAAAATAACAACGCAATTGTATTGTCGGCGACGTTGCTGCTGCAAGCCCATATCCCGTGTTTGTAAACGGCACGGGATGCCGTTGTCGAAGGGATGAAGTTCCAAAAAAAAACGATTAAAACGATCGGAACCATTTCATCAACGCCGCTTTCAGCGATCGGGCTTCTATCGTATTTTTGGCAACGGATGACTGAGCAACCTCGGATTTACGGGGCTGCTGATCCCACCATTCCACGGGGTCAAAATGAAACGGCAGCATCTTTTCCAGCGAAGGGATAAGATGCTGATCGATAATCCGGCGCTCTCTGCCTTTTAGCGCTTTAAAATAGATATTGATCTCTTCAAAATACCATGCCGGTGATTTGGACTGCGCATCCATCGGGCATCTGAAAATGGTTTCGAATTCTTCCTTGAAATGCGGTCGCAGGGTGTTTTCATTGATGGTGGAAAAATGGTGGGCGAGATCCTCATGGATTCGGGGATCTCCTTCGGTCTCCATGATAAAGGTCAAGGTCAGATAACCACTCCAGTCCGGCCTGGAATAAGAGGATATTTTAAGCACGCCTTCTTTGCCGGCTTGATTATCATGATCAATGGAAAATCCCGTAAAGGCAATCACCTTCTCATCGGTTTTCAGCAATTCCGATTTCAGCGATCCGGTTTCTGGCTTGCTTTTGCGGGTGGCTGACACAATGGCCACGGGTTTATGGGACTGCTGATCCCACCATTCAACGGGGTCGAAATGAAACGGCAGCATCTTTTGCAGGGCAGGGATGAGGTGCTGTTCGATAATCCGACGCTCTCTGCCTTTTAGTGCTTTGAAATAGATATTGATCTCTTCAAAATACCATGCCGGCGATTTGGACTGCGCATCTATCGGGCATCTGAAAATGGTTTCAAATTCTTCCTTGAAATGCGGTCGCAGGGTATTTTCATTGATGCCGGAAAAATGGCGGGCGAGATCCTCCAGAACTTGGGGATCTCCTTCGGTCTCCATGATAAAGGTCAGGGTCAGATAGCCACTCCAGTCCGGCCTGGAATAAGAGGATATTTTAAGCACGCCTTCTTTGCCAGGTTGACTATCATGATCAATGGAAAATTTCGTAAAGGCGATCACCTTCTCATCGGTTTTCAGTGAACGGGTGATTTTGCTTAAATCATAAATGGTTTCCATAAGAGCGCTCCGTATTCAAAAGGTTTTTTTCGGCATGAATCTGCTCCTTTCTATACGATGTACAAAAACCCGAAAGCAAGATAAAAACCGTCAGTCTATCGCTGCCATTTCTTTTGTACGGGAAATCATGGATCTATAGCGAGGGTTCTTGTTACGCGACCGGGCCCCGGATCCTTCTGCGGCGCCTTTCAATATTACCCCCCGGGAAGCCGCCAGCCTGCATTCCTCGATGCGTTTCTGAATTTCTAAAACCAAGTTGTTGACAAAGACGCCCATCCTTGCGGTTTGGTTTTGCTGTAAATAATCAACGCTATTCCATCAGGGTCTGCAAAAAGCCTGCCGGGTCTTTGGATCTGACCAGGCTTTCGCCGATCAGGAAATTAAAAATTCCGGATTTTGAAAGGCGCTCGATGTCCTGCCGGTTTTGGATGCCGCTGGCGGCAACCGGTATCTGATCGGATGCAAGCTGCGAAACCAGTTGCATGGATGTGGCGATGTCCGTATGAAAGGTTTGTAAATTCCGGTTGTTGATGCCAATCAGCCTTGCCCCGGACCGGGTTGCCGCAGCCACATCCGATTCCGAATGCACCTCAACCAGGGCATTCATGCCGAGTGCATGGCAGAGATCCAGCAGCTCGCTGAGCTGAGCCTCGGAAAGGATTCGCGCGATCAGCAGCACAGCGTCCGCCCCGAGGATACAGGACTCATAGATCTGACAGGAAGAGATGAGGAAATCCTTTCGAAGGACGGGAAGCTGCGTGGCTGCGCGGGCTGCCAGCAAGTCCTCGGGGCTTCCCTGGAAAAACTGCCGATCGGTCAGCACTGACAGGCAGGCCGCACCTCCGGATTCATAGCTTCTGGCAAGGGCAACCGGGTCCAGATCGGGGCAAAGCATTCCCTTGGAAGGCGATGCCCGCTTGATTTCGGCAATGATGTTGATTCCGGTCTGTCCCGGATGCCTGAGTCTTTCCAGAAACGGCCTTCGCTCACTTGACCGGAGCGCCAGTTCCCGGAGTTGTTTTTCCGGTGTTTTTTGAAGCAGAGCGGCTATTTCCCGGTGTTTCTGTTCGACGATGGCATCTAAGATATGGTGTGTCATGGATTCGTTTTCCCGAGTTTTATGTGGTTGTAAACCGGATCAGGCTGTCCAGCTTTGCTGTTGCCGCGCCGCTGTCAATGGCCTGGGCAGCAATCAGAATTCCTTCATTCAACTGCCCGGCTTTTCCGGCAGCTACCAGAGCGGCTGCGGCATTGATCAGGACCACATCCCGACAGGGGCCTTTTTCGCCGCTAAGAATATTCCGGGTGATGGCTGCATTGGCTGCGGGGTCGCCGCCGATAAGCGCCTCGGGCGCGGCGCATTGCCCGAAAAACTGTTCCGGGCTGATGTCATAAGTTCGGATCAATCCGTCCCGAAGTTCGGAGATCCGGGTCGGTGCGCAGATGGATATTTCATCCAGGCCGTCATGTCCATGAACCACAAAAGCGCATTTGGCGCCAAGAAGCCGGAGCGCCTGGGCGAACATCTCGGTCAGCTCCGGTGCATAGACGCCCAGGAGCTGGCAATTGGCACCAGCCGGATTGGTCAGCGGCCCCAGCATGTTGAAAATGCTGCGAAGGCCGACTTCTTTTCTGGCCTTGGCGGCATGACGCATGGCGCTGTGGAACAGCGGAGCAAACAAGAACCCGATGCCGATTTCCCTTATGGCTTCTTCAACCAGTTCCGGGCCGCAGTTCAGGTTGACGCCCAGAGCCTCCAGCAGGTCCGCGCTGCCGCATTTGCTGGTCATCGAGCGGTTCCCGTGCTTGGCGACGGTAACGCCGCAGCCGGCCACAACAAAGGCGGTTGTGGTGGAAATGTTAAACGTATGCGAGCCGTCTCCGCCCGTGCCGCAGGTATCCACGACTGTCGATGCCGACGTTTGGACACGCGCGGCTTTCCGGCGCATGATTCTGGCGGCTCCGGCCAGTTCCTCGAAGGTTTCGCCTTTGGTGGCAAGGGCTGCCATAAATGCACCGATTTGTGCATCGGTAATATTTCCTGAAAAAATCTCGGTCATCATCTCCGCCATTTCGGATTCGCTCAGATTGATGTGATGGATTATTTTATTTAAATATTCTTTAAACATGATGGGTTTTCCTTTTTTTGGTTCAGGGTCAGTTAATTGATCCGGTGATTTTTAAAAAATTTTTCAGCAGCCGTTTTCCAACAGGCGTCATGATGGATTCCGGGTGAAACTGAATGCCTTCCGTGGCGTGTTCTTTGTGCCGGAGTCCCATGATTTCGCCATCTTCCGATTGAGAGCTGATTTCCAGACACTCCGGAAGCCCCTCTCTGGAAACAGCCAGGGAATGGTAGCGCATGGCCTGAAACGGTTGTTTGATTCCTTCGTACAGGGTTTTGCCGTCCGCATGAATGGAGGATGTCTTTCCGTGCATCAGCTTTTTGGCAGAGACAACCTTGCCGCCAAAAGCCATGCCGATGGCCTGATGGCCGAGACAAACCCCTAGAATCGGAATCCGGCCGGAAAACCGGTGGATTGCGGCAAGGGATATACCGGCGGAATCCGGCCTGCCGGGTCCCGGGGAGATCACGATGCCCGCCGGGCCCCAGGATTCCAGCTCTTCCACGGTTGCGGCGTCATTTCGAATGACCCGGACAGCACCTCCGATTTGTTCAAAATATTGTACCAGATTATAAGTAAAAGAGTCATAATTATCTATCATCACGATCATGGCAATTCTCCAATTTGATAGCTTCGTAAAACATACGGGTTTCCCGCAGGCGTTTTTTTTATCGGTGTTTATCGGGGGTTCAGTTTATCCGAGTGTTGAATCGAAAACCAGTTGCAGCGCTTTTTCAATGGCTTTGGCCTTGTTCACGGTTTCAACGCGTTCGCGTTCGGGATCCGAATCCGCTACGATGCCCGCGCCGGCCCTTACCGTAAGCTGGCCGTTTTCAATGCAGGCGGTTCGAATGGTAATGGCCAGGTCCATGTTTCCGCTGAAGGAAATATACCCGACGGCGCCTCCGTAAGGCCCGCGGGGCTCCTGTTCAAGATCTGCAATAATCTCCATGGCCCTGACCTTGGGGGCGCCGCTGAGCGTTCCCGCCGGAAACGTGGCTCTGAGCAAATCCCAGGCATCCAGTCCGGACTTCAGATCGCAGGTAATGTTGGAGACCAGGTGCATGACATGGGAATAGCGTTCAACCACCATCAGATCCGTCACCTGAACCGACCCGGTTTCCGCAATCCGCCCCAGATCATTGCGTCCCAGGTCCACCAGCATAAGATGCTCTGCCCGCTCTTTTTCATCTCCCAGAAGCTCATCGGCCAGAGCCCGGTCTGCCTGCTCTGTTTTCCCCCTGGGCCGGGTTCCGGCAATGGGTCGAAGGGTGGCTATGCCGTTTTCAAGGCGTACCATGGTTTCCGGGGAAGATCCGATCAGCGCCTGATGATTCATGCGGAGAAAAAACAGATACGGTGAAGGGTTGATAAAGCGCTGTGCCCGATACAGCATCCAGAGATCCGGGGGCAGATCGCAGATAAATTTCTGCGAAATCACGGCCTGAATGATGTCTCCGGCCAGAATATGGGCTTTGACCTGCTGAACCTGCCGGCGATAGGCCTCATCCGGGGAAGATGCTTTCAAGGGGGATGCGGATCTGGCAACCGGTTCCGGCGCTTCGGGCGTTCCGGACTTGACCAGTCGGATAATTCCCCGAAGTGTTTCAACGGCTTTCCGGTAATGTTCGGCGGGTTTCGAAGAAGGCTCCAGAAACGATATCGCAATCGCCAGGAGAGTATGCCGGATGTTGTCAAACACCATAAGTTGGTCCGGAACCATAAACTGCGCCAGGGGGGTGTCTTCTGGCAGGCGGTTGGGGATTTTTTCAAAAAACGATACCATTTCATAAGAGAAATATCCCACCATGCCCCCCCAGAACCTGGGAAGCCCGGAATAGTTTGCCGGCCGGTATGCGCTCATGATCTGTTTCAGGACATTCAGCGGGTCCCCTCCGTGCGAAATGGATTTTGAGCTCTGGGAATCATGAATGTCCACCCGGTCTCGAAAAACCTCAATGCGGGAACGGGCTGAAAATCCCAAAAAACTGTATCGTCCCCATCGCTCTCCGCCTTCAACGCTTTCAAATAAAAATACGGGGCCTTGCTTATTGAGGCATTTTTGCAGCAGGGAAACCGGGGTTTCCGTATCCGCAAGTATTTCAACGCACAGGGGAACGACATTGAATTCTTTTGCCATTCGGTTGAATTCATCTTCTGATGGAAACTGTTGGAAAATCATAATAACTCCTTTTGAAAAAAAAAGGGGATCATGGATTTATTTTCCACGATCCCCTCTGGGATAAAAAAAAGGATCATGGGCATTAGGGCTGCCCACGATCCTTTTTAAGATTATAAATTGCTAATCAGCGTTCGTTAGGCGCACCCCAGGTATTTAGCCTGCCAGCGCCACCATCCTTTATAAGTATCCATGCAAACTGTAGACTGATATTGTTTCATTTGTGCTACCGATTTCTTCCTTTATTTTTAATCTATCTTTATCTATAATCCCATTATTTTGTCAACACTTTTTTGGACGACTTTATCATGAAAATCAACTCGCCCGCTAAAATCAATCTTTTCCTTCACATCATCGGAAAACGGCCGGATGGCTACCATGATATTCATTCGCTGATGTGCGGGGTAGCTTTGTACGACACCCTGACGCTGGACTTTAAATCTTCAAAGGTAACCGTTGCCTGCGCGCATCCGGCTGTTCCGGAAGATGAAACCAACATCGCATATCGCGCGGCCGAATGCTTTTTTGATGCCCTGCGCCATTCGGGTGGCGTCGGTATTTGCATCGAAAAACACATTCCCGTGGCAGCCGGTCTGGGCGGCGGCAGCAGCAATGCCGCCAGCGTTCTTTCATGCCTGAACGCCCATTATGGGCATCCCTTTTCAAATCGGGACCTGACATCCCTGGCGTTGACCCTTGGGGCGGATGTGCCGTTTTTTATCCATCAAAGGCCTGCCCTGGCAACCGGGGTAGGGGAGAACCTTGAGTTTTTTAAAGGAATTCAACCTTATCCTATTGTATTGATACACCCCGAGATCCAGGTAAGCACCGCCGATGTCTATAAAAACCTGAATTTGGGATTGACAAACTGCGAACAAAAGCTTAAAAGTTTTCCTTTGAACAAGGGGTTTAACCCTCTTCACCATCTGTGTAACGATCTTGAAACTGTTACCATTTCCTGGTATCCGGAGATTTCGGATATAAAAAAGGCCTTGCTGGATCAAGGGGCTCTGGAATCGCTGATGTCGGGAAGCGGTCCGACGGTGTTCGGGATTTTTTCGGATTCGGATCGGGCAAAGAAGGCGTATGAAACCCTGTCCACAAACCAGAGATGGTCGTGTTTTGTGACGCAACTCATTGTTTAGTCCATCTGGTGGTTTGGTCCGTCTGGTTTTTATACTGGGGCGTCGTCAAGCGGTAAGACACAGGATTTTGGTTCCTGCATTCGGAGGTTCGAATCCTCCCGCCCCAGCCAGTGATTTCAAGCGGGGCGTGGCATTCGCGAGCATAAATATTACATACACCTGATGGTGTTATCAACGAAGGGCAGCATAGGAAGATTCTAAATGAGCGGGTTTGCGACAAACGGGCTGGCGATTTTTTCAGGAAACTCAAACCCTGAACTGGCGCAGAAGATATGTCATTATCTGGATTTGCCCTTGGGCGGCGCCAAGGTCAAAACATTCAGTGATGGCGAGCTTCAGATCGAAATTGATGAAAATGTCCGGTCAAAGGATATTTTTTTGATTCAGTCCACGAGCTCTCCGGTGAATGATCACCTGGTGGAACTCTTGTTAATGATCGATGCCTTTAAACGGTCGTCTGCCCGAAGAATCACGGCTGTCATGCCCTATTTCGGCTATGCCCGGCAGGATAAAAAAGTGGCGCCAAGGGTTCCGATCAGCGCCAAGCTGGTTGCCGATATCATTACGGTGTCCGGTGCCAACCGGGTGATTACCATGGATCTTCACGCAGGTCAGATCCAGGGTTTTTTTAGTATCCCCGTGGACAACCTGTTCGCGGCCCCGGTGATACTGGAATACATCAAAAATAAATTTGAGGGCGATATCGTGGTCGTTTCGCCCGATGCCGGCGGGGTTGAAAGAGCCAGGGCTTTTGCCAAACGTCTGGATGCGGGCCTTGCCATTGTGGACAAACGCCGGGAGGCTCCCAACAAGGCCAAGGCAATGGCCCTTATCGGGGATGTTTCCGGAAAAATCGCCATCATTCTGGATGACATGGTCGACACCGCCGGAACCGTTACCCAGGCTGCAGCCGTGATTATGGATAAAGGTGCAAAAGAAGTCCATGCCTGCTGCTCGCATCCCGTTCTCTCCGGTCCCGCGGTTGAGCGGATCATGACGTCTGCATTAAAAAGTTTTATTGTTACCGATACGATCCCTTTGAATCATGATGCGGCTGCCTGTGGAAAGATGAAGGTTCTCAGTATTTCCCGTCTGGTAGGGGAGGCCATCATCCGAAGTCACAGAGGGGATTCGGTAACGTCATTATTTGTATAAACACGCTGACATCATCCATCACGGATTGAAGAATAGATCAAAAGGAGGTTTTTTTGGAGATACTTGAACTTACCGCTACAACGAGAACATCAGCCGGAAACAGTCCTTCACGAGCGCTGAGGCGGGAAGGAAATATTCCTGCTGTACTCTACGGGCCCGGGTCCGATTCTGTTTTACTCTCGATTTCATCCCTGGATTTAGAGCATGCCCTGAAAAAGGCATCCGTCAGCCAGATCATCTTCAACATGGCGATCCAGAACGCTCAAACCGGTAGCCGCACTGCCATGATTAAAGAGCTGCAAATCCACCCGATGTCCAGAAAATTCCTTCATGTGGATTTCTACGAAATTTCAAAAGATCGCAAAATCACGGTCAATGTTCCTGTCGTTGTCAAAGGCAAGGCAAAAGGGATTGAAGACGGCGGCATGCTTCAGATCATTGAGCGGGAAATTGAAGTGCTGTGTCTGCCATTTGAAGTTCCGGAATCCATCCAAATTGATATTACGGATCTGGGAATCGGGGATTCCGTCCATGTCAAGGATCTGAAGGTCGCTGAGCATGTTGAAATTCCGGCTGATACGAACTACACGATCTTAACGATTCTCAGCACCAAGTCCGATGAAAAAGCTCCTGGCGAAGAGGCGGGTGCTGCCGGTTCTGCGGCTGCAGCGGGTAAGTGATCTGAGTGACATCGCTGTAATTGTCGAATGATTCTGGATGGCTGAAAACGAATCCGAAGAGTCCGAAATACGCTGTGGACACCAGAAATGCTTCATGATCGTCGGACTCGGAAACCCGGGGCCCAGGTACGCAAAAACCCGTCACAATATAGGTTTTGAAGTCATTGAGGCTATTTCCCGTGAATTTGCCATTTTCCTGAAAATGCATCCGGCGAATGCACGGGTCGGCAGGGGAAGGATACGGGACAGGGAAGTTGTCCTGGTGCAGCCGATGGCCTATATGAATCTCAGCGGAAATCCGGTTTACCAACTTGCTCAAAGTTTTGGTCTATCCTGTAACGATATGTTAATCGTCCATGACGATATGGACCTGTCATTTGGAAGAATTAAAATTAAAGAGAAAGGAGGGAGCGGGGGACATAAAGGTATTCAGTCGTTGATGGATGCTTTTGGCGGAGGAGACTTTGCCCGCCTTCGCATGGGCATCGGGCGTCCCGAGGCAGGAACGAATGCTGTGGATCATGTCTTATCATCCTTCAAGGTGGAAGAAAGCAACATGCTGGAGCGCATCATTTCCCGGGCCTGGGATGCGGCAGTTACTGTCCTTTGTAATGGTGCAAAGGAAGCGATGAATCGTTTTAATCGGTCGATAATCACAATTTCAAGTCAAACAACAGATGGAGGGAAATAATGGATTACGTACTGGCAAATATTCCATTGACGTGTACGCTGGTGGGTGTAGTGGGAGTCCTTTTCGCAATCGCGCTGGCCACGATTGTTAAAGCTGCTCCGGCGGGTAATGAAAAGATGCAGGAAATTGCAGCAGCCATTCAAGAAGGTGCGATTGCATACCTGAATCGTCAGTTAAAAAGCATGTCTATTGTCGGCGCTGTCATTGTTGTAATCATTTTTTTCACCTTGGGCCAGAAATCAGCCATCGGCTTTCTGATTGGCGCTGTAGCCTCTTTTATTGCCGGCTATGTCGGCATGAGAGTGTCGGTTATTGCCAATGTCAGAACCGCTGAAGCTTGCAAAAAAGGCCTGGCAGCAGGTCTTGGACTTGCCTTCAAAGGCGGTTCGGTTACCGGTATGATGGTTGCCGGCCTGGCGCTGACTTCCGTTAGCGGCTATTATTTTCTGACCCATGACGTCATGGCTCTGGTTGCCCTGGGATTTGGCGGCAGCTTGATTTCCATTTTTGCCCGGCTGGGCGGCGGTATCTTCACCAAGGGCGCGGATGTCGGCGCTGATCTGGTGGGTAAAGTCGAAGCCGGAATTCCCGAAGACGATCCCAGAAATCCGGCTGTTATCGCGGATAACGTGGGTGACAATGTCGGCGACTGCGCGGGTATGGCTGCTGACTTGTTTGAAACCTATGCGGTTACCGCTGTTGCCGCCATGCTGATCGGTCATCTTCTTTTCCCCAAACTTCTGATTGCCACTGAATTTCCGCTGGTCCTTGGCGCGATTTCCATCGTGGCTTCCATGATCGCCATTTTCTTTGTCAGGCTTGGCAAAGGCGAATACATCATGGGCGCTCTGTATAAAGGTATGTTCGGTGCAGCCATTATTGCGGCGGTTGCCTTTTATTTTGTCACCATGAGATATATGGGCGGCCTCGGCACCATTACCGCCATTAATATTTATTTTTGTACCCTGGTTGGTCTGATTCTGACGGTCGTGATTGTTATCATCACCGAATTCTACACCGGAAAATATGCACCGGTTAAAGGCATTGCAGATGCTTCCGCCACCGGTCACGGCACCAACATCATCGCCGGTCTTGCCGTCAGCATGCAGGCGACTGCCGCTCCGGTTATCACCATCTGTATTGCCATTTTTGCCGCTCATTATTTTGCCGGTCTTTATGGCATTGCCATGGCCGCCATGTCCATGCTCTCCATGACCGGTATGGTTATTGCCATCGATGCTTACGGCCCCATTACCGACAACGCTGGCGGCATTGCCGAAATGGCTGGAATGGATGAAAGCGTCCGCGCAGTCACCGATCCGCTGGATGCAGTTGGAAACACCACCAAGGCCGTCACCAAAGGCTATGCCATTGGTTCCGCCGGTCTGGCTGCCCTGGTTCTTTTTGCCGCCTATGTTCAGGAATTCTCTTTCCTGGGCGCAAAGGGTGCCGAAGCCATTAAGTTTGACCTTTCTGACGTAAGAGTTATCATCGGTCTTTTTATCGGCGGCCTTCTGCCGTATCTGTTTGCTTCCATTGCCATGAAAGCAGTCGGAAATGCCGGCGGCGCGGTTGTTGAAGAAGTCCGCAGACAATTCCGCACCATTCCCGGAATCATGGAAGGGACCGCAAAACCCGATTACGGCGCATGCGTTGATATCGTTACCAAGTTTGCATTAAAGGAAATGATTATTCCGGCCATCCTGCCCGTAGTTGCACCGATCATCGTCGGCTTTCTCCTGGGCAAAGTGGCTCTGGGCGGTCTTCTGATCGGCAGTATCGTCACCGGTCTTTTTGTTGCCATCTCCATGACAACCGGTGGCGCTGCATGGGACAATGCCAAGAAATACATTGAAGACGGTCATCTTGGCGGAAAGGGCAGCGATGCTCATAAAGCCGCCGTTACCGGCGACACTGTCGGCGATCCTTACAAAGACACCGCAGGTCCTGCTGTTAACCCGATGATCAAGATTCTGAACGTTGTGGCACTGCTGATGGTTCCGTTCCTGATGTAGTCTACTTGCTTCAAATCTCGTTGAGTTGTTTTAAAAAGGATTGGCGCCGCAAGGTGCCAATCCTTTTTTATTGCTTGTTCAGTTGATGTGTGATAATAATCTATCTCAAGTAGGAGTCTTTAGTTCTTCTGCTTCATGCGCTGTTTCCTCATCCGATGTCCTGAATTCCACGCCCCGCTACTGGTTATACATGGTACACTATGAAACTTTATGATAAGAAAAGTAAAGACAAGGTTCAACCTCCCACAACCTGCAACAAGAAATTCCGGGTTGGTGATCTGGCTGTATATCCTGCGCATGGTGTCGGTCGCATCGATGCCATTGAATGTAAAGTGGTGAATGGAGAAAAACATGATTTTTATATCATGAAAATTCTTGAGAACGGTATGGTCATCATGATTCCCACATGGAATGTGCATTCCGTGGGCCTTCGGGATATCATTCAGGAACATGAAATTCCCAAAATCTATGATCTGATGAGAAATCAAAGAGATATCGCGGCTGAATCCCAGACCTGGAATCGCAGATACCGGGATTACATGGAAAAAATCAAGACCGGTTCGCTGTTTGACGTTGCGGAAGTGTTCCGGGACCTTTACCTGCTGAAGCTGACCAAGGATCTGTCCTTTGGTGAACGAAAACTGTATGATACGGCGCAGACCCTTCTGATTAAAGAGCTTTCCACATCCAGGCAGACAACAGAGGATACGATTCTTCTGGAAATTGAATCCTTGTTTATTCAGGAGACTGCCGAAGTTCAGTGAACCCTCCATGATGCCTTTCCATGGCCCGTTTTCTATTTCCATCTTGAGTGAGCATCTTGGAGAGCGTCTGGATAATGTGATTGCTCTGCGGGTTACCGACTGTTCCCGTTCCATGGCTGCCAATCTCCTTCGGGAAGGGCAGATCCGGGTCCAAAATGAAATCAAAAAACCCGGCTACCGGGTTAAGGCCGGCGATATCATTACCGGCTGTATTCCCGCCCCAGAACCCATTTCCTGTGAACCCGAAGCCATCTCCCTTTGCGTCCTTCATGAAGATGACGACATCGTGGTGATCAGCAAACCGGCCGGGATGGTGGTCCATCCGGCTCCCGGTCATTTCTCGGGCACCCTTGTGAACGCGATCCTGTATCATTGTCCGAATTTGGAAGGCATCGGCGGAAAAATCCGCCCCGGAATCGTTCACCGGCTGGATAAGGATACGTCCGGCATTCTCGTTGTTGCCAAAACCGCGGCGGCACAGGTGCATCTTAGCGCCCAGTTTAAGGATAGAACCCTTCAGAAAACTTATCTTGCTCTGGTTTCGGGAAGAATGAAAACCGCAAGCGGCGTTATTGACCTGCCGATCGGCAGGCATCCGGTGGATCGGAAAAAAATGTCTGTTCTGAGCAAAAGAAACCGGGATGCCAGAACCCTCTGGCGGGTCAAAGAACTGTTTGATGCGGCTTCCTTTCTTGAAATCGAAATCAAGACCGGCAGAACGCATCAGATTCGGGTGCATTGCGCATCAATGCAACATCCGGTTGTCGGCGATACCGTTTATGGATATCGAAATTCCGCCGCACATCTTCCGGATATTCTAAAAACCGTAACCCGCCAGATGCTGCACGCCTGGCGTATTGTTTTTACCCATCCGGCAACCGGCGAAACAATCCATCTGGAAGCCCCGATTCCGGAGGATATGCTGCAAGTCTTGAACGGGTTAAGAATGATGACAGAAGATCTTTTGGCGTAAAAAGACCAATACCAGCGCTACGCTGCACCCTTCGTCATTGCGGCGTACGAAAAGTACGGCAGGCGGAACGCCGGTACTTTGCCGTCACAATTTTGACTTTTTATGGAGGTGCTCCAATGAATCCTATTCGAGTGATGGTTAATGGCCTGCCCGGGAATATGGCGGCGACGGTGGCATGCCATGTCGGCAGTGACAACCGGTTTGATCTGATTCCGTTTTCCTTGACCGGCGCTGATATCCCGTCTTCCGAATTTAAATTGGGAGACACGCTGATCCGGTTGCTTCATCCGGACAACCGGGATGCGGCAATAGGGGATATTGTTAAAAAATATCAAGGCCTTATCATGGTGGATTATACCCACCCGTCCGCGGTCAATGCCAACGCTATGTTTTATGTACGGTACCATCTGCCGTTTGTCATGGGAACAACCGGCGGTGACCGAAAAAACCTCGAGAATACGGTGATGTCTTCCGCGACTTCCGCGGTCATCGCACCCAACATGGCCAAACAGATCGTCGGGCTTCAGGCCATGCTGGAATATGCCGCGGCTAATTTTCCGGATCTGTATAAAGGATACAGCCTGAAAGTTCGGGAAAGCCATCAAAACGGCAAGGCAGACACCAGCGGTACGGCAAGGGCCATCATCGGTTACTTTAACCAAATGGGGATTCCTTTTTCGGAAAAAGATATTCAAATGGAGCGCAGTTCCGATGTTCAGCGAAAAACATGGGGCATTCCCGAAGCTTATATCGGCGGGCACGGATGGCATACCTATACCCTGACTTCCGAGGATGAGACCGTTACCTTTGAATTTACCCACAATGTCAATGGCCGGGATGTCTATGCCCTGGGAACTCTGGATGCCGTCGTCTATCTGCATGGAAAAATCAGACAAGGCATTCAGGGCAGGGTTTTCTCCATGATCGATGTGCTGCAGGGCGCCTGATTCCGCCCTTTTCAACGTGGCCCGGGTCAAAACTTTACAACAATCCCAATGGGATCGAGTTCCAGAACAAGGTATGATATGAACGAAAACCAACCGGAAATTCTGTCACCGGAAGAATGTAAGAATCGAATATTTGAGCTCAGCGGCGTGGCATATGAGCCGGATGTTTCCGCCGATCTGTGGTCCAAGATATTGAAACATAAGTGGCTTCTCTCGGAAAAACTCGGTCGGGATGTGGGGCTGCGGACTGCCTGCATCGATTTTCTGGAGAATATAGAGCAGGCTTCAGACGAGTACGTCACCCATCAACGAAAAGGTATCCTGCATGAGATGGGGGCACAGACCATCGGCAGGGAGATCTGGGATACCATATCCGATTCCCAGCCCCCCAAGCAGTTGGTCCAGCGCAGAATCATCCTTCCCCTGATGGAGGAAAGCCTTTCGATAAAGCACGGGGTCGTTCCTCCCAAGGCAATCGTTTTCTTCGGACCTCCCGGCACGGGGAAGACCCATTTTGTAAAGGCGATAGCCGGCATCCTGTCCTGGCGGTACATAGAAATCTTCCCCAGCATGCTCATGGCGGACGGGGTCGAGAAGATAGGCGCAAACTTGCGGGAAGTCATGGAAGAGGCAAGGCATCTTGATGAAGTGGTTCTCTTCATCGATGAGTTCGAAGAGATCGCGGGCAGTCGTGATACGGCTGACCGGATTGATAAGTCCATTACGAACGAATTTCTGAAACAAATTCCTTTGCTAAAGAACCAGAAGAACAAGATCCTGCTGATCTGCGCCACCAATTACATCCGACAATTGGATGCCGCGATGCTGCGTCCGGGAAGGTTTGACTGCATCATTCCGGTCGGTGGATTGGACAGGGAGGGCAGGACAACGATTCTTGAACATTATCTTTCCAAACTCAATACCGGGCAAATCGATCTGGATCGCATTGTCGAGATGACATCGGGCTTCACGCCTTCGGATATCCAGTATCTTTTCCAGCAGGTTGCGCATTTTGCATTTGAGCAGGAGCTTGCCAGTAAAGAAGACTGCCGGGTTACCGCGGAGACATTCATCCACATCCTGCCGAAAGTGCGCCCGTCATTGAGCGATACGGTGATTGCGGAGTTTGAAAAGGACAGCGTCAGCTATTCACGCGTGTAACGTCAACTTGACATCCAATAACCATAAATTCTCATCCCAATGGAGCGAACTGTAACTGCAAGTCAGATGCAGTAGCTCCATCTAAAAATACTATGCAGCGACAATTATTATTGTGATGTCGCCTATAGCAGATCAAACATCTCCGAACGCTCAAGTTTTTTCCCCGTCAGCTCCGCATTGAATTGTAATCAGTGGATTTTTAAAAGCAATTACAATTCAGGCGCCAAGAAAACATTGATTAATTTATTCAATCTGCCCTTATCTTTTGCCACACATAACATCAAACTTGGGTTCCGGCTAAGAAAGCACACGAATCCGCGCAAAGCCGCGTCACGCGGGATTCTACAGCGACCACAAAAAACAGGCGTGTGTCTACAGATTTGACCGGCTTTCAGCGAGGAGTTGAAGGCCCAAAACACCTGC
>JACRBZ010000051.1 GCA_016219185.1 Deltaproteobacteria bacterium
GAGGTCACACCCGTTCCCATCCCGAACACGGAAGTTAAGCTCTTCAGCGCCGATGGTACTGCCAGGGAAGCTTGGTGGGAGAGTAGGACGCCGCCGAAAATCTTATATAAAGCCTGTCATCGAATGATGACAGGCTTTTTTTTGTTGTTGAGTCCGGCAATTTTACATTTCTGTGTCTTGACTTCCATTAAAACACCTGCTGACTTCCTTTCTAACCGCTCATTTTGACTCATCTGTTACTCGAACTGACATACAATACCTTGATATTTCCGGGGCGGTATGGCATGATATTATGATTAACAAACCATAATCTGAAGGAATGGACGAACAATGGAAGAGCGCTACACGCCTGATGTTATTGAATCCAAATGGCAGAAATCATGGGAAGACGCAAAAATATATAAGGTTTCGGATGATCCAAAAAAGGAAAAATATTACCTTCTCGAAATGTTTCCCTACCCATCCGGAAAGATTCATATCGGGCATGTTCGAAATTATACCATCGGTGATGTCGTGGCCAGATATAAACACATGAAGGGGTTTAATGTTCTTCACCCCATGGGCTGGGACGCATTCGGCATGCCGGCGGAAAATGCGGCCATCGCCAATCAGACCCATCCTGCGAGATGGACTTATGATAATATCGATGCCATGCGCCTCCAGCTTAAGCAGATGGGATTTTCCTATGACTGGGATCGCGAAATCGCCACCTGCAGACCTGAATATTACCGGTGGGAGCAATGGCTTTTTTTAAAGATGTATGAAAAAGGGATGGCGTACCGGAAAGAATCCTATGTGAACTGGTGCGAACCCTGTCAGACGGTTCTGGCCAATGAGCAGGTCGAGGCCGGAATGTGCTGGCGATGCGGAAAACCGGTCCGTCAGAAAAAACTGGCCCAGTGGTTTTTCAGGATTACGGATTACGCGGATGATCTTCTGGTTCACTGTGATCTGCTTCCCGGCTGGCCGGATAAAGTGGTCGCCATGCAGAAGAACTGGATCGGAAAGAGCATTGGTGCTGAGATTCGTTTTGCCGTTGAGAATTCATCCGAGCAGATTGTGGTATTTACCACCCGGCAGGATACAATATTCGGGGCCACATTTATGTGTCTGGCTCCCGAGCACCCGATGGTTCAGAAATTGTCGAAAGGGACTTTACAGGAGCAACTTGTCAATGAGTTCGTCGAGCGGATATCCATGCAGGACAGGTCCAGTAAAGGGATTGAATCTTATGAAAAAGAAGGCGTTTTCACCGGCGCCTGGTGTATCAATCCGCTCAGCGGCAGACGAATGCCTGTTTATACCGCCAATTTTGCCTTGATGGGATATGGCACCGGGGCAGTCATGTCGGTTCCGGCCCATGATCAGCGGGATTTTGATTTTGCCAGAAAGTACGGTCTGGACGTTATCGTGGTGGTAAAACCGGATGAAGATCTGGATCCGGCTGCAATGACCGAAGCATATGCCGGTGATGGCGTGATGATCAATTCCGGCGATTTCAACGGCATGAAAAATACCCTGGCCCTTGAATCCATTGCGGATTATCTGGAGACCCGTCACCTGGGAAAGCGCACCATCAGTTTCCGGCTTCGCGACTGGGGCATATCCCGACAGCGCTATTGGGGAGCGCCCATTCCGATGATTCATTGCGATGCTTGTGGCATTGTTCCGGTTTCCGAATCCGACCTTCCCATTGTTTTGCCGGAGGATGCCGATCTTCTGGAAGGGGGGCGGTCGCCGCTCCCAACCCTTGATTA
Source organism: Deltaproteobacteria bacterium (assembly GCA_016219185.1). Classification (GTDB taxonomy): domain Bacteria; phylum Desulfobacterota; class Desulfobacteria; order Desulfobacterales; family Desulfatirhabdiaceae; genus RAAP-1. Next base: position 1,758 of record JACRBZ010000051.1, read on the forward strand.
TTTTGCCAGAACATCCTGCCCGAAATGCGCCAGCCCTTCTGCTAGAAGAGAAACCGATACCATGGATACGTTTGTTGAATCTTCGTGGTATTTCCAGCGCTACTGCAGTCCGGACTATCACGAAGGGATGTTCGATCCCAAGGCGGTTGACTACTGGATGCCCGTGGATCAGTATATCGGCGGCGTGGAACACGCCATTTTACACCTTCTGTATTCCAGATATTATACGCGCGTTCTTCGGGATATGGGACTGATCACCTACAAAGAGCCTTTTACCCGGCTGCTCACTCAGGGAATGGTCTGCAAGGAAACGGTACATTGCCCGACGCATGGTTTTTTATTTCCGGATGAGGCCACTGAAGGCAAAGAGCGGCGGTGTAAACGCTGCGACCAGGCAGTTGCAATCGGCAGGGTCGAAAAAATGTCCAAATCCAAAAAGAATGTTGTCGATCCCCATACACTGCTGGAAAAATACGGTGCGGATACGACCCGGTTGTTTTGTCTGTTTGCTTCTCCGCCCGAGAGAAGCCTGGAGTGGAACGAGCAGGGTGTCGAGGGCAGTTACCGGTTTTTAAATCGGATCTGGCGGCTTTGTGCAGTGTGGATGCCATATATCCGGCCGGTGGCAGCCTTTGATGGACCAATGGATGATCTGGAGCCGAAGCTTCGGGATCTGTATAAAAAAATTCATCAGACAATAATTAAAGTCACGAGTGACATCGAGGATCGATTCCATTTTAATACGGCCATCAGCGCGGTTATGGAACTGGTCAACATGCTGTACGGATTTTCGGTTGATGAGAGATCGCCTGCCTCAACAAGCCTGTTTCGGCGCGCCATTGAAACGGTAATTTTGCTGCTATCTCCGGTTACACCGCATATTGCCGAAGAAATCTGGTCTGAACTGGGAAATGCCAGCATATTTATGGCATCCTGGCCGGTGCATCGTCCAGAAGCGCTGGTAAAGGATATGCTGCTTGTCGTGGTTCAGATTAACGGAAAGCTGAGAAGTAAATTCAACGTTGCGGCAGATGCCGATGATGCAGCGATTGAACAGATGGCTTTATCCGACGAACGGGTTCAAAAAATGATTGATGGAAAGCCCATCAGAAAGATCGTCGTGGTTCAAAAAAAGCTGGTAAACATCGTAATATGAAGTTATGTTATTCTAAATATACCATTCTGTTTATAGGATTGCTATCTGTTCTGTGGGGCTGTTCATATCGGTTTTCCGGTACCGGTTCATTGCCATCCGGTGTCACGCGAATCTATATTTCCGTGATCGAAAACAGAACGTCAGTTGCTGGAATTGAGAAGTATATCACCGATGGTTTGATAAATGAATTTATTCTGAGAAGAAAAGACGTTTTGAGCGGGCAAGAAGAAGCCGAAGGGATTATAACCGGAAGCATTGTGTATATTCAGGATACGACCATTGCGCACAGTTCCCAAAGTATATCTTCACAGCGTCGGGTTGTTCTTGGGGTTGACCTGAAACTGACGGATCAAAAAGGAAAAATCATTTGGGCCGTAAAAGGAATCAATGCCAACGAAGCCTACAAGGTTAATACGGATAAAACATTGACCGAGCAGAATAAAGAAACAGCGATTCAGATTCTTTCAAAACGGCTTGCGGAAAAGATATATAACCGGCTGACGGATGATTTTTAAGATCGTCGTAAAAGACCAGAAACGCACCATTTGCATTCCTGATCTTTTACGTAAGGATCATAAGACCGAACACCATAAATCCCATAAGATAGAATTACAGCTTTGTGATTGAATTCAGAAGTTTGGACATTCTGGAGATTTTCCGGGCCGCAGTATTGGGGTGAATGCAGCCTTTCTTAGCTGCTTTGTCAATAACCGACTTTGCGATATTCAGCTCAGTCGTCAGATCCTGACCGGACGGTTGAGCCGCCGCGGCACGAAGATCTTTTATGACGGATTTTACTCTTGTTTTGGTGGATTTGTTTCTTATCCGGCGATCTTCATTTTGTCGAGCACGTTTTAAAGCGGATTTGTGATTTGCCAAAAAATTTCTCCTTTCTTAACAGCTATCAAATATTGTTTTCTTAAACTCAATTTTCTATAGAATTTACAGCAAATTGTCAAGTAATAAATATCATGGAATGCAATTCAAAAGTGTTTGCCGGCACTCAGTGATTGCCCTGGGTGCTCAGCTTTCCAAAACCCGAATTGGTTAAATAAATGCCGCTGCTGACCAGAACGGCGCCGATCAGCAAAGACAGGGTCAAGGGTTCGTTCAGTATGAAAAAAGCCAGAACAACCGCGGACAGCGGTACGACATTGATGAACAGTCCGGCTTTTGTCGGCCCGATTTTCTTTATTCCCTCATAATACCAGACAAACCCCAGAACCGTTCCAAAAAATCCCAGATAGAACAGCCCCAGCCAGGTAGTGCTTGAATATGCCGGAAGAAAAGACCATAAGCCTTCCAGCAGGGCCGGAATCATTAATGCCGCTGTTCCGGCAAGGGATGAATAACAGATCGAGACCAGCGGCGAAATTTTACCCAGGACGGATTTTCCGATCAGCGAAAAGGAAACCCAGCTCAGTACACAGCCGAAAATATTCAACTCCCCCCATCCCAGATGGCCATGAAACAGATGAAGGGGGTTTCCCCTGGAAATAACGGTCATTGCGCCAATAACAGACAGTAAGATTCCGATGATCTTGATGGGCGTCAGTTCTTCCTTGAACAGGATGGATGAAAAAAAAGAGATCATCACAGGGTTCAGCGCAATAATCAGGGCCGCGCGTCCGGCATCAATGGACTGAAGGCCCTTGAAAAAAAAAGCATTATAGGCAAAAACCCCGGTCAGTCCCAGAAGGCATATCGGGACAATAAGCGATCTCTCAATTTTCGGCAATCTCCCCTCAACCCTCCAGGTAATCAGAACCAGAAACGCGGAGGCGATGGCAAACCGCAGAAAAGCGGCGGAAAAGGGCAGCACATTATGGGCAACGACTCTTCCGGCAATAAACGTCCCGCCCCAGAATACCGCGGTCAATATGAGTTTGATATAGGTCAACATAAACAATAAAAAGCCCCCATGCCCTTTCAGTGACAAAATTAATGACCATTTTGATACGGCCACCGCGTTCCAGGGTTAGCTGCGGTTATACGCTCGAATGGCTTCTTCGATTAATAAATCTTCCTGGCCGGTATAGCGGGGTGAATAATGAAAAATCGTGAACTGTCGGACATTGGCCATGGTCGCCAGTGTTCCGGCCTGCCATGCGGTCAGGTGGTATTTGCCTTCGGCAATGTCTCTATGGGTTTCCAGGAAAGCGGCTTCAATAAAGAGGTGGTCGGATCCCTCGGCCAGATTCACTATTTTATCAATATTGGCCCTGCTGAAAACCGCATCCGTGATATACGTAATTTTTTGTCCGGAAGTAATGGCGGCAATTTTCCGGCTGAGCCACCCAAGTTCATAAGAGATATGGCACTGCGGGCGTTTTGCGTCGATCACCTGAAAAATGGATGACGGATCATTGCCGGCAAACAGCGCCTGTTTAAAATCCATGATCCAGGGACCGACTTCAAGGCCCAGGGCTTCAAGGCGGTCTTTTTTGATGTTGACATGAAATTTTTCTTGAATGGAAAATGCCAGGCAGGGGATACCATGATCCAGAATGACCGCGGAGATGATCCATCCGGGCGCTTCCACCAGAACCGCTGTAAACGGTTTTTCAACCCTTGGTGTTTCCGGCAGAAATCGGTTCCGGCAGGAGAACCGACAGCAGATGAGGCGGTCCGGGTGGATTTCGGTAATATTCAGGGAAAACGAATTGTCATAGCGATCCACCAGGTTCCAGGAATAACCTGCCAGCTTGCCCGCTACGTTATTGATAAACCCTTCCGGGCCATAAAGCGAAAGGGTCTTGTTCCGGCCCAGAAACAGTCGAAGCAGCCTGTCAAATCCGGAAAAATGGTCCATGTGGGTATGGGTGACAAAAACATGGCTGATTTTAAGGACGTCTCTGGAGGAAAGAGAATCAATCTCTCCAACATCAAACAGAATTGCATGTTTTTCAAATATAAAGGCAATATAAAGACCCGGATCATCAAACGGCCCGTTGATCAGTCGGGGATGGAGCGAAGGGCGCATGGTTATGGCAGGAATTTAGTCACCTGCTTGTTGATGCAGCCATAAATATCCTCATCCGAGCCGTAAACATCCACGACATCCTTGTGGTTGATCAGCTGTTCAATGACGAATGCGGTCAGATACAGACTGACCACATGGGGCTGTGCGGCAACATGTCTGAAGGGGGAACACTGAAAGTCAATGTCGAAATCATCCGCCTGACTGATTTTCTCCAGACTCTTGCCGATTTGCTGTTCAAGGCCGGTTTTGTTCGTGGTTTCGATCAGTTTATTCTCGATCAGTTTCATAGCAATGGCATTGGAAAGCGGTTCAATGCAGTCTTTGAGCCCGCTGATGGCTTTTCTCCGCTCATGCTCTTTTGAGGACTCAATTTTGGATAGAATGTTGGATTCTCGAGTGCTGGGCCGGAATACTTTAGCCATGGGACGCCGCCTTTTTTATAAATAGTTGACTGATATGGGCTGATGATACATTTTGATGACTTCCGTTAAACACCATTCCTTGTAAGACGCTGCATCAGGGGCCTTGATAAGTCATCGCGTTTTTAACTGGTATGAATCCATCATCGGTTCTCATAATAGATTCGGTCATAGGCGATTGCAAGGAAAATATGGCATCTTCAACAAGAATTTGTGGGGTGCGATTTCCATTCCAGAAATTCCAACGCAACCGATAGACCATTTCACGCATTTCAGACGCCATTGGCAGCGGTGAATCCACGTTGAACTGAACCGCAGAAATGCCAGCGCCGGATGATCCGTTCCCGGATTTCAGCAGCATCCGACGGGTGTTTCTTCCGACGATTCCGGATGACACGATGTGAATGTCGGTCGCCAGAAATACCGGCTCGGGGTTTCCGGTTCCATAAGGTTTCAAGGATTCGATCTCATCGATAAGGGCAGGGGTGATGTCTTGAATATCCAGAATGCCGTCAATGGTCATTTCCGGAACCATCTGATCCTGGTTTATCAGGCTGCCCGCCATCCGGGTAAACCGGATTCGAAATTCCGGAATCCTTTCCGTGGAAATCTCCAGTCCTGCGGCCGCTGCATGGCCTCCGAATCCGATCAGGCTGTCTGCGCAGGACTTCAGCCCCTGATACAGGTCAAATCCGGGAATGCTTCTTGCCGAACCTCTGCCGGTCCCGTTTTGGGTAGAAATCAGGACAACGGGACGAAAAAACTGATGGACCAGCCTGGATGCCACAATTCCCAGAATTCCGGAAGGCCAGGCCGCATCCGCCATCACTATCGCACCCATGTGAAGGTGTTCGGGTTCGTTTTGAAGCCGCAGATGAATCTCATCCAGGACGCGCTGTTCGACAGATCGCCTTTTGGAGTTCAGCGCATTCAGTGTTTCGGCCAGCTTCAGCGCTTTTTGGCTATCGCGCGTCAGCAGCAGACGAGCCGCTGTCTTTGCATGTGCCATTCTTCCGGCGGCATTCAGCCGGGGGGCCAGTTTAAAGGCAATATCCTCGGAATTCAAAAAAGGGTGTTGAATGCCGCTGATTTCCATCAGGGATTGAATGCCGGGGCGTGGTTCCGAATTGATAATATCGATTCCGCCTTTGACAAAAATCCGGTTGTCGCCGGTCAAGGGAACCATGTCCGCGACAGTGCCCAGCGCCACAAGGTCGCAGGCGTTTTTTAAATTGGGTTCATTTCGGGACGCCCAGAACCCCCGATCCCGAAGATACTTGCGAAGGTTGATAACCAGAAAAAATGCAACCCCGACCCCGGCCAGATTTCCCGCACCGGAGGGGCAGTCGCTTCTTTTAGGATTCACCACTGCCAGAGCTTCTGGCATGGGATTTGAAATCGTGTGATGATCGGTAATGATGACATCGATTCCGGCGCAGCGCGCCATATGAACGGCTTCATGGCTGCTGGATCCGCAATCCACCGTAATAATGAGATTGACATTGTTTGAAATGGCGGGATCACTGATATGAACGGGTTTCAGGCCATATCCTTCTGTTTCCCGATGCGGAATGTAGTAGGATACCTCGGCGCCGACGGTATTTAAGAATTCGGTGATCAGGACGGCTGCGGTGACCCCGTCCACATCATAATCCCCGAAAATCAGGATGCGTTCGTGTCGCAGAATGGCGTCATGGATGCGGCGGACGGCCGTATCCATATCCTTCATGGCGGATGGATCCGAGAGATGGCGGAAAGATGGAATCAGAAAACGGTCTGCCAGGGACGTGGAGTCGATGTCCCGGTTTGCCAGAAGGGATGCCAGAAAAGAGCTGCACTGAAGATGGGTGCGGAGGCGATTGATCGCCTCTGTTTTTGGCTGAAGCATATTCCATTTTTTCATAGAAAAGGCATATAGCGGATAATTTGTTTTTCAACAACTCAAAATCTTGATAACGAAGTTCGGACCGGCGTTTCAGTGCCGATTTTTTATTGATCAGTTGTAACACATGATGATAGCATAGAAAAAAGAATAAACGGAAAGATTGAAACCCTGATTTCTGCGGATCTTGGCTGCTGTCGAATCCATGAACGCAGAAAAAAAATACCTTATAACCGTGAACCCGAAAGAAAACCTATTTTGAAGACTATTCAGCGCTATTACCGGGTGGATCGAAAGGCGATCAGCCTGCTGCGATTTACCTTTGAAGGTTACGAGGGAATTGCCGGCGTCACCACACTGAATCCTGCAACCGGCCTGATCGTATTAAATATCGCTCCGGGATGTGAGCCGGATGTCGAGAATGTCATTCGGGATCTTCAAGAACAGGTTTACATGGAAGCGGTCTTATTGCCAGAAGAACATGCTGAAAGGAAAAACGCGTAGCAATTCATGATGTATTCTAAAACCGTATATATTCACACCATCGGCTGTCAGATGAATGTTTACGACTCCGAGCGGATCGCCGGGGGCCTGGCGCCTCTGGGATATCGGCAGGTGTCGGAGCCCGAGTCCGCCGATCTGGTTATATTAAATACCTGCGCGATTCGGGAAAAGGCGGAGCAGAAGGTATTCAGTTTTCTAGGCCGCATGGCCGGACTCAAACGAAAGAATCCGGAAATGATCATTGGCGTCGGCGGATGCGTGGCCCAGCAGGAGGGCCGCAAAATCCTGGACCGAGCGCCGTATCTGGATCTGGTTTTCGGCACCCATGCCGTCAGCCGGCTTCCGGCTTTGATCCGGCAGGTGGAAACCACCGGGCGCCGCATAGTGGATGTGGCGCTATCCGATACCATCCAGGAAAGTCCGGTTTACGCTGTTTCTCCTGATCTTAATCAAATCAGCCGATTTGTGACGATCATGCAGGGATGCGATAATTACTGCACATATTGCGTGGTTCCATATGTACGCGGCAGAGAGATGAGCCGCTCTCCGGAGCGGATTCTTTCAGAGATTCAAGCGCTTGCGGACTCCGGCATCCGTGAGATTACGCTGCTCGGTCAGAACGTCAACAGTTATGGCAAAAAAGAAGGACTTTGCGATTTTTCGGAGCTGTTAACCCGGGTGAACGGGATCGAAGGTCTTCTTCGCATCCGATTTACCACATCCCATCCCAAGGACCTTTCCGATGATCTGATCGCGACCTTTAACAAGCTGGATAAATTATGCAGGCATATTCACCTGCCGGTTCAATCCGGATCGACCCGAATCCTGTCCCGCATGAACCGCAAATACACCCGGGATATGTATCTGGAAAAAATTTCCCGGCTTCGGGATGCCTGTCCGGATATCGCCATCACATCGGATATCATCGTGGGCTTTCCCGGTGAAACGCCCGAGGATTTTGAAGATACCCTTTCCCTGATTCGGCAGGTGGCCTATGATGGTCTTTTTGCCTTCATGTATTCGGATCGTCCCAATGCCCCGGCGGCGCATTTTCCGGAAAAAATATCGGAAACCGAAAAGGCGAAGCGGCTTCAGCAGGTTCTCGGGCTTCAGGAAATCATTACGCTTGAAAAAAACCAGTCCCTGGTCGATTCCGTTCAAGTGGTTCTGGTGGAGGGCGTCAGCCAGCGGATGAACGCACCCGAAACGTTCCATGAAGCGACACCCCAGTGGTACGGCAGAACCCCCGGACATAAAATCGTGCATTTTCCGGAACCGGAACGGCTTTGTGCATCCGGCAATATCGGCAGGCTGAAGACGATTCGAATTGAAAAAGCATTTTCGCATTCGCTTTGGGGAAGGCCTGTTTTTCAGGAGGAATGATCGATGCAACATAAAGTGACTGTTTCAGGGCTGATCCTGGATCCGGATTCCAATACACCCATTATGATCCTGAAGTCTGAAGAAAACGATCAGGTGATTCCGATATGGATCGGCCTTCTGGAAGCTACGGCCATCGCCACTTCGCTGAAGAGCATCCATTTTGACCGTCCCATGACCCATGATCTGTTTCTGAATTTTGTCGAGCTGACCGGACTATCCGTTACCAGTGTCGAGGTCTGTGACATCCAGGACAGTACGTTTTATGCCAGGATAAATTTTTCTTCTTCCGAGGCATCGTTCAGTTTGGATGCCAGGCCCAGCGATGCCATTGCCATTGCCCTTCGGGCGGATGCGCCGATTTTTGTGGATGAAATGGTGTTTCTTAAATCCAACAAAATCGATGAACCGGTTCATACCGCGGACGACAGCGAAGAAGGACGGAAATGGGCGGAATATCTTAAAAATCTTTCTTCAGATGATTTCGGAAAATATAAGGTTTAAGAAATAATGGGATGAGTGGCAGATATGTGATCGGGATTTGAATCCCTCAAGAAACGGTATGCACAACAGGTTCGGCATATTTCCGATGAAAGGATGCGTGCAGCATGAAACAAACCATGATTTCCGGAACCGGTCGGTACCTTCCCACCCGCCTGGTTACCAATGACGATCTGGCGCTGTGGATGGATACTTCTGATGAGTGGATTCGCCAGCGTACGGGAATAGAACAGCGTTACTGGGTGCCTGAAGAAGGCGGGGTCGGGGCATCGGACCTGGGTTTTGAGGCGTCAAAAATCGCGCTTGACCGGGCCGGCTGGAGACCGGATGATATCGATCTGATCATCTTTGCCACACTCAGCCCGGATTTCAACTTTCCGGGTTCCGGTTGCTTGCTTCAACACAAACTGGGACTGGAAACCACGCCGGCTTTGGATATCCGGCAGCAATGCTCCGGATTTGTTTACGGCATTGCCACCGCGGATGCCTTTATCCGAAGCGGCCTTTATAACCGGATTCTCTTTGTCGGGGCGGAAGTTCACAGCACGGGCCTGGATATCTCCAGCCGCGGCAGAGATGTCACGGTGATTTTTGGAGACGGCGCCGGCGCATTGTGCCTGGAGGGGGCTGAACCCGACCGGACTTGCGGGGTGATGGCTTCCGTGTTGCATTCGCAGGGTGAATTCTCCAGCAGTTTGATGACGGAAGCGCCGGTTTCCCGCCAGAACCCCAGGCTCAGCGAGGCCATGCTCCGGGAAGGCCGCCATTATCCCACCATGGACGGCAGGTCCGTGTTCAAGCATGCGGTCCGTCGTCTCCCCCTGGTTGCCCAGGAAGCCCTGGACAAAGCGGGATTGACGCTAAGCGATATCGACCTGTTTATCCCCCATCAGGCCAATCTGCGCATCAATCAGGCATTCCAAAAGGCAATGGATCTGCCGGATGAAAAAATCTTCAACAACATTCAGCGTTATGGCAATACCACGGCGGCCAGCATTCCGATCGCCTTTGACGAAGCCATCGAAAAAGGGCTTTTAAAAACCGGCAGTACGGTAATGTTTCTCGGACTCGGCGCCGGGCTTACCTGGGGCGCGGTCATATACCGATTTGCTGGCTGATGATGTAGCTTCTCTGAAATTCATTCGAGCCTCTTGCAAAACTCTGAAAAACTACAATTCCTACGTAAACAAAGATTCAGGAAATGTTATCAGATCAGGATTCCCGTATCGGCAGAAATGACGATATCGGACATTTGCAAGAGGCTCATTCGTTTCGACTGAAAGGGAAATAAGGATGAAAAGAAGTATGTTAAAGGCCATTGTTATTTTGACGGTAATGCTGGCAGGCAATCCGGCCCATTCGGCCTGCGACAGCACGACCTGCATCCCGTTGGGAAATGACCTGAGCATGAAAATATGCGTGGAATATCAGGCGGTTCAATACGAGTTTAAGCTCAATTATATTCAGGACAGCTCCGGTTTATTCTGGAAAATGGATGTTTCAACGTTCAAGCAAATTCAATCCGGCGCCGGAAGTTGTATCCATGTGGAAAACGATTTAGCCATAAAGATGTGTTGCGTGAATTATTTCGATTACAATTATAGTTTCATATTGAATTACATGCCTTACCCTCAGGACCCAACCGGATTGTACTGGAAAATGGATGCGGCGACATTTGTTGCAACCCCTGGCGATCCACTCTTTGCTTTCCAGTGGCATCTTTTTAATACGGGACAGACGGCCTTCTCCCAAAGCGCGGGAACGCCGGGGGAAGATCTCCGGATGACCCAGGCGATAGTCGATAAATTAAGCGGCCTGGGTGTGATCGTGGCCGTCCTCGACACAGGTCTTGAAATTGCCCATGAAGATCTTTCCGGTAACGTCATCCCCAACGGTTCGTATAACTACGTGAACCAAACGACAGATCCCACATCCACTGCAATGAATGGCGATCACGGCACGAGCGTTGCCGGGATTATCGCCGCCATGTCAATGAATGGTAAGGGCGGCCGGGGGGTGGCCCCGCGAGCATCGCTTAAAGGGTTTAATGTTCTGGAAGCCCAGACGTCCTTAGCCTATATCGAATCCATGGGAGGCCATCCCCGCTCAAAGGATGTGGATATTTTTAATATGAGTTACGGAGAGTCTTCAACTGGTTACATCGGCCTGTCGCCATCAGACATTGAACGCTATAAAAGCACAAGCAAACTCCGTGGTGGAAAGGGCGGCATTTATGTCAAATCAGCAGGCAATGGATTTGACTATATCAACATTGGAACGGAAGAAGTACCGAATTATTATATCTGCGCCAAACAGAGCTATGGCCGTAGCGATCTGACCTGTCAGAATGCCGCGGCTGATGAACAAAAATCCAGGCCGGAGGTGATCACTGTGGGGGCCTTTAATGCCGCGGGAGTCAAGTCCTCGTATTCGACGGCAGGATCAGCCCTTTGGATTTCGGCCCCGGGCGGTGAATACGGTAAGGACTCTCCGGCAATCATTACAACCGATCAGAGTGGTTGCGACAAGGGTTACAGTCGCACGAATCTTCCCAATCCCAACAACTCCTTTGAGACCGGTGATCCCACGTATAATCCCAATTGCAATTACACCAGTACGATGAACGGCACCTCTTCAGCGGCCCCCAACACCTCCGGGGCCATTGCTCTGCTTCTTCAAACCAATCCAAACCTTAACCGAAGGGATGTCAAACATATTCTTGCAAAGACTGCCAGAAAAATCGATCCGAATTCTCCGGGATCGAAAGTCACCGTAAATATCGATGGCGTGGATTATGAAGCCAGCCAGGGCTGGATCACCAATGCCGCTGGATACAATTTTCACAACTGGTACGGCTTTGGAGCGGTGAATGTGGATGCCGCCGTGGCCATGGCGAAAACTTACCAGGCAGGCACCACCCTCCCGGAATTACAGGACAGAACCTACGGCAGCGCGTTTGCTACGCCCGTGGTGATTCCTGACAACAATGCCTCGGGTGTGCTCAGCACCTTGGATGTGCCGGAAGATCTGACCATCGAAAACCTTTTTGTTCAGCTTACCATCGAACATCCCAATACTGCCGAGATTGGAATTGAAATTACTTCACCCCAGGGCACGCGAAGCATTCTTTTGAACATCAGAAGTGCTGTAAAAACAGGTTTGAACAAGGTCAACGGGGTGGTTTTAGGGAGCAATGCCTTTTATGGTGAAAAGTCAAAAGGAACCTGGACGCTCAAGGTCCTGGATAGTGTGAAGGAAAGCACTGGAGCTCTGAAATTATTCAAATTGCGCATCCTGGGATATTGAGAGGTGAACTATGAACGGCATAACAAGTATAATCAGAATTTCAAGAAAAAACCTTAACGGCGTTATCGTCCCCGTTTGGGGAAAAGGCATTCTTTTCATGATCGGTTTATGGCTGATGTGCTCGGGCGTACTGATTCCGCAGTCCGCATGGAGTCTTGACCCGGCCCTGCGGGAAGCCTTCATCGCCTCCCTTCCCCGGGGAGAAACATTTGAAAACGATGGATCGACTTATGTCTGGCTGCCGACGCTCCGGGCCGAGAAGACCGATGGACGGAAAGCGGAATCGAGCATGAATGCAAATGTCGGTTCAGCCCTGACGAATCCAAAAATGGAGGATGTTATTGAGCGAAAAGGACTCTTTGCGGTTTACAGACAATCGCTTGCAGGGGAAGCATCCATCCATGCGGTAAGCGGATCATCCGGAGATGTTCAGGCATATCCCGTTGTCCTGAATCTGGAAACAAAATCTCTTGGAATTGTTACCGGTAATCTCTGGTTGAAGCTGAAGGATATGCAGGATGCTCAGCCCATCGCCGAAGCGTTTAACATGACCCTGTCCTTTGTCAATATTCCGATGGAAACAGCCTTCTATGAATTTCCCGCGGATGTGAACATCCTGATGTTGCGAAAACGTCTTGATAATGATTCCAGAATATTGAGGGTGACCCTGGATATGGTGGACAGGATCAACCTCCCTCAGTAGAGACAACTGATGAAGATGAATGAAAGCGGCTATTTTTATCGTAAAAATACTTTTGAGATGAGGGAGAAACAAGTATGACAGAAAGAAGAATTTCAAGAATTATTGTACGCTGTAGTTTTCTCTTTTTATTAATCGGCTTGATTTTACCAACGCATGCCAAAAGCCAAACTATCATCGAGTTTTATATTTTTCCTAACAGCGCTCCTACCTCTATTACCGCCGGGTCGGATGGCAATCTCTGGTTTACGGAGGCATTCGGCAACAGGATTGGAAGGATTACCCCGTCCGGAGTTATCACCCGGTTTTATACCGGTATTACCCCTGACAGTGGTCCTGTCGGGATTGCCGCCGGACCGGACGGCAACCTCTGGTTCACGGAGGGCCTTGGAAACAGGATAGGGAGAATCACCCCATCCGGAGTTGTCACCGAGTTTTCAATTGGCATTGCCCCTAACAGCGGTCTTTCGGGGATTGCCGCCGGACCGGACGGCAACCTCTGGTTTACGGAGATTACTGGAAACAGGATAGGCAAGATCACCCCATCCGGAGCTGTCACCGAGTTTTCTACGGGTATTACCCCTGACAGTAATCTTTCGGGGATTACCACCGGATCGGACGGGAACCTCTGGTTCACGGAGGTCACTGGCAACAGGATAGGAAGAATCACCCCATCCGGAGTTGTCACCGAGTTTTCAACCGGCATCACCCCAGGCAGCAGTCCTGTTGGGATTACCGCCGGACCGGACGGCAACCTCTGGTTTACGGAGAACTCCGGCAACAGGATAGGAAGGATCACCCCATCCGGAGTTGTCGCCGAGTTTTCCACGGGTATTACCCCCAACAGCGGTCCTATGAGGATTACTACCGGACCGGACGGCAACCTCTGGTTCACGGAGGCCTCTGGGGACAGGATCGGTCGGGTGGCGGAAATAACGACTGGATGTTCGGCAACTTTTGATGGTAATTTTATTCTCCATATACCCTATCTTTCCTATGTCGATCCAATATCCGGACCGCTATCGCTTTGGACGGATTTTGTTTATCAGCCCAATCCGATGTATCCCACGTTAATACCTTTTAAATTGACAACGTTTGGAATTATAAACAATCCTTCATTTTCATGTGCGGCATCAACACTATCCGGCAATTTAACAATACATATTCCAAACGTTCTGCTTCCGGATGGTATCACTCATTTATGGGCGAATTTAGAATACAGTCCGGTTCTTTCCACCACTGTAAACGCATACTTTGTTCTCACAACCTATGGAGCTGTTTCTAATTGATATTTCTCTCAGGATGTTAAAAAGAACATCCGATTTCGAAATTCGGCAATGAGTGACGGTCGGTGAAATTCATTCGTTTCGACGGAAAGGAAATGAGGATGAAAAGAAGTATTGTAAAGGCCATTGTTATTTTAACGGTTATGCTGATAGGCAATCCGGTTTATTCCGCCTGCGACAAAACAAGCTGCATTTCTTTAGGAAATGACCTGAGCATGCTGATTTGTGTAGAATATCAGACAGTTCAATACGCGTTTAAGCTCAGTTATATTCAGGATAGTTCCGGTTTATTTTGGAAAATGGATACTTCTACGTTCAGGCAAATTCAATCCGGCGCCGGGAGTTGTACCCATGTGGAAAGCGATTTATCCATAAAAATTTGTTGCGTGAATTATCTGGATAATAATTATGCCTTCACATTGAATTACACGCCTTACCCTCAGGATCCAACCGGATTATACTGGAAAATGGATACGGCAACATTTGTTGCATCCCCGGCGGTTAATGATCCACTCTTTCCCTTCCAATGGCACCTCAACAATACGGGACAGAAGGCCTTTTCCCAAAGTGAGGGAACGCCGGGAGAAGATCTTCGGATGACCCAGACCCTTGCCGATAAACTAAACGGGCTGGGTGTGATCATAGCTGTGGTGGATTCCGGTCTTGAAATTGCCCATGAAGACCTGTCTGCAAATGTCATCCCGAATGGATCTTACAACTACGTGAACAAAACTACCGATCCCACGCCCACTTCAAAGGGAGAAGATCACGGCACTAGCGTGGCCGGGATTTGTTCCGCCGCTTCGATGAACGGCAAGGGCGGCTGGGGGGTGGCCCCGCGATCGTCTCTTAAAGGGTTCAATGCTACTAAAACTAACACGACAAAAGACTATATCGAGTCTATGGGGGGGCATCCCCGCTCCAGTGATGTGGATATTTTCAACATGAGTTTCGGAGATGATACAACCGGTTACTTCAGCCTGAAGCCTTCGTACAGTACACTCTACGACAGTTCATATAAGCTCCGAGGCGGAAAGGGCGGCATTTATGTCAAATCCGCCGGTAATGAATTTGGAGAAATCAATATTGGAACTGTTGAAAATCCGAATTATTATAAGTGTGCTGACCAGAGCTACGGCAGGAGCGATCTGACTTGCTTTAACGCTGCCGCGGAAGAAGCGACTTCCAGGCCGGAAGTGATCACCGTGGGGGCCTTCAATGCAGCGGGCGTCAAATCCTCTTACTCGACGGCAGGGTCAACGCTTTGGATTTCGGCGCCGGGGGGCGAATACGGTAATGCCGCTCCGGCCATCATCACGACCGATCTGAGTGGTACCGACAAAGGATACAGCCGCAAGGATCTTGTCGACCCAACCAACCCGTTCGAGATCGGCGATCCCACGTATAATCCCAACTGCAATTATACCAGCGCGTTCAATGGCACGTCTTCGTCTGCTCCCAATGCTTCCGGGGCCATCGCCCTGCTCCTTCAAATCAATCCAAACCTTACCCGAAGGGATGTCAAGCATATCCTTGCAAAGACCGCCAGAAAAATCGATCCTAACTCTCCGGGATCGAAGGTCACCGTAAATATCGATGGCGTGGATTATGAAGCCAGCCAGGGGTGGATCAAAAATGCCGCAGGATACGATTTCAACAACTGGTACGGATTTGGAGCGGTGAATGTGGATGCCGCCGTGGCCATGGCGAAAACTTACCAGGCTGGCACTACCCTCCCGGTGGTATTACTGGACAGATCTTACGGCAGTGCCTTTGCTGCGCCCGTAGCGATTCCCGACAACAACGCCTCGGGGGTGCTCAGCACCCTGGATGTGCCGGAAGACCTGACTATCGAAAACCTTTTTGTTCTGCTTACCATCGAACATCCCAATACTGCCGAGGTTGGAATTGAAATCACTTCGCCCCGGGGTACAAAAAGCATTCTTTTGAACATTCGAAGTGCGATAAAAACGGGTCTGGACAAAGCCGGCGGGGTGGTTTTAGGGAGCAATGCCTTTTATGGTGAAAAGTCAAAAGGAACCTGGACGCTCAAGGTCCTGGACAGTGTGAAGGAAAACACGGGAACCCTGAACTTATTCAAATTGCGCATCCTGGGATATTGAGAGGTGAACTATGAACGGAATAACAAGTATAATCAAAATAACAAGAAAAAACCTTAACGGCGTTATCGTCCCCGTTTGGGGAAAAGGCATCCTTTTCATGATCGGTTTATGGCTGATGTGCTCGGGCGTACTGATTCCGCAGTCCGCATGGAGTCTTGACCCGGCCCTGCGGGAAGCCTTCATCGCTTCCCTTCCCCGGGGAGAAACATTTGAAAACGATGGATCTACTTATGTCTGGCTGCCGACGCTCCGGGCCGAGAAGACCGATGGACGGAAAGCGGAATCGAGCATGAATGCAAATGCCGGTTCAGCCCTGACGAATCCAAAAATGGAGGATGTTATTGAGCGAAAAGGACTCTTTGCGGTTTACAGACGATCGCTTGCAGGGGAAGCATCCATCCATGCGGTAAGCGGATCATCCGGAGATGTTCAGACATATCCCGTTGTCCTGAATTTGGAAACAAAATCCCTTGGCATCATTACCGGTAATCTCTGGCTGAAGCTGAAGGATATGCAGGATGCTCGGCCCATCGCCGAAGCGTTTAACATGACCCTGTCCTTTGTCAATATTGCGATGGAAACAGCCTTCTACGAATTTCCCGCGGATGTGAACATCCTGACGCTTCGAAAGCATCTCGAGGCCGACGCCAGGATATCGCTGGTAACCCTGGATATGGTGGACAGGATCAGCCACCCCCGGTAATGATGGGTTAATCCATTACCCATGTTCAACATTTATCACGCATCTTGCTTTTAGATATCAATCAAACCAATCCCAGGTGACGGGCCTGCTCCCAGAGGAGTCCTGCAAGCCGGACCGTTGCCTGATCCACCATCCGGCCCTCTACGGCCACGGCTCCCAGCCCCTGGATGGTTGCCTGGTGATGGGCATCCAGAACCTTTCTGGCCCGCTCGATGTCCTCGGTTGAGGGTGAAAACGTCTGATTGATGGTGTCGATCTGTTCGGGATGAATGGCCCATTTGCCGTCATATCCGAGGGCACAGGCCATGGCGGCGCTCTGTTTAAGCCCGTCGGGGTCCTTGAAATTGCCGTAAGGCGCGTCGATGGCCTGAAGCCCGTTTGCCTTGGCAGCCATGACCATTCGGCTCATGGCAAAGTGCCACCGGTGTCCGGGGTAGATTTCCGCCTCTTTTTCGCCGTGTCCGGAAAGGGAAACGAGCCTTGCGCCGATCGATGCCGAATAATCCGCAACGCCGAAGACCAGGGTTTGAATCCGGTCGCTGGCTCCGGCAATCTCGGATACGGCTTCGAGCCCGACCGCGGTTTCGATGGAGGCTTCAATGCCGATCCTTTTGGCCCATCCCTTGCTTAGTTCAATACCGTCCAGCATCCGGCTGACAAAGTGAACATCCCCCGGATGGTTGATTTTGGGAACCACGACGGCGTCGATAACGGGTCCGGCGGCTTCCACGACTTCCAGAAGATCCCGGTATCCGAACGGGGTATCCAGGCTGTTCATCCGGAACAGGACGGTTTTTCGGCTCCAGTTACGGGATAGCAGGGACTGGATAATCCGGCCGCGGGCTTCCACCTTCATGTCCACGGGTACGCTGTCTTCAAGATCCAGCATGATGGCGTCGCTGCCGGAGTTCAGGGCCTTATCGTGCATTTTTTCAACATGTCCGGGTACGGACAATACGGTTCTTCTCGGTTTCATAAAGCGATGACTCTCCTTTTATCCATCTCCTTGTAATGATGAACATTTTACCGCGAAAATAATCCCCCTCTTTGAAAAAGGGGGGCCAGGGGGGATTTCAGACGGCTATCCTGCTTAAAAATCCCCCTCAATCCCCCTTTCCCAAAGGGGGAAGTTATCATATTTTCATATTGAATATGGCTTTGTGCCGCAGGAGATGATCCGCCAGAACCAGCTTCACCATGGCATCGCAAACCGGGTTGATGCGGGGAATGGCCGATATGTCGTGCCGGCCCTTGATCGAAATCGTAACGGGCTCATTCCGGCTGTTGACGGTTTTCTGGTCCAGTGAAATGGAGGGGATGGGTTTTACGGCAACCCGGACCCGGATCTCATCCCCGTTTGAAATGCCGGCCAGAATGCCGCCGGCATGATTGGATGAAAAGCCGTCGGGTGTAATGGGGTCATTGTTTTCAGAACCCAACCGGCCCGCGGCCGCAAAGCCGTCCCCGATTTCCACGCCCTTGACGGCCCCGATGCTCATCAATGCCCTGGCCAGGTCTGCATCCAGCTTGTCGAAAACCGGCTCTCCCAGGCCGGCGGGTGCGCCGGTGACAAGGATTTCGACAATGCCGCCAATGGAGTCCCCTTGTTTTCGCACCTGTTCCACCCGATCTGTCATAACTCTGGCGGCTTCCTTGTCCGGACACCTGAAGGGATTTCGGTGAATTTCATCCAGATCAATGGTGTTGACGCTGATGCCGCCCAGCTCCAGTGTATAGGAAATCACTTGAATTCCAACTTGATCCAAAATCAGCCCTGCGACAGCGCCTGCGGCAACCCTTGCGGCGGTCTCGCGGGCCGAAGCCCTGCCGCCGCCTCGCCAGTCCCTGATGCCATATTTGGACTGATAGGTGATGTCGCCATGGCCGGGGCGATAGAGATCGGCGTAAGGCGCATAAGACCTTGAATCCGGGTCCGTATTGGCGATCAGGATAGCAATTGGCGTTCCCGTGGTTTTGCCCTCGAATACGCCCGATAGTATGACGGCCTTGTCCGCTTCCTTGCGCTTGGTGCTGGCGGATGAGCCCCCGGGTTTTCTCTGGTCCAGGGATGTTTGAATCACGGCTTCATCCAGATTCAGTCCGGGGAGGCAGCCGTCCACCACCACGCCGGTTCCCGGACCATGGGATTCTCCCCATGTGGTGATGCGAAACAAGGTTCCAAATGAATTGCCTGACATCATGCGTTTCCTTGATGAGTATGTTCCATTATTTTCCGGCAAATGGCGTCAATTCCCAGTATGTCGGTATCCAGAATCGCATCGCTTGCCTTTTCATACAGCGGTTGCCTTTCAAAAAGAACCGTTTCGATTTCATTCATGCTGCCGGTTGGGGTCAGACCCGGCCGCTGGATCAGGGTTTGAAGATCAGCGGCCATCCGTTCTCTGACCGTTTCCGGGCTGACCCTGAGCCAGATCACGCGGCCTGCTTTTTTCATGTTCCGGACATTGTCCGGATTCAGGATGACTCCCCCGCCGGTTGCAATGATATGATGATCCAGAAGGGTTGTTTGGGTGATAATGCTTTTTTCCATATCCCTGAAAGCGTCCCAGCCATTTCTTGCAACCATTTCACTGATGGTCATCCCGGCTTTTTGAACCACAGCTTCGTCGGTATCCAAAAACGGCCGGTCCAGAAGCCTTGAAAGCGCTTTTCCCACGGATGTCTTTCCGCAGCAGCGGTATCCGATCAGATAGATGTTCATGGATACAGGCTTTCAAAGACCTTCCAGAATTCGGGGAAGGATTTTTCAACGCAGGTTTCATTTTCAATCCGGATTCCGGGTGTTTTGAGTCCGGCAACGGCAAAGCTCATGGCCAGGCGGTGGTCATTATGCGGGTCGATCAGCGCGGCGTGCGGCGTTCCGCCGTCGATCCACATGGCGGTATCGCTGCATCCGGCTGCAATGCCCAATTTCAGAAGCTCTGCCACAACCGATCCCAACCGGTCGCTTTCCTTGGCTTTCAAGTGTCCCACGTTGGTGATGACGGTTCTGCCCTTTGCAAAAGCAGCCACAACGGCAAGGGTCGGGACCATGTCGGGCATGGCGCCCATATCCACTTCAACGGCCTTAAGTTTTCCGCCGGTAACGGAAATGCCGTCCGGTTCCACTCGGGTCGTGCATCCCATGGACGAAAGCACATCCAGAAGCCGAAGGTCTCCTTGCCGGGAGGCATGCGGTACGCCGTCAACGGTAATCGTTTTGCCGGTCACCGCGGCAGCGGCCCAGAAATAACCGGCCTGGGAGAGATCCGGTTCAACGCGGAACCTTCCGGACCGATACCCCTGGTTTCCGGCAATCTGAAAGCGCTGATACCCATTTCGCGCCACGCTGACGCCTGCCTGATTCATGATATCGATCGTCATATCGATATAGGGCTTGGAAACCGGGCCCTCGGTAACGGTGATCTCCATGCCGTTTCGTGTAAAGGGGGAGATGAGAAGAAGCGCCGAAAGATACTGGCTGCTGGTACCGCAGTTTAATGACACGCGGCCGCCGGAAATTTCGCCTGCTTCAATTTCAATCGGCGGGCATCCCGGACGGCCAAGCGATTTTGTTCCAACGCCGATCTGATTCAGTCCTTCCAGAAGATCCTGAATGGGTCGCTCCTGCATGCGCGGTGTTCCGGTCAGAATGTATTTCCCTATTCCCAGAGCGCAAACCGCAGCCAGAAGTCTCATGGAAGTTCCGGAATTTCCCAGAAAAATCGGGTTGCCGCAAGCCTGCAACATGCCATGAGTCCCCCGGACCCGCCACGAGGCCGGGCCCTGATCAATAAAAACGCCCAGTTGTCGCAATGCATCCCGGGTCAGCCGAGTATCTTCACTGTCCAACCCATTTATGATTTCGCATTCGCCGTCGGAAAGCGCGGAAATGATGAGGGCGCGGTGCGTGTAACTCTTTGATCCCGGTACCGTTACAGTGGTGTTTTGGATCGGGCGCGATTGAATTTCGATCATGAGTCTCTCTTTTATGAATGGTTTTTCCGGGGATTGTTCAAGGTATCCATCAGGGATTGTTTCATGACGGCCAGGGGTGCCGGATTTTTTGTCCACAGTTCGAATTGAAACGCGGCCTGATGAATGAACATGGACATACCGCTGATTGTCCGGCATCCGGCCTTTTCGGCATCTTTCAGAAGCCGGGTTTTCAGCGGCGTGTACACGATATCCATGACCAGAAGCCCGGGGGTTAATAACGTATCCGGAATCGGGGACTGATGAATGTGCGGTGTCATGCCAACGGATGTGGTCTGGATCAGAATGTCAAAGGGAAGGGAGCCAAGCTCCGAAATGGGAATAAAATCCGCTTCCAGCGCCGATGCCAGTTTTTCTCCATTGGAAATGCTCCGGTTGATAAGGGTCAGCCCGGCTCCGCAGGATTTGACGCCGAAACCGATGGCGCGCGCAGCCCCGCCCGCGCCGATGATGGCAACCCGTTTTCCCTCCAGGGGGGTGATCTCCTCAAGGGCTTTTACAGCTCCCAGACAGTCCGAATTATATCCCTTGAGGCGGCCCTCATGGTTGATGACCGTATTCACGGCCCCGATGCTTTCGGCCATGGGGTCCAGTTCATCCAGAAAGTCAAGGATCGAAACCTTGTGCGGGATGGTGATGCTGGCTCCCTTGATTTCCAGGGATCGGATGGCGAACATGCCATCGCCGATCGCCGTGACCTGAAACGCCACATATACGCCGTTGTATCCGGTTTCCGAAAAAGCCCGGTTAAACATCACCGGGCTCAGGCTGTGGCTGACCGGGTTTCCTATCACTGCAAAAACCTGTGTTGCTGCATCAATCATGATCTCATCTCGTCATTTAAGGCGCCCAAGATATTTATGGCATTCCCTCTGCCCGTGGGTAGGATCCCAGGCATTTCAGCATCATGCACATCCGGCTCATTTCATCAACCGCCTGCTGAACCGGAGCATCTTCCATATGGCCTTCAATATCAACAAAAAAATGATAGCTCCAGTTTTCATGGCGGGATGGCCGGGATTCCAGCTTGACCATGTTGAGCCCGGCGTCATTGATGGGCTTTAAGACCTTGTAAAGCGCGCCGGGAACATGATGGGTGGCAAAGAGAAGCGAGGTTTTGTCCTGTTTTGTCCGGTGGGGCATCTTTTTCCCGATAACCAGAAAACGGGTCGTATTCCGGATGCAGTCTTCGATCCGGGAGGCGGCAATCGGAAGCTGATAAATCCGGGCAGCTTCCCCGCCGGCAATGGCGCCGGACCTGGGATTCTTCAGGGCTTTTTGAGCGGCAAGCGCCGTGCTGTCGCATGGCTCCAGCCGGCAGTTCGGAAGATGGCTGGCAATCCATTCCCGGCACTGGGCAAATGCCTGGGAATGAGAATACAACACCTCGATATCCTCAAGGTTTTCCGCAATCGAAAGCAGGTCATGGGAAATGGTCTGGTAAATCTCGGCGCAGATCCGGACTTCCGATTCCCAGAACAGGTCGAGCGTCGGGTTGACCGCGCCTTCAATGGAATTTTCAACCGGCACGACCCCGAAAGGGTAGACCTCCTTATCCACGCCGGAAAAGATATCCCGGATCCGGGCAAGGGGAGCCGTCTGAACCCCCCGTCCGAAATGATTCAGGGTGGCAAGATGGGTAAACGTGCCTTCCGGGCCAAGGTAGGCAACGGTCACCGGCTTTTGAATCTCCCGGGAGGCGGCAATGATTTCCTTGAAAATGTGATGCAAGGCGCCCGTGCTGAGCGGCCCGCGGTTCAGGCGATTCAGGCGGCTGAGCAGCATCGCTTCTCTGGCGCTGTCAAAAACCGGCCCGTTGTTTTTTGCTTTTATCGCGCCGATTCTTCGGGCCGTATCCAGTCTGGTGCAGATCAGATCCAGAATTTGTTCATCAATGGCGTCAATGGCCTTTCGCAGGCCGTCCATGTCTTCAGCCCCGGAATCGTCTCCGGCGGGTGCTTCGGTGTGCGTGCTCATAAAGTGGTGTGTTCCTCTATTTCTTGCGAAGCCATCATTTTTCCGTGATGGTTTCCTGGATGGCATATCCAAAATGCCTTCCTCCCTGTTCGGTGGCAACCAGAACCCGGTCTCCGGGGGATAAATGAACGACGGACACCGGCTCGCCATCCGGCCGCGTCAGTCGAATGGTTTCGGCGTTTTGAACCAGCGTGCTCAGGACTCTGCCGCTTACGGATGCGGTGATCAGCATCAGGGGGCGCTTTTCGATCTTCAGGCGGCCCACGACGGCGTTTGTCGTATTGCCTTCATGGTCCACGATCTGAACCGGATCTCCGGCACTGAGCTCCGAGAGATACCGGGTTTTCCCGCCAGGCACGCGGGTATAGGCATGCACCGGTCCGGCGTTGACCCGAAAAGGCCTTGGAGCCACGTACGGGTTGGAAACGCTTTCGGCGTGGATCAGAAAAAGGCCGCTGCTGCTGTTTCCGACCAGCATACCCTGGCCGGCTGTCATCAGGGTGCAGGTATCCACGCAGACCCGGTCGCCCATTCCGGCCGGCTGAATGCTCAGGATTTCGGCGGTTTCCAGAACGGTTTTATCTTCCTGAGACCTTAAGCGGGTCAGCGCCTGTTTGAGGGATGCCGGATCAGGTGCATGAAGCAGAATATGCTGGACACCTTTTTCCAGAATGCCGAAGGCGGTCTGGGCATCCGCCAGGCTGCTGACCTGGGCGATGACATCGGCGCCCCTGGCAATGAGATTCTCAATGGGGATGATACTCCAGTCCTGACAGTCCAAAATGACTTTCTTGTCCCGGCAGGTAGCCAGAATCTCCTCTTCATCTTCCTTGCAGGTTATCCGGCAGGAGACCACATCCTCCCCGGGCTTGATATCGCCATCCAGGGCAATGGTCTGAATCCTTCCCAGCTCTTTGATTTTTTCGGAATACCCCGGAGGCGCCATGATCCCGTCAGCCCCGTTTTCAATGGCGGTCGTCGCCATGTCCTTATCCCATGGATCAATCTTGACCCAGATTGTACGTGCCATCATTTTACCTTTCCCAGTTTCCAACCCAATGTCATTGACTTAAAGAAAAACTCTCCCCCCCCCTTTGGAAAAGGGGGGCAAGGGGGGATTTCTTGCAAGTAATTGAGAATCCCCCCATGCATTTGCCTTCAGCCGTTCAACCCGGGTCGTTATGAATTATTTCAAGAAGGTTAAAGCCCGATCCACATCCGCGCCGTCGTGGACAATGGCGGCTATGGCCATGGTCATGGCAGTCGGATCGCGGTGCTGAAACACGTTTCTGCCGATGGAAGCGCCGGAGCCGCCCGCATCCACGGAACCCTTGACCATTTCCAGGATATCGATGTCGGAGCTCATTTTGGGGCCGCCGGCAATCACGACCGGAACCGAGCAGCCCTGGATCACTTCACGAAAAGATTCCGTGGATCCGGTATAGGATACCTTGACAATGTCGGCTCCCATCTCGTCCCCGACGCGGGCCGCATGTTTAATGACTTTGACGTCGAATTCGTTCTTGATGTTCTCGCCGCGAGGATAGATCATGGCCAGAAGCGGCATTCCCCAGGTCCGGGCGTCATAACTGACTTTTCCAAAATCATGCAGCATTTCCTTTTCCCCGCCGTTACCCAGATTCACCTGGATGGAAACGGCATCCGCCCCCAGTTTAAGGGCTTCTTCCACCGTGCAGATCAGGGTTTTTGCATTGGGAAGCGTCGAAAGACAGGTGGATGCCGACAGGTGGATGATCAGACCGATATCCTTGCCCCGGCCGCGATGACCCGCCTTTACAAGCCCTTTATGCTCCACAATGGCATTGGCCCCCCCTTCGGAAACCTTCTGGATCGCATCTCTGACACTGATCAGCCCCGGAATGGGCCCGATGGACATGCCGTGATCCATGGGGACGATGACGGTTTTTCCGGTATTCCGGTTGATAATGCGCTCCAGTCGAATCTGCTTGCCTAAGATACTCATGGTTGATCTCCTCTTTTTTAAAATAAAAAAGGCCGTGAAGATTTTTTCTCCACGACCTTTAGAAAAAAAAAGCCGTGGGCAGAGTCTGCCCACGGCTTTGTGCTGGATAATGTCAGGGTATCAGCACACCACGGGCAGATCGGTGCTAAAGTAATAAAAATACCCGTAATAATAGCTGCCTGAAATGGTGTGCTTCATGAAACGATAATTCCTTAATGTTTGATTTTCTAAAAACCTAACATCGATTGTTTCTTTGTGTCAAGCTGTTTTTTTTAAATGGACAGGAATTGCGCTTCCTGCATCAGGTACCGTCGTTTTAGCTTTAAGAACCTTCTGCTTAGAATCAGGAAACTCCAAATCAACAAAAACATTGCCGCTGTTTATTTAGGGTCCATCAAACCCGAATAGCTCTTTCACAAGTGGGCGGCTCTCTTCGGCATAAAGCGTTCAACGGCGATACTGGCAGCACGCGTGCGCATTTGTGCAAGATCGTAATTCATCTGCATCCGAAGCCATGTACCGGCTGTGCTACCGAAAGCCTTTTCAAGACGAATTGCCATTTCGGGCGTGACGCTGCTGCGCCCGGCAATGACGTTGTAAAGCTGCTGACGCGTTACTCCCAGTCCCTTAGCGGCTTCAGCAACACTCAAACCAAGTTCGTCAATGCAATCCTTGACAAGAATGCCAGGATGCACGGGATTCTTCATCTCCATTTTTGCCTCCCTCAATGGTAATCCACAAAATCAACGTCGAAAGCGTTGCCATCTTCAAAACGAAAAATGATCCGCCAGTTTGCCCGAACAGTCACAGAGAAATATCTCTTCAGCCCTCCCTTGAGAGAGTGCAGACGAAATGTTGGCACATTCATGCCCTCAATCTCTGGCGAAGCATGCAATGTCGAGAGAATGAGTCTGACCCGCTCCAACATGTCTGGCGGCAATTTACTGCCATCGTCATGCTCGAACAATCGTTGCAAGCCTTTGTGGCGAAAGTTTTCAATCATTAATTGTATTGTAAAACGTAAAATTACATTTTACAAGTCCATTTACGTTCGTTCATTTTATCCCATGTTTGGGGTCTATGGTTTCTCGCGAAACTCCGCTGATGGTTCACTTCCTTTGCGTTCTATTTTTGAGTTCATCAATCTCACACTATTCAAAACCAAGTCGTAAAACCCTAGAATATGCATGGTATTTGATATACAGAACAAGAGAATCTCTCGTTCCGGCTTTGAGAATTGTGGAAGATTATATCCTGTGGTATGCTCATATTCAAATAATGGAGATGTCTTATGCGCAGCACAAAAGACATCATTCAGGAGACAGCCACACTTTCCGTGGAGGCGTATCATTGCGGTTGACTCCATGCCTTGTTACTGCCAATCGACCGATAGGCCGAGAGATCTTCGTATCCCCGATAAAATTGACTAATCGATACCTGTCGATTGAACATTATTTTTCGGACGAAATGCTTCAGACTTATGGGTTGAAAGGAGACCCAGTTATTGCCGACTCTTAAGGTGCTTGAAATTGACGTATCAGGCTCAGCCAAGGTTGCATTTGCGGAAAAAGCGAAACATTTTGAAGCTGTTGAGTTTGAAAACTTCAAATCACTTTTTGCTTGTATTTCAGATATACAATCAAAGAGGGCAGGGGATTGCCGCGTCGCAAGTGACGGGGGACGGTGAACTTGGCATAGCAAAGAGGCTGCCAATCCCAGCTGATGGTGCCATTTAACAGAATACAATGGACATTATTCATATGAATCTTCCCGAAATCGGAGAACTTGTTACCACATCACGCGCACTGGAACTGTGCAGGCATTTCACGCTCGACTATCTGGTGGCGCGCATCGAGGCGACTCCAGAAAAATTCAAAAACTGGAAATTCGACGGATGCTCATGTTTACCGGATGAGATGCTGGGGCTCTTTACCGGATGTGATTGGCGGGATATCACCTACAAATGCTGCTTGCCCCATGATTTATGCTACGCCTACGGTGAACCGGGTAACGAAGCGGAAAGAAGGCGCGTTGATGATACGTTTCGCAACGATCTGGTGACCAAGGCCGGTATGAAAGCGTGGATGGCGCATGCGTTTTTTGCCGGTGTCAGGGTCGGCGGGGCAGAAGCATTCGGGCTTTCTTTTTCCTGGGGTTTTGCCCGAAAATGATAATCAAACATTGTGCGTGTGATGCGCTGGATTATCTGATCATCAACGGAAATATATATTGACATTATAAATAAATATTGGCATCAATAGATACTATGATTTCTATTGATGTCAAAGAAAAACTCTTCCGCCTTGGCTTGCGTCTTCGAGATTGCCGTCTTGTCAGAAATGAGCCGCAGGAGCGCTTTGCCGCCCGTCTTGGCATTTCCATCCCAACGCTTCGTAAAATGGAAAACGGCGATCCATCCGTGAATATCGGCCTCTGGGCCGAAACCCTCTGGCTGCTCGAACGGATGGAAGATCTGGATGGTATACTTAAAAAAGATGTCTCCCTGTTCGATCAAATGGAGGCCCAAAGTAAACCCAAAAGACAGAGGGCGTCAAAACGGACATGCTGAAATGTGACATCTGGATCACCTTTCCCGATGGGGACAAAGCCCCGTGCGGGACTATTCTCTGCCAGGACCCGGACTCCCGGGGATGGATCGAAGGGGCTTTTCGGTATGCGTCCGGCTATCTGAACGATCCTCGGGCTTTTTCTCTCGATCCTGAGGTGTTGCCGCTTTCCAGCAGGGAATATCCGGCGAAACGATCCTCCGGGGTTCATGCGGTATTTGAGGACTGCCTTCCGGATGATTGGGGGAGGCGCCTGTTGGTGCGTAAGGCGGATCTGGAGCGCACCCGACAGAGCGTTCCTCACCTCTTGTTGGCCCTGGGGGGAAGTGGGCTTGGGGCGCTCTCGTTTGGGTCCGTTGAGGATAACAAAATCCACAGTGCGGAGTTGGTGGAATTGCCGGACATACTGGAAGCCGCCCTTTGTTTTGAGCAAGGCAAAACAGTCTCGGACGAAGGTCTGCGCGCGCTTTTCAGGGCAGGAAGTTCGCCAGGCGGGGCAAGGCCCAAAGTGCTGGTTCGAGACTCGGACGGTATCCTCTGGATCGCCAAATTTCCCAGCACGCGAGACACCCAGCCCATGGTGCCCATTGAAGCGGCCACAATGGAACTTGCAAAATCCGCGGGCCTGGATGTTCCGGAAACGTCCATGATCGCCTGCGGCAAACGCCAGGTACTGCTGGTACGCCGGTTTGATGTGACAACTTCCGGGGGACGCCTCCACATGATCAGCACCCAGACCCTGCTTCGTGCGGAAGGCTGGTACAATCTGGGCTATACAGACCTTTTCTCCCTGATGCGCAAGCACAGCAGCCGGCCCGAGGTCGATATCCCGATGCTTTTCCGGCAGATGGTCTTCAATGCGCTGATCGGCAACACCGACGACCACCTGAAAAACTTCGCCATGCTACACGGCAGCAACGGATTTTTCCTGTCGCCGGCCTACGATCTGCTGCCGGACACGGCACAAAGGCGGGAACATGTCCTTCATTTCGATTATGGGCATCTGTTTCCAGGCCTTGAGCATCTGGTTCACATCGGGAAAACGGCAGGGGTCAAAAAAGCAGGAGAGATCGCCAGCCAAATCAGAGATGTAATCAGGATGTGGAGGGATATCTATGCGTTATTTGGAGTTTCAACGCAAGAAATCGAACAGCTTTCCACTGGAATCGAAAAACGTCTTGAGCCATAGGTCGGCTCCCTTACCGTTAAGGGCGGAGTAGGGGAGAGATGGGCTGGAATTTGAAACAATAAAAAAGGCTGCGATGGTTTCTCGCAGCCTTTTTGTTTTTTCCCTGTAAATGTGCCTTTTCAACCTCGGCCGGGAATGCGGCACGGAAACCCGATAAAGGCCAGCCGCCTTAATCCACTACCTTGAATCCGGCATCGGCAACGGCTTTGGACATTACAGCCAGGTCCGCTGAACCGGTGACCACGGCTTGTTTTTCAGCCAGGTCCACCTGGACATCGGTTACACCGGGCACCCCCTTGAGGGCTTTTTCAACACTCATTTTGCAGTGATTGCACGACATGCCTTCTATCTTAAGAATCGTCTCGTTCATGATTATCACCTCCCATCTTCTGATTTATGCAACAAATACGTAACAGTAAAGAGAACAAGCCGGGAAAGACCGGCCTAATCCATCAGCTTCCTGCCGAACCTTTTGAGAAGCAGAGAATTTGTCACAACGGATACAGAGGAAAAGGCCATGGCAAGTCCGGCCCATTCCGGCGGCAACAGCTTTCCGGTCAGGGGATAGAGGACGCCGGCTGCCACGGGAATGCCGATTACGTTATAAATCAAGGCCCAAAAAAGGTTTTGCTTGATCTTATTTAAAGTTTTCCGGCCCAACCGTATCGCCCTTTCCACATCCAGCAAGTCATTCCGGACTAAAATAACATCGCCGGTTTCCTTTGCCACGTCGGTTCCCGATCCTATGGCAATTCCGATATCCGCCTGGGCAAGGGCCGGTGCATCGTTGATCCCATCGCCGACCATCGCGACCTTCATCCCCTGTTCCTGGTATTTTTTTATGATATTGATTTTGTCCAGGGGCAGGACTTCCGCGGCGACTTCATCAATACCGACTTCCCGAGCGACGGTATGGGCAACCTTCTTGTTATCCCCGGTGATCATGAACGTTTTCAGCCCCAGGTTCTGCAGTCGCTTGATCGCCTCTTTGGTGCTCTCCTTGAGTACGTCGGCCAGGGCGATCAGGCCGATGGCACGGCCGTTAAGCGCGACAAATATCGTGGTCTTTCCGGCTTCGGCCATGCGCTGGAAATTTTGTTCGATATCGCTCACATCGATCCCATGATTTTGCATGAGCTTGATATTGCCGATGAGCAGGGGCTGGCCCTGGTAAGTGCAGGCGATGCCGTGACCACTCTCCTCCCGGTAGTCCGTGACTTCCGCGATTACCAGGCCTTCCTTCCCGGCACGGATCACGACCGCCTGAGCCAGGGGATGAATGGATGGGTTTTCTCCGGCTGCCGCTATTTCCAAGAGGTCTTTTTCATTATAAGGCGCGGCAGCCAGGATATCCGTGACTTCCGGAGTGCCTTTTGTCAGCGTTCCCGTCTTGTCAAAACCGATGACCTGTAATTTTGAGATCGCCTCGAGCACCGCGGCTGATTTAAAGAGTATGCCGCGATTCAGTCCCACACCGCTGCCGACCATGATGGCCGTGGGAGTTGCCAGCCCCAGGGCGCAGGGACAGGCGATGACCAGGACGGCGATCGCGGCCGTGAAGCCGAACACAAAGGTACTGTGAAGCGCGAAATACCAGATCAGGAAGGTGATCACGGACAGGGCCACGACCACGGGAACAAAATAATTGGAGATCGTATCGGCCAGCCGCTGGATCGGCGGTTTGACGCCCTGGGCCTCTTCCACCATCTTGACGATTCCGGCCAGAACAGTGTCTTTCCCCGTTTTCGTGGTCCTCACCTTGATGCTTCCGGATTTGTTGATGGTTGCTCCGATGACCGCATCCCCCGGTCCTTTTTCAACCGGGATGGATTCGCCGGTCAGCATGGATTCGTCAATGCCGGCGTAGCCTTCCGTAATTTCACCGTCCACGGGAATTTTCTCTCCCGGTTTAACCAGAACCATATCCCCGACCTTCAATGCGGATGCCGCCACCTCTTGTTCCCCGTCATTCACAAGCAGGCGGGCCTTATCCGCCTGAAGCTCCAAAAGCCGCTTGAGGGCCTGTCCGGCCCGGCCCTTCGCTTTGGCCTCGAGGTATTTCCCGAACCGCACAAAAGTGATCAGGACGGCCGAAGCGTCGAAGAAAGTCGGCCCGTGAAAAAAGAGCTGCGGAAAGGTGGTTAAAACACTGTAGCCGTATGCTGCGGTGATTCCCATGGCAACAAGGACATCCATGTTGGCTGATTTATTCTTTAAAGCATGGTACGCTCCCCGATAGAAGATCCACCCGGCGGTGAATTGCACGATCGTGGCCATGGCGAACATGCCGTAGAGGGTTAAGGGAGACATCGGCAGGAACATCATCGGCATGATGGGCAGCGAAAAAATCGCACTGAAAATAAGCCAGTTTCGCTGTTTGATCGCGGTGCGGTCTTCTTCGGCTTCTTGTGCATTTTCCATGGGAATATAACCGGCGTCCCTGACCTGACTGAAGATTGTGCTCAGGTCGATCATTTGCGGATCATAATCAACCGTCACCATCTCACTTG
The DNA here is from genome assembly GCA_016219185.1 of Deltaproteobacteria bacterium. Taxonomy (GTDB): domain Bacteria; phylum Desulfobacterota; class Desulfobacteria; order Desulfobacterales; family Desulfatirhabdiaceae; genus RAAP-1. The sequence goes on from JACRBZ010000051.1 coordinate 32,924, forward strand.
CGAAGTTCACCGAGGCGATACGGACCCCGGGGGTGACTTTCAGTTTTTTCTCAATGGTCAGGGCGCAGTTGGCACAGGTCATTCCGCTGACTTTAAACCGCCTCTTTATATCAGTGTCAGCCCCGTCAGCCGGGAATTCGGCGATGGCCGCCCCTCCCATAGCCACTTCGGACGGGGATATCTCTCCGGTTTCTTCCGCCGGAACAGGCTTTGTTGAAAATCCCGCATCTTCAATTGCCTTGATGATGTCATCCATCATGACTTTTTCGCTGTCATGCGAGAAAAAAGCCTTGCTTTCAGCCAGGGAAACGCGGACATTTCCCATGCCTTGCAGTGCCTCGAGTGCTTTGGTTGCCTGCTTTACGCAGTGCTCACAACTCATTCCGTGGACGGGAATCTCCGACTGCCTTATATGTTTATTTTCGGCTGTATCAGCCATGTTCTTATCTCCTTAGAAATGATCAAGGAAGCGTCGCTTTGTTAAGCTGATTCGTTGATCAACAAACGCGTGAAAGACTGACTCGGTTTTGAAAACCGAGTCGGTCTGCCTCTTGCAAACGGTCCATTGGAATCTTCCAAGCCCCTTATTTGGTCAGTCTGAAGATGGTCTTCAGAAGTTCATCAACCACGTGCCCGTCACCGGCCCGGATCTGCTCTGTGACGCAGGACTTCATATGCTTTTCCAAAAGCAATCGGGCTGCTCCGTGCAAAGCCGATTGAGCCGAGGAAATCTGGTTCAGGATATCATCACAGTAAATCTGTTTCTCGATCATGCCCCGGATGCCGCGAATCTGCCCCTCGATACGATTCATCCGGTTCACAAGCTCCCGAATGGTTTTTTCGTCATGGTGGCTTTTACGTTCCCCGTCTTTTGGACCATCATGGCAATTTGCACAGGATGTTTTTATTTTATCGATTTCAGCCAAGCGGTCACCTCCTTCAAAATTACCGTACGATTTATATAATAGAATACCCCCCTACCCTATACTTGTCAATATTATAAAATTTCTCTTTGCATTTTTTCATCCTGAAAATCCCGGAAGAATCCGGAATATTTTCGTGGGCCAGTGTTGCCGATCAAAGTTCAGCGCCTGCAAGGAATACCGGGACCCATTGCGCAGCACCTTTCGTGTGCTGTGCTTCAATGACTGGGAACATATGCTCAGTTTTTGTATCCGCCTGTTTCAATTTGTTTTCACTTTGTTTGACTTCTTTGTTCCTTTCTTATAAATTTAGGCTTTCAGCAAGAATTGCTGTTTGGTATAAAATAATTTTGACATCAAAAATGGTAAGTGATATTTCATAAAATTTATAAGTATATTTTTGACAACTTTTATCAAGGGAATAGTATGAAAAATTTTTTCAACAACTTGAAATTATCCATAAAAATGCTTTTAACGCCCTTTGTTATCCTGATTTTCCTGATTGTAATCTCCATCGGGGCATACAAGGCAATTTCATTGCAGGGCGATTCGATCGACGACATTTACAACAATCGTTTCAAGGGGTATCAGAACAGCTCGCACGTTCTTGTCGAGATGTCGACTGTACAGGCCAAGCTATACAAGATCATGAACTGGATTGCCTCCAATTATGACGAGCAGAGAATCGCGGGGTTGATCAAGGAGACCGACGCTCAGATTGCCGCAACAGAGGTGTTTACCAAAAAGATCCTTGATTCGAACAAACTGATGCCGGAGGAGCGGAAATTCTACCAGTCGGCCTACGACAACCTCATCGAATTTCAGAAGCAGGTCAAAGCCGTCCTGGATATCGCCGCCCAGGATGCCAGTACGGCGGTCATGTTCTTTGCCATGACCGAGGAAAAATTCGTGCTGCTCGACAAGAGCCTTCGGGATCTCAATGCGCTTGAAGACAAACTCAGCCAGCAGAAATATGAATTTTCAGTCGGCATGGTCAGAACAACCCTCAGTGTTTTCATGGCCGTTTTGCTGACGGCGGTGGTTATCTCTTTTCTAACAAGTGTTTCCGTTACCCGGCTCATTTTGAAACCGATTCGAGTGACTATTTCGGTATTGCGCCGATTGGCCGAGGGTGATCTGACACAGAGAATCAACCTGGCATCCGGGGATGAGATCGGTGAGCTTGTCGAATCGGTCAACACCATGCGGATGAAGATGAATGACGCCGTTGGGCAGGCTTTGCTGGTATCGGACGTCCTGAGAGATTCGGCCTCTCAGGAAGCGGCCTCGATCGAGGAGACCTCGGCCTCTCTTGACGAAATCGCTTCCATGACCAAGCAGAACGCGGCCAATACCGGTGAGGCCAACCGACTGATGATCACGGCCAAGGAAGCTATAGAAAAGGCGAATGAGTCCATGGCCGGGCTGACCCAATCCATGAGGGAAATCACCATTTCCAGTGAACAGACCCAGAAGATCGTAAAAAGCATCGATGAGATCGCCTTCCAGACGAACCTTCTGGCCCTTAATGCCTCAGTTGAGGCTGCCCGTGCGGGGGAGGCGGGTGCCGGATTTGCTGTTGTTGCCGACGAGGTCCGAAACCTGGCGATGCGGGCCAAGGATTCCGCCCAGAGTTCATCCAGTCTGATCGAGGATATCGTTCATAAGGTCAGAGACGGTGAAAGCCTGGTCAATGTTACCAGCACGGCGTTCAATCAGGTCACCACTAGTTCCAATAAGGTGGTCGAGCTGATGGGTGATATCGAGGCCGCCTCCAGGGAGCAGTCCCAGGGGATCGACCAAGTCAATCAGGCTATTGCGGAGATGAGCACGACGACACAGCAAAATGCCGGCAATGCGGAAAATCTCTCGAACATCATGTCCATATTCAAAACAGAAGAGGTGGAAGAGGCTGATCAGTGGAGAAAGGGAGGGGTGCCGGCGAAAACTTTGCATGCCGCGATCCCGAGAGTGGCCGGGGGGCGGGTTGTCCGCCGTTCAGATCGGCTCCTGCCGTTGTAAGAGGATGTTTTATGACTGAAAAAAGAAAAAGTACCAGGATATTGAGTTGCTGGGATGGCTGCTGGCATTCGAAGGGGTTGGTTTCCCAAAGGACCGAAATCCGATCCTGCGGGGATAAAATAATATTCGATCAAAATAAGGAGACATTGTATGGTAAAAAGGATTTTCGCAGTGGTGGTGGCCATGCTGATCATGGCTGGATATGGTATAGCCGCGGATCAGGAGAAGGGAACGGCGGAGGATGCCAAAGCCTTGGTCAAGAAGGCTGTGGCATACATGAAGGAAGTTGGGAAGGAAAAGGCGCTTGTCGAATTCAACGATCCCAAGGGCAAATTTATTGAAAAAGATCTTTATGTTTGGGCGACCGGTTTGGATGGTACGAACCTCTCCCATCCCTTCACACCGGCGCTTATCGGCAAGAACATGATGGAACTGAAAGATGCCGATGGGAAACCTTTTGTCAAGGAACGGATTGATATCGTCAAGGCCAAGGGGAGCGGAACGATCCAGTACCGCTGGACCAACCCCCAGACCAAAAAGGTTGAAAAGAAAGAGGCCTATTTTGAAGCCGTTCCCGGCACGGACCTTTTCATCAATTGTGGTTATTATATGTAAAGAGTTTCATCACGGACCGAAGAAATCGGCAGCAATCCGGCGGAATGCCCGAAGTGCGCATTTCACGGAGTGCTGCCGGTTTTAATGGCGCTGATGCCAGCCATTTTGAGATTTTTCCAGAAAAAGGTTCGGCAAAAAGCCGTTTCTTTTCTATCTTTTCCCGCAACGCCTTTGTGTAAAACCAGGAGAGAAATTCCATGACAATCCTGTGGTGGCACTGGCTTTCTTTCGGATTGATTCTTATCAGCGCCGAGCTCTTTATCCCGTCCTTCACCATCATCTGGTTTGGTCTTGGGGCCTGTTTCGTGGGGCTTTTTGTGTATTTCTCCCCGGGATCTTCTTTCAGCGTTCAATTGTTTACATGGACCGCGGCGTCATCGGTGCTCACCGTTCTCTGGTTTCGGCTCTTGAAACCCAAAATGGTGGACAAAACCACGGCTGGAATGTCGCAGGAAGCCATACTCGGTGAGGTGGGAATGGTTGTAAAATCCAACGCCACGCCGCTTGAAAAGGGCAGGGTACGCTTTACCCTGCCGGTTCTGGGGGCTGATGAATGGGACTATACCAGCGCGGATCTTTTTCAGCCCGGTGATTATGTCCGGGTTTCGGGCATAGATGGGCATGTGCTGAAAGTGGAAAAAACGTAATCTTCAAGGAAAGGAGGCTCTTATGGCCGGAGGTCTGACTGTCGTTGGGATTTTAACGTTTCTGGTTATTTTAACGATTTTCATGGGCGTGCGGATTGTTCCCCAGGGATACAAACATGTGGTGCAGCGCCTGGGGAAATATCACACCACCCTGAATCCGGGACTGAATTTCGTCATTCCCTATCTGGATATCATTTCTCATAAAGTCATCACCAAGGATATTTCCCTGGATATTCCGACCCAGGAGGTGATTACCAAGGACAATGCCGTGATCATGACTAACGCCATTGCCTTCATCAATGTGATCGAACCCCAGAAAGCCGTCTATGGCATCGATGATTACCGGTTTGCCATTGTGAACCTGATTCAGACTTCGCTGCGGAGCATCGTCGGAGAGATGGATCTGGATGATGCGCTCAGCTCCCGGGAGCTCATCAAATCGAAGCTGAAAGGCGGAATCTCGGATGATGTGGCGGCCTGGGGAATCGTGGTCAAAACCGTTGAAATCCAGGATATCAAACCCTCGCCGACCATGCAGCAGGCCATGGAAAAGCAGGCGTCTGCGGAAAGGTCCCGAAGGGCCGCCATTACCGAGGCGGAAGGAAAAAAGGTTGCGGCGATTTTAAACGCCGAAGGCGCCAAGGAAGCTCAGATTCAGGAAGCCGAGGGAAAGCTGGAGGCCTCCCGAAGGGATGCGGAGGCCAAGGTCATCATGGCCAATGCGACAAAGGAAGCCATTCAACGGGTAACGGACGCCATCGGGGACCGCCCTTTGCCGGCGGTTTATCTTCTTGGAGAACGCTATGTGGATGCTTTTAAAACACTTTCGGCCTCACCCAATGCCAAAACCATCGTGATGCCGGCCGATATCCTGAAATCCGTTCAGGGGCTGCTTGGGGGGAAATAAATACATTTGCCGTGCATTCGCCGGATGATTTCTTAAAATGCCCTTTTTGACATCAAAAATGTTGATTTAAGATCCCAAAATGGCCCTATTTGGGACCTTAACGCGCGCCAATTCTGCAGCCTGCATGGTCCGATCGCGGCCCTGAGATTTACCCACTTGAAACAGCGAGAAGCCTCGAATAATAGCTTCCGTGAATGGCCAGGAGCTGTATGGTGATCCGGTAATCGCCTCTGCAATGTTTTTGGGGGATCGCCTGCTGCAACATTGCAGAGTGATCAACATCAAAGATCCGGAGGTTGAATTTTGCAGTCCATAATTCGAAAGTAATCCACTTCCATATGCTGCTTTGCCTCAAGAGGAGAATCCGGTGATGGTAACAGTTGTTGCCAAAAATCAATGCTCTCAAGATAAAGAGGTTCTGGTATTACGATGTTGCTATCTTTAAATATTTTATAGATATTGTCTATCATCATGTTGCCTAGAGAAAAAGTCCAGTAAGCCATATTGGGGGAACCCGTAGTTACACCAGAATCGTAGTACATTTGTATTTGGAGACCATTGTTAAACGAAAGCCACACACCCTGAAAATCATTTGTATGTCCAACAGAGGCTTCGGGTTTATTAACAATTGACATGTCATCTATTTTGTACTGGATATATGTGTTTTTTGTAATCGGAATGCCATTCGGATTGCCTGCGTCTTTCAAATTGAGAAGCGTTTCGTTGAATCGCGCTTTCTCAGCGGAACCGTCAGCATCGACATATCGTACATTTTCTTTGATAAGCACATTATTGAGCGCTTTGTTAATAGTATCGCCGTTGTCAGGATTTTGTACATCTCCAGGCATTGTATGTATCCATTGGTAGTTTCCTTCAAGGGAATACCAGTCTTCATCAATATAAAGCGCTGTATTTTGTTTAAAAACCTTGCCGATAACTGCATTATCTTCTGAGCCTAAGACTCCTTGGTATACAATGGTGAAATCAGCCTTATTAAAGATCTCTAAATCTGCAGTATTTATCGGTTGATTGATCCAGAAATAAACAAGCGTTTCACTATCGTATGAAAGAGCCGTTTTAAGCGTTGTAGCGGTTCTAATAGGAGAGCCAACCGTGGGTTCGTACTTAAGACCTACCTGTTTGCCCTCAGCTATCGCGTCCTTCGTTTGGGTCATATTCTTGATGTAGAAAGCGAAACCCCATATATTTCCTTCTTCGATGAGAGGCAGCACGAGAACGACATCAAACTTTCCTCTGAAAAAATAGCTTAAAGCCTGTGAAGAATAGCCGATGGCGCGTGGAATGAGTTTTTGCGCATAGTTCATGTACACAAAATCATCATTTAAAGTTAATGCCAGATCTTTATAATCCGGGGGAAGATAGTTATAAAAGTTTTTCGCTCTTGCAAAAAAATCAATCGTTTCTCCATTTCTGCATTTTTTTAGATACAATATGTTCTCAATGCCGTCAGAAACAATATTCTCGGTCATATCCGAATAAGCAGGATAAATAAAACCTGAAAAAATCGTATCCGGGCTGAGGAAGTTGGCATTTGAATATTCTGAAAGGCCTATTGTGGCTTGTTGCGTAATATCGGGATTTGTACCATCATACTGGTTTGTGTCAAAAAGGTGACTGATAGACAAAGGGAAAGAGTCATTAGCTGTATAGGTAATTGAAGAATAGCTGCTTATTGCTGCCCTGTTATCCGGTTCATCTACCCATTTCTCATAATCATAAGCAAAGTAATGGCCGTTGTTGCGAGTATGCTCAGGCACGGACATATCCTGCACCAAGTGCATGCATTGTCCTAATGCTCTGAAAGTCTGTGCAAAATTAGTTTCTTTTTCTACTTTATCCTTGACAAAAAGAGCATTAAAATAATAAGTTCGTGCATCATTCCAGGAATAATATCCGCAACTCTGTGAATTGGCCGGTTCCATAATCCAGTCAATTGCCGACATGCCTGAGAAAATTCCAGTATCCCACCACCCCGAAAATCCGCTGTTGTTTATTGGATTATGAAAATGATTTCTTGATCTCCAATAGGGCACGCACCCGTCCGGTTTGTCTTCCGTCACGCCGCCGTCACCAAGTGAATTAAAAACTTTTTTATTATTAAAATACGTGTCTTTCCCATCTTGCATTCCTAATTGGTTTTTTAAATGGTCATCAAGAGAAAATCCATTCAGCGTATTCGTAGAGATATGCTCATTTATTGCCTTGTGGGTTTTCACCTCAAGAGCCAAAGCCAGGTGAAGATAAAAAAGCGAAATCATAGTCGCAATCACTGCGAATACTTTAAAAATTTTTTTTGCTTGATTAATCATTTATATCCCCCCTTCAATCCGAGGTTGTTTCCTTCTTCGTTTATAATTTTTATAAAGAGCGGTAACTCCTTCGATGTGTAATCAGTTGGTGGTGATGGTATTGCTCGTAATTTCTCCTCTCTCGTTATTGCCTTCTGCAATTCCACCACCCCCAAGGGGCCCTTGTATGTAAGCAGATGATCCCAACGGTCAGTGTGTTTAATCTCGCCGTCTTTGCCGACCATTTCTTTTTTAATGGCTAAATATATTTCATCAGGTATTTTTTTCCCTTCAATATATGTTACGGACTTATAACCCGGCTTAAAAAAAATAAATTCGGCTACACGTTCTCTCGATAATGGACCGATCATGGTTTCGTAGGATGGAAAATAAAAATCACCGTTCTTGTCTGACAGAGTTTCTTTTGCGTCCATAGGCACAGTACTGCCGCCTCCTGGGCCGCCGAATTCCCACTTCATATATAAAACGACAATCACTGCCCCTTCAATCGGTTCCTTTGTTTCCGCATCAATGACCCTGCCCCTGAATTCCGACTTGCTGTAATAAAGCCAGGCATGGGCGGATACGCAGGAAAATAGAAGCAATAAAAATGATGCTGAGGCGATAAATTTCTTCATTTTTTATCCTCCCGAATCTAGAACTCACGAATAAGCCACAACCCATTTGTATCCATCATAAAACCAACCCGGTAGGCAAATAAAGAGCCGTTTTCCATTGCCGTCAGTTTATACCATGCCCTGTCTTCTCGAATTGAATCCAGTACAAGATCGACATAAGTAGAAACAATGTTCGGAAGCTGCTCTTTTAAAAGATTAAACATAATCTGATACTTATCTCTACTATATGGCAGCATCATGTTTAGCGCCGATGCCGTGTTTTTCTGTTGCATAGCTCCAGCAAATGCCGACCACTTTGCTCTCAGAAGAGTATCAATCCGGGCAAGGTTAAGCGCGGTAATTGCAATTGTATCCTGGTAAGTATTACCGTCCGGGCCGACAGCCCTTGCGGTAAAATAATAAATGCCATCCATATTCAATTTGTACTTGTATTCATTGGGATCGATGCTGGTTAACTGTTCTACATCGCCGGGTCCAACTGTCGTTATAACAGGGTTTGATATAGTAAACGATCCGTTAATTCTCAAGAAAACTTCCATGGGCGCTGCGGCGGATTCTGGATTGGCGCTGATGCGGATATAATTTGCCGCAGGGACTGAATTGACCGTGATGGGCTTTTTTACCGTGGTTCCCGTGGTATCGGCAGCAGTCACGGTAATCGTATTTGCGCCTAGTGTAAGCGGGACATGGTTTAATGCAAACTCATTGTTCGTTAATGCAGCAATAATCCCATTTACATTGACCCCGGTTTCATTGCCTGTGGAATTGGTTACTATCCCCTTGACCATTACTTCAGAGCTGTAGATGGTGCTTCCATCTGCTGGGGCAGTTATTGTTATTGCAATTGTTGCCTGACTTGCCGTTGTGAATATAAAGTCCGATGATGTTGCCGATGTGCCGCCGGCTGTCTTTGAGGTAATCCTGTTATGATAAGTTGCAGACGAATTTAATCCTGTAAGCGTAATTGTATGATTAATTGTAAGCGTGGCGTCCGACGCAGAACTGCCATATGCTGTTGTCTGGCCGTATTCAACAAGGCTGCCTGTCGGCTTATCCGTTGTCCATGTGATTGTAGCTGAATCTAACGTTATGTTTTTGACCGCAATGCCACTTATTACCGGAGGTGGTTCCGGAGGTATTGCCGTCAATGCCGCATTAACGGACAGTGCCTGGCCGGGTGAAAGCGTTCCGATATAAGAATACTGATTATATCCTTCTTTTGTTATCGTTATATTGACGGCTCCCGGTGCAATGCCGCTTAAGGAGTATCTGCCGTCACTGCCGGTAGCTGTAGACTGCGTATTCTTTGATGAGTCGGTTACCGTTACCATTGCCGAAGACACGGCAAGGCCAGTCAGTGCATCGGTCACCGTTCCGCTGATACTTCCCTTTGTTACCAGAGTGACTGTTATACTGCTAGATCCGGTAAGGCCGTTCTGATCGGTTGCAGTCGCTGTTATGATATTGCTGCCCTCAACAAGCGGAACTATTGCAGAAAAGGTGCCGTTGCTTATAGACGCCTGGACGCCGTTTGCCTGAACCGATACTGCATTGTTATCCACTGATCCGGATACGGTGGCAGGTGAAGAATATAACACAGTGCCATTTTGAGGCGTTGAGATGTTTATTTTCGGCGGTTTTGTATTCGGATCATTGACAGTAAATATCATCGTATTTGATACTACTTCTTGGCCTTTACTATCGGATTTGGGATTTGTTGCCTGTATGTTAAGTTGTCCGGGGGTTTTCAGATATTTCGGTTTGAGTTTGAGCTGCAACTGTGTATCACTGATGTATGTACAATTATTGTTTTCATTGTCTATTAAGATTGTAGTTTTATCTGTAAAACCTGAGCCCGAGATATTCACTGGCAGGTCTTTTGTTCCGGCGTCGGCCTCCGAAGGGTCAACGCCTGTGATGTAAAGCGCACTGGGAAGCTGTATCTCAAGAACGCCTGCATCAGAGAGCTTTTGAGTTTTGTGCTTCAGATACGAAACAAGCGCAGTATTTCTGGATTTATCTACGGCAATCGCCCTCAGAATGTGTATATCGCCAAGCGGGTATTCCTTTAATGTGTTTTTGTTCATATCAAGAAGCAAAAGGCTTTCTTCTCCGGATATGACCGCGGTATGGGTGAACTGGTTGATATCAAGCCCGAAAGCGTAATCCATGTGAAAAGTCGTCGATCCGCTACGTATCTTATTTAATTCGGTTTCTATGCCGTCATCGGTTTCAGGATAAAACCGGTCAAGGAGCCTGTCCGTATCGTTTTTATCGGAAATATGCTTATCCCCCGGCTCCAGGCTGTCGGAAGCTCCCTTTAGCTTGATTCCGTTAAGAAAATCATCCCCTTCCCGGGTGGTTGAAAGTATGCTTCCCCGACTGGCATCCAGAATATTTTTCTCTTTCAGGCCCAATGTAACTGCAATATTTTTTTCGGTATCGATTGCGATGCCCTTAACGCCTCTTTTTAGTTTTATGGTTTTTGTCACAGCGCCGGTGTTTATATCGACGATCATGATGATGTGCTGCCACCAGCTCCTACCTTCGTCTCCGGTTGTCACCACCGCCCTGTTTGAATCGATATCAAGCGCGACAAGTCTCGGACTGCCGGGAAGTTTGATCTCCTGAAGTGTCTTCAAGCCATCCGCAGAGAGGATAAGCAGTTTCTTCTCCTGCTCGAGAGCAACAACCACCGTGTTGTTTACGGGATTGACCGCGATGCCGTGAGGGTTTCCAGTAATCGGACGCGTAGTTAATACGGCGCCGCTCGTATCAACGATACATAACGAACCGTTTTCATGGGAAGGGCCAATACCCTTGAGCGTGATGTACGCAAGATTGTTTTTCGGGTTTACCGCTATGCCGGCCGGTCTCTGGCCGAGCGGGACCTTCTTTATGACGCAATGGCTGTTTACATCGATGATGTGAAGGCTCTCTTTTTCCTTATCAATGCCGAAGGCGGTTCCCGTATCGGGCGAAAGGGCGATTGAATCCATCAGGCTCTCCGTCGGGATGTTTCCGATGACCGAAATATCGGCGGCGCTTGAAAAACAGGGAATCAACAGTCCAACCAGAATCAAGAGATGTGGAAATGACCTTTTCATTGCGGTTCTCCTCCTGTATCGATGTCAAACGAAAAAAATATAGAATTGCCGGTTTCGGAAAAAATATCTGTTTTTGATAATGATGAAAAAAAGCCGTAACCCGTCGCATCCGTAAAAACGGAAGTACAGAGTTTGCTGAAATGATCGGATTTCTGATGGAGATTATCTGTATGAAAATAAAATTGGAATTAACGTTTAAAACTACGTAATTCCCGCTGATTCAAAGCACAGCGCATCTTCCCGGATATGAAGGATTTCCATAAACAATTGATTACTGGATGTCAATAAATATTTTATAATTAATTATAATACCTACACGTATTGAGTAATTAAATTAGTATTAATTCATTGATTTCCTGTTATTCTCATCTATCTTTGGAACGGATTTTATATCTGTTCAATATATCCCGCAACGGCGATCTTCAATGCATAATGCTTTTCAAGTCCCGGATCTAACCGTTTTGCCCTGAGGTGATCGCCAAGTGTTTTTAACTATGTGGTATTTTGGGGTCGGCGGGAGGTTTTTTTCGATGGGAACAACTTGGCAGCGCAATTATATTGTTTTGTCCGTCTGCCATCTTCACGGCATTTTTCCCGTACCAGTCGATCTGTCGGCAGATTCCCCGGATGATGCTGACTTCCCCGGCTTTAAGCTGCATGCGGGTAAAAAAACGCCGGATTTTGTTCATCCAGTAATCCGGGTTTTCCGGATTGATGTAGCTGATCCGGACCAGAATATCCCGAAGCTGGTCATACATGCCGTCCAGTTCATGGCGCGTGGCCAGCCGGGGAGCGTTTGGCTCTGTTAAAGGCTTGTTCCCGTCCGCCGTATACAGCTCGTAACACATGACCATGACGGCCTGGGCCAGATTCAGCGAAGAGAATTCGGCGGTTGGGATGTTGACCAGTTCATGGCAGAGGCGAAGATCCTCGTTGGAAAGCCCCCGGTCTTCGGGTCCGAAAACAACGGCAATGGTGTTTTCCCGGGAGAGGGATATCAGGCGGTCGGCAATGCGGGAAGGGGATTGAACCACTTCCCGCTCCCCGCCCAGACGCGCCGTGGTTCCCACAACCATGTGAAACGGGGAAAGTGCCTGCCGAAGATCTTGAGCGATCCGAATCTCCTGCACAACATCGGCAGCCACGTGGGTTGCCATTTTGAGCACCCGGGAAAGATCATAGTTTTCCGGTTCAACAACGATCATGCGGCGGATGCCCATGTTCCGCATGGCCCGGGCCGCGGCCCCGATATTTTCGGGAAAACGGGGCCGTTGAAGGACAATGGTGATATGGTCCAAGCAGATACGTTCGGTGGATGATTTCACTTCACAATTTCAAAGCTGTTAAAGAAATAGCCGATCTCAAAGGCCGCGGATTCCGGGGAGTCCGAGCCATGAACTACATTTTTTTCAATATCCGTCGCATACTCCCTGCGGATGGTTCCCTCGGCGGCGTTCTTGAAATTGGTTGCGCCCATCAGATCCCGGTATATGGATATGGCGTTTTCTCCTTCAAGAACCATCACCACCACGGGCCCTGAGCACATGAAGTCCGTTAGACTGGCAAAAAAAGGCCTTTCCTTATGAACGGCGTAAAACCCTTCAGCCTGAGCCCGGGTCATGTGCAGCATTTTCATGGCGATGATTTTCAGTCCGGATTTTTCCAGCTTCTTGATCACTTTGCCGATAAGTTTGCGGGAAACCCCATCGGGTTTAATTATGGATAATGTACGTTGCATGATTTTATTTCCTTTCGAAATGGTTTGGAATAAAGGAGTCGGGAATCGGGCATCAGCGCCCTGAAGATCAGGATTCTCATCAGCCCCTTACCTAAGATTGAGACTTTTTTTGATGTTAAGGATGCGATTGCGGGCATGATCGGGGTCCCGGATACCGGATAACGCCAGAAGGTTTTTGGATGCGTCATCAGGAGATTCTTTTCGGTTGGTCAGAACCATGCGGTACCAGTGAGGCAGGTCGTCATAATAGGCATCCGTCAGCGCAACCGATTGCTTTCGGCAGCTCTCTGCCTGGTCGGGCGAAAGCTGAAAGGCATTCTCGCCGGACAGCTTGAGTTCATGGTGACGGATGCTTTCCGCAATCTGATCTTTGATCCGCTGGTAGCGCCCGATCGGCAAAAGCCAGAACCGGAAAACAATGTATCCCGTGGCGCCCAGGCTGAAGCCGATCAGGGCTGCGATAATGATGTTGTTCATGATGGTCCCTGTTGGGCGATTTTCTTTTTCAAGCGCTGATACACGGTTAATGAAATATTCCGGGTAGCTTCACGACTGCCGCTGTTATCAATGACGATTGTGGCGCGTTTCTTTTTTTCTTCAATGGGCATCTGGGATCGGATTCGCGCCAGGGCCTGGGCCTGCGTCAGCGTGTCCCGTGTCATCAACCGCTGAATCTGAACCGGTTCCGGAACATAGACAACGATGATATCCGAAAGGCCGGAATCCATGCCGGATTCGATCAGAAGCGGCACATCCAGAATCACGACCGCATCTGGCTGATTTTTTTCAATTTCAGCCAGGCGCGTTGCGGTTTCCGCAATCACGCCCGGATGGACGATCCGGTTCAAAATCCTCTTTTGAACCGGATCATTGAAGATAATTTCTCCCAGTAGGATGCGATTGATTTCTCCGTCCGGCAGCAGAACAGTTCGGCCAAAGGCCCCAACGATTTCCCGCCACGCCGGCTGACCTTTCCGAACCACATTGCGGGCGATTTTATCCGCATCCACAATGACGGCTCCTGCATCTTCCAGAAAAGCGGATACCGTTGATTTTCCGGAAGCAATTCCGCCCGTAAGCCCTGCAATGACCACAAAATCCCCTCCCGCTTATTGCAGCAGCGCGATTATCCTGGATCTGATGGTATCCGAGCACATTCCCTGATTCGGAATCTGCTCACAGAGTCCGCCGCAGCCTTCTTTACAGGTTCCCATGCTGGCGTAACGGGGGTGATAGCCTCTTTCCAGAAGCCAGGTCCCCATTCGGGATCCGAGGCCTGTTTTTGTATTTTGCGTTTCAACCGTAAGCACAGCCTTGCCGGCGCCGATAACCTTCAGCATGTCCTCATCAACCAGATTCAGGGTGGATTTATTGACAAGGCCAATGGATAAGCCCTGGGTCTTGAGATCCTCGACAATGTCCAGGCACCGATATAGCATTTCGCCGTAGGTGACAATGTACCCGTCTCTGCCTTCGCGGATCAGATCGTCTTTCCCTGGGGTAAACGTATAGCCTTCGCCATAAAAGCGCTGTCCATCGGCTTTTAAAATAAAGGGAGTTCCGGAGCGGGTTGAAAAGACAAACCGAAGTCCCCTGTCATGAAATATGGATGAGAGAACGGCTTTCAGTTGAAGGCTGTCCGCGGGATAGTAAAGCCGCGTTGCATCGTTTTCCAGAAGACCGTTATCGGCAAAAAAAACATTGATTCCGAAATGACAGGTATTGTCCGCCATGTCATCCACGCCCGCATGCGAAAAATGCGCCAGTACATTGGCCTGGTTCAGTCTGGCCATGGTGATTTCGGAAATCACCATCTCCAGAAATGCGGAAAATGTGGCAAATATGCCCTGTTTGCCGGGCGCGGCGCCGAATCCGGCTGCCACGGAAAAATTGTTTCGCTCCATGATGCCGCCATGGACATAGACTTCCGGATAGGCCTTTCGGATATGGTGCAGGCCGCAAGAGCCTTCCAGATCGGAATCCACGACAATCACCCGTTCTTTTCTATCCGGCATGTCTTTTAGAATCTCGCAGACATATTTGCCGAAATCATCCCTGTTTTTGGCCTGTTCGGGGGTGCTGCCCTTGTAAGTCACTGCTTCTGACTTGGGCAGGGGGGCCTCCAGAATCTTTACGGCTGCGTCATGCCCGTTTCGCTTGAGATAGGAAATGGCAAAATTTACCGGAATCACATCATGTCCCTTGGGCAGTCCTTCAATGCCGTCAACTCCCGGGGCCATTTTCCGGCGGTTGATGAGGGCATACGGGCCGCTGGTGGTCAGCGCTTTTTGAATTCTTTGAAACAGGGAATCCAAATCCTCCCCGTTTCCGGCATCAACAAAAAGACCGTGCCCTTTCAGGGTTTTTTCAACATCAAAGCCCTTCATGTAAAGGCTGGGATGTCCGGCAATGGTCACGTCATTGTCGTCTATCAGCAGTTTGACGTTCAGCCACTGGGCCACGGCATAGCGTGCGGCTTCGGCATCCCCGCCTTCCTGCTGGGATCCGTCGCTGCCGAAAAGAACGACTGATTTGTCGGGATTGGCCGCGGCAATACCGTTGACATAACTCCACATATGCCCCAGCCTGCCGGAGCTGAAGAAAATCCCCATGGCATCGTGGCGTTCGGGGTGGCCATAAAGCCCTTTTTCAAATTCCCGGTAATGAAGAAGTGCTTCCACCGGCATAAACCCGTTTAGAGCCGCCATGATGTACTGAATGGCCACCCGATGGCCGGCTTCGTCAAAAAAAACCGGGTAAACGGAGTCGCTGCCTTTGATGAAGCCGTCAATCATCAGCAATTCCGGAACAACATCAAAAGCCCCACCGGTATGGCCCCCCAGGCCCTTGGCATTGGCGTAAGCCGTAAAGAAAACAATGCTGTCTCTGACGAGTTTAATGTTTAGGCTAAGCTGCTCTTTTTGATCCGGAAGCAGTTGCGGTTGGGAAAGAGAAAAACGAACAGGGGTATAACGGTCGAGCGCAATCGGAAACTTCATGAGTTCTGTCCTTTAATCAAGGGAATTGTAATAAACTACAGGTTGTTTGCATTATGGACTTCTTTGCTGCTGCTTTGGCATTACTCGGGCGGGTCTCTTTTGATAAAAAAAATCGAATCCTCGATGGAAAGGGTTCGGGACGTTTTGATATTGTGGGTATCCAGGGTATTGAACACGAATTGGTTGTTTTGAAATTCCGCGCTCTGGGCATCCGCACGGCCGACTGGAACCGGCGAAGGGGCAATGTGTCTGGCGTTTAAGGTATCCAGGCGGGTAATGCGCTGAACGATTTCCGTGGCAATCTTCTCAATCAATGCCATGCGGATGGTTTCCGGCGATGTTTTGATTGACGGATCCGAAGCCGAATCGGTATTCTCAGAGACGGTTCCGGCTTTGAAGAGCTGAAGGCTGTAAGTGTTCAGGACATTGTGAATTTGATAAGCGGGAATACGCATGATTGTTTAAAACCCATAAATTAGATAAAGCCGTCAAGAAGCGGCTGTTGTCATACTCCGTATGAACTTCAAATGGCTCTCAAAGGCAATCTCCGGCAGGTTGGCGGGGGGGAAAAACGCAGCATCGCAAGCATCATCACCTGCAATAAGGTTCCCGGAATATGCCGTGATCCAGAAACCAACCAGCAGGACCGAATCATACAACTGGCTGGGGTTGGTCGTAACTCCCAGAAGTTTATGAATCCGGCCGGTCAACCCGGTTTCCTCGTAAAGCTCTCTGAGCGCAGCGGTTTCCGGAGACTCGCCCAGTTCAATGAATCCGCCGGGAAGACACCACATCCCTTTATGAGGATCAACACTTCTTTGAACCAGAAGAACCTGCCCCTGGTCGTCTGTTACAACCAGACAGGCCGCGGGGGTCGGATTTTCATAAATCGGATTGTTGCAATGGCTGCAGAACAGCCGGTTCCGGTTTTCATAAAATTTTTCAATCAGTCGCAAGCCGCAATACGGACAAAACAGTTTTTTTTGCATCAGGTATTCGTATATATTCGATATTCTGTTTTTTGACCAATCACTACATCAATCTGTTCCTGAATCTCCGCTCTTTCAGGATGATGAAGCCAGGTTTCCCAGTTTTTTTCCGACTGCCATGAACTGATGACCAGAAATTCCCGGGGATCATTCACGCATCGCAGGGTCTCACCGCTGATATATCCGGCATGATTCATGGCAAGCTCTCTGAGTTTTCTCAAAAGCGGTGTCAACAGCTTCGTCTTGCCCTCGGGAACAATTCGTCTGATGATGATTTTGACTGCCATGAGGTACTCCTTTCATGATTTGAGAGAACAGAATACACAGCTTGAATAATGTTCCGGATAGCCTGGATCATTTTTTATGCAACTATAGGAAACTACCCGTCATTGTGTCAAGTAAAAACCCGGAATTCGGCCATGTGAATGATGGCTCATTCATTAGACCAGAAGTCCATTTGTTTAATCATATATTTTTGCTTGACTATTGAAGCCCTGTTTTGATAAATGAATGAATACTCATTCATGAGTTCAATCTGGAAACGTAAGGAGGCTGTTATCAGTACTCGAGACAAAAATAATGACAAATATCACCGCATCCTCGAAGCAGCGGTCAGGGTATTTGCCGAGCAGGGATTCTATCAGTCCACCGTATCCCAGATCGCCAGGGAAGCGGGCGTGGCGGATGGAACGATCTATCTCTATTTTAAAAACAAGGATGATATCCTGGTTCAGTTTTTTTCTTACAAGGCCAAACAGGTATTTGATCTGTTCCGAGAAGAAGTGTCAAAGGCGGACAATGCGGTTGAAAAGCTTCGAAATCTGATCCGGCGGCATCTGGATGAATTTCAGCGTGACAAGAATATGGCCATTGTCTATCAGGCTGAAACGCATCAGAACAGCCGATCCGCGGAACCCCAGATCCGTGAAATGTCCAAGATGTATCTGGATATCGTATCCGAGATCGTGGAGCAGGGGCAGGCGGACGGCAGCATGAGAAAGGATCTTTACCTCAGCCTGGTCAAACGCTTTATCGTGGGGGCCGTGGATGAAACCATCAATAACTGGCTGCATGCCGGCGGCAAATACGATCTGGTATCCATGGCCGATCCGTTAATCGATTTATTTGTCAGGGGCATCGGCAATACCCAATAACCCCCGTTGGCCTGTCGGTAATTGCCCAAGCATCAAAAGATACTTTCACACAATTTTTACTGTTATTATTCCAAATCATATAACCCCCATAAGGAGGAACTATCCATGGCACAGCCTATTGCAGACCGAAGAGATGTGGATTTTGTTCTGTTTGAGCAGCTTCATGTAGAAGAGCTCAGCAAACATGAAAAATTTGCCGATTTTAATAAAAAGACGGTTGACCTGATCATTTCCGAAGCCAGAAATCTGGCCATAAAGGAAGTGCTTCCCACCCAGAAGATTGGAGATGAAGAAGGCTGTAAACTGGAAAACGGTGTGGTTACCGTGCCCGAATCCTTTCATCGGGTGTATGACCTGGTTAAGGCCGGCGAATGGGTGGCGATGCCGGAAGATCCGGAGTGGGGAGGGCAGGGAATGCCCAGAACCGTTTCTCTGGCTGCCGGTGATTATCTGGTTGGCGGAAATTTTGCCTTTATGATGTATCCCGGACTGACTCATGGCGCCGGCAAACTGGTTGAGGAATTCGGAACCGAAAAGCAGAAAAAACTGTTTCTGAAAAAAATGTACACCGGCGAATGGGCCGGAACCATGCTCCTGACCGAGCCTGAGGCCGGGTCCGACGTGGGAGCACTGAACACGACCGCGGTCAAAAATGATGACGGCACCTATTCGATTACCGGAGCCAAGATTTTTATCTCCGGCGGTGAGCATAACCTGGTGGATAACATTATTCACCCGGTTCTGGCTCGCATTGTCGGGGCACCTGCCGGCACCAAAGGCATCTCGCTGTTTCTGGTACCCAAAATTTGGGTCAATGATGATGGCAGCATGGGAGAATTCAATGACGTGGTCTGCACGGGCATTGAGGAGAAAATGGGGATTCACGGCAATGCCACCTGCTCCCTGACCCTTGGCGGAAAGGGAAAATGCCGGGGAACGCTGCTTGGCGAAGAGAACAAGGGCATGAAGGCCATGTTTCTGATGATGAACGAAGCCCGTCTTCTGGTGGGACTCCAGGGCTTCAGTTGCGCCTCTTCCGCCTATATGAATGCCTTGAACTACGCCAGGGAAAGAAAGCAGGGCAAGAACCTGCTTCAGTCCATGAATGAGAATGCGCCGTCCGTTCCGATCATTCAGCATCCGGATGTCCGGCGCCAGCTCATGATCATGAAATCCTATGTGGAAGGCATGAGAAGCATTCTGTACTACGTGGGGAACTGTTCCGACAAGATCGCAACCACGGACGATGAAAATGAAAAAGCCAAATATCAGGGCCTGGTCGAGATCCTGACCCCGATCGCCAAGGGGTATATCACGGACAAGGCATTTGAAGTCTGCAGCCACGGCGTTCAGGTCTACGGCGGTTACGGCTATATCAAGGAATTCCCGATGGAGCAGCTCATGCGGGACTGCCGCATCACCATGATCTATGAGGGCACTAACGGCATTCAGGCCATGGATCTTCTGGGCAGAAAGCTGGGAATGAAAAAGGGAAAACCGGTCATGGATCTTTTCGGCGAAATGCAGAAAACCATTGCCGCTGCAAAAGGAATTGCCGGCATCGAAGCGTATGCCGCAAAACTGGAGGCCGCGGTCAACAAGCTCGGCGAGGTTGCCATGCACCTGGGCGCGACAGCCATGTCTCCGCAGGTGATGACCGCCTTTGCCCATGCGCATCCTTTCCTTGAGGTTGCCGGCGATGTGGTGATGGCATGGATGCTGCTGTGGCGGGCATCGGTTGCCGCACCGCTTCTGGAAAAACTGGCCGGTGGCTTTGATCCTGAAGCCCGCAGGACCGCAGCCGAAAAGAACAAGAATGCGGCGTTCTATGAAGGTCAGGTGAGAAGCGCCGAATATTTCATTCAGTCGGTCCTGCCCGTGACCTACGGAAAGATGAAGGCCATCATGAGTTCCTGCGGCGCTGCGGTGGAAATTCCAGAAGTGTCTTTCGGGGGATGATGGAAGTTGGCAGACAGAAGATAAAAAACGGCCCGGGGGACAAGGTGTGACCCTCGGGCAAAGGGGCGATTCGAGAGAATCGCCCCTTTTTTATGTATTATACTTTTCCATCCGCTTCTGACCGCAAGTCTTTCTTCAGTACTTTTCCGACATTGGTCTTGGGAAGATCAGCCCGGAATTCGATACGGGTCGGCAGCTTGTATGTTGCCAGATTTCCCTTGCAGTATTCGAGCAGTTCTTTTTCGGTTGCGGTTTCACCGGGTTTCAGCACCACGAACACCTTGACGCTTTCCCCGCGGATGGGATGGGGAATTCCGATGGCGGTCGCTTCCTGAACCTTGGGATGGCTGAAGAAGACTTCTTCTACATCCCGTGGATAGACGTTGTAACCGCCGGAAATAATCATGTCTTTTTTCCGGTCCACGATGAAGAAATATCCATCGGTGTCCATCATGGCGATGTCTCCGGTGTGCAGCCATCCGTCAACAACCGTCTGTGCGGTTTCGTCCGGTTTGTTCAAATAGCCTTTCATTACCTGGGGTCCCCGAATAATCAATTCTCCGACTTCCCCTACCGGCATATCCGTTGTGCCGTCGACAAGATTAACGATTCTGGCTTCGGTATCGGAAATGGGAATTCCGATGCTTCCCACCTTTCTCTTGGAAGCGGAAAACGGATTGATATGGGTAACCGGTGTGGATTCGGTCATGCCGAAACCCTCCACAATGACCGCTCCGGTCTTTTTTTCAAATTCCTTTATCACCTCGACCGGCAGCGGTGCGCTTCCGGAAAAACACCCTTTGATGGAAGTCATGTCGATTTTACGTATCTGTGGATGGTTGAGCATTCCGATGTACATGGTCGGAACCAAGGGCGCAAACGTGGGTTTGAATTTGCCGATGGTTTCCAGAAGGGGCTTGGGTTGGGGCTTGGGCACGAGAACGTCTCCCCATCCCATGTAAATGGATAAATTCATGGCAACCGAAAGGCCAAAGACATGGAAAAAAGGCAGAGCTCCCAACATCGTTTCCTGGCCTTTGGCAAACATGGGAAACCACATCCGCAGTTGTTGAACCTGGCGGCTCAGGTTGCCATGCGTGAGCGTGACGCCTTTTGAGACGCCGGTTGTTCCGCCTGTGTACTGATACATGGCCACATCCTCAAAGGAAAGCGCAACTTTCGGGGGAGCTTGCTTCGCCGTTGTAAGGACTTCTTTCCATTGATACACATTTGCGGCAGATTTGACATCCGCCGCCAGTTTTTTCTTTTTGGCGACCAGAGGAAAGAGCATATTCTGGGGAAATGGCAGGTAATCCCCGATGGAAGTATAAATGATATGCTGAATGCCGGTCTGAGGCCTGAGGTCAATCATCCGGTTTCCCAGAAGATCCAGCGTGATCAGCAGCTTTGATCCGGAATCATTAAATTGATGGAGCAGTTCCCGGTCCGAATACAGCGGGTTGTTCATGACGGCAATGGCGCCGATTTTTAAGATAGCGTAATAACTGACCACGCAGGGGATAACATTGGGCAGTAATATCGACACACTGTCGCCTTTTTTAATGCCGAAACCGGAAAGACAGGCGCTGAAACGGTTCACCATATCATTGAGTTCACGGTAAGTGAGCTTATAGCCCTGAAAGAGAAGTGCCATGCGATTCGGAAAATCATTGGCAGAGCGTTCCAGAAATCCCGGAAGGCAGATATTTTCATACATAACCGATTCAGGAACTCCCACTTCATAATGCTTAAACCACGGTTTGTCCTTATAGCCGACTGACGCTGTCACAAAAACCTCCTTTTCATACAACTGATTACCACAAGATGTGGTCGTTAAAAAACTCTTAAATAAGCAGCCATCATCATTGGTGGCTTACATGAAGATCAACGCTGAACCCGTTGCGAATTTTCGACGCCGGTGATTTAAAAAGCCCAGAAAAAGTACAGCTCAACGGAAGGGCTTTTGCAGGATGTCATCCATTGAAATGCGCTTCATTGTCATATATCGACCGCTATTGCGCGAAACATTCAGAAACGATAGGTTTTACTTGTCTGAAATACATTTCCTTGTTAATGAATGAATACTCATTCATTTTTTTGGCCCCAAAAAACCTGAATTATATTTTTAAGCCGCTAAATAATACAATCGCAGGGAGAAAGAAAGTAAAAAAAATGGAAAGCGCTTTATTCCGACGTGGAAAGGTCACTGAATTGCCTTGTAAAATCCGGAACGTGTTTTTCATGAAACCATGTTTTCCGGCGCGGCACTTGATAGCTATCTATAGTTATTTAAAAAGGTTGATGCAAGCTTTGGGACTGGACGGGCAGTTTCTTTTCCCTTGACAAGGTATAATAAAACACTATAAATACCAAAAATTAATTTAAATAAATCATATTTGGTATTTATGCGACATGAATGAAAAATCATTAAACACGGTTCCGGCTATCGATCGCGCCATAGATGTTATCGAATTCATCTCGTCCCGCGAAAAGGATTTATCGCTCTCCGAGATCATGGACAATGTCGATATCCCGCGTCAATCCCTTATCCGTATTCTCAATACCCTTTGTGACCGGGGATTTCTCGATAAGTCCAGCAAGCGGGGACTCTACCGGATTGGGCTCAAGTTCCTCTATTTGGGCCACCGACTTCAAGACAAGTTTGACCTTCGCTCGGTTGCCTGGGAATATATGAAAGAGCTGTCGCAGGAGACGCGCAAAACCATCGAACTTTCCACCCTGGACCGGGATCAGCTTATCCTGCTGGAGCAGATCCGAGGTAGCGAGGGGATGTCGCTTTATTCCCGTGTTGGCAGTGTCTTTCCCTATTTTCATGCTGTGAGCGTCGGAAAAGTCTATCTGTCTCTTATGAGCGAGGTTAAAAGGCGGCGTGTGCTCGAAAAAATCGGACTGCCGGCGGTGACGAAAAATACCATCACGGATATGGAGATTCTGGAGAAAGAAATCCGTGAAGTACGGCATCGCGGCTATGGTTTCGAAGATCAGGAATTAAGAGAGGGCGTCAGAAGGGTTGCCGCTCCCATCTTCAACATCGATGGCGACCCCGTGGGCTGCATAGGACTCTCGGCCACCATCTTCAGTTTCAACCTCGATGATGTGGATAAATTCGGCCAGATGGTGCTTGACGCTGCAAAAAAGATCTCCAAGAAGATGGGATACCCGAAGAAAGCCGACAAGAATTGAGCCTTGACAAGTCCGGCCGTTTTTGAATCATCTCATTATTCACATCCCCCATGCCATCAATACCGATCGACATGGATCGGTATTTCCAGTACGTTTTCCATAATCCTTTCCTCGATCTGCCAGCGCCATTTTTTATCGGATACATTTTATCGTTCCATTTTCATCCCTACAATCAGCATTGATATAAGATCGCGATCTTTATCGTCCGGAATTTTCAGATAGCCACTTGATCAGTGGCTCAATCCAAAATTTTTTCTCTTTCAGAACCGAATTTAAAAAAAGAGACTGTCTCATTTTTTTCTTGACAAGGTATAAAAAATCACTATAAGTACCAAATATGATATTTATAAAACCATAATTGGTACTTTTGTGATATGCAAGAAAAGTCAAAATACGTTTCAGCTATCGATCGTGCCATCAATATTATCGAGTTTGTCCCCGCGAAAAGGATATTTGGCTGTATTTTCCCCGGAATACACAAAACAACTAAAAAAGGAGAAACGTGATGGAAGCGCAGAAACTTACCTACGATGCACAGATGTTCAAGGACACTTTCGAAAAAGAATTTACTTATCTCAACGGCTTTCTTCGCAATGTTCATCGGTTCAAAGAGCGCACGGCGCTGACATGCCCCCAGCGAGGCCGGTCCTGGTCGTATCCGCAGGTTAACGGCGCGTGCAACAAGCTGGCGCATGCATTGATGGCCGATGGTGTGGAAAGACAACAAATTGTCATGTACCAGCTTTTCAACTGCGCCGAATTCGTTTTTCTCTACCTGGCCCCTCAAAAAATCGGCGCCATCAATTGTCCCATCAATTTCCGTCTCTCTTATGGCGAAACCGCCCATATCCTCGATGACAGCAAGCCGAAAGTCTATTTTTACGACAGCGAGTTAAAAGAGACCGCGGAAAAGGCGCTGAATATGGCAAAACATAAGCCGGCCAGGGTCGTCATGGTGGATGTGTCTGGAAAAGAAAAACCCTTTGCCGGATCTATCACGTACGAGGAATATGTCAGGGATGGATCCGAAGCAAATCCGGATGTCAAAAGGCCATCGGGGATTTACAGCGAAGTCACCCGGCTCTACACCTCCGGGACCACGGGCATGCCGAAAGGGGTCCCCCTGAACAATATCAACGAAATCATGAGCGCCCACGATGTGATGATGCATTTTCCCCTGGGCCCGACCGACAAGACCATGAACATGACCCCCTGGTTCCACCGGGGCGGACTTTACTCCGGCGGCCCCAATCCAACGCTCTACGCCGGCGGGTCCCTGGTGGTGCTGCGGTCTTTCGACCCGAAGACGATTCTCGATCATGTGGAATCGTACGGCCTTACCTTCCTTATCGGTGCGCCGGTGACGTTGAAGGCCCTTTACGATGAGCAGCTTGAAAGGCCCCGCAACCTTCAAAAACTCAAAGGCGTGGTGACCATGGGAGCCCCTCTTGAAAAAAAGGCGTGCATCGAATTCCAGAAAGTCCTGACTCCCAATATCTTCAATGGCTACGGCTCCACGGAAGCATTCTGGAACACATTTTTACGGCCGCACGATTTGCCCGAAATGGCGGGTACGGCGGGTCGTTCGTGCACCGACGACGATATGGCCGTTGTCATGGTTTATCCGGATCGATTGGCGGAGCCCGAAGATGTGGTGGCAAAGGATGGCCAAGAGGTGGGGGAAGTCATTATCCGCGCGCCCGGAAAGTGTTCCTATACCTACATAAACAGGGAAAATGAGGCAAGGGCCAAATACTACAAGGGGTGGCTGTATATCGGAGATCTGGCAACCTGGAATGAAAAAGAATTCGTCACCATCGTTGGCCGAAAGGACGACATGATCATCTCCGGGGGTGAAAATATCCAGCCGGTTCAGGTGGAGGAGGTCATCAACGAAAACCCCAAGGTGAAAGACTGCGTGGTCACCAGTGTACCCGATGAGAAGTGGGGAGAGCTGGTCGTGGCTTACGTGGTGAAACTGGATCCCTCCTTGACAGCGCCCGAGTTGGACGGATTCTGCAAAAAACATCCCATGCTGGCCAGTTTCAAGCGTCCCAGATATTACCGGTTTGTCGAGGCTCTGCAACTGACGGCAACCGGAAAGAAGATCCATTACAAGGTCAAGCAGAAAGCAAAGGAGGAAATGGCGGAAGGTTTACTCGAAAAGGCCTCCGCACTTTAAAGTCCTGCAGGTTGCAAAATTTAAACAAGCGATTCGAAAAAATATTATTTGTCGGGATGCCCCCCGTCAACGTATTCAAATATAAAACCATTACGTTATTCAACCCAACATTTCGGAGGATAAAATGAATTTTGAACTGACCCAATCACAAAAAGGTATCATGACCGCGGCACGCGAATTCGCCATAAAGGAGTTTGATCCGCAACTGGCTCTGGAACTGGAGAAAAAGCATGAGTTTCCGAAAGCATTGTACAAAAAAGCCGCAAGCCTTGGATTCGTGGCCCCTTATGTGGATGAAGCTTACGGCGGAGACGGCTTGACCATCCTCGAAAATGTGCTCATCGTGGAAGAATTCTGCCGGGCCGATTCAAGCATCGGTCTGGCCATCGACCTGGCTGCTCTGCCTTGTAAATTTCTGTACCGGTACGGGAATCATGATCAGAAGACGCGCTACCTGTCCAAAATTACATCCGGGGAGTTCGGGGCCGCCATCGCCCTGACCGAACCGGACCATGGCAGTGACATCACCAGCATGGATACGGTGGCCACGAGTAAAAACGGGAACTACCGACTTTCAGGGACCAAGACGTTTATCACCAACGGAACCATAGCCGATTTTTATACGGTCCTTTGTCAGACCGATCCGGATGCGTCTCCAAAATACAAGGGGATGAGTATTCTGATCGTGGACCGCGACATGATCGGAAAAAATTTTCAGGTCAATGAATTGGGTGAAAAAATGGGAATTCGGTTGACCAGTTCCGCGGAACTGGTGTTCGACGACCTGGAGGTGCCGGCGAAAAATGTTCTGGGCGAAGCGGGCAGGGGATTTTATCAAGCCATGGGATTTTTCGAGGAGAGCAAGATCGAGATTGCCGCGCAGGCCGTGGGCCTGGCCCAGGGAGCGTTCGATATGGCCTATCAATATGCAAAAGAAAGAAAACAGTTCGGCAAACCCATTGCCTGCTTTCAGGCCATGCAGCACAAATTTGTGGATATGTATCTTAAAATCGAAAACGCCCGGAATCTGGTTTATAAAGCGGCATTCAAGTTCGACCAGGGCCAGAGAGACCACCGGGCGGCGGCCCTGGCAAAATACTACGCCGCCAACATCGCCAATGAAGTGGCATACGATGCGATGCAGGTGTTCGGCGGATACGGGTATTTTCAAGAATACAAGGTGGAGCGATACTATCGGGATGCCCGGATATTGTCGATTTATGAAGGTACCGCTGAAATCCAGAAAAACATCATCGGCACGTCGCTTTTCCCGAATTTAACATAGCCCGAATTTAACATGGTTTGTTAAATTACACGTTGTACAAAAAATGTTACTGGATGTGTCGGTAACGATGCAACTCTCCGATGTCATGTCTTAATCAAAATATTACCAAGAATTTTGGCAAATTGGCATTAAGACATGACTTCTCAGTCATGTGCCTTGCTTTTTGGCTGCTTGGCGACTGACATTTTCCAGCCTTTCCAGATTTTCTTGACAAAACCTATAATAGCTGTAATGTAGCTTCATTGTACTTATATTGTAAATATGGTAAAATCGTAAAAAGTCGTCAACATTAAAGACAGCATTGCACGACAAAGGAGACGAATTATTATGACCGACTTGAGCTGGTTGCCGAGAGAATCGGGCACGAAAGATCATTTTCTCTGGAACGAAGCGCAGTTTTCAGCCCAGGCCCCTGGCGTGATGTTTGAGAAAAAACCGGTTTTGGATGCCGCCGGGAAACCGGTGGAAGGGCTTTATTCCGCCTGGATTACCCTGAACAACCCCAGTCAGTACAACTCCTACACCACGGAAATGGTCAAGAGCGTTATCGCCGGTTTTCAGCGGGCATCCGCGGACAGTTCGGTGATCGCTGCCGTATTTACCGCCATGGGCGACAAGGCTTTTTGTACCGGCGGCAATACCCAGGAATACGCGGAATACTATTCCGGCCGTCCCAATGAATACGGCCTGTATATGGATCTTTTCAATGCTATGGTGGATGGGATTCTGGGCTGCAAGAA
>JACRBZ010000058.1 GCA_016219185.1 Deltaproteobacteria bacterium
AAATCGCCTGCCCTTTGACCCTGGTGTTTTTCCACAACACGCCATCAACGCCAGGGGTTTTCTTTCCTTTGTTTGAAGTCACTCGTTTCACAGCCAATGCCTTGGCGTAGAACGAGCTGGTAAGCAGGTGCTGCAAGGCGCAAGCCTTGTTCCACCGCTTTTCCTGTACTGCCTTTGCGATACGCATTTGGAGCCGTCGAACCTCGCTACGGGCAAGATCCCAATCGATCCCTTGCCATATTGTCGCGTTGTTGATAAGCGCACCAGCCGAAGCCGTCATTTGCTTTCCCATCTTTGGTGGTTCTCCAGATTCTCTCGCAACGAAACACCTGTCGGATGTAGGCACACTGTTCACCGGCGCCGAAAGCCCCGATTTTTGTGTTGAGCTATCTTTCATGCCCTATCTGCCCCATTACAGGACAGCATTTGCTTTTTCCGACCTCTCAATGCCATCCCTCCATCGGCCTGCCTTGCGGTCGGCTTGCCAGGAATTGCCCCTGGCGGAGTGACGGCTTTTCCACGTTCCACGTGGTTACTTCAGACAACTTAGGCGGAGCCTGAACGCCGGTGGTACAACGATCCCGTGCAGACACGTTAGCCTTCTGCAACCCCACCACGCATGTAAACCCAAGGAAACATGCCTTCGACCTGTTAACGTCAGTAGGTCTGTCGCCTGCTGACGGCGCGTACGGCTCTTTGTTTAATCTCGCCATATTGTCCTTCCCTTGCCCTTAACCGGATGAAGCTTCCGGAGGGGTCTTTCTGTCGCCATTCCGACCCGATTCGGTACTTTGTCCGCGAGGCTTCGCACCCCGTCATCAGCGCGACGGTAGCACGCTCGCGTAGGGAGCTGGCAGGGACATGCCAGGTGCTGGAAATATGTTGCTATTTCAAGCATATATAAACACACGACATCGTGTCGCGAATAACGACTAAACTGAGGGGCGGCGGCCACTGAGCTTGCCGTCAGCAACCGCCGCTCCCCGCCGTCCCCTCAAGTGCCGGGTTCGGCGATTTATGCCGGTCGATTGGTCATGCCTTACCTAAAAATAGAACTTACCCCTTTTTCTTCATAATCTATCGCCTACCTGCGACCTGTTTAAACCGGTCGAGAGTAATCCGGAAGATCAAATCCTTTGCTCCCAATTGGCCGGGAAAAACTTTTACATCAACGGCATCTTTCCCAAGTGTAAAAGATGTTACTCTCGATAACTCACATTCAATTTCGCAAATCGCGCCGTCCTTGTTCAAATCATAAATGAACGTATCCCACCCCTTACCGTTTTTTCTGAGCTTAACAAGCACAAGATTAAAAATTTTGCCTTCATCAGCAAAAATATACTGATTAGATTGCGGCCACCAGACAAAGTTATAAGCCATTACGTAATCTATGCTCTTGAAATCTCCGGTCTCCGGTGCAGACAAGGGGTATACAACAGTTCCGACTTCTATCTCTGACATATGTTCCATGCCGTAGCGGTTTCCCCTAGCGTCTAGAGAAACGTCATAGACTCTAAAGTCAGTATCGATAATTTCGGCGAAATGCGGCGGAAAAAACTTTTGAAAGACGATCCATCGTCCATCCGGAGAGATTGCAGGTTTATAGCACCAGAAGGTATCGATAACGGTTCCTTTTTTTTGATCGATTATCGCGACTACCGAAACCGCCGAGTTTCCTAATCCTGTTACAGCGATCCGACCTCCATAGACCGGTCTCACCTCCGAAAGCTGTGCCATAATGTGTGGCAATTCCACCAATATTGGTGCAGACGTTTGGCCCACTATCTGGAGAAAAATTTGCTCACCGGCATATTGGGGGAGAAGCGAAAAATCGCGATCCCTGTAGCTGACCGGCGGCGGATTCGTCGGGGCAAACGATTTATCGTCAGCTTTCTCCTGAATTATGCCTTGCTCGCCGGCAAGCACTATGGAAACGCACAGCAAAAAAGCTAAAGCAATGATCATAATTACTTTACATGTTTTCATATGTTATCCCTCCTAAAGACCTACGTTTGCCGTCCAAAAGTCTCCCAAACTTCCGACTTGGTGCGCGCTGCAAGCCTGATTATACGTATAGTTGTCAATATGATGGCCGTCCCGGCAATCCGGGCAGTAATCTGCGATACTCTTTTCAGCCCTATTGCTGTTGTCGGATTCAATTAATAGAGTTCTATCGCCGCACTTCGGCGTTACCGTTGATGTCAATTTTGGGTTCGGATAGCCTGCCTGGGAGCTCTCAGTCAACTGCGTGTTGCAGCACCCGGTAACGATGTCTACCATAAAGAAAGAATTTGTAGTGCTGGCGCCTTGGGGATAACCATCGGAACATTTCTTCTTGTTAGTAACAGCGCTCTTGATGATGCCATAGTTGTTGGAATCGCCTGTCCCGTTCATTTTGACTTGATAATAAAATTCGGAGTCGAGTGTTGTTTGTGTAAAATTGCAATCATCATCAAACACCCATGCCGTTTGAGGCGTACCCGTGCAAGCGGATTCCACAGGGGTATTGTATTGGGTATGCCTGACTATTCCCAGTACTCTCCAAGCGGGGCTAAGGCTATAGGACGGAGAATCGGCATCGCCTGTACTCAGCTTCCATATTGCCACTATTCGATCATATTTATCCTCAGGAATGGAAGGTCGGGTTAAAACAACAGAGTAAGTCCCTTCTCCTACAGCACTGCCCCCGTTGAAATGTTCGGTATAAGTATTTGTGGTTCCCCTTAATTGAATATCCAGCGGGCCTGATTTGCCGCCTGCATTGCTTAATGTGACATCGATGTGATTAGTTATTAAATCCGCATTGTTGATTATTAAGCTTCCCGTGCACATATCGCAGCCGTTTTGAATACATGTTTGAGACAGGACAGTGCCATCGCAACATGCCGTGATGCCGTTACTGCAACATACACCTTCATGATATGAGCAGCAGCCGTCACAATTCGCTGCCGAAGCCTTTGATACATGTACAACAGTAATGAACCATAGAATAAAAATGACAATCCTGAGCATGGTTACCTCCAATATTAGACCTTGATAAGAAAGGTTGAACTAAGTTGGGATTACATTTTAAGCGCCCCCCTTTCAGTTATAATCGTCCGCCGAACACCGGTCATCACTGGCCCGAACCACGCCGCCGATGAGTTTCCGGGATGATACCAGAAATGCGCCCGGCGTGGTTCGGGTCCGCGTGGATAACCTCGTTAGGGCAGCACAGTAACCTCATTTTCTAAGTCTTTTTCTGCTCCCGCTATGCAGATACTCGGTTCGATAAAGCATGTAGTTGATTCGATACAGATGGTTAAATGCAGAGGCACCATTCTTGATAATACTGTCCCACGATTCTGTGACAGGCCACTTTATCTCCAATGCCCCAATATCAGCAGCTCCGCCTTCGTATAATTCGAGAATGATATAATTCCTGATTAGCTGAAAAATGCTGCTCTTGGTGTTTTTCAGTTCCTTCATAGCCATGTTCGCTTCATTCGAAGATGGTACAGCGTTCTCCAAGAATTCAAACTGTCCATGGGACTTTAGGGCGATAAAGTGGGACCAGAATTCATCATCCATGCTCTTCAGGTAAAAGGGAGAACTCAGGTCTGAGTGAAGAAAGAGTTCGTTATGATAGATTCCAAAATCGAACCTTACCCCCATCTTTTCTGACTGCACGATGGTCTGCTGGCCAAAAGGAAAAACGTCCAGTCTTGCGGGGAAATCCCAAGTGTCTTTGAACTCCCCGTAAGCCGTAAACACCTTAAAGAGTGTCTCGAAGATATTGTGCACCCGTAGCGAAACCTGTACGTGTTCATCCAGATCATCTCCATCATCGTCCCTATAAGTCAATTCAATATACGTGCGCAGGTTGTCATCCCACTCAGGAAAGCGGGCAAATAGCGATTCCAAGTGTCGCTCAAAAGAGACTTTCATTTGTCACTCCCAGAGTCACGGTTGCCAGGCGCCCTAACAATATTTATACAGTCTGCATAAATCGGTAAAAACAGACTGTATCTTTCTGTATAAGAAGTTGCCATGTTTATTTGACATGCATTTTAAATAATATCATATCAAGTAGTTAGCAAGCATTTGTCAATCTTCCGTTCCGATATATACAGACTGTATATATCGTTCTACAGCCCATCAAACGGGCTGTGCACCCTGTGGTCTTCTTTGTTCAAGACAAGATGAATAGATCGTGGCCATTCTGACATCATCATGGCCGAGCAGTTCCTGGATGGTAAGAATGTCATAGCCCGCTTCAAGCAGATGCGTGGCAAAAGAACGGCAATTGCTTTTTCCAACTGGTTTTCACGGGGGAAGACCCATAGCCACCGCCAGTCGCCTGGCATCTTGGGATACTTGCGGTAACCGACAACACTGCGATATAGGAAGCTGAATTTGTTTTATTTCACACTTGATCCAATAGGATATTTCAGAATCATCTGTCAATTATTATTTATGATTTAGAAATAGCAAGAATTGACTATTCGCAGTGAAATACCGTAACCGAAACAGGACGACAATGTACCGCATGCGTCACTCTCGACACATCTTCCCTGAACTGAATCTCATTTTTGCAATGGCAACTCGGACAAAACCCGTAACCACGCCAACCAAATGCATCGAGATAATCATGAAAACGTCAGTGTATCACCACGCCTCCGGGTTATCTTTCTTGACACCCGACAACATTTTGATTAAAAATTACCCCATGAAAAAAATATCCAAACATTATTTGACCGATAGCATCGAACATGATTGATGCGTTGCAGAATACCGGGCATAAGGGCTTCTGGACTCAGGGGGATTCGCCCCCGCAAACAGATTCTGAAGCTCTGCAAAACGCCCTCTACTCCCTGAACCAGCCCTATATTCTGGTGGATCAAAACGGGCAACCTGCCACAGTCAAAGGCGGGTCCCTGACGCTTCAACCGTCCGGAAACCGAAATGATTCCGATGTACTGCCGGACAGCCCCGACTCCGGCGTTCGCCATCCGGTTCTGGCCTTTACCCCTTCCCTGCCCCCGGAAAATCTGGGAGATCCCGAATTTATAAAGTGCCATAATCTTCGATACGCCTATGTCGGCGGGGCCATGGCCAACGGCATCACCTCAGCCGCCATGGTCGAGGCTTTGGGAAAAGCCGGGATGATGGGATTTTACGGCTCCGCGGGGTTAACGCCGGCCGAGGTCGAGAAAGCCATTGACGAAGTTCAGCAAAAGCTGGGAAACCTGCCTTACGGGTTCAACCTGATTCACAGTCCCGGTGATCCGGATCTGGAAACGGCGGTGGTCGGCCTGTACATCAAACAGGGCATCCGAAAAGTCTGCGCCTCCGCATATCTGAATCTGACCCCTGCCCTGGTTCACTACCGGGTTACGGGGATTTATCAGGACAACCGGGGAAGAATCATCTGCCCCAATCAGGTGGTTGCCAAGGTTTCCCGGGAAGAAGTGGCCCAGCGTTTTTTTTCTCCGCCGCCGGAAAAACTGCTCGTGCAGCTTGTTGAAAACAAAACCCTGACCCGGCAGCAGGCCGAGCTTGCCCGGCATGTCCCGATGGCGGACAGCCTGACCGCCGAAGCCGACTCCGGCGGTCATACCGATAACCGGCCCGCCATTTCCTTGCTCCCGACACTGATCGCGCTGCGAAACGAGATGGTCAAGGCCCACAAGTATCCGCAATCCATTCCCGTCGGACTCGGCGGCGGCATCGGCACCCCGCAGGCCGCGGCAGCCGCTTTTTCAATGGGCGCCGCATATATCCTGACCGGGTCCGTCAATCAGGCATGCGTGGAAGCCGGAACATCCGAAGACGTGCGCCGGCTTCTGGCGGAAGCCAGGCAGGCGGATGTCGCCATGGCACCGGCGGCCGATATGTTTGAAATGGGGGGCAAGGTTCAGGTGCTGAAGCGCGGCACCATGTTTGCTCAGCGCGCCGCCAAACTCCATGAGCTTTACACCGTATATGACCGGCTGGAAAGTATTCCTGAAAAAACCCGGTTTCAGCTTGAACGGGATTATTTTAAATGCAGCCTGGATGAAGAATGGAAGCGGACAAGGGCTTTTTTCATGGTACGGGACCCCCGTCAGGTTACCCGGGCCGAACAGGATCCCCGGCATAAAATGGCGCTTGTCTTTCGTTCCTATCTGGGGCAGTCTTCCCGGTGGGCGACAACCGGCAAGGCAGACCGGAAAATGGACTACCAGATATGGTGCGGTCCGGCAATGGGGGCCTGCAATGCCTGGGTCCGGGGTTCTTTTCTGGAAAAGCCTGAAAACCGGGATACCCTCACCATTGCCATGAACCTGTTGTTCGGCGCATGTATTCTGACACGGGCCAACTGGATTCGATGCCAGGGAGTTGCCCTTCCCCCGGATATGGACACTTATTCGCCGCTGCCGCTGGATGCCATTGTAAAATATATGCAATAGTATTCTTATCCATTGATAATTATTGGATAACCGTGGTAGCTATAAATGTTATGCAATTTTTTTGATTTTTCCGGGGAAACTGACTCCGGATTTTTCCAGTGATAAATCGGCGCAATGCGCCGTAACCCAGGTTTTTATAAAGACGATTCATGTCAGAGACAGAAACACAGATTGATTTCACGGCGCCTGAACCGGCCAGGATCCCCCCGATCGCCATCATCGGCATCGGGTGCATCTTTCCCAAATCCCCCAATGCAAAAGGATTCTGGCGGCTGATCGTTCACGGGCATGACGCCATCACCGATGTTCCCCCGACCCACTGGTCGCCGGAAGATTATTTTGATCCGGACCCCAAAACCCCGGATCATGTTTACAGCAAAAGAGGCGGTTTTTTATCACCCGTTGATTTCGATCCATCGGAATTCGGAATTCCGCCTTCAATTCTGGAGGCCACGGACAGCTCTCAGATGCTGGGGCTGGTGGCGGCCAAAATGGCCATGACCGATGCGGGTTACGGGTCGGAACGACCCTTTGACCGCAATCGGACCAGCGTGATTCTGGGCGTTACGGGAACTCAGGAACTCGTGATTCCGCTTGGCGCCCGCCTGGGTCACCCGGTCTGGCGAAAAGCTCTGAAAGACTCCGGACTATCGCCGGATAAAATCAGTGAGGTCATGGAACGGATATCCAGCGGCTTTGTCCCCTGGCAGGAAAATTCCTTTCCCGGTCTTCTGGGCAATGTGGTTGCCGGACGCATCTGCAACCGGCTGGATCTTGGCGGCACCAACTGCGTGGTGGACGCGGCCTGCGCCAGCTCGCTCAGCGCGGTTCACCTGGCCCTGATGGAGCTGATCACCTCCCGCTCGGACATGGTTATTACCGGAGGCGTGGATACCTTAAACGATATTTTCATGCACATGTGCTTTTCCCGGACCCAGATCCTTTCTCCTTCCGGCGATGTCCGCCCGTTTTCAAGGCATGCGGACGGCACCCTGCTGGGCGAAGGTCTCGGCATGGTGGTATTAAAGCGTCTGGCGGATGCCGAAAGAGACAATGACCGGATTTATGCAGTCATCAAGGGAATGGGAACTTCAAGCGACGCCAAGTCCCAGAGCATCTATTCGCCCCGGGCCGAAGGCCAGGCAAGGGCGCTTCGCTCCGCCTACCAGCAGGCCGGAATCGATCCCGGTACGATAACATTGATCGAGGCCCACGGCACCGGCACTCGCGTGGGGGATATGGTGGAATTCACCGCCTTAAAGCAGGTTTTCAGCGAATTTCCCCCGGCAGTCCCTGACACTGCGCAACGGTGCGCCCTTGGCTCCATTAAATCCATGATCGGTCACACCAAGGCCGCGGCGGGCTCCGCGGGCCTGATCAAGGCCGCCCTGTCCCTGTATCACAAGGTGATTCCGCCGACCCTGAAAGCCGGGGAGCCGGACCCGAACCTGGATATCGAAAACAGTCCCTTTTATCTGAGTTCCGCCGCAAAGCCATGGCTATCCGGCAAGATGCATCCCCGACGGGCCGGAGTCAGCGCTTTTGGATTCGGCGGCAGCAATTTTCATGCGGTTCTGGAAGAATACGGACGGCAAAAATCCGAAATCGCCTGGGACGGGTCAGTTGAAATCCTTTCGCTGTCGGGCCCATCGCCGGAAGCCATCAAAAAAGACCTGGCCGGCTGGAAGGCCGCGGCTTCAAAAGGACTTTCAAATACCGGATTCTCCGTTCTGGCGGCAAAATCCCGAAGCGCGTTTTCCGCCCAGGACCCCTGCCGTCTGCTGATCCTCCTTCATCAGAGCGACCCGGATGCATCCTTGGCCGATGACCTGCAGATGGCCTGCACGGAAGCCCTGGCGGCCCTGGATCATCACAAAGACCGGCCTTTCTGGAACACGCCCGACATGTTTTACGGAAGCGCTCCCGTTGAGGGGAAAATCGGTTTTTTATTTCCCGGACAGGGAAGTCAGTACGTGGGAATGGCCCGTGAACTGGCCTGCATGTTTCCCCAGGCAATGGATGCGATCGATGCGGCCAATGATGCGTTTATTTCATTTTCAGCAGGCCTGAAAACCCCTGAACCGCATCGTTTTCAGCTCAGCGACCGGATTTATCCGATTTCTTCTTCCGATTCAGCAAAAAAACAAACCCAGAAAAAAGCGCTGCAGTCCACCCGCATTGCCCAGCCGGCCATCGGCGCCGTCAGCCTGGGAATGGCAAATATTCTGGAGCACTTCGGCATCACGCCGGATGCAACCTGCGGTCATAGTTTCGGAGAATTGACGGCACTGGCATCCGCCGGATGGATTTCTCCGGAAGGTTTTCTCAAGCTGTCCGCTGCCAGGGGCCATTTCATGGAAGCGGCCGGAAACGGGGACGCAGCCGGTCTCATGATTGCCGTCAAAGCACCGATTGAAGAACTGACGGCCCTTACCCGGAATGCCTCCATTACCCTGGCCAACATCAACAGCCCATCCCAGGGCGTGCTGTCCGGGTCCCTGGATGCCATTACACGGGCGGAAGCCCTTTGCCTTGAAAAAGGATTTTCCTCGGTTCGCCTGCCGGTTGCGGCCGCCTTTCACAGCCCCCTGGTTCAGGACGCCGGCAAACCCTTCAGTGCTTTTCTGGAATCCATCGATATCCGGCCCTCAAAAATCTCCGTTATCGCCAACGTGACCGGAAAGCCTTATCCGGATGATCCGAAAGCCGTCAAAACCCTGCTGGGACAACAAA
Source organism: Deltaproteobacteria bacterium (assembly GCA_016219185.1). Lineage (GTDB taxonomy): Bacteria > Desulfobacterota > Desulfobacteria > Desulfobacterales > Desulfatirhabdiaceae > RAAP-1. Next base: position 9,165 of record JACRBZ010000058.1, read on the forward strand.
TCACGCACCCGGTGCAGTTTCTTGCCGCCATTGAGCATTTGTATGAAACGGGCATCCGGACATTTATCGAAGTCGGGCCTCGCCCGATCCTCACCGGCCTTGTCCGAACGATCCTGAAAAATCGCATTGCGACAACGATCGCCGTGGATGCATCCTCCGGAAAAGACTCGGCACGGGTCGATCTGGCAAAAGTCCTCTGCCGGCTGGCGGCAGCGGGATATCCGGTCCTGCTCCCTTGCTGGGAAGCGGGAGAACCCGCCTCTCCCATCAGAAAACCCCTGATGAAGGTTTCCATATCCGGCGCCAATTATCAGAATCCCGATACCAGACCTTCGACAGACTGGGGGAATTCCCAAGCTTTTAACCTGGCCCCGCCAGAGCCCCTGAATCTTAAACCTTTAAACCCACCCCCAAAACGGGTGGATACAGTGGAAATCTCCATGAGCCCCAAACCCCAATCCGTGTTCACAGGTATTTCGACGGGCATGACCGAACCGTCTTCAAATATCATTTCCCATGCGCTGCAGGCTGTTCAGGAAGGCCTGAAATCCATGCAGTCGCTTCAGTTTCAGACCGCCGAAACCCACAAGCTCTTCCTTCAGACCCAGACCGAAGCCAGCAAAACCCTTCAAAAGATGATGGACCATACCCGGCGGATTGCCGAAGCTTCCCTGGGGATTTCCGTTATCTCGCCCGAGGTCAGAGAACAGCGGTCAGAAACCAGGGAGCAGGAGCAGTGGAAACAGGGATCAGAAGCCGGAAGTCAGGGGATAGAGGCCAGGAAACCGGAAACGGAATATCGGCAACAGAGAACAGAGGACAGCGTACGGACTGGAGAGGGTAGCGGTTTTTCTTCGCCACCCGTCATGAGTCATTCGTCATCCGACAGCCCCCGAACCGCCGATCTGAATATTCAACCGATGGAAGCATCTGCCCAGGCTTCAGAATCAACGGTAACAAATTCGGGCATTGAAGCCTGTCTGCTGGAAGTCGTCAGTCTGTTGACCGGGTATCCGGTGGAAATGCTGGCTCTGGACATGGACATCGAGGCGGACCTGGGAATCGACTCCATCAAGCGCGTTGAAATCCTGGCCACACTCGAGGAAAAAATGCCGGGACTTCCCGCCATCCCCCCAGATACCCTGGGAACCCTGAAAACTCTGGGGCAAATCACGGCCTTTCTCCATGAACAAGGCGATAACACCCGCAAACCCGAAAGCCCGATTTCATTGCCCCCCTCCCATCTGGCAACGCAGCCGGATCAGGCCGTTGAGACCTGCCTGCTGGAAGTCGTCAGCCAGTTAACCGGGTATCCGGTGGAAATGCTGGCCCTGGACATGGACATCGAAGCGGACCTGGGAATCGACTCCATCAAACGCGTTGAAATCCTGGCCACACTTGAGGAAAAAATGCCGGGACTTCCCGCCATTCCCCCCGATACCCTGGGAACCCTGAAAACCCTGGGGCAGATCACGGCCTTTCTTAAAAAAAAAGATCCGGAAATAACAGCGACCCGCCCGGATTGTTGTCAGCAGGCGGAGACAATACCCCTTCAGACAGCGGACGCCCCTTATCCGGAACGGCGAATCCTTTCCGCGGTACAGACCGGATTCACCCCGGCTGCACGACTGTTGCTTGCCAGGAATCAACCGGTCATCATCACGGATGACGGAACCGGGTTGTCCCAAAAAATTGCCGATGAAATCATATCCGAAGGGATTGAAGCCATTGTTGCATCCGTGGATGAGCTGCTTTCGGAAGGATTTGTCATACATCCTTCCGGCTTGATCATTTTACCGCCTGCCGCGGACAACGCGCTACTTGATCAGGATGAAACGGATGCTGTTTTTTTGAAAAAAGCCTTTCTTCTTTCCAGGCGATTTGGAAAGGACGTGATGGACGCGGCAGCAAACGGCGGCGGCTTGTTCGCGACAATAACTTGCCTGGACGGAGCATTCGGCCTTCTGGAAAAAAACAGTCGTCCGGTACCGGGCGGACTGGCGGGACTGGTCAAAACAGCCGCCATCGAATGGCCGGAAGTGATTTGCCGCGCCATCGACCTTTCCCCCAAGTGGCAGGACGTTGACCGCATGGCAACTGCCATCGGCGCTGCCCTGCGTTCCGAAGACAGTGACGCTGGAATCGAAATCGGCCTCTGTCCGGACTTGCCCGCCGATACCGGTTACCGACTGAATCTCGAGCCCGCTCCCTATCCCGAAGGGTCCGTTCCGTTGAACCCTCAGGACGTGGTGGTCATTACCGGCGGTGCCAGGGGCGTTACGGCCCGGGCTGCCATGGCCCTTGCCGAAGCCGGCCGGCCCGCGCTGATTCTTCTGGGACGTTCTCCTGAGCCGGTTCCCGAGCCCGAATGGCTGGCCAGGGTAAATGAACCCTCGGAAATAAAGCAGGCCATCCTCCGCCATGAACTCTCTGCCCAGGCTTCGCCAAAGGATCTGGAATCCGCATACCGAAGACATCAGGCAAACCGCGAAATCCGCTCAACCCTGAATGCCATTCGAGCCACCGGCGCCCGGGTCGAATATCATGCGGTGGATGTGCGGCAGACCCAGGCGCTTTCGCGTGTCCTGGATACCGTCCGAACATCCCACGGCCCGATCACAGCCATCATTCACGGCGCCGGCGTGCTGGAAGACCGGCTCATTCTGGATAAGACGCCGGAGCAGTTCGATGCGGTGTTCGACACGAAGGTTGCGGGGTTTAAATCCCTTCTGGAAGCCACCCGGAAAGACCCCGTCAGGCATATCGTCTGTTTTTCCTCCATCACCGCCAGGATCGGTAACCGGGGCCAGGCGGATTACGCCATGGCCAACGAGGTTCTGAACAAAATGGCCCAACGGGAATCCTTTCTTCGAAAAGATTGCCGGGTGGTTTCCATCAACTGGGGCCCCTGGGACGGCGGAATGGTGGGAGATTCGCTAAAGCGCGAATTTGAACGAAGCGGCATTCATCTGATTCCGCTCAAGGCCGGTGCCCAAAGCCTGTTGCGGGAACTGCAGGCAGGCCCGGGCGATCCGGTCGAGGTGGTGATCGGCTCCGGTTTTTCGCATCCGGAATCGGTAAGACGCCCGTCACAGGTTCCCGAAACCCTTTCTTTAAGCATCAAACGGGAAATTGACGTGGACCGGTATCCCATTCTCGAAGCGCACATTTTAAACGGCAAACCCGTGGTGCCCTTTGCGCTCATCACGGAATGGCTGGGCCATGGCGCGCTTCATGAAAACCCCGGACTTCAGCTTTCCGGCCTGGACGACATCCGGCTTCTCAAGGGAATCCGACTGGACGACGGCAAAAAAACCATCCGCCTGATGACCGGAAAAACCCGGAAAAATGGCCCTGATTTTGAGATGGACATTGAAATCCGGGACGGATTCAAGGACGGAAAAGAGATTATTCACACCCGGGCCAGGGCAGTCCTGTCGAACGAACTCTCCGCGCCCCCGGAATTTGACTTTTCCCAATACCTGGACAAGTCCCATGCTTACGGCCGGCCCATGGAAGAGGTGTACGACAAAATCCTATTTCACGGCAACGCCCTAAAAGGGCTTCAGCGCATCCTCACCCTCTCGCCCCGGGCCATGGTCGCGGAACTGGCATCTGCCCCGCCGCCGGATCAGTGGACGACAGAGCCCCTTCGCAGCCGCTGGATCGGCGATCCGCTGGTTCTGGACGCAGCCTTTCAGATGGCCATTGTCTGGTGCTTCGAGCAAAAAGGGATGGTTTCCCTGCCCAGCTTTGGCGCCAGTTACCGCCAGTATTGCAGCCGGTTTCCGGAAGACGGGGTCACCGCGGTGCTCGAAATCAAACAGGCGGGCCCGAGCAAGATGATGGGCGACTTTACTTTCCTGGATATCCATCACTCGGTTATCGCCCGGCTGACCGGCTATGAGGCCGTAATGGATACGTCGCTGACAAAGGCTTTCAAGAATTGATGACTTTTTAAACGTCCATTTGCCGGGATTTTCGGATTTCCCAACTGGCAGCGGTCATTCGTGAAGCTGCTTCTGGCAACGGCTAATGTCGATCCAGTTCCGTACGGACCGCAAGTCCAATTTTATCCAGCGTGTAAGGTTTCTGAATATAGGCTCCGGCTCCTAGCTGCTGAAGTGTCCTGACCCGGTCTGATTCTGAATAACCGCTGGCGATAATGGCTTTTTGGCCCGGGTGTATCGAGATGATCCGCCGGTAGGTCTCCAGGCCATCCATACCTTCCGGCATGATCATATCCAGCACCAGCAGATCCACTGACTGCTTTTGCAAAAAATCGACGGCAGCCTCGCCGCTGGGAACGGATGCTACCTGATATCCCAGCTTGCCGAGCATCTTCACGGCAATATCGCGCTGTTCGGGGATGTCATCAATTACCAGGAGCGACTCGGTTCCGACATAATCCTCAAGGACAGCGTTGAGGTTTTCCTCGCCGGCCGTATCCCGGGTGGCCGGCAGATAAATATCAAATCGCGTTCCTTCGCCTTCGCTGCTCTGAATATCAATATATCCGTTATGATCTTTGACGGCAGCCCACACCACGGTCATGCCCAAACCGCTTCCGCTTTTTCCCATCTTTTTTTTGGTATAGAACGGTTCGAATATCCGTTTGGTATCATCCCGCGAGATTCCGACACCTTCATCCGTAATACTGAAGCAGACGTACTCACCTTCCGGAATCGTCTCGTAAGCATTCAGTGGCGTATCCAGATAGATGTTGCTGGTGAATAAAGAGATACCGCCCCCCGCGGGCATGGCTTCCGCGGCATTGCCGATCAGATTCATCAGCACCTTGGACAGATGAAAGGGAGAACCTCTGAGATTCAGAAGTTCCGTGGAAAGATGGGTCTCTAAATGAACCGCTGGATGGCGGTGTTTGATTGCATTGAACTCCGGAGAAGCCAGGTAATCCGTAATGATCGTATTCAAGTTGAAAACCTTGTTTATCAACACGCCCCGGCGGGCAAGCGTGAGCAGATCCTGGACCATTGATGCCGCCTTTTGCCCGGACTTCTGGATACTGGCTATCGTTGGACGCAGTGGGCTGTCCATCGGCAAGTCCAGCAGCAGCAGATCCGGATAGCTGATCAGGCCGCTGAGGACATTGTTGAGGTCATGGGCAACGCCGGCGGCAAGACTACCGATGGCTTGCATTTTTTGGGCTTGCAGCAGTTGATTTTCAAGTATTTTTTGCTCGGTGATATCCCTGGCAATCCCCTGTGTTCCCAGAAAAAGCAGTTTATCGGGCGCCTCTTTTTGATAGATACCCTCTGCCAACACGCTGAAATACCGTATCTCGGCATCGCTCCGATGGAGATCTTGCCAAAACATGCGTAATTCAATAGCCGATGCGGCCCGACATCCGGTTCGGCGTTCATTGATTCTGTAGGTAGCCTTGGCCCTGTCCTCGGGTGCGACCAGATCGATGATGGGTTGCCCGATCAGCTCTTCAGGCTGAGACGCGTATTTCGATATCGCCGGGCTGACAAAGGTGATTTTTCCCGTGGAATCCAGCAGAAAAACGATATCCGGAATGGTTTGAATGATGGCATTGAGTTTGTTTTCACTCGCTTTTAGAAGCACCAGTGTACTTTCCGTCATTTTTCTGGCGCCAAGTTGACTTTTCCAGTATTTTAAAATGGTTAACACAACAAAATTGAACGAAACCAACAAAAACGGCAAAAATGGAGAAAACAAATAACCGTTATATTGAAAAATCGCAGCCGTTCCCTGCCATATGCATAGTACACATATAACGCCGATAACCGCATTCCATGCAAATCCAAGCCGTACAATACACAGGCCATACACTGCCGCCAGGACCATCCCGAACAAGGCTTCCCAAAATAAGAAATCATGGGGTCGAAAAACAAAATTCCCTGTTAAAATAGTCTCCAATAATTGTGCATGAACGTCCACATGGGTATAAACAGGATTCCCGGGCGTCTGATAGGTCTGCTTCAATCCGGATGCGGAAGAGCCGATGAATGCAATTTTGCCGCTAAACGTGTCTGCCGAAGCATTGCCACCAAGAATGTCAAGGGCGGACACGCGCCTGATCGCATTGGTTTTTAAAGCAAAATTAATGCGCATGTTTCCCCTGGCGTCCACGGGAATCCTTGCATGCGACAAACACACATAACCGTGCCCGCTTTTTTCTTCCCTGAACTGGATCTGGTTTGTGTTTTCGATCTGAAGCAGGGTTGCAAGGGCAAGGCCAGGAAAAAGCTGATTATTATATCTTATCAGCAGTGGCATCCGCCTCAAAATGCCGTCCGAATCAGGCGTGGCATTCAAAAATCCGGAATGGGACACGGCATTCGAGAACAGGCCGAGATTGCAGTCAATGTTCCCGGCAGTGAAAAATCGTCTTTCAATGATATCGGAAACCGAATTTTGAACCCAAATCACATTCACCGGGTGCAGCCGGCAGGGACGGATTGTTCTGCCGGCATCCTCAAAAAGAAATTCAACCCCCAGAACGAAGGGTCCTCTCGACAATGTCTCTGCCAGTTTTGCATCGTGGTCGGTCAGTTCAGAAGAAATAACCTCATGATCAACATGATGGCCCGTTTCGGAACTTGCTTTTTGCCCGGATATTGAAGAAGTTCTGTCAGGCTCCGAGAGAATCATATCCAGCCCGATACTTATCGCACCCAGTCCATTTATTTTACTCAGCAAATCTGACAACCGATGTCTTGACCAGGGCCACTGGCCATATTTGGCAAGGCTTTCCTGGTCAATATCCACGACCACAACTTTTCCGGAAACGGGTTTTGGCGGCGAAGAAGCCAGAATCATGTCAGTGATTTTATGGTTGGAGAATTGGGCAATAGAAGGATTCAGCAGGTAGGCTGCGATCAGGATGGATGTCAAAACCAAACCCATCCCAAAAATCATTCGGGTTGATGTGTCAGAGCCGTGTGGATGATCCATGAATAGATGGAAGCGGTGGTGCCCCCTGAAACCACGATAAGCATGATTAACAGAAAATTATTTTTCACTCATAATTACCTGACAACGACCTCAACCCTGCGATTTCTGGGCTCGCTGACGTTATCTTCGGTTCTGATCAGCGGGTTTTCCTTTCCATGAGAAGAAATTTCCAGGTATTCCGGCTTGATGCCCCTTTCGATCAGCAGTCTGCTTACAGACTCAGCTCTGCGGGTTGACAGCTTCAAATTATAATTCTTGTCCCCGGTAGTGTCCGTATGACCGATAATACTGATATCCACGGAGTTTCTGGCAATGATGGTTTCAACGATTTTTGGAAGGACACTCAGAGAACCGGAATGAAGTGTGGCCATATCATTTTCAAAATACAGCAGAAAATGGATGGGAGCCGTTGGTTGGATCGCAAGGGCTTCAGCAAAGATCGCATTGATTTTATCTTTATCCATAGGTGTCGGATGTGCCGGGATCGTATTATTGTCCTGGATATTTGTTGCCTGGTATGGCGTATCGATCTCGACACTTCCGGCCTGATTTGAAACCACAATACGACCCGTGGAACCATCCGGGTCCGGCACCAGAACGATGATGTGCTTACTGCTGCAACCGCTGAAACCTGCGAAAAGGAGAAACAGAAACAACGCAACACGTTTTTTTTTCATTGATTCTTTCATCCTTAAGGCATTGAAAACCTGAAGCAGATGCCATTATCCGTGGGTGGAGGTTATTTTCTAATTATCACCAGCCTTGACCAGGAAATGTGTTCCTCTCATGCCGATGGTTGCCACTGGCGTCTCGAAATGAACGGATTCGGGAGACAATTTAACGATCTGTCCGGAAACATATGAAATCGTTCCATGAAGCATTCTGGCAATAAAGGACATTTTTTTCTCAACCGGATCAAAAGAAAAATCATCAATGACGAGCTCACTTCCCGGACCCATCGAAATGACGGTATCATCTTTCAGAATAAACCCTATGGCCCCATCCGGCCCGGTTCTTACCACGTCATTGACCATCATTTTCATGTTCACAGCCGCCGGGATTGTCTCGCCTTTTCGAATGAAAATAACATTCCGGGCGACTGATTTGACAATGCCGATGCATTCCGGTTCAGCCAAACAAAGGGTGATGTTCCCCAGAATGAGAGCAGCGGATAAAACCATGATGCGGACAATTTTCATGCAGTTCTCCCTGTCAGAATGATGGTTTTAGACTGTATGAAAAAAATGATGCGCGACAATTAAGCAACGGGCGTGAACCGACCTGCTGTGGGTCGCATAAAAACAAGAGGGGAAAAGTGTTTAACATAAACACAGATTTTCTTGATTGAATGTACCAAATGAAAAACATTGTGTCAACATGCGCCGCTTTGGCATCCAGAGCAAACGCGTTCACCCTGTTCCTCGTGGTTCCGCCCTTGCCTTTGGCTAGTACTTTTGCTAATGTCTTCACATTAACAGGAATTATTAGGCGCCGGTTCTACCCGGGGGCAGACACAAGCGTCGAGCCTTGCGCAGATTCGCTATTAAAATAAGGGAGTTGGATATTTAAAAAATACCGTCTGTGTCCATCCCAGAGACCGACTCGGTTTTAGAAACCGAGTCGGTCTGCCAAGTCGCCATGTCGTTGTAAACGGTATATTGGAATCTTCCAAGTCCCTAATACAAACAATGGAGGTGTGTGTGAACCAAAAAGATATCGAGGCATTCGTAAAAAAATATTATCGTTTGCTTGCTATATTCTGCATAGTCGTGAGCATTGCCACTGCCGTGATGGCACAAACACCTTCCGGGCCGCCGATGGGGCCTGGTCCCTACCGCCCCAGCGCACTGGTGGAGCTGGTGAAACTCGATCCAACAATCAGACTCGATATCCGTTACGCCACAGCCGATAATTTTTTCGGCAAGGCGGTGTATTCCGAACCCCGCGCATTTCTTCAACGTCCGGCAGCCGATGCGCTTTTGTCGGTTCACCGGCGGCTGAAAGCGCAAGGCTACGGCCTGGTGGTTTATGATGCCTATCGACCCTGGTCGGTCACCAAATTGTTTTGGGATATCACGCCGCCGGAAAAGCGAGTGTTCGTAGCAGATCCGGCAGTCGGCTCGGTTCACAACCGGGGCTGCGCGGTGGATGTCGGACTTTTCGACCTCCGGACCGGCCGCGAGGTGGAAATGACGGGCGCCTACGACGAAATGACCGAGCGCTCCTTTGTCACCTACACGGGCGGAACGGTTGAACAACGGGCGCGGCGGGATCTGCTGCGAAAAGCCATGGAACAGGATGGCTACTTCTTTGTTTATCCGGAAGAATGGTGGCACTATAACTTCAAGGATTCACGGGAATATGCGATCCAGGACATACCCTTTTCGGCCATCGGTTCTCCGTCTGAACCCAAAAAATAGAACGGGAAAATGAATGAAAGTACACGTTCTGCAGCATGTGCAATTTGAAGGCATCGGCAGCATGGCTTCGTGGTTGGAGAATCAAGGAGCCGAAGTGACCTATACTCGGTTCTTCGAGGATTCGGCGCTCCCGCCAATAAAAGACATTGATCTTGTCATCGCGATGGGCGGACCCATGAGCGTCAATGACGAAGCGGCCCTGCCATGGCTCCGCCCTGAAAAACAGTTCATTCGTGATGCAGTGGAGAAAGGCATCCCGGTGCTGGGTGTTTGCCTGGGGGCGCAGCTCATCGCCAGTGCACTGGGTTCGCGCGTTTACAGAAATTCGCAAAAGGAAATCGGATGGTTTCCGATCGAAGCAACGCCAGGCGAGTCAAACACCTTCCGCTTCCCCGAAAAATGCACGGTTTTCCACTGGCACGGCGAAACTTTCGATCTTCCTTCCGGGGCAGTCCGCCTGGCAAAAAGTGCGGCATGCGAAAACCAGGCGTTCCAAATCGGGCGCGTCATCGGCCTGCAATTCCATCTCGAAACGACTCCGGAAAGCGCCAGAGCCATTTTGGACAATTGCGGCGACGAGTTGGTCCCGGGGCCCTACATCCAAACCGAAGCCGAACTTCGGCAAATAAAAAACGCCGCATATGCGGAAATCAACAGGCTCATGGGTGAGGTACTTTCCCATGTCACAGGTATCACGGGTTAACCGGCCGGTTCAAGAAGATCGCGGCAAAAACCGCCGCGTTCTTCCGAAATTCTCAACCGGATTACTGATCCACTTTCTTTTTCAATTCCCTTCCAGCGCCCACTTTTAACCATCTCTTCAGATTTTTCTTGACAAAACCCTGAGTAGCTGTAATGTAGCTTCATTGTACTTATATTGTAAATTTGTTGCCATCCGTATAAATTAAAGACAGCATTGCACGACAAAGGAGACGAATTATTATGACCGACTTGAGCTGGTTGCCGAGAGAATCGGGCACGAAAGATCATTTTCTCTGGAGCGAAGCGCAGTTTTCAGCCCAGGCCCCTGGCGTGATGTTTGAGAAAAAACCGGTTTTGGATGCCGCCGGGAAACCGGTGGAAGGGCTTTATTCCGCCTGGATTACCCTGAACAACCCCGGCCAGTACAACTCTTACACCACGGAAATGGTCAAGAGCGTTATCGCCGGTTTTCAGCGGGCATCCGCGGACAGTTCGGTGATCGCTGCCTGATTTACCGCCATGGGCGACAAGGATTTTTGTACCGGCGGCAATACCCAGGAATACGCGGAATACTATTCCGGCCGTCCCAATGAATACGGCCTGTATATGGATCTTTTCAATGCTATGGTGGATGGGATTCTGGGCTGCAAGA
>JACRBZ010000059.1 GCA_016219185.1 Deltaproteobacteria bacterium
CAGGTGGATAGTTCCGAACATCTGAGAAATCGAAATCGCCAGTCACGAGACATAAACCTTCGCTCTGAGCCAAAGCCGCAACCTGATGGTCTTTGCTTCCCTTAAGCCCGATGTCCCGCACATCAAAGGCTTCGTGTCCATACTGCTGATTCCGATGAAATCGGCCGGTCGTTCCGATCCAAATCGGCCACCTGTTCCGACTGAAAACGGCCGGCTGTTCTGATCCAAATCGGCCACCCTGTCGGAGCGAAGCGACGCTGGCTTTTAGTTCTTTCTCATAATGACATTATTTGGTCAAGCCGGAATGTTTTTTTCTCATGGATCCTCCTTTCAGGTTTATTTTATGGGCGTTATGAATCAGACGATCGAGAATGGCATCGGCGATAGTAGGATCGCCAATATGTTCATGCCAGTTCTCTATCGGCAGTTGACTGGTAATGATTGTCGATGCGCTCCCGTGTCGGTCTTCAATAACTTCTAAAAGGTCTCTTCTTTCTGGATCAGTCATAGGGGCAAGTCCCAGATCATCGAGGACCAGGATTTGGGTTTTGGCCAGTTTGTTGATCATTTTACCATAACTGCCATCCCCTCTGGAGACAGCCAGTTGATAGTATAATTTGGGGCTGCGGATGTAAAAGGTCCGGTATCCTTCCCGGCAGGCCTTGTTGGCTAGAGCGCAGGCTAAAAAGGTTTTGCCCGCGCCGGTGGGGCCGGTAATGATGATGTTTTGGTGATGTCGGATCCAATCACAGGAGATAAGGCGCATTATAACGGATTGATCGATCCCCCGGGGTGTTCGGTAGTCTATGTCCTCGACACAGGCATTGAGCTTTAGTTTTGCCGCTTTGAGATACCGTTGCATGCGGCGGTCTTCTTTCCAGGTCCACTGGCGGTCAACAATAAGACCAAAGCGTTCTTCGAAGGAGAGTCTGTCGATATCCGGTTGCATCATTTGGTCTTTAAATGCCTCGGCCATGCCGACAAGTTTCAAGGCGAGGAGTTTTTCGATAGTCTGTTGATTAAGCATGGTCGGCCTCCTTTTCTGCTTGTGCGCCTTCCTGCCCCGCTGGGGCAGTAGGCAGGGGAACGCAGGCAGACAGGCTTTCGGCACAGGCAGGCGCAGCCAGGTGGTGATAGTAATCTTTTCCCCGAATGTTATAATGATGAACGGGCGTTACAGAATCGGTAGACGGAGGAAGAGGCTGTTTGTCGAGGCCTTTTTCCAGAATGGATTTTACGTGTTTGTAGGAACAGGCATTCAGAGAAAGTGCACGAGCGCAGGCAGCTTCGATACGCACCTCCGAGTAATGTTTGGCCAGCCTAATGACCCCCATGCAGGAGCGATAACCCTGTTCCGGGTGACGCCGGCTTTCGAGAATCAGGGTGACCAGCGCTTCGGTCTGGGGACCGTTTTTGCCGGCCCAGGTGATGATTCTGGAGGGTGTCCATTCCAGATATTTCTGGTGGGCCTTAGGCATATGTTCCGCTAAAGTAGTATGCTGCCATTTGTTGTAACTCCGCGCATGGCTGGCAACCCGTTTGTTTTTGAACAGGATCTCAACCGTAGAGGCTGTAAAACGGACATCGACCCGCTCTTTGGCAAGCTGATAGGGAACACTGTAGTAATGAGCATCGACCTCGACATGATAGTCAATGTTGACTGTGGCCTTCTTCCATTCGGCATATTCATAGGCATAGAGGGGAAGTGGCTTCAGCGCCGGTTTGTCGATGGTCTCAAAGAGGCTTCGCCGGCAACCTTCCATCTTCTTAAACTTGCGGTTATTGAACTCGATAAGCTTTTCCGCGACGGCCTTGTTGAGTTCTGCCAGGCTGAAGAAGGTATGGTTTCTCAGAGCGGCTAATATCCACATTTCGGCTATTTTTACTGCCGCCTCCACTTTGGCCTTGTCCTTTGGCTTGGCAACCCGCGTGGGGATAATAACTGTGCCATAGTGGAGGGCCATGTCCAGATAAGTCGGATTGATGTCCGGTTCATAGTAGCAAGGTTTGGTGACGCCCGACAACAAATTATCGGGCGTGATTATCTCCGGGACGGCGCCAAAAAAATCCAGGGCGCGAACATGGGCGCTGATCCAGGAGGGCAGGTCCTGAGAGAAACTGGCCCAGGCAAATGTGTAATTACTGGCGCCCAGGGTGGCTACAAATAGATAAGCATCCCTGGTTGTTCCAGTAAGGGGATCTGTTATTGGGATGGTCTGACCAGCATAGTCGACGAACAATCTTTCCCCGGCCCGGTATGTCTGTCGGAGGCAGACGTCAAGTTTGTCGGCCCACTGGTGATAGTGTTTGCAGAACTGGCTGTACTGATATCCGTCGGGGTTGACCTGTTTGTATTCATACCAGAGAAGCTGGAGGGTAACGCCCTTCTTCCTCAGTTCCTGGTGAATGCCCTCCAGAGAAGGCATAAGCCTTTTATCGGTATCTATATCTGTGGCTGGAGGAAACAGCATATGCTCTACGGCAGCGTCGTCAAGATCTTCGGTCAGAGGCCAGGTAAGTCCTCTGAAATTAGCCCGATCCAGATAATCTTTGACAGTGCTCCGGGCGATGTCACAACTTTTGGCAATCTGACGTGCGGAGAAACCTTTCTCCCATTTCAGTCTTAATACTTCCTTAATTTTGCGCATGGATAACCTCCTATTGGCCATTACAAGTCTCCCTTTTTTTTCAGGAGCTTTAACGGCTTCGGGTTTAATTATCCAGCGTCACTTTACCTCTCAAAGGGGTGGCCGATTTGAATCGGAATGCCCGGCCGATTTCCGTCGGAATAGGTGGCCGATTTCAAACGGAATGGGTGGCCGATTTGGAACGGAATCAGTGGCCGGTTTGGTGCGGAATCTCCACTCCAGAAAGACTATGGAAGAAAATAAGGAATCTGCCGCCAGCTTCTTGCCATTGATCGAAGAAGCACTGAAGAAATGATCTTGAAACGGGGAG
>JACRBZ010000061.1 GCA_016219185.1 Deltaproteobacteria bacterium
AATTATTTCCCATTTGAAGATGATCCTTCAGCAGGAGATTGTGTTCAACGAGTGGTCGATCCAAGGCAGGCCTACTACAAGGCAAAACCGGTAGCTGCGGACACAGAGGCATCAAAATGCGATCAATTTAAGAAAAATTAATTTATCAGGAGGATATAAAAATGGCAAAGGTAGCGGCAAAACAATCAGAAGAAATAAATAAAGCAATGGAAAACCAGGAATGGTGGTGGGTTGCTGAAAAAAAACGTTCCAGCCGGTTAGACTACTTGAGAAAAGCCGTATGGAAGAAAGGGGCTATCGGCGGCACTTACAATCCTGGGATTAAAGTTGACATTGAACGTCCAATTCTTTTTACCGAAGCATGGAAAGAGAATGACCGTGATCCACAGATGTTGAGGAAGGCAAAAGCCTTGGCCGAAGTTTTTAAAAAGAAAACGATTTTCATAACCGATCATGCGCAGCTTGTGGGGTATGCAGGGGGGCTGCCAAACTCTCTACACTGGCTACCTGAGGGTGCCAGTATGGTTAACGAGGAATTATACAACGAACCAAGCTTGATCCCTGAACCCCAGGATGACTCTCTTAAGGTCATTGCTGAGCTTACCGATTACTGGGCCGGAAAAACAGCAATAGACAGGCTGGGCAGGATCCTTGCTCCGGAAGACCTGGTCAAGTTCATGAGCGGTGTTATCGGCTGGGGAACCCCCTCGTCGGCTTATGGTTATTCCGGCAAGGATTATGAATATATTTTGACTGGCAAGCGGGGATTTGAGGACATTATCGAGGAAATCAACAACCATTTGGATGAGGCTGAAAAGAGAACGTCCGGCAATCCGGGGCCGGACATTCTGCCCTTATATGATAAAATGCTTAACTGGGAAGCCATGCAGATCATTCTTGAAGCGTGTATCATCAATGCTGAACGTTATGCGCGTCTGGCACGGATCATCGCTGATAATTTTGAGACCGACCCGAAACGCAAGGAAGAACTGCTACGGATTTCAGAAACCTGTCAGCAAGTACCGGCAAAACCGCCGAGAAATTTGCAGGAATCCTTTCAACTAGGACATTTTATTCAGGTTTTTGCCAGGCATGAGGCTTATGAAGGCGCCATGCCGTGCCGGCCGGATTATTATCACGGGCCGTATTATGACAAGGACGTCAATATCGACAAACGGCTGACAAAGGAAGAGGCCCTTGATCTGGTTGGAGAATTCATGATCCGAACCTATGAGATCGGTCTTTTCGCTCCCCGGTGGGCCCGGGAAGGGCTCCAGGGAATCACCGGCACGTGGGTATGGACGATGGGCGGTGTGAACAAGGACGGTTCGGATGCCTGCAACGATCTGACTATTGCTTTTATGCAGGCCGCCCGGCTTGTACGGGTATCCAACCCCACATTCGGTTTTCGTTGGCATCCCGAGGTCAAGGATGAGGTCATGAGAGAATGCTTTGAGTGCCTCCGGCACGGGCTTGGCTACCCCTCCATGCGTAACGATCCGATTCTAATCGAAAACACCGTGCATTGGTACGGCCATCCGATCGAGGAGGCCAGAACCTGGGTGCATCAGGCCTGCATGTCTCCGTGCCCCCCCACCAAACACGGATTCCAGCCCATGCGCATGGCTTCGGCGACTGCCAACTGTGCTAAGATGATCGAGTATGCCCTGTCAGACGGTTATGACCGGGTGGTCAACATGCAAATGGGCCCGAAAACAGGTGATCCAAGAAAATTCAATAACTTTGAAGAGCTTTTCCAGGCATGGGTTTCCCAGATGGAATGGCTGATGAACATTCTGGTCAGAACGGTTAATCTGGGCAGGTCAAAGGACCCTGAATTGTTCGGAAGGCCCTTTCTCTCCAGTATATCGGAGAGATCGGTGGAAAGTGGCATTGACGCAGTCAGCCCAATCGGCGAACGCGGAAACTGCTGGGTGACATTTTTCACCTGGGTGGAAAACGCGGACAGCCTTGCTGCTGTTAAAAAACTGGTGTTTGATGAAAAGAAATACACCATGGATGAGCTCATCACCGCCCTTGAGGCTGACTGGGAAGGGTATGAAGAAATGCGGCTGGAGTTTGTTAGAAATGCGCCCAAGTGGGGCAATGACGATGATTACGTGGATAATATTATGGTCCGTTGTCTGAGGGAAGTGGCCAGACATTCCCACGAGATCAAATGTCCCAGCGGCAACAATTGGCCGGCATTACCTGAAAACGTCAGCGGGAATATCCATTATGCCAGCCTTGTGGGCGCCCTGCCCAATGGACGGCGTCTGGGAGATGCGCTTTATGACGGCGGGATTTCTCCGGGCCCGGGCCTGGACAAGAAAGGCCCCACCGCTGTGCTCAAGTCGTGCAGTAAATTCGACCATGTAAAAGACGGACGCGCCTTTCTGTTGAATCAGCGTCTTTCGCCGACCCAGATGGCTGGGGAAAATGGGTACAAGCTCTGGAATGCCTATATGAAGACCTGGGCAGATCTGGGTCTCGATCACGTGCAGTTTAATATGGTGGATGACAAGAGTCTGCGGGCGGCCCAGAAGGATCCTGAAAAATATTCTGAGCTGATTGTGCGGGTGGCAGGATACAGCGCGCACTTTGTGGATATCAGCCGGAAAACTCAGGATAATATCATTCAGAGAACTGTTGTGGGGCTTTAAATAAAAACGACAAGGGGAGTACTTTTCCTCCGAATGGTATTTTTTATCTGCCGTGTAAAAATAACAGGCCTCTCTATAAACATATGTAAAGGAGCATAAAAATGAAATGCTTTGGTTGCGGTTTTGAAGCGCCCGTAAGCGATTTTCGGTATCTTTATAATCCCCGGATCGATGCATCATTAAGCATGCGGCAGTGTCCAAAATGCCGTGAATGGGTTGGAGTTGATCAGCTTAAAGGTGAGTCGGTAAGGACTATTAAAGCAGGAGATGCCCCGTGGGGCAAATCAGCCGGGGTTGAAGATTTGGCTACAAATTAACTGTCCGATACATGAGTTTCCAATCTATATAGATTCGAAACTCATGTATCTGTATGATGATTGTTGTGCGTATATGGAAAAAATGTGCAGTGACCTGTTGACGGACTCGTAAAAGTACGTCAACAGGATGAGCTCGTGTTAGTGCCAGGCGGGTGTGGAATCTTTGAGTATTATTCGAATGGCGGGGGGAGCCTACCCTCCCCGAGTAATAAGTGTGAAAGCAACTTCCAAGGAACTTCATTGAAGTTTCTTTCTGCAAAAATACCGTAGCGCGGAATAACAAAATCTATCTTCGAGGTATTTACCGGTTGGGAGCGAGAATTTTTTAACAGCTTGTTTATAAAGGCGTTAATAAGGAGAATGTCATGTCAATAAGAAAAGCACGGGGTGGTGATTGGGGTCTAATGCGCGATGCAATGTCCAAAAATACGTCTGCGCAAAAG
The DNA here is from genome assembly GCA_016219185.1 of Deltaproteobacteria bacterium. GTDB lineage: Bacteria > Desulfobacterota > Desulfobacteria > Desulfobacterales > Desulfatirhabdiaceae > RAAP-1. The sequence goes on from JACRBZ010000061.1 coordinate 3,424, forward strand.
GGTGTGGAAGGACGGGAGGTTGTTCCGGAAAAAGCTTGCGCCAAATGCAAAAATTTTTCTGAAAGTGCATATTCGTCCGATGGCAGAGGATTTTGCACGGTTCTTAAAATGGGAAGCTGTATTGATAATTCCCCGGTTTATATAATGGAAGGAGAAGCGGCTTATATGATCATTTTCAATCAGGACGCTTCAAAATGTAAATTCTATGCCAAAATGGATGTTATTGACACGGACGCTACCGAATGCGCGGATCCCCATTATCGAAGAGGGCAACGTCAGATGCAAAATTTATGAAATGACAACGATCCAGCGCCTTCAATTTAAAGAGTGTTACGGACCGGATTTGTCGTTTTAGAACCAGGATGCGTAAGGAGCGGATAAAATGGATTTGACGTGTATCAAATGCGGATTTTCCTCCGAGTATAATGACTTTAAATATCTTTGCCAAGCAGGGTGACCGGCATGCGGGGAGGCTGATCTCCGCGAGTGCCCCAGGTGCGGGAACAAATGTCTGTTTTCAAGATCCGAAGCTCTGGAAAGAGAACAGGAGGAAATGAAAGAGTTGTCCAAAGAACTGGGATTGATTGCGAACACGGATGGTCCAGATCGTCTTGCGGAGGCGAAAGAAATAATTCGAAAATTACGTGCAATGAATCTCAGGTGGAACATTCCGGCGCTGAACACGTTTATCAAAAAACGTCAAAGAGCTATTTTTTTATAAACCGTTTTAGGAAGATGATCTCGTATAAAGTCAAAATATAGGTTTTCATCATTAAATTAAAATACGTTATGAGTACAAAAACGGCCCAAAGTGATTTTTAACGAGCCCATCAATGAAAGTGATAAGAAGAAATGGCGAAATTTAACCTCGAAAGTACAATTCCCTTTGCTGAGAAAAATTTTTATTTACAGGAAGAGACGATCAAGAATCTTGAACGCATCAATTTACTTTCAAAAAAGCATCCTGTAAATGTTCTGATTGCCGGCAAGCAGGGGTGCGGCAAATCCACACTGGTGAAACAGTTCGCAGCTCGGAATAATCGTCCTTTGGCAACTTTTCAAATCGGCATTCTTTCTGAACCCGGCCAATTATTTGGAGAACACCGGCTAAAGGATGGAGAGACCTATTATCAGACTTTTCTCTTTCCCCAGGCGATTCAGACTCCAAATTGCGTGGTCCATTTGGAAGAAATAAATCGGCCGGAGCACCCCAAGGCTTTGAATATGCTTTTTTCGGTCCTGGCTGAGGGCAGAAAAGTATGGCTTGATGAAATAGGAGAGATCCGTGTAGCAGATGGCGTTGTTTTTCTTGCCACGCTAAACGAAGGCGAAGAGTTTATAGGAACTGAAGCGCTCGATGCAGCTTTGCGGGATCGGTTCTATACGACAATCCTTGATTACCTGCCTATGGACATCGAAACCAAGGTGCTGCACCTTAAAGCCGGTATTCCGGAACCCGACGCCCTTACCATCGTAAATATCGCCAACCAGTTGAGAGGGAACACGAAGGAACCGGTTATCGTTTCTACCCGACATACATTGATGATTGCAGAAATGGTGGCTGTAGGTGCGACTGTCCGGGAATCCTTCATTAACAGCCTGCAGGTAAGCAGAGATGTTCTTGAGTCTGTTCTCCTTTCCATTCACGTAAAAACAGGAGAAAAAAATAGTGATGCCGGCGCGGGCTACAAAATTTATTAATAAGTATAATATGTATGATCCAAAATCAGAAATCGGGAGTAATTTATCTAAAGACGACACCGCAGATGATTTCCTTGATTTGATCTGTAGCAATCAATCCAGTATATCTGATTATTGGAGAAAAAACACATCTTCGATTGAAGCTTCCGAGCTGGCAAATATTCTTCGCGCACTTAACAAAGTTGCCGGCTATATCGGCAGGAACGTGGGGCAGATCGAATGGGCCGGAATGTCCCACAATACAAGTGGACATATTATACTTGATCCCGGTTCAATGATGGGAAAGTATCCTGTCCCGCCCCGAAAATTCGATTATCTTGTCGGTATCGTTGTCCACGAAGCCATGCATCAGACTGAATGGAGTAATTACCTGTGGAAAAAAGTGCATGAGAACATTCCTGAAATAAAAATGTCTGAAAAAATAATTTTCCATAAAATCATTAATAAAGGGGAAGATATATACGTAGATTCTATAGCTGAAAAATCCGTGTTGGGGCTATATACCCGTATTGCCAGAAGGGTGGCTATGGAACAGGCATCACGCATTTTGGGAAAAGGCGCCATCTCCGTTGATGCGCTGGTTCTCCATTGGTGGCAGATTTTTTTTGGGGAAAACATTTCAAACGTTAATGCATCTTACAAAACACCCCTGAACATATTGATTGATTTGGGACATGGATTGAAGGAAATCGGCGGATTAACCAAAGGTGCTACCGGCCGCTGTGAACTCAGAAGTCAGCTATATGTTGACTATTGGGAAAAAATCAAAGGGTTGATCTCCTCATGGAAGGTTTTTGACAAAACGCTTTGCTGGTATCCGGAGGCCGCTCTGCAGGACAAAAAAATAAAACAGCGGGTAAACCGCTCCCAACACCACCTGTCTAAAGCTACGATCCAGAATATAGAAGAGAGGCTTGCTTACAATTCATCGGATATAACGCCGATTATTCGATCAATTGTCGGTCCTGATAACGAAGACATTGTTCCCACTTCAAGGTGGGATTTCAATATCCCTGCTCATCCGGTAATCGATTACAAACTCGTAGCCCGCTTGAAAGGGATTTTACAGAAATATTCGGATCGTAGGACAATTTTAACCAGGGGGCTTACATCCGGAAGAGTAGACCGCCGTAAATTGTATCGGGCACCGATAAACGGGCGCTGTTTTCTGGAAAAACAAAAAATCCCACTTTTGGATTGGAACATTTGTTTGCTGGTCGATGCAACCGGATCCATGAAAGGCCCAAAGTGGCGAATGGTGGAAAACACCCTGGGAACTATACATAATGCGTTTTCCGGTTTTCAGAACCGGCTCCAAGCATCCGCCTATTTCGAGGTGGAGGGAGTCTGCATGATTTCAAATTTGATCAAAGAAAATCGTATCCTGTCCCTTCCACCCTGCGGACAAACGGCATCCGGTCAGGCGATCATTGCAGCGGCGCATTTTATGCCGGATGATAAAAGACGGCGGTTTATTATTCATATTACGGATGGTGAATCGAATTTTGGATGCGATGTGCAGTTCGGAATCAATCTTTGCAGAACTATGCATATCCATCTTGTGACCCTTGGAGTTGCGTATAAAGACCGCGACGCCATGCGGAAGCAGTATGGAAGGACTATACAGTTTATTGACCATTTCGGACAGTTGCCTTCAGCAGTTGAAAAACTCTTAAAATGGACGCTGCTGAAAAATAAAACACATGTTGCGGAATTGAGTGTGTAAGTCATTCTTCCGACCGCATTAATCCACTATCATGAAAGGTTAACATAAAAAGGAGAAAACCTATGAAATTATTCAGCGAAGAATGGGTGAATGCTTTAGTCGAAAAGCTTAAGAATAGTGAGGATTTTCAAAAAAAAGGGAAAGGCTTTGACAGTAATTTTCAATTCAAAGTACTGAAGGATAGTAAGGCAAACGTAACCAATGATACTGGATTCGGCATGTGGTTTCCCACTTGTGACCCGTTCTGGTATGGAACAAAGGCCGATAAAGATGTGGATATTATCCTTGAGGCAAAGGCAGGGGTTTTTGCTGAAGTTTTCAGCGGTAAAAGAAATGTGGTGATGGCACTGACCATGGGGACAATTAAATTAAAAAAAGGACAGCTCACAAAGCTGACCGGAAATCTTGGTACTGTTAATGAGTTTATTAAAGTAGTTGGCGAGGTTTTATAAAATCATTAATGAGACTGTTTTATTATGATCACTATGCTGAATCCGAACAGGAAAGGAAGATATCATGAGTGTGATCAGCGAAAAAGTTAAAGAGTATCTCTCTGTTACGGGTAGGATGAATGTTTTAAGTACCGCCAATAAAGCCGGTGAAACAAATGTTGCCATGTTTGGCTCATTTTTACTGTCTGATGAGACAACTATGATGCTTATGCTCGGAGACAACAACACTTATGCCAACCTGAAGCAAAACCCCCATGCTGCACTGCTGGTTGTACTCCCGGGAAACACGGGCATGAAAACCGAAGGCTGTCGTATCTATCTAAAAGTGAAATCGGTCGAAGACGGTGGTGATATGTTTGATCGGATGAAGGCCGGCGTTCGGGCAAAGGTCGGTGACGCCGCTAATCTGCTTAAACATCTGGTTATATTTGATATTATCAAAACAAGGCCAATTCTTGACATGGGGCAGGAAATATAGCCGGGCCCTTTCAATGCTTGAAAGTAAATGAATCCCTAACGTTGTTAATTTATACGGATGTACTATGCTCCCAAAATATCACTCCATTGAGAAGATAAACATAAGCGGACTCTTGGAGAAAATTGCCGTTTTAGCCATATCCAGCGAAGAATCATCAGTTGATCAGATCCTTTTTGAAGTGTTATCGCTGCTCATGATGCAGGTTGGTGCGGATATCGGACAAATCAACCTGCTTCCAACGGGGGGCAGGTCAGAAAAACTTTGCATTATTAAAGATGGCATGCCTTGGCAGAGAAAAGGGTCTACGCTCAACTTTTATGATCCTTACCATGGATTTACAGGTATGGTTGTCTCATCCGGAAAGAGTCTTGTCATTGAAAATATCTGGGAGGAAGTTATAGGAGGGCATCCCAATCCGTTTCTTGAGATTACCTCGACAATGAGCGATGAATATGTAACCGAAATCAAAAAGCCTGTTGCCAGTATAATTATCCTGCCGTTAAAAAGAGGAGTTGATATTTTCTGCACCATCGAACTCAGCCGCTACCGTCAAAAAAAGCCTTTTTCTTGTAAAGAAAAAGAGTCGCTTGACGATTTTGCCACGAACTACGGCGCGTTGATTATGGAATACGTCATAGATATCAGAAACAGAATCGCATTAAACACGGCTCAAAAAAAGCTTCTTCAGATGGCAAGACTGCTCGCCTCGAATAGACCCCTTGACTATAGAGATATTATTGAACCTTATACCAAATTGTCCGCAGCCGATATTGTAATAGCATTTTTTAAAACAGGCCATATAACTGACGCAAGGTTCCGGGTAGTGATATGGAATGGCGGAGAAGTCCGGGAGATACTACTTAACGATTTTGTTCCTTCAGGCGGGAGCGTCCTGCGTGATGAGCAAGATTCAGTTTTTCCCGTAGAAGGAGAAGCCGGCGATAAGCGTATGTGTCGTTTACAGCGCAGGGTTGATCAGTTATCCGATCTCAGCACAGAGGATCGAAATTTTTTGATAGTTGGCCTCAGCAGGATTAAATCATATGTGATCTATTCTTTACACATGTTAAGCCAGGAATTGGGGGTAATTATCCTTGGCTCTCTGCGACCGGAGTTTTGGCAGTTTTTGCATATGAATTCTTTTCTATCCTTATATAATTCATTGCTCCGCTCATTTTTGTTAAACGAAAGGATTATTCAGCAATTATCAGATGTCAGCAATAAGATTCATAATCCCGGGTTTTATATGCTGGGTGCACTTAAAACAGCTATGATATCGAAAACTGATCCGATCAATTTAAAAGATGATACTGCACTCAAGTGTTTAGAAGGTATTCACAATCTTTTTGTTGAACTCCATGAACAAGGCAAAATATTAAGATGGCGCAAAAAAAGCATCTATTTTGCGTCGTGGTTGCGTGCTTTTATTCATCGTAAAATGGCACAACACCCCTATTTTACAATTTCTTTTAACCTAATGGACGATCGCATATCAGAAAAACGCATTTTTGCCAGTGAAGAACAGTTGGAAACCATCTTTGAAAATCTGTTTTCCAATAGTGTGCGGGCAATAACTGCCTTTCAGGCAAACAAGTCTTCATTTGTCGGCAGAATTGACATTATCATTGAGCTGAAGGAAAAGTCCATTGAAGTTATTTTTACGGATAATGGTGAAAAATACAATACTGTTTCAGGCCGGGGAATAAAGCAAATAGAGATGGAGATGAAATATCTTGAGGGGAGTGTGAACATAAATGAGAAACCCTACCAAACGCATCTTATTTTTCCCATTATAACCAATTAAAAAAGGAGATCATTATGAACGCAAAAATATTATTCCTTGATGACATATTTAGTCCTCTTTTCAGGAAACAATTCCCTCTGGATCAACTTGTATGGGACGATAATTGGATAGCATCTCTGGAGCAGGGACTTGGTGATTCTGAAACAAAAACCGGGGTCCGCCTTGAGCTTATTAAAAGTGGTGATATTGATTCATGTCAGGAACTTATTAAAAAAGAAAAACCGGACCTGGTACTGCTTGATCTTTTTTGGCCGGAAGATGCGAAGCGAAAATACGGAGATCGCTTTCGCGCTACGGATATCTCCATTGACTCTGTAAAAGGAATCCGGGAGTTTTTCCCTGACATACCGATAATATGCTATACGATGCACCCGGAACGTGAATTGATGGAAAGGGCTTATGCAGCAGGCGCTACAATTTTTTTGGAAAAAGTAGCGATGGCCATGCAAGAAATCCAAGGTCCTTTAAAGTATATTATTTATTATCTTCTGCGGCAGATGCAAAGTAAAGTTGAATAGAAAAGAAAAATTTCAGCAAGGGCTAACATTAATTTATTCTGATCAATTGTCATCCTGTTTGATATGTAATAATTCGGAGAAAAAATGAAACGGAAAATTTATAAAAAAGAACACGACATGTTTAGAACATCATTCAGATCGTATTTGAAAGACAATATTATTCCATTTTATGACGAATGGGAAGACGCCGGCGTCATCCCCAGGGAAGTCTGGCTGGAAGCCGGAAAAAACGATTTTTTGTGCCCCTCAGTGGAAGAAAAATACGGCGGCGCAGGCGCTGATTTCCTGTATTCCGCCATTATTGCTGAAGAACTGAACTATCACGGTTTAAGCAGCCTGTTTTGGCCGCTCCACAGTGATATCGTATTCCCATATATTGAACTGTACGCCAATGAAGACCAGAAGAAAAAATGGGTCCCCGGGTGTATCTCCGGCGAAACTATTCTTGCACTCGCCATGACAGAACCGGATGCGGGATCTGACTTGGCAAGTCTTTCCACGTCTGCCGTCAGAGACGGCAATCATTATATTGTTAACGGGTCAAAAATATTTATCAGCAACGGACAACTGGCGGACTTATGTATCGTGGCGGTTCGGACCTCGGAAACTAAAAAACCTCACGAAGGGGTCAGCCTCCTGGTGATTGAGTCAGACAGAAAAGGCTATCGAAAAGGTGCTAACCTGAAAAAGATCGGGTTGCGCGCCCAGGATACGTCTGAGATTTTTTTTGATGACTGCCGGGTTCCAGTTGAGAATCTGCTGGGCAGGGAGGGCGAAGGTTTCAAATACCTGATGCATAATCTTCAGCAAGAACGTCTGATAGTTGCCATCGGTGCGTATGCCGCATCCGAGGGTGCTTTAGATATAACATTAGATTATGTCAAAAACAGAAAGCTGTTTGGGAAAACTCTGGGAAAGTTTCAGAATACCCGATTTACACTGGCTGAGGTTGCCACAAAAGTGCAACTGGCCAGATCGTTCTTAGACGACATAATCCCGAGACATATGGCTGGAGAAGATGTGGTCAAAGAAGTCAGCATGGCAAAATACTGGTTGACCGAGATGCAGTTTGAAGCAGCAGACAAATGCCTGCAAATGTTTGGGGGCTACGGATATATGAGGGAATACCTGATCTCTCGTCTATTTGTGGATGCCCGGGTACAGCGCATTTATGGCGGTGCGAATGAAGTGCTAAAAGAAGTGATCGCCAAAAGGTTAAACATCTAATAGGGGATCAGAATTATCCGGTTAGGAAATTGCGTCTATTCTTCCGATTCCGGGATGGCGTTTTTTACGGATCAGGAACCGTTCAACGGCAATATGGCACTGGTTTCCCAGAGTGGTTTCAGGCAGTCATTCTCTATCAACTGATCCGCGCACAAGGGATCCTCTTCAAAAAGATGGTTAGCTCCGTCAATGAAGCGGATCTCGATTGTGCTGGATATCACGATTACTTCTAAATCGAATGTGTCGGACAAAATAACATTTAAACAGCCAATTTGTCCGAAACCTGTTCTGTCTCCTATATACTCTTCCTTTCCTGTCATTAGTGCATTTAAAAACAAATTAAAGCGCGTATTCAACCAAGGTGATCATATATATTGCTTCTACTTCTCTCATGAACTGAGTCAGAAATTTCGCATTCTGATGGCACAATTCTTGTATTGGTTAAACAATCTGTGAAGAAGCATTCTTTGGACAATATGATGAAGTCATTAAGAATCGTAGAAGCATTACGATCTTTTTGAACCGAAGCAACGGGAAGCTTCTCAGTACCGTTGCACACATCAACAACTGAAAACCGCCACGAATTAAAGAAAAGGATTAATAGACAAATGGCACAACTTATTGCAGACCGACGCGATGTTGATTTTGTACTTTTTGAGCAAATGGATATCGAAAAACTTGCGCAGTCGAAACAATTTAATGAATTTAATAAAAAGACCGTCACCATGACTGTTACCGAGGCACGAACCTTTGCTATCAAAGAGATACTTCCCACCAACGCCGAAGGCGATCGGGAAGGTTGCGTCTTTGAAGACGGAAAGGTAAAAGTCCCCGCCTCCTTTATTAGAATTTTCAGGCTTCTTGGTGAAGGGGGATGGATCGCAACCATTGATGATCCTGCTGTTGGAGGGCAGGGAATGCCGACTGTTGTTGCCAATGCCTGTGCTGAGTATTTTCACGGGGCAAACTGCGCTTTCATGATTTATCCGGGTATAGCTCACGGAGCCGGCAAGTTGATTGAAACATTTGGTACTGAGAAACAGAAAATGCTTTTTCTTGAAAAAATGTATTCCGGCAAATGGGGAGGCTCGATGTTTTTAACGGAACCCCAGGCTGGATCGGATGTGGGCGCCCTGACCACCTCTGCTGTAGAGAATCCGGATGGTACATATACCATCACCGGCAATAAAATATTTATTACCGGAGCGGAACAGAACCTTACCGAAAACATCGTTCATCCTGTGTTAGCGCGGATTGAGGGTGCGCCCAACGGCACCAAGGGAATATCCCTTTTCATCGTACCCAAAATATGGGTCAATGATGATGGAAGCCTTGGTGATTTAAACGATGTTCGGTGTGACGGAATTGAAGAAAAATTAGGAATTCATGGCAGCGCCACGTGCTCCGTGACTCTGGGGGCGTCCGGAAAATGCAGAGGCCTCCTCCTGGGCGAGAAGAATAAGGGCATGCGGGCCATGTTTCATATGATGAATGAAGCTCGTTTATTAGTGGGTATGCAGGGACTTGCGCTGGCCAGTAGTTCCTACCTGTATGCTGTTGAGTATGCAAAGCAGCGATTGCAGGGAAAGCATCTTCTGAAAATGGCAGATCCGGGGGCTCCCCAGGTCCCCATTATCAATCATCCGGACATACGTCGGATGCTGATATGGATGAAAGCTCATGTGTCAGGGATGCGCAGTTTAAACTATTATGTGGGGCTCTGCTTCGATAAAGTTCAGACAGCTGAAAATGATGCAGATAAATCCATCTGGCAGGGGTTGATTGAGTTGTTGACTCCGATCGTTAAGGCATACTGTGCTGACAAATCTTTTGAAGTTTGTACACATGCTATCCAGGTTTATGGTGGATACGGTTATACACGGGAATATCCTGTCGAACAGCTCCTGAGAGATTCAAAAATATGCAGTATTTACGAAGGGAGCAACGGTATTCAGGCCATGGATCTTCTGGCAAGAAAGCTCGGAATGGCAAACGGTAAAATCTTTACGAACCTTCTATCTGAGATCAAAATAATCACATCTCAGGCTAAGAATATAAATGATTTAGTGCCAGTCGCGGCTGAGGTTGAAACGGCCGTTGATCGGTTGGCTGAATGCGCGCTGTTTCTCGGACAAAAAGCCATGTCAGACAAAGTTCTTACTGCATTTGCTTTTGCTTATCCATTTTTAGAGATTATGGGAGATATAGTTCTTTCATGGATGCTTCTGTGGAGAGCGGTGGTGGCTTTTCCCAAACTTCAAAAATGTCTGGCAAACGCTGATGAAGAAAAAAAAGGCGATATTATCCGGGAAAACAGTGAAGCAGCTTTTTACGATGGTCAAATCCGATTGGCTAGATACTTTGCCTTTTCGGTACTCCCTCTTTCCATGGGTAAAATGCAGAATATAAAGCATTTTGATGAATCTACAGTAGAGATGACGGAAGCGTCTTTTTAGCAGTTTAATAAAATGAACACCAATAAAAAGTATAATCGAGAAAGCTAGTTAACTGTCGATTATAAGCGCATAAGGATAGAACGATAAATTAATAGGAAGCTGCAAATGCCAGTTAAAATAATAGTTCCAGGGTCGTTAAGACACTGGTTCGACGGAGAAACAGAATATTCTTGCAAGGGAAAGCGAATCCTTGACTGTATTCATCACCTTGATGAAAGATTCCCGGATGTGAAAGCGCATATAGTTGATTCGCAAGGAAATATATCCAATGTGTTGATTTTCCTTAACGGGGATAACCTTCGAACTCTTGATGGACTTTCGACAACGGTTAAAGATGGTGATGAAATCAGTATTATTCCGCTTGCCGCAGGTGGATAAATCTTATCACTCACAGTAAGGCATTGATGCCATGATACAGGATAATCCGGAATCAAAATTTATCTTTATATTTCATCCTAAAATTTTGATTGGGAAAAAATATACTGTCCGCAGTGGGCTGGAAATGACTAATGGAGAAGTGCTTCAATACTGGGGCAAATGGATCGTTTTGGGTGAAAAATCATGGCTGGACGAACTGGCGATAAAGCTTGATTTTTTTGTGGAAGATGAAAAAATTCCAGTCATTAAGTATGACAGAGAGCCTTCTGTTAATCTGGGTATAGAAGAATGTGTTATGATGGTTTATTGCGATTGGCGGGACCGGAACCAAATCTGGCAAATTCTGAGCCGGTTCGGAGTGAAACTCAAAGCCTGGGTAACTGAAAAAGAGACGATGGAGATGTGGCTGCCGGGTGGGCTGCTGCTGGAGCGGTGGATTGAATCCAAGAAATTTAATGAGGTCACCCAAAATAAGGTAAGAGAAGATGCACAAGCCCGCCTGGGTTATATTTTTGAGTATCCTGATGAGATATTTGTCCCGTGGGAGCAGTAAAGCAATATCATCCATGATGTGGCTTCAAGACACCGCATACTGTTTTTATATTCTTTTTACCAGCCAATTTAGACTCTATTAAAATAGGATTCGCTATGAACTTTTCTTTGACTGATTCTATAGGTAAAAAGATATACACCACCCTCAGCATAGCTCTTTGCGTGACTGTGGTCATCGTTATCGTGAGTCTGATTTGTTGTAGAGTGCTTGACCGGATAGTGCGTATTGCGAGATCCGAGCGTGACCACTCGGTGAATTATTACCAGGCGACTTCAGCCTTTGAAGTATTTATTCGGCACAAAGACCAACAATCTTTCGATGAGTTCAAACATCACATGGAAGTAGCCAATAACATTAATGGGATATTTGGGAGCTTGATTGAGAATTTAAAACAAAAACCCAAGACCGATCTCGCTAAAGAAATAGAAGATAATTTTCCGGCATTTAATTACGATCAGGCTATGGATTTGGTCGGAATGGTGGGCATTCTCTCATCAAGGCGTGAGGTTTCTTTCCTGATTGAGACATCACAGAAAGGAAATAAGCAAACCAGTGAATATCTTTTACTGGCTGAAAAGTATCACCAAAGCCAGGATTTAGAAGAAAAAGAGGATACCCTTGTCAGAATGGCTAATATAAACAGAATGGTAGTTCAGTTAACCAAAGACTTTTCCGCCGGCGTTAGTGATCTGGCTGACTGGACCGTCTCACTTGTTGCCAAAGTATTGTTGGGTTTATTCGTGGTGCTGTTTTTCGCTGGGGTTGGTATGGCCATATCAGTTACGCGATCTATCACCGTACCGTTAAAAGCTGCTATTGATTTAGGATGTGTCATATCTGAGGGGGATCTCTCGCAGAGGCTTGAATCCACTTCTAAGGATGAGACCGGCATTTTGACCCAGGCGCTTAACCGGATCTGTGACCAGATGGGAGAAAGTATCGCTCAGATCACGGCAGCATCTCAGCAGTTGGCCGAAGGGGCATCCGAGCAGGCTGCTGCCATGGAAGAGACATCTTCTTCTTTGGAAGAGGTCTCTTCCATGATTAAACAGAACGCAGACAATTCCACCAAGGCCAATAACCTCATGAAAGACACCAGTCAGATTATCGCCCAGGCCAACAAGTTCATGACCGAATTGATTAAATCCATGGGCGAGATATCCAGGGAGAGCGAGAAGACATCTGTAATCATCAAGACAATCGATGAGATTGCGTTCCAGACCAACCTGCTGGCGCTCAACGCGGCGGTTGAGGCGGCAAGGGCCGGAGAAGCTGGCGCGGGGTTTGCAGTTGTGGCTGATGAAGTGAGAAATCTTGCCATGCGATCCGCCGAAGCGGCCAAAAACACGACCAATCTGATCGAAGGTACTGTTAAGAAGGTCATGGAAGGTTCCGAGTCGGCAACCCGAACCAATGAATCCTTTTCCAGGGTGGCGGTAAGTTCCGCCAAGGTTGGCGATCTGTTGGGAGATATCGCGATGGCGTCCACCGAACAAGCAGAGGGAATCGAGCAGATTAACAAGGCCGTATCAGAAATGGATGTAGTGATTCAGCAGAATGCTGCTAATGCAGAGGAGTTGGCGTCTAGCGTGGCCATGTTCGAGACAATGAGAGTAGACCTGCCGGAAATGCCTCCAAAAGGACGTAGATGTCTATGCTGAAGGTTGAATCGCAATTAAGCAAAGTCTGCCGGCAACAAGACTGGGGGGAGCGATATTATGATTGATACAGCAAGGCAGTTGACGGTTCCAGCTATCGACCTCGACTTTTTTGTCTTAAATGAGGACAGGATCATTCTGGAAAGATTTAAAAAAATGTCCGAAAAGCATCCGGTGAATGTACTGATCACGGGGAATCAGGGATGCGGCAAGTCATCTCTGGTTCGTCAGTTTGCCAGTATATATAACAGACCGATGGCGACCTTTCAAGTCGGGCTTTTATCCGAGGCCGGCGAATTTTTTGGTCAGCAGCGGCTGAAAGGCGGTGAAACTTTTTACAAGGAATTTTTATTCCCAAAAGCGATTCAAACACCGGGTTGCGTGATACATCTTGAAGAAATTAACCGCTCAGAGTCGCCACATGCTTTAAATGAACTTTTTTCTATCTTATCCGAAGCTCGGTGTATCTGGATAGATGAATTGGGATTTGTCCAGGTAGCGCCCAAGGTTATTTTTTTTGCAACCATGAACGAGGGGGATGGATTTTCGGGGGCAGATGTCCTTGATGCCGCCCTTAAAGACAGATTTTATCGTATACATCTCGAATATCTTCCTTTGGAAGTGGAAAAGGAGGTGTTGATCCGAAAAACCGGGATTGATGAAATTCAGGCAAAACAGATTTTAAATATAATTGGACGGATCAGGAATAATGAAAAGGCTGAACTGAATATCTCAATCCGGCATAGCCTGATGATCGCTGAACTGGTATCTTTGGGCTCGTCCTTGAAAGAGGCGCTGATTTACGGCTTGCAGATATCAAGAGATGCCCTCGAGTCATTACTTCTGGCGGTGCATGTTGAGACCTGTGAACACGAGCTAAAATCCGGAGCGGGTGTTTATGTCCCCTACCTTCCCGATAGTCAGCTATAGGCCAGCGTATGAAAGCAGACAAGAGAGCTTAAAATGATCACTTATTCAGATTTCTGGCGGAATAACCGCTCAGGAAACGAAACAGCCGAGTTCATGCTCTGTTTACGGGCCTTACGCAAGGTAGCCGGATACCTCGGTCGGAATGTGAAACCGGTGTTCTGGAAAGGGATGGTTGAAACGGATAACCGGTTTATCCTTCTTGATCCGTTAGTAATCGGAGAGAAATATCCCGTTCCATACGTTACCTTCGATCTCCTTGTTGGCCAGGTGGTACTTGAAGGACTGTCTTCGCTTGAATGGCGCGAGTGGGTTACTGACAAAGTGGTGAAAGAGGCTCCGACCGTATCAGATTCTGTTTATCGCTATTTGGAAAATGTCTTCGAGGCTGCCGAGGATATCTATATTCACATGCGGACAAAATCGTCCGTATGGTCTCTTTATCTGACACAATACTGGCAGGCGAAACTAAATAAAAACAGGAGAGATCCGACCCTGCCGCCCAGCCCGTCGAGTCTTGCAGATGTCTGGCGGACAGAAAGAATACTTGATGAGCAGACAAAGAATCTGCACGGCTATTATTTCGGGCCGCTTGATATATTAAATCATCTCTCCAAAGAGTTGTCTCATATCGCATTGTTTCCCTCCATTGCAGAAAGGCGATCTAAAAGAAAAAATATTTATATGGACGTATGGCGCAGGATCGCCGATGAAATTTTGAAATGGGAGGAATTTCCGGTTTCCTCTGATGCAATTAAGATTAGAGATGAAGCGGCTCCACAGGGCGAGGTGGATAAAAGCAAAGACGGGGATGAAAATAACGATACAGGTGAATCAAACCAGGCTTCTGCCGATTCTGGAGATATTTTAATTCGCTTAAAGACCGCTCTTAAAGATCAGGAGAATGATCTGACGGACACAATCGCTGTGGCCGTGGAAGACCCTGAAGCAAGATCCATGGAAACACTTGTCAGGAAAAGCCAGGCGATAAGCGATATTCAGTCTGATGATATGCTTGTTAATCGACTTAAGAAGATATTTTTACAGCAGAAGTCCCTTTTTATGCACCGCCGTAAAAGGTATATAAAAAAAACGCAGTATGAAGGTAAGGTTGATCACCGGCGTCTTTACCGCGTACCCTTGGATGGCAGGGTTTTTAAAAATAAAGCGATTATTATCTCTGATTTTCCATGGCATGTTTGTATCATCGCGGATGCGTCATCCTCCATGGGTGGAATGTCGAGCGGCAAAAGGCCATGGGAGACCGCAGAAAAGATTTTTGTCTCACTTGCAAAAGCTGTTGAAGGATTTAAGAATCTTATTGATATCTATGCATACTCCGAGGACGGGGGCGTATGTGTGCTTACCCAGCTTTATCATGGCGGCAATGTATACTCCACTATTCCCAAGGGACGGACCCCGTCAGGCCAGGCCATCATGGCTGCGGCAATGTTGCTAAACAGAAAGTATAAAAACAGTATGATTATCCATATAACCGACGGAGCTGCCAATTGTGGGCTTAGTCTTGGTGATACTCTTAAATACTGCCGGGCACATGATGTTGAGGTGATCACAATCGGTTGTGGGTGCAACCTGCAGACACAGCAGTTTCTGAAGGGGTATTTTTCGGCAGATCACTTGAACTTTATGGATAATATCAGCGGCCTGTCAGAAACCATTGAAAAATTGTTCCGACAGAGGATGCTGAAATTAACCTGAAAAAGAGGAATAGCGCCTTAATGTCAAAAGGAATACCAGGCAAAGATAAAGAACAGGACCATAATCACAGACATTGGTTAACCGAAGCAGAACAAATATATGCATTATGGGAAAATGCTTATAATCTGGGTGGACAGGAGCAAATTGACCGGCTTACTAATTCTGTATTTATGTAAGACTTACATCAAAAGGAAGACGAAATGAGCATAGAAATCTTATCACCAATGCCGGGAACTGTTGTAAGGATTTTAGTAAAAGAAGGCGATACCGTTCAAGAAGGTGAAGCTGTTATCGTGCTTGAATCCATGAAAATGGAAAACCATATCAGCACAAAATCTTCAGGAACGGTTAAGGAAATAAAGGTGTCTGAACAAGATAAAGTTGCTTCCAAAGCAATATTGATGATTATTGGCTGATGTGAACCAAATTTGAAGTTCTCGTAAATAGTCAAAAGCCATAATGAATCTTAATCATTCAACAACAGCTATTCATAACAGAAATATGGTTTAAAGAAGCAAAATAGCTCTTTGACAATCTTAAGAATCCAGCTTGGAGAGAGATAGGTGTGCAATTTGCCCCTAACTGCCATGCCTCGGGCAGTTTTTACCACTGCTGCCCTGAATACATTCACGGCATTCAGGGTGGCACCGCCCATCACTGGCGATACAATCTCAACCGCCATTTCATCGGCTTTTTGGGTGTTGTCGTCGCTGCCGTAAAGGCTGTCAGCCAGCACGACCTCTGGCATCATTTTCTGCTCTTTCACAGATTCAATTGCAGGTATCCAGGTTGTGCTGAGCCACCAGATCCCGGACCGGAAGAATAGGAAGACCTTCTTTCTGAAAAATTCCTACCCAGGAAGCTTCCATGAGTTTTCGGCGTTTTTCACCCAAAAACTCCCATGGATCGAAGATTTGAAGTTGTTTTGATTATTATCACGGATCATGGTTATTTTACCGATAAGAGCTTGAAATATGACTCATACATATCAGCAAATCGCATAAAATCAAGCTTTATATTTTTGATTATGTATATTTTCAAATAGTTATGGTTTTATTCTTTTTACGATTTCATGAAGAGTGATTTATATTTTCGTTCACTGCCCGGAAAAGGGGTCCGGTTATTCCCTGGAGGAATTTATGGTATTGCCTTTGCATGACAATCTTTCAAGACTTGAGGAGATGCGCCGGGAGTCGATACAGGGCGGCGGAGAGGATCGAATCGACGCCCAGCACCGGAGAGGAAAACTTACGGCCCGTGAACGCATCGACCTTCTGCTGGATGAAGGTTCTTTTGAGGAGTTTGATATCCTGAAGACCGGAAGGGGCGGCTCTCTGGGGGAAGACGCCGAGAGATCTCCGGGCCGTTACCCCGGAGATGGCGTGGTGACGGGCCATGGAACCATCGATGGCCGGGAGGTGTTTGTCTTCAGCCAGGACTTTACCGTTATCGGGGGTTCCCTGGGAGAGGCCCATTCCCAGAAAATAAGCAAGGTCATGGACCATGCGGTCCGGGTCGGCTCGCCCATCATCGGGCTGAACGACTCCGGCGGCGCCCGGATTCAGGAAGGGGTGGATGCGCTGGCGGCTTACGGGGAGATTTTCCATCGAAATGTCGAAGCCAGCGGCGTGGTCCCCCAGATTTCCTGCATCATGGGGCCGTGCGCGGGCGGTGCGGTTTACAGCCCGGCCATGACCGATTTTATCTTTATGGTTGAAAACTCCTCCAACATGTTCGTTACAGGCCCGAATGTCGTCAAAACCGTCATTCATCAGGATATCAGCGCGGAGGAACTGGGAGGCGCCCAGGTTCACGGAACCGTCAGCGGCGTTGCCCATTTTGTGGTTCCAAACGATATTCTCTGCCTTCGGGAAGTCCGCAGGCTGATCAGTTTTCTGCCTTCCAACAATCGCCTGAAGGCGCCTTTTCTCGATTTAAGGGATCCGCCCGAACGTACGGACCCGGCCCTCGATCACCTGGTTCCCCCGAATCCCAATCAGACTTATGACATGAACGTCCTGATTTACAGCATTCTGGACGGCGCCGAATTTCTGGAGATTCATGCGGGTTTTGCCCGGAACATCATCTGCGGGTTCGGCCGGATGGGGGGGCAGACCATCGGACTTGTGGCCAATCAGCCCGCGGTTCTTGCGGGCGTTCTGGACAGCAATGCCTCCACCAAGGCGGCCCGGTTTGTCCGGTTCTGCGACGCCTTCAACATTCCCCTGATCTGCCTGGTGGATGTTCCCGGATTCATGCCGGGTCCGGAACAGGAACACGGGGGGATCATCCGGCACGGGGCCAAGCTTCTGTACGCCTTTATCGAGGCCACGGTGCCGCGGATCACGGTGATTGTGAGAAAAGCCTATGGCGGCGCCTATCTGGTGATGAACTCCAAGCACATTCACTGCGATATCAATTATGCGTGGCCAACGGCCGAGATTGCCGTACTGGGGCCCCGGGGCGCGGTGGAAGTCATTTACCGCAAGGAAATCAAGGAATCCGGCGATCCGGACGCCACCATGGCCGAAAAAATGGAACTCTACCGAAAAGCCTTTGTAAACCCGTTTCTGGCTGCCAAACGCGGCTACATCGATGATGTGATCTTTCCCAGAGACACCCGGCACCGCCTGATCCGGACCCTGCAGTTTCTGGAAAGCAAAAAGACCCGCCGGCCGGATCGCAAACACGGCAATATTCCCCTGTGAGAGGTTGATGATGTTCAAGAAAATCCTGATTGCCAATCGTGGCGAAATTGCTGTCCGGATCATCCGAACCTGCAAGCGGATGGGCGTTGAAACCGTTGCGGTATTTTCCGAGGCCGATGCCAGAAGCCTTCATGTGCAGGAAGCGGACGCAGCGGTTTTCGTCGGCAAAGCGCGTTCCGCGGAATCCTACCTGGTTCCTGAAAAAATCATTGATGCGGCGCTGAAGACCGGCTGCCTGGCCATTCACCCCGGTTACGGGTTTCTGTCCGAAAACGCCGGGTTCAGCGAAAAAGTCCGCCTTTCCGGCATGGTGTTTATCGGTCCGACGGCTGAGGCAATTGCAACCCTTGGGGACAAGATCGCCTCCAAGGCCCTGGCCCTGAAGTCCGGGGTCCCGGTGGTTCCCGGACATATCGGATTGCTGTCCGGACTGGAAGAGGCCGAAGCCATCGCGGAGCAGATCGGCTTTCCCGTTCTATTAAAGCCCGCGGCCGGCGGGGGCGGAAAAGGCATGCGGGTTGTATCTTGCAAAGAAGAAATGGGACCTGCGTTTTTTGCCTGTCAGGAAGAAACCCGAAAAGCCTTCGGGGACCCGCATCTGTTTCTCGAGCGTTACATCGCCAATCCCCGGCATATCGAGATTCAAATCCTGGCGGACCGGTATGGAAATGTGATTCACCTTGGCGAAAGGGAGTGTTCCATTCAGCGCCGGCATCAGAAGGTCATTGAGGAAACCCCGTCTCCGGCAGTGGATCCGGCGCTTCGCCAGAAGATGGGAGCCATGGCATGCAGCCTTGCCAGGGAAGCCGGCTACACCAATGCCGGAACCGTTGAGTTCATCATGGATGAAGACCGGAACATGTATTTTCTGGAAATGAACACCCGGCTTCAGGTGGAGCATCCCGTGACGGAGTTAGTGACAGGTCTGGATCTGGTGGAGCTTCAGCTTAAAATCGCTTACGGGGAAGTGCTTCCCCTTCGCCAGGAAGACGTATCCTTTAACGGCTCGGCCATTGAAGCCCGGATCTGCGCCGAGGATCCGTCCCGGAATTTTCTGCCGGCAACCGGCATGATCACCCGGTATGCCCCGCCGCGGGGAAAAAACATCCGGGTGGACAGCGGCATCGTGGCAGGAAGCGTGGTCAGCGTTTATTATGACTCGCTGCTGGCCAAGGTGATCAGTTGGGGGGAGACCCGGGAAGGTGCGCGAATGGCGCTTGTCACCGCCCTGAACGGATATCATGTCGAGGGGGTGATCACCAATGTCGATTTCGTCAACCTGATCCTGAATCATCCGGCCTTTGCATCCGCAGAGCTCTCGACCCGGTTTATCGAACAGCATTTTGACAATGAAAAGGCAAAGATTCCGCCGCCAGCCGATCTGCTCAGCCTGATGGCCATTGCAACCACGCTGGTGTACCACAACCGTCAAAAGCTGATCCGGGAATCCTTAAAGCCCATGGCGGCGCATGTCGGCGGGTCCGAAAGGCCAAGAGCCTGGTATCATTACATGGTCAAGGGAGAAGCGGATATTTTCGAGCTTCGTCTCCAGGGAAATCCCGAGCTGAAGACCTGGACCGTCTGGGCCAACGGCAATCAGTACCAGGTGGTCACGCCGGACCTGGAGTTTTACCGAAGGCGCATCAAGCTGAGTATCAACGGCAAGTCCCGGATGTTCCGGCTTCAGTTCCGGGGCAATTTTATCTGGGCCGCCTTTTGCGGCATTACCCGGGTTTTTGAGGTCTACAGCCCACAGGAATGGGAGCTGGCCCAATTCATGCCCAAAGTCCGGAAGCGGGTTCTGGACAATGTCCTGGAATGCCCCATGCCAGGGCTTGTGGTGGATATCCGTGTTCGGAAAGGGGACCGGGTTTACCGGGGTCAGGAACTGGTTATTGTGGAATCCATGAAAATGGAAAGCGGTGTGGCCTCTCCCTGCGATGGCGAAGTGCTTGAGATACTGATTGAAAAAGGCCAGGCCGTGGACACGGGCTATATCCTGATGCGCTTTAAGCATTGATGGCTTCGTAAACGCTCATGGCAGTTCCTGCCACCCCCGATCATGAAAATGTATTTTCACGGTAAAAAGCTGGGTTACGCCGCTTCGCGGCGCTGTATCATAAAATAACTTCGGGGAAGTTTTTTGGAAGTCCATTTGCTTCGTTGCGCTACAACCTTCGTCATTGAGGCGTACCCAAAAGTACGCCTCACTCCCCCTCTGTGTCAGGATAGATGTCGGGTGTTCCAGTCAATACGGTATCCGCTCCCGAGTCTTGTCCATGAGGCGGATCGGAATTGTCATCTGAATCCATTTGGCTTACTATAAAATAGGAGATAAGAATCCCTTTGGAATATGCAGCTCAACTAACCGGAACAGGCTCGGCCTTTCCCCGAAACCGGATCTCAAACACGGATATTTCACAGAAACTGGCGCTATCCGGAATCGAAACCAGCGATTCCTGGATACGGGAACGGACCGGCATTGCCGAAAGACGCATGTCGATGCCGGGAAATCCGGAAGAACACAACTCATCCCTTGGCCTTGCGGCTGCGTTAAACGCCTTGAAGATGGCCGGAAAAACCCCGCTTGACATTGATCA
This sequence comes from Deltaproteobacteria bacterium, assembly GCA_016219185.1. Lineage (GTDB taxonomy): Bacteria > Desulfobacterota > Desulfobacteria > Desulfobacterales > Desulfatirhabdiaceae > RAAP-1. The sequence goes on from JACRBZ010000061.1 coordinate 24,329, forward strand.
GATCGTCTATTCCACCTGCACGCCGGATACCATTATTCCGTCGACTGCCTGCTGGCTTCAGCATAAGCTGGGTGCTGCCAGGGCCTGGGGGATGGATTTGAATGCCGCCTGTTCGGGCTTCATTTACGGACTGAGCATTGCCGATCAGTTCATTCGTTCCGGACAAGTCAAGACAGCCCTGGTGATCGGCGCCGAAATTCTGAGCTCCATCACCAACTGGGAAGATCGCTCATCCTGCATTCTGTTTGGAGACGGGGCAGGCGCCGCCATTGTCGAGCGAACGCAGGAGACATCGGCGCATCGCATCCTTTCCACCCATCTGCTGTCTGACGGCACCCTCTGGGAACTGCTTCATATTCCCGCCGGCGGCTCGGCCCAGCCGGTGACGCCTGAGATGATTTCTCAAAATTTGAATAAAATCCATATGAATGGCCGGGAAATCTTCAAGATCGCCGTCAGAACCCTGAGCAGCTTTGCGCTGAAGGCATTGAAAAAAAACCAGATGACGGTTGACATGCTGGACTGGTTTATTCCCCATCAGGCCAATTTCCGCATTATCGAGGCTGTGGCAAAGCGGCTGAATCTGCCCATGGAAAAAGTTCTGGTCAATGTGGACCGTTACGGAAACACGTCATCCGCGACCGTGCCTACCATGATGGATGAGGCGGTCCGGGATGGCCGCATTCAAAAAGGCCAGACCGTGCTTCTGGATGCTTTCGGAGCGGGCCTCACTTACGGGGCCGTACTGCTGAGATGGTAAGAAAAGCATTGAAGCGGAGTATCCATTCATGCTGAGCATTGTTTCAGGGTATTACCGAGGGTTCTATACAGGAGAACGGAAGAAGAGTTTTGCGCTATTACCTTATTTCTGTTCATCATCCTGTCCCCCATCAACCACGACACGATTGCGGCCCGATCTTTTGGCATGGTACAGCGCCTGATCAGCCGCAAGGATCAGCGCTTCCGGGCCGGCCTGCAAAAGCTGGCCGGGCACAATGCTCGCCACTCCTAAACTCGCCGTGACATGGACTTGGACGTTATTTTTATTGGAAATCATCTTTTCCGAAACTTCCTTACATAACTGCTCAGCGACAATCCGAGCCTGTTCCGCACTGGTGTCGATGAGCATAAGCGCAAACTCCTCGCCACCGTAACGTGCCGCCAAATCCCCCGGACGGCGCGCATAGCCCTTGAGCAATGAACCTACAACACTCAGGCACTCGTCACCGGCCTGATGACCATAGGTATCGTTAAACAGCTTGAAGTGATCGATATCAAGCATGATAAATCCGATTGATTCACAATTTCGTTTAGCGCGTTGCCATTCACGGGACAGGGTACTATCAAAGCTACGACGGTTGGCGATTTGGGTGAGGCCGTCGATGGTACTGAGAAATTGTAGACTCAGATTCAATTCTTCGAGCTGACGATTCGTAATGGAAATCATGCGTGATTGCAGATAATTCTGGCGCAAAGAGCGTTCCATCAGGAAAGCGCCGATTAGGGCGCAACCCGAGGAAGCAATAAACACGTAATTGCCGATGAGCACAACGGCCAGAAATGATATGTTGCTCTTCAGATCAAAGCAGATCAGTTCAACATTGATCGTGATTAACATGATGATTGCAGCGCACACCCCCCATTTGAACTGTATGCGAGACACCGCATACAATATTATCAGCACAATGGTGACAGAGTTATAGTAATAATAGCTGTAAGGTTCGGGCGAATTCAGGGCGATTGCCATCATCCCACCTACGAAAACACAATAGAAGATGGTGGAAAAAAGTTGGTGTTGGTCTTCAATGCCACGTCTGAAGAAGATCAGCATCAGACCCAGCATGGGCGCTCCCGCAACCAGCCGTATAAACCACGTCCGGCCGGCCACCTCGGGCATGAAGACTATATCGAGTACGCCGCAGGTCATGAAGACAATGAGCCCTATTATTCCGGCGATCTGCATGTGCGCGCAGTAAAGGTGCGTATAATCCTGCTGGAATTCGCGCTCCAATTCGTTGTTGAAGCGCAGACGCCAGCCATGATCATCCATAAACTGGCGCAAGGCATTAAGTTCGTCAATGTTCATGAGGTTCATCGCTTTCTAAAGTGAGTAAATAGTTTATGATAATCATGCACCGTGCAAAGGCGATGTTTTCCAGTATGTGAAAATCCCGCACCGCTGGTGACCCTCTTTTTCAGCCCTCAACCACCTCATTTAGCGGTAGTCTTTTTTATCAAGATTATAGCGACGCAATTTACGAAAAAGTGTACGCGTATTCACCCCCGAACACTGAACCACCTTATTAACCTGCCCATGGTATCGTTCCATAGCCAGTTTAAGATAATTTCGCTCAAGTTCATCAATCTGATCATTCAGCGGCGTGTCAAGACTTGGGTGCGCACAGCTTATTATTGATTTATCGCTCCGAATTTCGGTAATAAAAACGTTTCGAATTATATTGCCAGAAGTTAATATGGCTGTTCGTTCCATAACATTTGATAATTCCCTCACATTACCCGGCCATGTGTGACTAAGAATTTGAGCAATCGCTTCAGTATGAAGTTCCATAAAGTCCCGACCCAACTGTTGTAAATAAAAATCTAAAAAATAACGGGCCAAAATCGGAATATCTTCTTTCCTTTCTCTCAGAGGGGGCAAATAAATCGGTATCACATTAAGACGATAGAAAAGGTCCTGTCGAAATTTTCCTTTCTTGACCAACTGAATTAAATCTTCGTTTGATGCAGCAATGATTCGGACATCGACTTTGATGACGGATTCATCACCAAGACGTTGGAAAGATTTCTCCTCGATAAGTCGCAACAATTTTTGCTGTACTGAATTTGATGCATTCGAAATTTCGTCCAAAAAAATCGTCCCGCCATCGGCTTGTTCGAAATGCCCTCGCTTGTTTGATTGAGCGCCTGTAAACGCTCCCTTCTTATGACCGAACAGTTCAGATTCAAGTAAAGTCTCAGTAAGCGCGCCACAATCGACTGTAATAATACGGCCGGAAGCTCGGAGGCTGTTATGATGTATTGTTTTTGCAATCAGTTCCTTTCCAGTCCCTGTCTCACCTGAAATAAGCACGGTCGAATCCAGGGGGGAAACTATTTCTATTAACCTAAACACGGCTTTCATTGACTTGCTTTTCCCCACGATCTCACCCAGGTTGTATTTATGTCCGAGCTCGTCCTGCAATTTCGAAACGGATTCTTTAAGCAGCCGATTCTCATTTTTTAAACATAAACGTTCGTTGATCCTTTGTAAGAGAGCTTTTATTATGGAAAAATCAAGTGGCTTACTAAGAAAATCGCAAATTCCGCATTTCATGACTTCCACAGCCAATTCAACGTTAGCAAAACCTGTAATAACTATTATTTAGATATCAGGGAAGCGTTCTTTAATTATTTTTACCAATTCATTTCCAGGGATACCGGGCATTTTAATGTCTGATATCACCACATCGAAATTTTTATTGGATAACAACTCTATAGCGGAAGTCCCGTCAGAAGCTAAATGCACATCATAACCCCATTTAGACAATCTCAATTTAATGGTTTCACGAATCGTATGCTCGTCATCAATCACTAGAATTTTTAGCTTCATTGCCTTTAAGCTCCTGCTGAAAAAAGCTCTTGATATGTATAGTTGAAAATAAATCAAAAAGGTTTTTTACTGAAATCGGTTTATGCAAAATCGGGATATTCGGGAGGCGAGATGTTTTCTCTATCTCTATCCCCGAAAACCCGCTCATTAATATAACTTTTTCTGTCAATTTCGGCCATGCCTTCATCAAATATTGATAAAGCTCAATCCCATCCATCACCGGCATCTTCAAATCAAGTAAAATTAGATCATAAGTTTTTTTATTGAGTTTATCTATCGCCATAAGACCATTAAAGGCAATATCCGCATGACAACCCAACTTCAATAAATATTTTGAAAGGCTTATGCAGAACGATTTTTCGTCGTCAACAATTAAAATATTAGCAGGCAGATATTTTATATTATCAATATGTACCACTTTTTCTACCGGAACCTCATGCGAATCAACTGAAGGAAATTTAGCAATGAACCTGGTACCGGGCTGTTCATCCTGTGCCAAAGAGATGGAACCAGTATGCCTATGAATTATACTGTAATTGATTGACAGCCCCAAGCCGGTACCCTTGCCTGGCGGCTTGGTTGTAAAAAAAGGGTCAAAAAGCTTGGATCGGTTTTCTTCCGGGATACCTGGACCATTGTCTTTAATTTCCATGATAACCCATTCGTCTTGATTCTGTGTACGAAAAATGATTTGATCGCCTATTCCAGATTCTTTAATGGCATCCACTGCGTTCTGTAAAAAATTGGAAATTACCTGCTGAAGCTGAGCACTATCCCCATAAATCGGTTTAATTTCTTTGCATAAATCAAGGATTATTCGGATACCTTTTTTGCGCAACTCCCCAATGCGCATATTAACAGTATATTCAATTATGTCATTTAAGCAAATGGCAGTTTCCATCGATCTTTTCGAATACGACACATTTAGAAGGTCTCTGACAATCCGGCTCGCCCGCCTGGCATCTTTAGCAATAATTTTCACGGCCTCAGCAGCATCGCTGTCATTCGGTTGATCCTCCATAAGATGTTCGGCGCATCCTAATATACTGGTTAAGGGATTATTCAGCTCATGAGCAACACCTGAAACAAGAAGTCCTAATGAACTCATTTTTTCAGCCAGAATTCGCGCATTCAGCAGTTCAGTTTCCATCTTGATACGATCTGTGACATCATTAACGACAATCACTTTTCCCTTTATTCCAGAATCAGGGATTTTAATCGGCCCGGATGATACCTCAAGGTAATAAAATTCGCTGCAGTTGTTGCTTAAAATCATTCGCCTTTGTCCAAAAATAATTGTGTCTCTAATTTCCGTCAAATCCCTACGCCAGAATTGATCCGCTGGATACATGTTGAGCTGGGAAAGGCTCTTACCAATGATGAGATCTTTTGCAATTCCAACTTTTTCAAAAAATAGTTCCATCTTTGGATTTAGATAAATCACACAATCATTGTGGTTAAGAAAAATTATACCTGTTGGATTTGCATCGATGAGATTTTTGTAAAATTGTTCAGTTTTTTTAAGTCGTTCTTTGGTTTTGGCAACTTCTTTTTCTAAGCGTTTTGAATATTCTTTTTCTCTTTTAAGTGTTAGCTCCCTCAGCCGGACTTGCTCTGAAATATCGGTAATCTCCAGCGCCAAAAAAGAGATCTCACCCAATGGGTCCCGAATCGGGTTTACATTGAAAAGAAATGAACGGTCATTCTCCTGATCTTTTGAAAAATCAACTTCAAGCGATCCTTTGGTTCCATTCTTGGCACCCAGAACAATCTTCTGAAGACTCCCCCGGTTATTTTTGAACGGTCTCAGCCGGGTTAAGTCACAGATATATTGTCCCTGAGCAGTCTCTAAACTTAATTGAAGTAATGACAACAAAGGCTGATTACAGGCGACAATTTTTCCGTCAGGATTACACTTGGCAACAAAAGATCCCATAGAATCAATCCATTGCTGAATCTCCCACCGCTCTCTTTCAAGATTTTTCTGAAGCATCATTAAATCTGAAATAATCTTCCCCTCCGGTACCAGGGCAATAATTTCTCCATTGTCATCTCGGATGGGTGAAATCGAAAAGATTACTGGGGTAATGCGACCATCAGAATCCACGAGCGAGTCTTTGAGTATGGGCGATTCTCCCTTACATGCTTTTTCTATCATTTCGTCAGTGAGCTTTTTAGCCTCAGGCGTTTGGTTTCGCCAGGGAGAATCCCTGAATGAACAATTCCTTATCTGATCCTGTGTTCGCCCGACAGCCTTAAGAGCAGATTGATTTGCATAAATCAAATTTCCATCCTTATCTATTATACCGGCCATGGTATCCATTTGATCAAAAGCATATGCCATAAGTTGCTGCAAGTTATCTGCGATAGTCGTCAAATTTAAGGGTTTCTTATGGTGTGACATGGTTCATCCTTTCTGGTCATATTTTTCAACAATGGGTTGATCATAATTCAGAAATTTTAGAAGGCGTCTTGAAAATGGACGCCAAAATTCGACTCCTGATGTTCCGATTGGCCTGTTTCAAGAGCGCGTCAGGGGCTTGTAAATGTCGTCAAAGATTGCCACTTTGATGTCGCTTCTTTGAATGGCACAGGTTAATCTCTCGACCCATCCCCAATGTTTATCTTTTCCCACAGGCAGATAGACTTCTCCGATTTTTGGCATGTTGCAGTAAAAACCATGAAGGCCAAGAGAAGAACGATCCCCAAAACATTTTTCAAAATGATTTCTGATTATATCGGATTTCGGGGAAATAGATAACTTATTTATATAATATTAGATAGTTATAATAAGCTACCTGCAAGGAGGCATCTATCTATATGGAAATGCAAAAACACAATCCACTACTCGAAACTATAGAACCACATGTTTGCCTTTTACTCAAGAAATTATCTGTGACCATGAAGTATCGAGAGAAAGTACATTGAACCGATGGCACTGCCCGGTGTCTATAATGGCCCATGCCGCAATTGAACTGGTGTTGAATCCAAAGCAAACTAAAAAATACAATGATTTCTGAGGGGTGCGGAATGTCAGGTCCAAGAAACTTGCTACCATGTGGCTGAATAAACCTTCCGGAGCGGAATATTAGACGGCGGTCCGGCAAGTGATCGATTACACTGCCGCAGGCGATGTCTACCAAGTGAACCTCTCCCAACGTTTCAAGGTGCCTTTCAAAGGTAATGGCTTTGCCCTGTTCCGCCAACTGTTTGCTCAAAATCAGGCACCTTTTTTTGCTTTTATTCAGGGCGGCGATCATCAGATCGTTTCCACATCCCCTGAGCGGTTTTTGCGTCAATCCGGTGACCGGGTGGAGACCCGGCCCAGGGGCAAAAATCCGGCCGAGGATTTGGCACTGCGCAATGAGCTTACCGCCAGCAGTAAGGATGACGCCGAACTTTCCATGATTGTGGACCTTCTACGCAACGATATCGGCAAGGTCTGTGCGGCAGGCACGGTTCGGGTGGCCGAACATAAGCGGCTGGAAGCCTATCAGAATGTTTACCACCTGGTGTCGGTGGTGGAAGGCCGATTGGATCCGGATAAAGATTCGGTGGAACTGATTGCCGCGACGTTCCCTGGCGGCCTGAAAGTCATTTCCGGCGAAGGCCTATACCTGGGGACCTATCCGTACCCGCGCCAGACACCGCTGGCCGATTATAAAACCTTAAACTACCTGTATTATCAGCAGGCCGGTCAGTGGGCTCACACCATGGGCTTCCATGAAGCTCTGGTGCTCAACCCCGATGGGACGGTATCCGAGACCCATACGGCCAGTTTGTTATTAATCGATGGACGGGAGGTGATTCGCCCCAAATCTTCCGCCGTCCTGCCCGGTGTGATGGCCGCAGCGGTTTGCCGTCAATTGGCGGCGGGACACCGCATCGTGGAACGATCGGTCCGTTCCGACGAGCTGATTTCGGCTCAGCAAGTTTTGGCTACCAATGGGTTGATGGGTGCTGTTCCAGTACTGCGGAGACCAGAGCCATTGGACGGTCTCATCGTTTTGCAGGGTATGGCGTTGAATATTGTTCTGCAGAAGAAGTGCCGTTAACCGACTTGATTCCCCGCAACTACCCGCAACCTGCCAAACAGAAAGGCCGTAACCCATAAAGATTACGGCCTTTATTTATAAATGGTGCCGAAGGGGAGACTCGAACTCCCACCGGAGTACTCCGACTAGACCCTGAACCTATTTACAGCTTTAATTTACCTTACTTACTATTGTTCTGTCCCGCCTCTCGACGGGCATCCTTAATCTCAGTTGTTGGAAAGTGTATGCAATAAAAATGACAATGTCAATAACTGGCAGGGATCGGAAAGCCTGACAAGGCAAGCCGTTCTGAATTCCTGTGACTTGGTATTAAAAAACAAACAAATCCGCACCACCGGTCACAGACATTTCTGCTCCGGTGATGTAGCTCGCTTCTCGCGAGGCCAGAAAAACCACGGCTGATGCGATTTCTTCCGGCTTTCCCAGCCTTTTCATGGCGATTCGATTCTTGATTCTTTCCAGCATTTCCGGCTTATGCAGCATGATGGCATCCGTTTCGATGAATCCGGGGAGAAGGGCATTGACGGTGATCCCGTATTTGGCGCCTTCAAGCGCCACAGATTTGGTTAGCCCGATTATGCCGGCTTTGGATGCCCCGTAGCCCGGTTGGGCGAAGGCGCCGCTGAGCCCCACAAAAGAAGAGATGTTGATGATCCGTCCCCATTTCTGATTCATCATGTGCGGCCAGACCTCACGGATGCAATTGTACACCCCGGTCAGGTTAACCTTCAAATCCCGATCCCACATCCGATCGGTCTGGTTTTCCAGCAATGCCATATTGTCCATCACCCCGGCATTGTTGACCAATATATCGATTCTGCCGAACTTTTCCACCACTTCAGCGATAACTTTTAGAATCTCATCCGGTATGGTGACGTCCATTTTAAATATAAGACTTTCAGACCCCATTTTTCGGATTTCCTCGGCAGTAGACTCTGTTTTTATGCCACCGGTTTCAGCAAAATGGACTGCCAGGCGACTGTATTGAGCCAATTCGGCTTTGTCGATTTTTTCATTTTCAACCAAAAGATCGGTGACCACCACACGCGCTCCGGCGCTTCCCAGCGCCAGCGCGATCACACGCCCCAGTCCCCGCGAAGCCCCTGTAACCAGCGCAACCTTGCCTGTAAGAGAGAACATAGTATTTTTATAGCCTCATTATTAATTCAATGGTTTCGTCTTGTGACTTTTCCTTGAAGCCGATCCAAAATGCCTGCAACAATATTTTCGGGAAAGCCGTGGGCGATCAAGTGCCTGGCTTGTCCGTCATTTCCTTACCAGGCTGAAATCCATTCAACCTCGTATCGATTACAATATATTTTTGTATCTTCGGACACCAGTTCAGAGGCAAAATCTGACGCCAATTTCGGATCTTTGCAGGGAATACGCAATATCATTCATCCCAAAACTGTACAACCTCTTAATACTTGAAAATGATTTTGACCATCATTGTTTCGACGGAGGCACGACAATGACTGGAACCGATGAAAGTTTCAGAACGCCTTTGATAATTTTTGATACAGATGCACCCGAAAGAATACTTTTATGTGAGCTGAGAATAATCAGATCGCTCTCTTTTTCTTTCGCGGTTAGAAGTATTTCTTTAGCCACTTCGCCTTTTCTGACCAGGATTTCATCAGGTTGCAGGAAACAGCCTGGGTTACCGCTCATCATATTCTCGCAAAACTTTGATAATGCAGATTCGATGATTTTGCTTTCTGCTCGTTTGCCGATCAAAACCGACCGGGCATCCTTTTCATATTCACGCATGATCTCATCATAGCTCGTTTCGCCCAGTAGGTTTTTCACCTGCATTTCCAAATTGATGGGTGGAGATTGAATTACATTAAGTAATGTGATGGTTCCCTGACATGCCACGGCGAGATTGACTGCATAAAAATAAGAATTTCGGCACTCTTTTGACAGATCCGTTGCAAAAAGAATTTTTCTAATATCTCTTACCATATCATACCTCGATTAAATAAGTCGTCATTCAAGACATTATCGTACCTTGAGATCGAAAATTATAAACGTTATAAAATAGCCTTCCCGGATTATTGCCGCGCTTGATTTTTTGTTCACCGGCTTCTAAAGGTGCTCTCGCCCTGCGTTACTCCAAATGAATACTCATAAGTTCATGACAAGAGACCGGATCGACATGCTTTCGTATAATTGCGGCAGAAGCGGTCTTGCCCGAGTATCAGTTGCGTGGCCAGCAATATCTCCCGCATGGTCGGTTCGGTCGGATCGATGATGGCTGAATCCATGCCGGCTGCTAAAGCAAGAGTCAGAAATGTCCGGTTGATGAGCGCACGTTTGGGAAGCCCGAAAGAGACATTGCTCAACCCCATGGTAATATGGACACGGGGAAATTCTTCACAAACCCGGCGGATGACATCCAATGTCGTTTTTCCCGCATCTCCATCTGTTGCGATCGACAAAATCAAGGGATCTATGTAAAGTTTTTCATCCGGCAGCCCTTGCTCCCGGGTCAGCTTGATCATGCTCCGGATGACTTCAAGCCGTTTATCGGCTGTTTTTGGGATGCCGCCTTCATCCAAAGCCAGGGCAATCAACTCGCAGCCGTGTTCTGCTGCCAGCGGCAGAACATCGTTCAGTCTTTTCGGCTCGCCACTGATGGAATTGATCATCGGCGTTTGATTCACCTCTTTAAGCGCAGCCCTCAAGGGTTCAGGTCGCGAACTATCCAGACACAACTTTACATTCACCGCATTTTGAACGGTATGAACCAGCCATACGAGATCCTCAGTTTCATGATCTGGTGTACTTCCCGCATTGATATCGAGAAAATCGGCGCCGCATTCAATCTGGGCCTTTGCCAAAGCAATGATAACTTCGGCATTTCTTGTAACAATGGCGGCAGCGACCGATTTTCGGGTTCCGTTAATTTTCTCTCCAATGATTTTCATTTATGTCATCCTCTATCCATTTTTTTGATTTTGCCCTGAACGCAAGGGACAAAACGCATCGTCCGAACAAGGAGGCGGGTAAACTGCGCGTCGGTGGCCAATTCGATGTGTCGCGATCGAAGGGCGATTTCAGCCGCACGCTTTCTCTCCTGCCTTGAAATCAGCGTCAGGGCAGCGCCCACTACCGCCGCGTTTCCGGCCCGGACGAAACGGGCCTTGGGTAAATCCGGCAGCAGCCCGATTGAAAGCGCGCTATCGATATTCAGATAAGATCCGAATGCACCGGCCAGATACACATCCCCCACCTCATCGGCCGGCGTAGCGGTCTTTGCCAGTAGTGTCCGGATACCTGCCTGGATCGCCCCCTTGGCAAGCTGAACTGCGGAGATGTCTTTTTGCGTCAGCAAGATATCCCGGCCGGTTCCGCCGGATTTCTCCGGAACAAGAACAAACGCCGCACCATTCGGCCCTGATCGGATATGTTGATGGGTCGTTTTTAAATGCCCTCTTTCATCGATCACTCCGATACGCAGCAGCTCGGATATGGCGGCCACCAGGCCTGATCCGCACAAGCCCACGGGAGGCTCTCCGTTTACAGTGCCGACGATCGGCCCATCGGCAGTAATACGAAACGTTTCTATCGCTCCGGACGCAGCCCGCATCCCATCATGAATATGCGCCCCTTCAAAAGCGGGACCCGAGGCACAGGACAAGACAAAGATCCCGCCGTTCGGACCCGGTTTGGCCAGAACAATTTCCGTGTTCGTGCCGATGTCCACGCCAAGCGTCGAACCGGAACATCGATCGAGACCGCAGGCAAGAATCATCGCGACATGATCTCCGCCGACAAATCCGCCGATACAGGGCAGCACCGACACCCTTGCACCAGGGGCACTTTTCAGGCCCAGCTCCGGAGCCATCATTTCCAGGGGTGTTGAAAACCCTGCAATGTAGGGCGCCCGAGCCAGCGGTTCAGGCGGCAACCGCAGCAGAAGATGGCTCATGGCCGTATTTCCGCAGAGAGTGATCTCCATAATCCGGTCAGCAGACACGCCGCCTTGATCACAAAGATTTTTTACCAGACAGTTGAGCGCGTTAATGAGTAAACGCGCCAATATCCGGCCGCCGTTTTCTTTCTGAATGGCGTAGTTCAAACGGCTGATAACGTCTTCTCCATAAGAGATCTGAGGGTTTACCATGCCCGCGGCGGAGATTTCCTTTCCAGACTCAAGGTCTATAAGCAGCCCGGCAATTTTGGTTGTACCCATGTCAACAGCGATGCCCATCGGCGACTCGCCTATTGGCGCTACTCCCACCGGAGCACCGTCGCACAGATAAACCGCCAGGCGCCAATCCGAAGATCGGGCAACCTTGGATAAGCGGCGAACAAAATCAGGGTGTAACTGCCATCCATTTAAACATTCGAAAGGAGGCAAGGCATCGAACAAACGTGTCACATCCGATCTTTGATCCGTCAAGGAGGGGCAGGACAGCTCAACATTGACCACGGAATAGCGATTATCGCCTTCGGGCGGTCGCTTACGCCCTTGCAGTTGAAGTCTTTGATCATAGGCCCGGGAAGAGTTTGGGATGTGTATTTTAACATCGCCGCAAAGTCTTGTCAGGCACGCCAGGCGCTGCCTGCCTGAAGCCCGGTTATGCTCAAGGACGCTCAACTCATCCCGATTCGGCGGCGACACTTGTCCTGAAAGCACTTCAACCCTGCAACGGCCGCAGGTACCTCTGCCGCCGCAGTCCGATGATATCGCCACCCCGGCCTGGCGCGCTGCCTGGAAAACAGATATTCCAACAGCGGCTTTCACCCTTCGGCCAAGCGGCTGAAATTCGGCAACGAGCTTATCCATGCTTAAACAGTTCCAAATTCGTGACTCGCAGCCACAAATGCCTCCATATTTTCCGGTTTGGCATTCAGGGGCGCATCACACCCCGGAGCCAGGAGCAGCCCTTCGGGACCCACATCCCGAACCAGATCCCGAATATAGTTGCGGACATCATCGGGAGTTCCGGATGAAAAAATGGCTGCCGGCACATCGCCCATAATGGCAGTATGGTCTTTTAATATTGTTCTGGCTTTACGAATGTCAGTCATCCCGTCCGGATTCAGGATGCATTTTTTTGCGGGTAACTCAAGAAGTCGTCCTAAATCGCGGCCCCAATCCTGATCCCAGTGAAACACCGGGGTAATACCGCTGGCGATCAATTCTGAGGCGACTTTGAAGAAGTATGGCCAGACAAAGCGATCCCAGAGCTTCGGCGCCAGCATGGCACTGGCCGTACGCCATCCGCCGACCCAGACCGAAGGCACTCCGGTCACGTTGACGGCGCTTTTGGCAATCTCGATAGAAAATGGGAGCATGACATCCATGGCTGCCTGCACCTTGTCCGGCATCCGATACAGGTCAAAGTAAAATTTTTCCATGGACCGGGCACCGCAAAGGGATTCAAAAGGGATGGAAGTGGCACTTGAGGCTACGATGCCATATCCTGCTTCGCGAAATTTCCCGGCTACCTGACCCGCCCCGGTCTGGCACCATGCCATATGCGCTTCCATGAGCTTCATGTCGCATACCTGGGGTAAAAGCTTTTGGGCAAGCGCGTCAATGCCTTTATCGATAACAAGATCGTAGTCATCCACCGTCATGGTTTCTTTCTCATGGACCTGCCAGAGGGCATCCGCATCCAGATCAATCCCTGGGATCAATACCTTGGAAAACCACGCACCCGTCAGCGCCATGGGAACGATGCCAAACGGCATGAGGTTGATTCCATCCACATCTCCCAGGCGCGTCATTGCCGCAATGGTGACATCGACCGCTGCATCAGGATCCAAACAGAATTGATGTTGGGTCATTCCCATGTATCTCGGGGCAAAAGCCGTGCCCATAAAAATACACGGCACCCGATCGATCAGCTCAAAATTGATAGCGCTTTGAATACGGGTCCATCGCTGTTTGTAGTACTTTTCGTTTTCATCTCTCATGATAACCACTCCTTTGCCATGCGTACGGCCGCCTGAGCGTCCGCGCCCCATTGATCCGCGCCGGTATAATTGCATACACTCTGATCGACTGGCCCGCCGCCGATCATGATTTTCACCTTATCGCGCAGGCCCGCAGCCGCAAAGGCTTCCACAGTGGCCTTGATGGAATCGAATGCAACCGTCAGCAGCGCGGAGAGGCCCACCACGGTTGCACCGGTTTCTCTGACCGCTTCGACAAACCGTTCCGGCGGCACATTGACACCAAGATCGGTGACTTGCATGTTAGCCGACTTGAGCATGCCAACCACAAGATCCTTGCCGATATTATGAATATCGTCTCTGACCGTACCGATAACCACCTTTCCGATGGTTGGCCCCGAGCCGCCTTTCATCATCGGCTCCAGCAATTCACTGATCTGCTTAAAAATCTCACCGGCCATCATCAGATCGGATATATAATAGGTTCCCTGCTCGAATTTTTTGCCGACGCCTATCATTCCCTGCTGGCTGGCGGATATGATTTCATTGGCATTCACACCCTCTTTAAGTTGCTGTTTGACCAATGCCAAGACAGCATCTTCCTCCAGATCTTCCATTAGTTTTATAACTTGATTGTCCATACACGGTCACCTCTTTTTTACTTTGAAAAAAACATATCATACGTCACTTCATTGCCAGAGGGCACAACAAGAAATTCATCACACCCATCATTAAAGGCTCCGGCTTTCATTAATCTGTCAAAAAGCGATGCCTCGCCGGTGATCTCTTCGTATTTCAATCCGAATCTATTCGCCTTTTCCCTGGCATAAGTACGGTACGCTGAGGAATTTTCCCGGCAATCCGTCTCAATGAATGCCAGACGGGTGTAGTTGTGAAGCAGCTCTCTCATTAACCGATCCGCCCGTTTCTGGCCAAAACGCTTCATCATATACGCATATTCCTCAAATGGGGTACTGCCGACATCAATCCATCCCTTACTGAGAAAAAACGTTCCCGGCTCTTTTCTTATCTGATCAAGATGGCCTGCCCGGGATCCCAGAAAAATACCGATGCAGTCATCTACCCTTGGAATAATCATTCTTGCGTGGTTTGACTGCAGACCTTCCACGGCACGGGAGCAAAGACCATACCCTAAAAGAAGGGTGCCGTATTGTCTCTCCTGCTGGTCGATGACGTCTTGAATTGCTTTTCTCAGCCGGTCAGGATAAACATGCAGGGCGGGGTTAAGCACAAAAAGCGGCAGATTTTCCGGAATCCGGCATCTCATCTCCTTTACGACCACCTCACATGCGATCAGGAGGGTATTTGCATCCACCCGTTTTCCTTTGAATTAAAGCCGATTCACAAAAGATATCGCTGATTTTCCAAGTAGTTCGACATCGATTATCGATTCGGAGAGCAGATCCCTGATCCGTTCAGCCGAAATACCAAAGACAAGTATATTCAGCGCAAGAAATATAGCGTCCGCAGCCCCACGGATATGCCCCTGACTATCGGCGGGGCGGCCGTCTCCCGTGGCACTCACGCGAAGATAAGATTCTTCCGGTCCAGTCGCAAATCCTTTGATATGGCCGATCAAGGCGTGTTTTTCGGACAGGCACCGCGTGGCTAACGTATCGAACAGGCCGGTCGCCGTGTCGGTAAATACATCCACCGATTCATTATGGGATTTGCTTAACCGAAGCATCACGGCAACCGGTTCGAATTTTAACGCATCCATGGCAGCAGTTTTCTGATTATCCGCGGTTCGATCGCATCACGGGCGCAGAGGGTATCAACCGGCACCGAAGGGCTGAGCCGGCTGATCGTCTCGAAAGCAAAGGCCATCTCTTCGGGCGATGCCACGTCAGCCTTATTGACCAACACCAGATCGGCCTGTTGAACCGTAGTGGTGATCAGCGGACTCAGCACCACCATCAGCATGGTAAGACGCAACGGATCAAGAAGCGCAACCCGGATCAGGCTCTTAAAATACACGCCATGATACGTGTTCAAAACATTCATCAGATTTCGCGGATCTGCCGCACCGGTAGGTTCCAAAAGAACAAGATCAGGATCAAAATCCGCCTTGACCCTTTCCAGTGTCCCAATCACGTCTCCGGCCAGTGAGCAGCAGATACACCCGCCCAGGAGTTCCCAGACATTGTGCCCGAGGCGCCGCATTAACTGGTTATCGATACCGATTTCACCAATCTCATTGACTAAAATAGCCACTTTACGTTCGCTACCTCGCGCCAGTTCCGCCAAACGTAATAGTAAGGTGGTCTTTCCACTGCCCAAGAATCCTGTGACGACCAGAAGATGCATCAGGCTCTTAATTTTCGGTAATTTGGTTTTAAGAAGCAAGCAAGCGATGGCAGCAGGATCAATGATCCCACCATATTCCAAAGAAACATGAACGACAGCATTATGCCCATGTCCGCCTGGAATTTAATGGGCGAAAAGGCCCATGTTGCCACGGCGACAGCAAATGTGACCCCTACCAGCATCACCACCTTTCCGGTAAACAATAGCGACTGGTAGTAGGCTTCACTCAGACTTTTTCCAATCGCCAAATACACCAAGATGACACTTAACAGATATAGTGCGTAATCCACTCCGATGCCGACACCTAGCGCGATGACCGGAAGTGTCGATACTTTAACGCCTATTTTTAACCATACCATGAGGGCTTCCGCTAAAATAGAGGTCAACATGAGTGGCAGAACAGCGCAAAGCACGGCACGCCAGGAACGAAATGTAATAAAGCAAAGCACGATGACCGCCGCGTATACCAGATACAACATTTGGCGGTTGGCTTTTGTAACAACGATGTTGGTGGCTGCGTTAATCCCCGCACTGCCGGCGGCCAATAAAAACGTCGCGCTTTCAGAATTGTTCTTTTCGGCAAATTCCGTCACGGTATCGACCACCCG
Source organism: Deltaproteobacteria bacterium (assembly GCA_016219185.1). GTDB lineage: Bacteria > Desulfobacterota > Desulfobacteria > Desulfobacterales > Desulfatirhabdiaceae > RAAP-1. The sequence goes on from JACRBZ010000061.1 coordinate 40,840, forward strand.
AGTCAATGTATCCGCCTTATGATCGGAAAGATAGGCATAGACCGGAACGAGGCTGCAGTCTTCGCTATACATGGTACGGGGCGCCGGGTAGGCTATCGAATTAATCATTTGCTGATTACGCAGCAGTTCGTACCATTTGATGTTGCCTTCGTTAAAACCGAACAGCATTTGGCGATTGTAAAGCGCAAGCGATTTGGTGGATTCCACCCCCTTCACTTGTCTCAATATCCATTCCAGTGCATCCACCCGCATCAGTGTGTCGTATTTTGTACAAGCATCCGGGGGTGTTTTCACCATGACCGCGAACACGTCGCTGCTGGCCCCGTAATTATCAGTCATGAACTTGGCGTCGCGGTTATAGCGGGAGTCCGCCCGGAGTTCGGGCGCTCCGGGATCGAGATCGCCGATCCTGAGATCACGTCCGACCATAAGACCCATTGCGGCCAGCACAATGCTGACAACAATGGCCGTGGCGGCCCACTTGGGTTTCGTGAAAAGATCAAGAAAATACCATAACAGGTGTTTTCTTTCCCCCAACAAGCCAGCTTTTTCAGTCTTGAGGCTCCGTTCCGCCGCTTTCGTGTTGACGCCGGTATAACTTAACAGTATCGGTAACAGAATCAGATTGGTGACTATCAGCGATGCAACTCCGACACTGGCGATGATCGCAAGTTCCTGAATCACCTTGATTTGAATAATGATCAGAACAGCAAAGCCCGCAGCATCGGACAACAATGCAGTCAGCCCTGGCAAAAACAGCCGCCTGAATGTATGCCTGGCTGCGACCAACTTGTCAGATCCCCGACCGACGTCCTGCATGACGCCGTTCATCTTCTGTGCCCCGGTGCTCATACCGATTGCAAACACCAGAAAAGGTACCAGTACCGAGTATGGATTCAGATCATATCCAAGCATGAACGAGATGCCAAGCTGCCAGACAACGCCAATCAATGAACATACCATGACCAGGATTGCGCTTCGCAAACACCGTGTGTACCAAAAAAGGACAGTCGCAGAAATGAACACCGCGACACCGAAGAAGAGCAGAATGGCTCGAATACCTTCGATAAGATCGCCCATCACTTTTGCGAATCCCGTAATATAAAGCTTTATGGTATGGGTCTGATACTTGTTTCTGATCTCCTCCAACCGGACCGAAAGTGCTGCATAGTCCAAAGGTTTTCCTGTCTCCGAATCCAGCGACCTCAATGGCACGTAGATGACGCTTGATTTGTTGTTTGCCGCCACCAGTTGACCTATTTCCCCGGATCGCTCAACATTCCGACGGACCAACTCCACGCTTTGCTCGGATCCATCATATGTACTGGGAATCACCGGACCGGCCTCAAACCCTTCTTCCGTTACACCGACCCAACGGGTCGACGGCGTCCAGAGGGATTTCATAAAATTACGGTCGACACCGGGCAGAAAAAACAGATCATCGCTTATTTTTTGTAGAGTGTTCAGGTATACCGAGCTGTAGATGCTATCATCGGTGGTTTCTACGGCGATGGAGACAGCGTTCCCGAGCCCTTGCAGTTCATTCTGGTGTGCGAGAGAGTTGGCGACAAAGGGGTGGCCGGTAGGAATCGTCTTTTCGAAACTCGCATTGAGATTCAGATGAGTGGCCTGAAAGGTAAGAAAGATTGTAATCAAAAAACATAATATAAGAACCACTGTCCGATTATTGAAAAGAATCCTTTCGGGAAGTGAACCGGACATCACGTCAAATTCCGCCAGGGAAAATTTATCAGCTTGCGTAGCTATTCCATTATCTGCTTTCACATTGCCCCTCCAGCCTTTCCATCATTGTTTTGTGACAAAGGGAATTGTCTTACCCCTCCCACTCCTACGACTACGAACGACCCATCCAGCAGCTGGATCAAGGAAGCAGTTTGCACCATACGAGGCCCGTCCAATACAGACAGCGCCTGATCCTGTTCACGACCCCTTAAAATATCTCCAGCCTGGTTGGCAAGAAATATGTAACCATCTGTACCGGTAATAGATGCGCTGAATGAAACGGGAACAGGAACATCGATGCGTGTGAAATTTTCGTTCTGATCATCATACCAATATGCATTTCCGTTCATCCCGGCGATTAATAGTCTTCCCGATTGAGAGACCACTGAGCAAAAATAACTTCCCCGATACGGTGTCACGATTCGTTTGAAAGTTTTTCCGCCATCCTTGGAGCAACAAAACAGCCCCTGTTCGCCGGCTAAGAAAATCAAATCGTCGATGATCTGAATTGTATAGAAATGAAAACCATTTGGGTTGTCAATCCGGTTCACCCATGAAGTCCATGTCGCTCCGCCGTCCAGTGTGTGAAAAACAAGTCCGAATGCACCGACAATAATCCCTTCTTTTTCATTTTTAAATTTAAGATCCAGAAAAGGCTTGTCCGCCCCCTCATCAACGAGGGTGTGAGCGGCAGCAGAGTGACTTTTCGCAGTCTCATTGTCGGCCCCCATACGTTTAAGATCGGACTGAGCTGCCTCAAACGCAATTCGCGCTGCGACCATGCCGTCCAGTTGACGCACCCAGGTTTCACCACCGTCTTTTGTATGTAGGACAATTCCGGAATGGCCTACAACCCATCCCTGGGTTGAAGATGGAAAATCCACCGAAATTAACGAAACGCTGGTCGGAACTTTAGCCTGGCGCCAGGTTTTCCCGTTATCATCCGAGAGAATGACTATCCCGCGCTCTCCAACAGCAACTATCCTGTTACCCGCTTTTGCGATATCAAGCAGCACGCTTCTTTCGGGTTGATGTACCAGCATGGCGGGTCGATCCAAGAGATCGACCTCCCCATTCGGTGAAATACGGGTGTAATTCCGGTCAAGTCCGCCCAGAGCGGAGGGCTGTTCCAGCGGAGCGGCAACCGCCGTGGAAAAACCAATTATCAACGCCATACAACCGCAAATCAGCCCTCCAAAATTGGATTTTTTACGTTGTTGTATTGAATTTTCCACTATCGAACTCCTTCTCCCGCCATGGCATCCGGCGTGAAGACACTGTCGGGATAAGGCGGCATAACCTTCCACTGCTCCGCTTTTCCGGCCATAACCACATTGATGAAAAAGCTTCCCCCCAACAAATCATAATACCCCCATGATTGATTCACAGTTGCCGGAATATCAGGTGCTGAAATGGGAACGGAAATAAGCATCCGCCAAAGTTGTCCTTTTGCATCCCAGCGATCCGCGAGCACTGCGGTCCAGGAATCCTCGTCAATGTAGTATCGTGTTTTATGTGAAGTGTGCCGCTGTCCCTCTTTAAGAACTGCTTCAACAACCCATACCCGATGCAGCTCCCAGCGAAGATGATCCGGATTTATAAAATGGTCCGAGAAAACATCTTCTGCCTTTCCCGGTTCATTAAACTTGTTCGAATTGTAAGGAATGAACATTTCCTTTTTTCCAACGATATTCCAATCAAATCGTGGAATCGTTTCGGTTGTTAAAAATATGTCGACCTCATCAAAAGATGACATGCCGGCGGAAAAAGGAGTGGGGGTGTCGCAACAGGAAAGCGGAAGCTTTCGTACGCGTCTTTGGCCCGTAATATAGACCCACGTCGAAGTCTTATCCAGTACCTGACTGATCCGGCCCGTAATCGCTTCGCCGGTTCGTATCGGCGGCCCGGTGTTTATGGAACGGACCAGATAATATAACCCATCGTATGAATCCAGAGAACCGCTTGAAAGATAGTACGACGACTGCTGATCATTCTTCGATTCAAGAAGCATCACGAGTTTTCCGGTATCGGTTCCCATCCATCCGGTGAAATCCGTATGCCAGGCCGTACCACGCCACCGCAGAAGATGGTTCCATATTACTTCCTTACCGGATTGGGGAACTGGGAACGGTGTCCCTCCATACACTTTTACCGGCACATCCCCGTTCATTTCGCCCCGGGTCGCATTTAAATATGTATTGTCGTAAACCCACTGTGGTGCCGCATGGGTACGGTGGGTCGGATAGATATCAATCTGATAGGTATCTGGATACTTTTTGAGCATCGCCTTTGTCCCTTCGTTGAGCTTATCCGCATATTGATCCATGTTCACGGCTTTAATCGAATAAAGCGGTTTTTCATTGGGAAAAATATCAGGCCGTTTACCACCGTTAACAAATCCGGGTGCCGTTTTGGTAAGGCCTCCATCCCATGCCGGAATGGTGCCTTCCTTGTTGCCCGCTTTTTCCGCTCCCAAGGGAGTCAAAGTAGATTTTAACCGCTCTGCTTCCTGGGCTGAAACCCCGCAAAAGGCGGTGTCGCAGGAGATTGCCGCCAGTAATCCACAAAATACGCTGATAAATAATAATTTATAATGTTGTTTCATAAGCTTTCTCCCCAATAGCCTTAAAATGTTAATTACACTTCCATATTTTTTGACTCAAATATCATATCATGAGCTATATGTGCTTGATCCCATAGGTTAATTGCAGGGTTAGAATGTACGGTAGATTGAAAACGCTATAAAATCACGGTCCGCATACGTTTGATCAAATGTGAAATGATTATTCAAATCAAGAAGTGTATCGGTTGATCCATAAAAATGGGTATACGTAAGACTGGCTCTCCAAACATCCCAAAAAGTTACCTTAATCCCTATGTTCATGTCTCCTCCCTGGTCCGGTCCAAAGCTGGCGACCACGGATGAAGAGCCTTTCGGGAAATAGGAAATACCGACCGGAACACTGATATCAAATCCGGAAAAGACTTGCCGATACTTCGGTTCATAAACCATACGAATACCATATGCATCCGTTGAAGTATTGGGATCCAGTGCTTGAGGGTTTTTAGTTATTTCCGTTCGTGTGTTGTAAGCAATTTCACCTAAAAAATCAGCCTCCTGTGCAATAAAAGAGGGTTCCATGCTGGCTAACCATGATAACTGAGCATGAAAAGAATTACCTACCGCATACAACGGATTCTTATCATTGTCCGCGTTCGTGCCTGCCGCAAAGACTTGAAGATCGCTTACCAGCGGAGTGTTTCGGCGAATCGATGCCTCGGCTGCCAGATTGACGAATCCGAACGTGGTTGTGGCACTCATGCCATATGCTTCAATATTTTCTGGATAGACCAGAAAATATTCACCAATTTTTCCGATGGCTGGATTAAAATTCGATGGGTCCAGCACCAGCGGTCCGCCCGGTGTATCCACAACGCTCAATCGTCCATAAAGCTGCGGCGTTTTATCGTGATACCGGATGGCATAAAGGCCCAAATCGTAATCAGCAACCCGGTATCGAACCTGAACGCCGCCCTGTCCAGAATCTTCCGCATCCAGATCGTTACCCCTGTAGAAAGCAGCAGCTTCTCCTCCCGGCATCAGGGGAGGGCCGGTAAACAGACGCTCCCCTCCGGTACCCACAATATCGATATTACCGAAATAACTATCAATCGCCGGTAATCGCGATTTTTCCCAGGCTAACTGGTAGTAGACCCCCACCGAAAAACGCGGACCGAACTGAATTTGGCCAGAAACTTGCGGAACCGGACGAATCAGTTCCTTGAACTGCGTGTTGGGCACTGAAAGCAATTTTACGGCATCGATGGGAGCCATGCCGCCAGCAATCCCATTGTTTCCGAAAAAGAGACTTTCACCCCATTGCATCGCATATTGCCCTGCCCGAAACGTCATCGAATTATTACTAAAATCGTGTTTTCCAAAAACAAATGCGTCCAGAATCTCGGCATCACGTCCATGCAAATCTCTTGTATTCTTTGTAAACGCGTTGCTGGGGACGGAAAAAGCATTCACCGTTCCAGGCGAATCATTGCCGTTGCTCTTGTTATATACATCATCGTACCAGGCGGACGCACTTACCCGTGCGCCCCATCCCTTATACAGGATATCCATTTCTGATAGTAGATCGAAGCGATTGGATATCAGACCTCTGCTAAACGCCCGGTCGCCGTCATCCTGATTTGGGCTGGAAATCAGCTCATTTGACGCTGATCCGACTCGCCAGGCCGCACTGTATTTGGCTGTATTATCCCACCGGATCGTCAAATCCGGATTGCCGGTGTCGATATTAAATGCACGGGCGGATGAGGTGATTATCATGCATACAATTAAAACCGAGCCTAGAATTGTCAGCGCCTTCTGAAAAATTCGAAATCCCGAAATTGGAACGGCCATCGGTTTACTCATAATCTTTCCTCCTTTCTGTCTGATGTCATTGTGAATTATTTTGTTTTGGAAAGGCCGAATACTGCGGGCGATTTCAGAAACGGCGTGAGAAGAAACCCTATCAGGCCCACACACCCAACTATCAGAATCGAAACCAGATAGCTGTTTGTTTGACGCAAAGACATCGCACCGAGGATCACCCCCGCCGTGCCACCAAAGGTACCGACACCGACCCACAAGCCTACAACCTTTCCTGTGACATGGGGAGGGTAGTGAGTTGCAACAAAGGCCATGGCATTGGGTACGATCCATGCCATGAAAAAGCCCGCTATCATCAGGCATGCCAACAGCATCAGGCGGTTGGAGGTCACGAACGGAAGCTTGATCGATACGGAAAATACCGCGAATACCAGAAACCCGATTGCAATCGAGGGTTTTGTTCGACCCTGGAAGACCTTCTTAAGAATGAAACCCGCGGCCACTGCGCCGACCATGGATGCAATAGCGACACCCAACATATACTTGCCGGCCAGTACCGGACCAAAATCCATGCCAAGGGGTGAATCAACCGCCAGGTACGCCGGCGTCAGATTATTGAAGACATTCAGGACCCACATGTAACAGAATACCAGAAGCACACCGATCCAAGTGGCTTGTTGCTTCAATACCAAGCGCACATCACTCACTCCCTCGTTGTTTGCTTCGTACTGGCCTTCCCGCGAGAAGGGCGGGGTCGGCTTTTTCGCCAGGGTGACGGCTATGGTCACAGCCAGCGCAATCAGCCCCGCTACAGACATCCATGATAGGGCCTCTCGCCAGTTTCCGCTCGCTTCGAAGATTGCCGGAGCAATCACAAAACCCAGCGCAATTCCCAAGGATACCGACATACCCTGAAACCCTGCCACGATCCCTCTCTCCAGAACAGGAAACCACAGAGATGCAAGGGGTGACACAAGAGCGAGGATCGGTCCCGCCCCCATGGCCTGAAATATCCGAATCACCATCGCACCCCGAAGCGTGTCGCCGAAATAGGGCATGGCGAGGGTGGGTAAGATCAACATAGCAAGGCAGAAAAGGAAAATCGGTATCAGACCCAAACGGTCGCATACGATACCCCCGCATATACAGGAGATAGCCACGACCAAGTTGAACACGCCCATGAAATTGGCAGTGGCCGCTCCAAGGCTGAGGCCCAAATCTTTTGCGATGACCCCCATCAAGGAAGCCGGAGATATCATAACCATGGTCGATGCGGCGGTGATGAGACACAGATCGATCAACATTAACCATCGGAATTTGGGGTAGACTGCGCAATCTTTCATGGTCGTCTCCTTGAATGGTCCGATAATGCATTGAATACAGAGTTGTTCTTAAAGTAAAAAAGATTTCCATCCGGGATTGGCCGCTCCGAATCAAAGAGATGCCAAATACTCCGCCGCATGCTCCCCTGCGATGCGACCACTGTTAATGGCAAACCCCATCGAGTTCCCCGGCATTATGAATGTATAGCTGTCCGAATGAATGGCATTGGCATCTGTGCCGGCGGCATATAGCCCTGGAATTACATTGAAAGATTTATCTATAACTTCACACTTGTAGTTGATTCTGATTCCTCCCAGACTCCCGAATCCGCTCGGTACCAGTCGACCTGCATAGAATCTGGGGGCAGAGATAGGCTTCATGAATTTGTAATTCTTATTAAAGAGTGCGTCACGGCTCTCACAGGCTCGATTGTAGTCGGCCACGGTTTCCATAAAGGAGGGCAGATGTATTCCGGCTTTTTCACCCAGGGCTTCAAGGGTATCGGCCATAAAAAAATCCTTACTTTCCGAATCGACGGCTCTCTGCATCTCTGCATCAAACCCGCAAGCATCGTTAACAGGCACGTCATAACAAATCTGGTCGAAGCCATTCTTTGCGTAATGGTTTTTGATGTTTTCATCGAATATCATGAAAGCACATCTATTCTTTTGCCGGGATACGGCATTTCCGGCAAACGTATTGTTTTGCATCACTTCCTCGTTGAAAAACCGTTCACCGTTAAGATTGACCAGTAGATTGGGCTGACGGAACAGGGCATCGATGTTCCAGAATTCCGCTTGATTGGGAACCGAGCAGTATAATTCCAGCATCATATGGGTTTTGGCTGCTCCCACCTCCCATGCCATTTTAATACCGTCCCCTTCCAATCCGGGAATTTTAAAGGAAAACAAATCGCTGCCCCATTCATAACCGGTATATTTTTTAATCCACTTGGTATCACCACCAAATCCACCGGTAGCAACGATTACCGCCCGGGTATTGACCTGAACCATCTCTCCGGAACGCTCTTCAGCCTGAAAACCCACAATGTTTCCACCTTCTTTAAGGATTTTCTGGGCAGGTGTCTGAAAATAGAATTTCACACCGAGTTCCTTTGCTTTCATCGTCAACACCTTGAAGATTTCCGCGGCGGTTCCGTGGGCGCCGGCTCCTGTAGCCAAAACATGCCAGGTCGGTTGTGAGGTGGTAAAATGCCTGGCAGCCAGTACAAATTTCACGCCCATACCTTCCAGCCAATCAATCGTGTCTCCGGATTTGTCAATAAATGCCCGCACCAGGCTGGCATCCGGAATCCAATGGTTGAATTCCATGTGCATCTTGAAAGCTTCATCTCTGGTGAGTCCGACGATCTGTTTTTTTTGCAGACGGCTTTCAACGGCGAAAGGCCCCATGGCCATGTTTCCACACCCGCCGGTCACAGATGATTTTTCAAAAACCACTATTTTGGCGCCGGTTTCAGCAGCGGCTACCGCAGCAGCCAATCCGGCCGGCCCAGCCGCGATAATTCCTATGTCCGCGCTTAGTTGTTTCATGGTCCAATTTCCTTTTTTTTAAGAAAGTTAACTTTTTTACCGGTCGAGAACTATTTGCTGTTTTTCTCAATAGCCTTGAGGCAGTCTATACTTTCACGCGTCGCTTGGATGTATCAATTCCCAAAAGTTTGCCGAGGTTTTCTCCGAAAATCTTCCGACGGTCATCGTCCGTAAGTTCGGGATAACCATAACTCTCCTGCATATCTTTGGGAAATTGAAAATTCCGGAGACCCTCTACGCCGAGCTTGTACTGCCAGGCAAAACCCACATAGTCGATGCCCCAGATAATTCGGTCAGTTCCCACACATCGAATAGCCTCGCCAAGGATTTTGGCAAACTTTCTTGGTGCACTGAGTGCCCATGGCACCAAAAGGCTCAGGCTCGGGTACACATTCGGATGACTCATAGCGACCATGTTTAGATCATCACAGTACGGATATCCCATATGAAAGGCGACTATCTTTAACTCGGGAAAATCTCGGGCAACATCATCCAGTTGAATGGGCAGTGCGTACTTGCTCTTTCCGGGCGGCACCCATGAAAATCCTGTATGAATGTCCAACACGATCTTAAGTTCCTGGGCCTTCTCATACATGGGCCAGAGATCGGGATCATTCATGTAAGTGTCCTCCGGGGAATAATACTTAAAAATTTTTGCCCCCTTTTCCTTGACCCAATACTCCATTTCCCAAATGACATTCTTGACTCCTCTAAATTTAATCGGAGAAAGGTTGGGTTGATACATAAAGCGGTCCGGATGCGACTCCACAACCTTCGCCATATCCTCATTGGTAAACCATCGCGAGGTGTATTTAACGGTTTCCATCATGGATTCAGGAAGCAGGCAGGCGATATCGATTCCATATTTGTCCATAACCGCAATATAGGACTCAGGGTCCGTGTTTTTCACAAAATCATCGGGTCCAAGACCTTCCATGGCACTCTTCGGCATTCCGGTCTGGAAGGATCTTGTGATGCCTTCTACGGCCTTCCACCACATCTGAACCCCGGGATAGTGTTTTACCGCCGCCATATCGCCCACAAGGTGGCATTCCGGGTCTATTTTGAAGAATTCGTCCTGTTTAAATTCCTTTGTCACTATTATTCTCCTTTTTTAGGGCAGAAAAAAGGGATCAACTGTTCCAAACCCCTTTTTATCTGCAAACCGTCATTGAAAAACGCCGGCATCATAAAGCTTGCGCAGCAAACCTTCCTGGTCTGGTTTTGGAATTTCAAAAAATGAATCCTGAACCTGCCTATCACTTTCTTTGGCCGGGCCCCCGGAAAGATCTCCAGTGCTGTTCCAAGGTGGAAATCTCTTTCTTCCACCATGGCCTGTGCAAAGAAGGCAACGGCGCATTGGTGACACCTTTCATCAAAATGGATTCATGTTTCAGGCGAGCTCCTATTCTGTATTCATCCATGGCATATTCCCTGCCCAGCCATGGGTTTTGAGGGCATTCCGGTGTAATGCCGGACAGACATCGCATCAAACATATATTACATCGTTTGCATATGTTGATCTCATCCGTGCGCCCTTCCATCACTTTGTTGCAGTATTCGGGGTCGATAAACAACTGGCGTGCCATAGCGGAAATATCGAATTTTCCAGCACTGATATCCCTATCTGCTTTGATCGGGTCATGCTGAGATGCAACAATCACAGGGATTTTCAAAACCTTCTTGAAATCCGCGCCGGTATCCGGGATATGTCCTGCTGCCTCAGCAGTCCCCACCAGATGACATGTTTCTTCGTATCCGCCTCCATCCGAAAGACTGATGAAGTCCGCACCACGGGCCTCCAAATCCTTTGCCACGTCAATCATCTCTTCCCGAGTCAAACCACCTTCCATATGCTCTTCAGCGCTGATTCGAACACCGACAGCCACACCAGGACAGGCGTAGCGCACCTGTTCCATGGTTTCATTAAGCAGACGTTTTCGATTTCGCCATTCCCCTCCGTACATGTCGGTTCGCTTATTGGATAGGGGAGAGAGAAATTCATGTTCCAGATATCCATGGGGGCCGTGGATTTCAATAACATCGAAACCGCCGATTACAGCAAGCTGGCAGCTCTTGGCATATTCTTTTTGCTCACTCTGGATCTCGGATATAGACATCTCCCGGGTCATTTGACCCACGAGAAACTCCCTGGCGCTCTCGCTTTTGATCATGATCGATTCAAGTCCCTTTGTCATGGTATCCAAAGCGGCCTCATAGGGGAGCCCTGCAGTGGGAGCGGGTGCAAGGAGGGTCTCGTCATAGGAATGCCCCTGGCGGCCGAAACCCATGCTCATCTGAGCGCTGGCCAAGGCTCCGAAATGATGGATATGTTTGGTTAGCATGCCGAGTCCCTGGAGGTGTCCGGGATGGAAACAGTGAATATTCCTACCCCATACAAATTTTGAACCCATTCTTGTAGCCATGATTGCACCGGTGGTAACCAACGCGGCTCCACCCTTGGCACGCGCTGCAAAATAGGCAATCTGTTGCTCCGTCACCTGTCCATCATGGCCGGCCATGGTCTCGTTCATGGGCGCTAAAGACATCCTGTTTTTTAATTCAAACGGACCGATCTTAATGGGCGTGGTGATATGATTTAACTGAGCCTTTTTCAACTTTTTCTCGACCATTTGATTCTCCTATAATATTGTGTGGTTATGTTACAAAATCATTGGGACCTTCTACCTGAAAGAAGTTGCGTTAACCAGTCCGGTTGCTTCATCTATTATTTTATCGTGGTAGTTTTTATTTACCTTTAAAGACTGGTTTTCGTTTTTCCACAAAGGCGGCAACGCCCTCTTTGCAATCCTCGGAAGCGTTGAGCCACATGACAGAACCGCGCTCGATTGCAAGGGCGGCCTCCATGCTGTCGCAAGTAATGGAGTTGTTGATCACGTTCTTGGCTGCTCTGAGAGCCAAAGGAGGCTTGGCGATCATTTCTCCCACAATCTTTTCCACTTCCTGATAGAGGGTTTCATTGGACGGCAATACGCGGTTGACCAATCCCCAGTGGCAGGCTTCTTCCGCAGAAATGACCTCACCCCGGTAAATCATCTCCTTCGCCCGGTTCACCGGGATCTTCCGCGGAAGGCGCACCGTTCCCCCCCAGCCGGCCAACAAACCCAGATTGATCTCAAGCAACCCGAACTTGGCGTTTTGACTGGTGTAGATGAAATCGCAACACAGCGCCAGTTCCATGCCGCCTGCAAAACAGTATCCGTTGACCGCAGCGACAATCGGCTTTTCCATGTAATTCATAAGGTGTTGTATGCTGTTGCCGCGCTTATAAGCAAAATCGTACCCGCTCACGATGTCCAGGCTCTGGAACAGCTTGATGTCCCCCCCGCTTGAAAATGCTTTATCGCCGGCACCCGTCAGAACCACACAGCGGATGTCGTTATCATGGGCGATGTCGGTCAAGGCATGAAGGAGTTCCTGCTGCATCGTGTCCGAGAGTGCATTCATCATCTTTTCGTCGTTCAGGGTGATCCATAGCACCTCATCGCAAGGCCCTTTTCTCTGACAGATGATTTTTTCATATTCTTTACTCATGGGGATAATCCTCCTCCTTTCACTCCGTGGAAACATTTGATTGCGTCGGCCGGCAAACCATACTGCCAGACACTGCCACGCAAATCGCATCGACTGATAGGAGCTACGGCTTGATGGGTTTCCATTTCGGAAGTGAAACTTCCTTAGACACATCCTCGAAAACGACCTCCAGTTCCATTCCGTTTTTTAACATATTATGATCGCACTCAACGATATTGGTTATCATACGCGGGCCTTCTTTAAGGTCGACCAGTCCCAGCACATAGGGTAAATCAGGCATGAAAGGAAAAGGCACACCGTATTCATTTATTGCGAAAGCATATAGTGTCGCCTTTCCGGACGCCTCAATCCACTCATGATCATCGGAGTGGCATTCCGTGCAGTAAAGGTAAGGTGGATGATCGATATGACCACAGTCCTTGCACTGCTTCAACAGCAGCTTATGTTGTCCGGCACCATCCCAGAAAGGCCTGGACCATTTTGTGGGAATAGGCATCGGTTTTGCGAAGTCCGCATCGGATAGGTTTAGTTTCTGTTTCAATTGCTCTTTGATATCCATCAGCTCTCTCCCTTGTCGTGCTATGATTTCGGTATTTCGTTGCCCATTACCGTGAAGTGAATATCCATGAAGGCACCTCCCCCACAGTCCTCAATTAGAAATTTTGCACCGGGAACCTGTGCTCTCCCGGCTTTTCCCTGAAGCTGACGTACCCCCTCAACGAAAACGGCAAAACCCACACCTGTTCCCGTATGTCCAAAACTCATTGCCTCTCCATTGGTGGTACATGGGAATTTACCACCGGGGGCGGTTTCTCCGGATTTAAACAGGGCGCCTGATTGGCCGGGTTTAACGAAACCCAGGGCATCCGCCACCATGAGGGTGAAAAATGGATACGCACCGTAGATCTCGAATATATCCATATCCTCGGGACCGAGCCCTGCTTCTTCATAAGCCCTCTTGGCGGCGGGCTCAAAAAATTCATTCATCCTGCCGTAGTCTTTGCAGACAGCGTTTGTGATGCTTCGATGGGAATAACGGGAGCCCTCTCCAAGGATGTAGACCGGTCGTTCACAGATTTTTTTAGCCTTTTCCGCGGTGGTCATGATGTAGGCGCACCCGCCGTCTGCCAGAACATTGCACATAAACGCCGTCAACGGATAGGCGACCATGCGGCTTTTCAAAACTTGTTCCACGGTAAGGGTCTTTTTGTGGAACATTGCATTTGGCTGTAAATTAGCCCACTTCCGATGTGAGACACAGACAGCGGCAATCTGTTCAATGGTGGTTCCCGTGTAGGCCATGTAGCCCTGGGTCATCATGGCAGCCAGGGCATTGTAGGTCATGCCATATGGAAGATCCCACTCCAGATCGGAACCTGCTATGGCAAAGTATTTGGACTGCTCGTTCATGCTGAATTGGGAAAAGCGTTGGGCATGGACCACCAGGACGGTATCTGTTTCACCTGAACGAAGTATCCCTTCAGCGGTCTTGCGGATGGTAAAACTGGACCCTCCCCCTGAGATGGTTGCCCCTGTGATTTTACATCCCTTGGCGCCGATGGCCTCCGGCAGTCGGCCGAAAAACAATTCAGTATTATATTCGGCTCCCATAATATGGGCTGCTCCCAGAACAGCGCCAATCTCATTCTTATCGATACCGGCGTCTCTTATCGCCAGTCTGGCCGCTGTATAGGCGATTTCAAACTCGCTCCGTTCCGGATAGATACCGCACGGCACTTCTCCGGTTCCGATAATCGCAAACTCTCCTTTGCTCATGAATCTCTCCTTGATTATTGTTTCCGAATTAAATAGAGCATTCCACATATACTTTATTTAATTTAGACCCGATTTATTTATTCATAGTTTAAAATGAATTATAAAATATGACCGGTCAGTTGTTTAAAATAATCAATACAAAAAGCATTACCGTGTGTCAAGAAAAAAATGAAAGCACAAATATCAAATTAACATACTATAATTGTAGATATATAAATATTTTATATTTTTTTCTTGACAAACCCAAACCAGAATTATTATTGTACATATAATATGAATATTCAGTCATTATATATGTCAACCATAACCTCCATCGCTGGATTTCCAGTTTCATTACTCAGATGGACATGCGTATAATGAATTGTCTGAACGACCTGATTCCTTGATTGGATGAAACCTTAACCCAAAACAGGAGTTCCACAATGTATGTACTTGGTGATGTTCCGAAAAAGGGAGCGACGCTGAATCCCGACAAAACGGCTATCGTCTTTGAGAACAGGCGGATTACTTTCAAAGAACTGGATGAGCGCGTCAACCGCCTGGCTAACGCGTTTATCGGTCTTGGGTGCAAAAAGGGTGACCGTCTCGCGATCCTGTCCGAAAACACCCATAAATACATGGAAGTATATTTTGCTGCCGCCAAGGCAGGCATGAGTGTGACGCCATTGAATTTCAGACTTTCCGACACCGAATTGGCCTACATTGTTAACGATAGTGAATCGGTGCTTTTTCTGGCCGGGGACGGTTATGAAGGCAGATCTAAAACGATCAAAAGCCAGTTGAAGCATATCAACAATTATATTTCATTGGATAACCATGCGGAAAGTCATCTGTTTTATGAGGATATTCTCCGGGAATCTTCGGTTGATGAGCCCAAAGTGCCGGTAAACGAAAATGATATGGCCATTCTTATGTACACCGGTGGCACAACCGGCCTTCCCAAGGGGGTAATGCTGTCGCATAGAAATATCCTGAGTGCGATGTATGGTCTGATCATTTCCTTCACGATTACACGACACGACACGGAGTGTTTTATTCTTCCTCTTTTTCACATATCCCTCTGGCCGGTTCTTTGCGTTTTGATGGTTGGGGGGACGGCTGTCATTATCCGCCGTCCTGACCTCCAAACCCTGCTCCAGGCCATTCAGAAGGAAAAATGTACGCACATTGTTCTGGTTCCGACGCTTTTAAACTGGATACTCGATCTTTCGAACATCGATGAATTCGATCTCACCAGCCTCAGACTCATCACATATGCCGGCAGCCCGATGCCAGCCGAAATCCTTAAAAAATGCATCAGCAAATTCGGGAATATCTTTGCACAGGGTTATGGTCTGACCGAGGCTGCGCCGCTTGTTACAACCCTGCATTCGGAAGATCATTTTTTCGATGGACCCAAAGCCAAGTTGCTGATGAGCGTTGGTAAAGAGGGGGCCACAGTTAATGTGCGGGTAGTCGATGAGAACGATCAACCGGTCAATCCGGGGCAGGTAGGGGAGATTGTGGCCAGGGGGGAAAATATCATGATGGGTTACTGGAAAAATCCCGATCTTACAACCCAGGCACTCAGGGGCGGCTGGCTTCATACCGGTGATTTGGGAACCCTCGATGAAGAAGGATATATCTACCTGGTGGATCGAAAGGCGGATATGATCGTGACAGGGGGTGAAAACGTTTATCCAAAAGAGACCGAGGATATTCTTTATTCACACCCGGCCGTATTTGAGTGTGCGGTGGTTTCCGCTCCTGATGCAAAGTGGGGGGAACGGGTTCAGGCCGTCGTCGTTTTGAAAAATGGATGCCATGTCACTGAGGAGGAAATGATCACATATTGCAAGCAAAGGCTTGCCGGATACAAATGTCCAAAGAAAATCGATTTCTGGGATGACCTGCCCAAGACAACAGTCGGCAAAATCAAAAGGAAGGACGTCAAGAAACATTTCTGGGAAGGGTGCAAGAAAATGGTCGGATAAAATGTATTCAAATAACAAGGAGAATGTCATGGCGAAGAAAAAGCTCGAAAAACAGCATCTCAAGACAATTACGAGTCCCATCAAGATGGGAGAATTGGAATTAAAGAACCGCATGTGGTTGGCCCCCATGAACGAGACATTATCCGGGCACAATGGCGAAATGACCGAGCAATGCATCTCCTATTTTGCGGCTCGTGCCAAAGGTGGCGCTGCCGTGGTGAGTACCGGCGCAGTCATGGGTACGGAGATGTGTTCAAAATATGTTTGGGGTCGAAATCTTGCCTGTTATCACCCCGGGCATATGCAGGGACTCACACTGCTGACAGATCGCATCCATTACTTTGGTTCCCTGGCATGTGTCCAAATGACCATCGGCTTCGGCAGACAGGGGCACTCTCATCACCATGATGAACTGGTACCTTCAGCCTCCGCAGGTCTTCCCTACGAGATGGGTGTGGACAAGCAACCGGGCGGGGCTATCATTGCCTCATTTAAAGATGAGTATCCGCGGCAGGATATGGTCGGGCAGATGACCCGTGAAATGACGATCAACGAGATACGGAGCGAGCAGAAAGAGTTCGCCCATAGCTGCCAACTCGCATTGAAATCGGGTTTTGACATCATCGAGATCCATGCCCCTCACGGCTATCTGGAGCATTCATTTCTTTCCCCCGTAATAAACAAGCGTACTGATATGTACGGCGGCGAGTGGCGCAATCGAAAGCGGTTTTTAAATGAAGTGGCGGAGCAGATTCGGTATGCCTGTCCGGGTGCGGTCGTGGGAGCGCGCATCAGTAACATGGAATATTTTGAAGGCGGCCTGACAAAGGAAGAAATGATCGATGTGGCTCTGGATCTCCAGGATCGGGGCCTTGACTATATCAATCTTTCATCCGGAGGCGGTTATGAAGAAACCTTTCTTTTAGTCCCTGATTCAGACCATGCCGAGCACCTGCCAGATATAGCCATGGGCTTTAAAAAAGCGTTGAAAGTACCGACGATTGTGGCTTCTCAGCATGATCCGATCCAATCAAACAAAGATATGGAAGCAGGAAAATTCGATATTGCCGCCCTGGGAAGGCAGCTCTTCATTGATCCCGAATACCCCAACAAGGTCATGAGGGGGGATTTGGATGAAATTAAAATCTGTACACGCTGCAATACATGCCTTGCCCGTTGTCTGGCGGGAATCGGGCCTGGCTGCCCCCATAATCCGGAATTGGGCAGAGAATATGGGAATCCGGCATACATGATCGGTCCGCGTCAAAAACACGAGCACGTCATTCCGCCGGCCATGAGAAAAAAACCAATGCCTGCATTGGATCGCCCCTGGTGGAAACCGGAGCTTCCAGCGCTAAAGAAACATTTCCGCAAATTCCGTGGACCGGGACCCGGACCCCGCAAGCCCTCGGCTGATTAGACAGGGATATTCAGAAAATCGGTCATCGGCCGTTTTTCACGGATCATTGGGATTTGAAATTGGCATCTGTTCCAAGCGCAATAGCCTATTTGCGATTCATAATATATAAAGGGGGTCTGCATTTCGCTGGCCTATTCCTGTAATAAGAATATGGATTTTCATTGTTCGCAACAAACTTTATATGAAGTCCCTCCTCCATATAGAGCAAGTGTCAGCAGAAATTATGACTGGGGTTCGGGTGTGGGTAGGCCAGCGAAATGGATGCCCCCTATATATCATTATCAACGAGAAAAGGAATTTTGAGAAATGGACTTTGGATTTACAAGAGATCAGATTATGTTGCGTAAAAGCATGCGTGAATTCGTTGATAAGGAAATCAAAGGCGAATACGCTCGGGATCTGGATGACGACCTGTCGAAAATGTTCATTGACGAGTCCATGTGGCAAAAGATTAAGGATCTTGGGATTTTTGCCGCGTCGGTGCCTGAAGAATATGGCGGTTTGGGGGGAAGCATCATAGATGACGTGATTATTTCCGAGGAATTCGCCAGAGGCTCAACTGCCGTGGCAATGTCCTTCGGAGCCACGACCGGATTTGGCGCAAGGTCCATCCTCTTTGGCGGAACCGAGGAACAAAAGAGACTTTACCTCCCACAGATCGCCGAGGGGGAAATAAAGTTTGCCATGGCCGTTACTGAACCGGCAGGCGGAACCGATTTGCTTGGGGCCATTACAACGACTGCCAGACCCGAAGGCGACCATTTTATTGTCAGTGGCCAAAAAATATATATCACCAATGCCCACATGGCGGACTACATCCTAACCCTTGTCAGAACAGATGAGACGACGCGGAAAAAATCTAAATCCTTGACGCTTTTTCTTATGCCGGTTAAAGATAACCCTGGTGTAAAGATTGTTCCCATGAAAAAGTTCACCATCAAGGGCGCATCCGCCTGCGAGGTTTTTTTTGACAACGCCAAAGTGCCTGCCGAAAACATGGTGGGCGAACTCCATAATGGTTGGTATGTTCTTCTTAAAACTCTTAACCATGAAAGAATCATCGTGGCAGCCCTGACCAACGGGATAGGCCAGGCTGCACTTGAGGACATGGTGGCCTATGCAAAAAAGAGGGAAGCATTCGGCAGACCCATTGGGCAGTATCAATCGATTCAGCACAAAATAGCCGATACCGCAATGGAGCTGGAGTTAGCCAAACTCATTACCTACAAGGCTGCATGGCTCCTGGAGGCTGGAAAACCCTGCCATATGGAAGCGGTAATGGCAAAGGTGTTCAGCTCCGAGATGGCATTCAAGGCCGGCACAAGGGGTCTTGATATTTTTGCAGGTTATGGAGTTACACTGGAATGTGATATGCAGAGGTATTTTAGAGATTCCAGGCAGTGTACGTTCTCTCCCATTTCGAACGAAATGGCGCGCAATTTTATCGCCGAGCAATTCGGTCTTCCAAAATCTTATTGATCGGGAGGCATCGTGAAGATTCTTGGAATCAGCGCCAGTTGTCGAAAATGGGGAAATACGGAAATACTCATTCGTCACGTTTTACAGGGCGCGGCTGAGCAGGGAGCTGAAGTTCAGTTTCTGCGCTTGACCGACTTCACAATAAGCCAGTGCAAAGGATGCCTCACCTGTCTTTTCAAAGACCGGGATTGTATCATCCGCGATGATTTTGCCGTCATATTGGAGGCCCTGCGCCAGGCCGATGGCGTGGCGTTGGGCTCACCGATACACAACTTGTTCGCGGCCGGATCTGTGCAGATGTTAACGGCCAGACTATTTCGCCAAGCATACCATAGTGAATTTTCAGGAAAGGCGGGGGTTGCCATAACAATAGGCGGCATGCCGGGTTGGGAGGGCTGGGCACTGCCCCAGCTCGTCTCGTTCTTTCTTTCGCTTGGCATGCCGTTGGTGGATCAATTTATTGGATACGGCCAAGGCCCGGGTGAAATTTTTTATGATATCCAATCCTGTAACAGGGCAATAGAAGCCGGAAAACTCATGGCTGGCGGAGAGACCAACTTCAGAGGCTGCCCCGGGACCTGCCCGGTTTGTCATTGTGATTTGGTATTCACCCGTGGTGATGGGCGGCCTTACTGCACGTTATGTGATCTTTCTGGAGCCTGGGTTGAGGAAGGAGGCACAAAACGATTTGTTCCCCTATCCGGATCTCGGCCTCGCTGGCAGACAATGCAGATTCGTGATCATTTTGACAACCTGATCCTTCCGTCCGGCAAACGCTTTTTGGGAAGAAAAGAAGAAATACAGGCAAAACTTGATGCCTTTCGGAAAGGAGCGGGTGGAAGCGATTCCCAGGATTAAGATGACTGAGAAAAAACTAAAGATTACCGACTTGGCAAGGTTAACAGGAGTCAGCAAATCGACGGTTCACCACTATCTGAATATGGGGCTTCTTCATTCCGGCAAAAAAGAAGGGTTGAGTCAGGCTTTCTACGACTGGAGTCATCTCAGCAGACTGAAGCGAATTATTGAATTAAGTACAAATCAGAAGTTGCCTCTTTCAAGAATCAAAGAAGTTATCGCTCAAGAGAAAACCATGTCATCGCTTGCCTCCAAGGATTCCGCAGAGTCACTGATCACTGCGTTTGAGGAGGAAAAAAGGGTTACCCGTGCACAGAAAAGTGAATTGAAACGTGTTGAAATCATGGATGCGGCGATCGCTATTTTCTCAAAATTTGGTTATGAAAAAACCACCCTGGAAACTATTGCCGAATCACTGGACATCGCAAAAAGTACTGTCTACCTATATTTTGAGAGTAAAGAAAACCTATTCATGGATTGTATTGACAGGCTGACTGTGGTTGCGGTACCTGAGGAAGCCTGGGATGAATTGCGCAGGGAAAAACATTACCTGGCAAGGATAAAAAAGCGGGCTTTTGCTTTTCATAAAGCGTTCCATAATTACATGGGAATTCTGACCATGACCAAGGCGTTGTTGGGTTGTGACAACGAAAAACTTGTGGAGAAGGCAAAAAACACCCTTTCTCTTATGACGTTACCCATCGCAAAGGATATCCGCCGGGGCATCAACAGTGGAATTTTCAGGGAGATTAATGAAGAATTGGTCTCCCACTTCTTTCTTGCCATGGGCGAAGCGATTGGGTTTCGCCTCATGATGGATTCCCGCTATACGATCGAACAGGCATTGGAGATCATGTTCGATTTCATATCCAAAGGCCTTTTAAAGACCGATCCCCAGGGCGTTACAGAACTTGAACCGGCTCCTGCCTGTTCCGGTGAAGTAACCGATTTAAAAGGGGTGACTTTCAGCGTTCAAAACATACGGTTTGGGGGACGGAGTTACCTGCCTGCAAAATTGGGAGAGGCAGATGTAAAAATCAATCCCAATGTGGTGCAGAATCTCCGTTTCTGTCGGAAGGGAAATTTTTTTTCCGCAGAGGTTACCGGCAAAGATGGCCAAATACAAACCGCAGAGGTAGATGGCACCCTGATCCTTTCAGGAGAGGTGTCTTTGGGCGGATTTTCCATAGAATTAAAAAGTGTCGCCAGTGTTATGGTTTTCAATGCTCAAAAACCATTGACGGAACTCCCCGTAAGGGCATGATCACGTCCTTACTCTATCGAAGCGCTTCCAAAATATTTTTGGTTACTCATCCCGAATAACCATACCCGGAAATACCGGCACGTAAATGATCTGTTAGTACCCAAAATCCACGGATATTAAAAAACGTCCTTAACAAACACGTCAATTTCCGCTACCAGGCTATTTGATCCTTTACGGATAGAAATGCCACCATTCATCAATGAATAATAAATATACATAACTCCTGATGTATTGAACGTATTCTAAAGGATTTTTTAAATGATCAAACTCCGAATTGACGATAAAGAAATTGAAACCCAAAAAGACAAGACAATATTATCGGCGGCGTTGGATGGAGGGATTTATATTCCCCACATCTGCCATCACCCGGATCTGAGCCCTGTGGCAAAATGCGGTTTATGCTGGGTTGACATTGAAGGGATGGCGGCGCCGGTGTCTTCCTGCAACACACCGGTTGTTGCCGGAATGGTGGTAAGAACCCAAACAAAGCCGATCGAAGAAATGCGCCGTCGAGCCATGGGAACCTTATTGGAAGGCCATCCGCCTGAATGCGTGGAGTGCAACAAATACCTCAATTGCGAACTGCAATCGCTCAAACAGTACGTGGGTGTCGGCGATGAATACAGCAGCGCCAAAACGCTTAAACCTATTCCTATCGATACGGCCAACCCGTTGTTTGTCCACGATTACGTCCGGTGCATCAAGTGCGGACGATGTGTAAGGGCCTGCAACGAATTACGGGGGGTGGGTGTACTTCAATTCATCAAGGAAGGCGAGCCCCCCCGCATCGGTATTCCAGAGGCGCGGTTGCTGGCCGAAGCAGGTTGCCGCTTCTGTGGCGCTTGCGTGGAGGTGTGCCCCACCGGCGCTTTACGGGATAAGCCGGAATTGACGGCTGGCAAAAAGCGCAGGGAAGCTCTTGTCCCGTGTCGTTATACCTGTCCTGCGCAAATCGATGTACCGCGGTATGTTCACCTGGTCAAAGAAGGTAAGTATTCCGAAGCAACAGCCGTCATCAGAGAAAAAGTGCCTTTCCCTCTGGTTTTGGGGCATGTCTGCAACCACCCTTGCGAGACGGCCTGCCGCCGCGGACAAATCAACGCGCCCATATCTATAAGGGATCTCAAACGTTTTGCAACTGAAAACGACATGGAAAAGTTGTGGAAGAAAAATGCCCGCAAAGAACCGCCAACGGACAAACAGGTGGCCGTGGTGGGGGCGGGCCCGGCCGGATTGACCGCAGCGTTTTATCTGGCCAAGCTGGGACATGCGGTCACCGTATATGATGCCCTGCCCGAGCCAGGGGGTATGATGCGCTATGGTATTCCGGAGTACCGTTTACCTAGAGATGTGCTTGATCTGGAAATTAAAGAGATTGAACAAATCGGTGTAACAATTCAGACCCATGCGAAAATTGAATCCCTTGAAGATTTGAAACTCGACGGGAAATTCGATGCCATTCTGGTGGCAGTCGGCACTCACAAGGGGCAAAAACTACCGGTTCCCGGAGCCGACCTTGAAAACGTTTTGAACGGTCTTGATTTATTAAGAAGCATCCATCTCGGAGAAACCATCCAGATAGGTTCGCGAATCGTTGTCCTGGGCGGTGGCAATGTAGCGTTTGATTGCGCCCGGCTGACCAGGCGTCTGGGTGCCACAGAAGTCGTCATTGCATGTTTGGAAAGTAAACATGATATGCCGGCAGCCTGCGATGAGATCGAAGAGGGAGAGGAAGAAGGTATTGAGGTGATTCCCATGGTGACTTGTACGAGGATCATCAACGAAAACGGACGGGCAGCGGGAGTGGAATGTCTGAATGTATCCCGATTCGAGTTCGATGATGAGGGAAGGGCTATCATCGAGACCGTAGAAGGTTCGGAGCATGTTCTATATGCCGATACGGTCATTTTTGCGATCGGCCAGCGACCGGAGATCCCGGAAATGTTCAAGTTGAACTTGGACTCACGCGGTCGCATAGAGGTCGATCCATACATGCTGGAGACCAGCATGGAAGGTGTTTTTGCCGTCGGCGATACAGTATTGGGAACCACCTCGGTGATCCAGGCCGTTGCCTCCGGCAGGAACGGTGCCATTGCGGTGGATAAATATTTTGGCGGCAGTGGCGATATCGTTGAAATTCTCGCTCTGCCGGAAACACCTGAAACCTGCCTGGGCCCCGGTGAGGGATTTGCCTCTTTGAGCCGCTGCCAAAAAGCTTGCATACGCGCGGCTGAACGGATCGAAAGTTTTTGCACCATTGTTCAGTCGATGGATGCGGAAAGTGCCGTTGAAGAGGCCGAACGCTGCCTGCGCTGCCAATTGAGACTTGAAATCACACCGGTCAAATTCTGGGGAGATTATTAAGGGCTGATCAAGCCACCAAACCAGTTCTGTAGAAAGGAAGATATACATGGATGAGAGAGATGCGATCATTGTTTCAGCAGTTAGAACGCCCATCGGGGATTTTGGTGGCGCGCTGAGAGATGTACTCCATACCCAATTGGCTGCCAGGGTATTGGATGAAGTCTGCAAGCGAGCCAATTTCCCCAAAGATGACATCGATGAAGTTTTTTGGGGGATGGTGATGCCCCGTTCCGATGAAAACGGCATGGCTCGTGCGGCAATCCTTAGGGAAGATCAAGATGAATTCGCTTTGACAAGCCAGATGCGCACCAAAAAAGCGTTAGCTGAACAGCGTTTTAAGGAAGAAATTGTACCGGTGGTGATTTCAGGCCGCAATGGCAAACCCGACATCATCATCGATCAAGACGAACACCCCCGTCCCCAAACAACATTGGAGAAGTTGTCGAAGCTGCCGCCGGCCTTTAAACAGGGCGGCACCGTCACCGCCGGCAATGCTTCCGGAATGAATGACGGAGCCTCGGCAGTACTGGTGGTTTCCCGCGCAATGGCCGACAAGATCGGCGCCAAGCTCAGGTATCGGGTTGCAGGCAGCGTTGCCGTCGGTGTTGATCCAAAAATTATGGGCATTGGCCCCATTCCAGCAGTACAAAAGCTCTTAAAGAAAACCGGGTATAGATTGGAAGATATTCAATTGATTGAAATCAATGAGGCTTTTGCCGCGCCTTCGGTGGCGGTGGAACGCGAGCTCGGTCTGAACAGGGATATTTGTCAATGTAAACGGAAGTGGAATCGCGTTGAGTCACCCAAACCGCTGATTATTGGGAATCGATCACCCGTCCTGGCGCTCGGCCACTTCTCATGACATATTTTGATGATGGGAAGATGACCTTTTTTAAAAACTGTTGACCAAAACGTTGGCCCAGACATAAAAAAGCCCTTTCAGAATATCGATAATTTTCTGAAAGGGCTTGATTTTTTAGTGGTGCCGAAGGGGAGACTCGAACTCCCACCAGAATACTCCGACTAGACCCTGAACCTAGCGCGTCTACCAGTTCCGCCACTTCGGCAAATCGAACAAACATCAAATAGATTGATTTAATATTCGATTTGGTCTAAATAGATTTTTTTTATGTGCGTGTCAAGTTAATTGTTTTTCAGGATACGATTTTTCATGGAACTTATCAACAATCTGGATCATATCGACCGGCCATTTAAAAATGCGGTCATCACCATCGGCAATTTTGATGGCGTTCACATCGGACATCAGGCGCTTTTTCATGAAGTCATCGAAAAGGCGGAGGAGATCGGCGGCACTTCCATTGCCATGACGTTTGATCCCCATCCGCTCCGGGTATTGGACCATAACAAGACATTGTCCCTGATTACCCTCAGCGAGCACAAACTGGAGCTGATTTCAGCCTCGGGCATTGATGTATTGATCTGTATTCCGTTTACCCGTGAGTTTGCCGCCATGTCCGCCATATCCTTTGTGGATCAGTTGGTAAAACGCGTGGGTATGAAGGCTATTATCACGGGAAGCGATTATACCTTCGGCAGAAACCGGGAAGGCAACGTGGACCTTCTGAAAAGCCTGGGGCCGGAAATGGGCTTTGAAGTCCTGGTTTCCGACTGGATACAGGCATCGTCGGTCAAACTCGGCCGAATCAGCAGCACGCAAATTCGGGAACTGATTGCAAGGGGGAAGGTTGCCTCCGCAAAAAAACTGCTGGGCCGGTTTTATCAGGTACGCGGCACGGTGGTCAGCGGCCGGAATCGCGGGGGAAAGCTTCTGGGATTTCCCACTGCCAACATCGTGCTTCAGGATGAACTTTGTCCCAAAGCCGGGGTTTACGCAGTAACGGTTGAATGCCTGGACAGGCAATTCATGGGCGTTGCCAACATCGGGTACAGTCCCACCTTCAGCGACAACATCTTCACGGTTGAAGTTCATATCCTGGATTTTCATAATGACATTTATGGAAAGAAAATTCGGGTCAATTTTATCAAGCGCATCCGGGATGAAATCAAATTTTCCGGCATATCCGAGCTATCCGAGCAAATCCGAAAAGATATTGAATATGCTCGCAGGGTTCTTTCTCAACTGGTTTAACCGAAATGAAAAAAACTGCGTCGATGTCCCTTTTCATCGGGCTGGCTGTTTCCATTGCCGCCCTTTATCTGGCATTCAGGCAGGTCCCCTTCGGCGACCTGATGGCCTACCTGAAATCCATCAATTATCTCTGGGTTATTCCGACGATGTTGCTGGCCCTGGCCGGATTCATGCTAAGGGTGTATCGCTGGCAGTTGATTCTGGAATCCTCTCAGCCCGTTGGTTTCTGGCAGGCATTTCATCCCCTGATGATCGGATTCATGCTGAACTGTATCTTGCCGGGAAGGGTGGGCGAAGTCGCCAGGCCGGTCATTCTAAACCAAAAAGAAAAAGTACCGTTTTCGACGGGTCTGGCAACCGTTGCTGCGGAGCGAGTCTTTGACGCCATAATTCTGCTGCTGCTCTTATCATGGATGCTCACGGTGGTTCGGATTGATCCGGTGCTGGAAATACACTTTAGCGGTTATATTCTCAACAAAACCCTGCTGCTCAGCGCTGCGAAAGGCTTCACGCGCCTGAGCCTGCTGCTTCTGGCCGGAATTGTGCTGGTGGGTCTGGAGTCCAGCCGGAACTGGATGAACCGTTGGTTCCTGAGGGTTCCAAAACTGTTCTTTTTTACCGGCCCGGCCTTTCAGGATCTGGTCTATCAGCGCTTCAGCCTGGTTCTGGTCAGATTCACGCTGAGTTTTTCCAGAGGGTTTCTGCTCTTGAAGGAACCCTGGAAAATGGCGGGGTGTTTTGCTCTTTCGCTCTTGATCTGGGGATTGAATGTTTTATCTTATTATACAATGACCCTGGGCGCTCCAGGCGTTGAGTTGTCTTTTGCCGAGCTTTCGGTGGTCATGGTCATCGTCTGCCTGTTTATCTCGATTCCTTCCGCGCCGGGGTTCTGGGGAATCTGGGAGGCGGGCGGCGTGTTTGCACTGGCCCTTTTTGGCGTATCCGCCAAGGATGCAGCCGGATTTACCCTGGCCAATCACGCGGTTCAGATGTTACCGGTGATCGTGGTCGGTATGGGATCGGCGATTGTGACCGGCGTGAATGTCTGGCAGGTTTCCCGCCAGGCCGACAGATAGGGGTCGCAAGGGTCAGGGATCACCAGCCACGAATTCAGTTGAGACATTTTTATGGCAATACTTGAAATATTAGAATATCCGGACGGTTTTCTGAACAAACCCGTCCTTCCGGTAACCGACATCAACGGCGATCTTCAGCAGAAGATCGACGACATGTCGCAAACCATGTATCATGCACCGGGCGTCGGATTGGCCGCTTGCCAGGTGGGAATCAATCAGTGTGTCCTGGTGTACGACGTGTCCCCCAGGGATGACAAGCGTGAGCTTCATGTCCTGATCAACCCGAGAATCGTCTGCCAGGAAGGTGAAGTTCTCTCCGAGAATGAGGGATGCCTCAGTGTTCCGGATTACCGGTCCGACGTTGTCCGCTTTTCACAGATTCAGGTCGAAGCCGTGGATCGGGACGGAAAGCCGCTTTGCTTTGATGCCGAAGGCTATCTGGCCATTGTCTTGCAGCATGAAATCGATCACTTGCAGGGGATCTTGTTTATTGATCGCATCAGCGTGCTGAAACGCAATCTTTATAAAAAACGCGTCAAGAAACGATTGAGACAATCATGACCCCTTCTTACCGCATCGTATTTATGGGCACACCCGAGTTCGCGGTTCCGGCGCTTAAAAGCCTTTCCCGGAGCACGCACAGGGTTCTGCAGGTGGTTACCCAGCCGGATCGGCCCAAGGGACGCGGAAAGACGGTTGTTTTTCCGCCGGTCAAGGAAGCCGCGCTTGATCTGGGATGCCCGATCATCCAGCCCCAGTCGGTTCGAACCCAGGATTTTTGCGATGCCATGACCCGCCTTGCCCCGGACCTGTTGGTGGTTGCGGCCTATGGCCATGTCCTGCCCCAGCGGATACTGGCAATTCCAAAATTCGGGGCCGTCAACATTCACGCCTCCCTGCTTCCCAAATACCGCGGTGCCGCACCCATTCAATGGGCCGTCATCAACCGGGAAAAAGAAACCGGCGTTACGCTGATGCTGATGGATAAAGGGTTGGACACGGGAGATATGCTATCGTCGGCATCGATCCCGATTCTTTCCGATGATACATCCGGATACTTGCATGACCGGCTCGCCTTGCTGGGAGCGGATTTACTCATTCAGACCCTGAACTATTATGAAGTGCATCGGAAAAGCGCCACCCCCCAGGTTCATGAACAGGCCACCTATGCCCCGATTTTAAAAAAAGAAGACGGGCATCTGGACTGGCATAGGCCCGCCGATGAACTGGAGGCTCGCATTCGGGGACTGACGCCCTGGCCCGGCGCATTTTGCTTTTATAACGAAAAGCGGATCAAGATATATCGGGCATGCCAAAAACCCATTGTGACAGCGGAGCTTCCCGGTACGGTGCTGAAAGGTTTTTCAAATGAACTGGCCGTGGCAACCGGCAGGCAAGCACTGATCATTCAGGAACTTCAAGGCGATTCCGGAAAACGTCTTCCGGTTCAGGATTTTCTGCGAGGCCACCCCATTTTGCCGGGAGTCGTGCTGAAATAATCTTTTCCGCAACCCGCTCCCATAAAAATCAAGAATCAACCATTCACACGCAGAATATCCGGCAAAGCATGACGAAGGAAAATTTCATCCGGGGTTTCATGTTCGTTTTTCTGCTTTTTGACGGTTGATGATGACCGTCTTTCATACTCCACAAACCAAGAGGTTTCATGCCGCCCAATTCCCGTCTGATTTCCTTAAGCGTTCTTAACGAAGTGGACCAGGACAAAAAAACCCTGGATCAGATTCTGGATGCCACGTTTGCA
The DNA here is from genome assembly GCA_016219185.1 of Deltaproteobacteria bacterium. Classification (GTDB taxonomy): domain Bacteria; phylum Desulfobacterota; class Desulfobacteria; order Desulfobacterales; family Desulfatirhabdiaceae; genus RAAP-1. Next base: position 69,480 of record JACRBZ010000061.1, read on the forward strand.
CGAATCGGAAATCTGCCGCAGCGGGAGAAAAACCTTATTTTCACCATTGTTTATGGAGTATTGCGGCATCGAAACCGCCTGGATTGGATTCTTGGCCATTTTTCCAGGACCGGACTGAACAAACTGGATTCGGAAGTGCTCAACATCCTCAGGATCGGTCTGTTTCAGGTGGTCCATCTCACCCGCATCCCCACGTCCGCCGCCGTCAATACTGCCGTTGATCTGGCCAAAACCCTGAAAAAACCGTGGCTGGTAAAATTCGTCAACGCTGTTTTGCGCTCTGCAGTAAGTAGATACCCGGAGCTATCCCCTCCGGACATGGAAAATGATCCGGTTTCGGCAATTTCCATCGAAAAATCCATGCCCCAGTGGCTGATCAGCCGATGGGTTTCCCGATTCGGCACATCCCAGACCTTGTTGCTCTGCGACATCATCAATACCATTCCGCCCCTTACCCTTCGGGTCAACACCCTTAAAACAACCCGAAGCGACCTTCTGGAATCCGGGGGCATTCATGGCCGTTGCGTGGAACCGACCGTCCATGGTCCGGATGGCATCCGGATGGACCATCCGGAAGACCCGGTCACCTCACCAATTGCCTCAATGAAAGGATTCAGGGAAGGGTTTTTTCAGGTACAGGACGAAGCGGCCCAGCTTGTCACGCTGCTTCTGGACCCTAAGCCCGGAGAAACCGTGATGGACGCCTGTGCCGGCATGGGCGGAAAAACCGGCCACATTGCCCAGGAAATGAAAAATACGGGAAAAATTCTGGCCCTGGACATCAGCCCGGACAAGCTCGAAAAAATTCCCCTGGAAATGAGCCGTCTGGGAATATCCATCGTGGAAACCCGGGTGCATGATCTTGGCCGGCCCCCGGACACCAGCCTGATCGCAACATTCGACCGGGTGCTTCTGGATGCTCCCTGTTCGGGCCTTGGCGTCCTTCGCCGCAACCCGGACATCAAATGGCGGGCATCGCCGGATCGACTGGAGCGCTGCCGGACCCGGCAGATCGGTTTTCTGGATCACGTCTCGCGGTTTGTCAGACCTTCCGGTGTTCTGGTCTATGCGGTTTGCAGCATGGAACCCGAAGAAAATGAAGCCGTGGTGGCGGCGTTTTTGCGTGATCATTCAGAATTTTCGGTTGAAAAAAGCCCTGCGGGGCTATCCCCCCAAATCCGTTCCCTGATGAATCCCGAAGGGCATCTGAGAACATTTCCGCATCTTCACGCCATGGACGGTTTTTTCGCCGTCCGTTTCAGAAGATGCGCCTGATCCAGGAGCAATTAAAATGACCATTTTGGTTACCGGCGGCGCCGGCTATATCGGCAGTCATGCCTGCGTGGAGCTTCTTGCCGCCGGCTATCCGGTGGTTGTGGTGGACAACCTGTCCAACAGCAAGGTGGAATCCCTGAAACGGGTTCAGCGCATTGCCGGAAAATCACTGGTATTTCACCAGGTGGACCTGAGAGACAAAGATGCGCTCTCGGCTGTCTTTGACGCCTCCGACATACAGGCCGTGATTCACTTTGCCGGCTTCAAAGCCGTGGGGGAATCCGTTTCATTTCCGCTCCGCTATTATCAGAACAATATCACGGCAACCCTTGTCCTTTGCGAAGTCATGAAGAGCCACGGGGTCAAGGACCTGGTGTTCAGCTCATCCGCCACGGTTTACGGAGATCCGCATTGCGTTCCGGTTACCGAGGATTTCCCCCTTCATGCCACCAACCCTTACGGCCGCACCAAGTGGATGATCGAGGAAATCCTGAAGGACATTCATGCCTCGGATCCTGCCTGGAATATCGCCCTGCTTCGCTATTTCAACCCGGTGGGCGCGCATGAAAGCGGGCAGATCGGCGAGGATCCCAACGGCATTCCGAGCAATCTTTTGCCCTATATCACGCAGGTGGGAGTGGGAAAACTAAAGGAGTTGAAGGTATTCGGTAATGATTACCCTACCCCGGACGGCACCGGTGTCCGGGACTTCATTCATGTGGTGGATCTGGCTGTCGGCCACATTCATGCGCTGAACAAACTTGCCGAAAATCCGGGAATCGTCACCTTCAATCTCGGCACCGGAAGGGGCTACAGCGTCCTGGAAATGGTCAAGGCATTTGAAACAGCCAGCGGCAGGCGCATTCCCTACCGGATCATGGACCGCAGACCCGGAGATGTGGCCAGCAGCTACGCGGATCCTTCCAGGGCGCAAAGGGAAATGGGCTGGACCACCCGGCGATTTCTTGACGATATCTGCCGGGATGCCTGGAAATGGCAGTCCCGGAACCCGAACGGATACGATTGAGCGTGTTTGTGTTGACACCCGATCCGTGAATGGATATTTATTCTGATCAGGAGTCTGGGGCCGGAATAGTGATCGGCAATCCCTTTGACCTCCCCCTGTGAAAAAGGGAGAAATAACAATTTCATGCTTCGTTGTGACCGTAAGGTCACGACTGTTGGAGGATGGTTCGTGCTATGACAGGTGAAAATGATATCGTTTTAATCTATTTTGAAGACAAACCCTTGGTTTTTGCCAGAATAGAGGATATTACAGAAGACTATAAACCCGGCTGGAATCACGTCAAGCTGCTCCTTCTGCAGACTCCCCTTCAAACCGTCACCTGGATTCTGAGAAACGCCTATATTGATGGCGATCCGTTTACAATGGATGGAAAAAAAGTGCGGCTCGAAAAAATAGTCTGCCCGGAAGAACCCGAGGAAAAGGTTCCCGACACCGAAGCCGTAACGGAATCCAAACCCGTGGCCAGCCCCAAGGTCATCTCGTTTTCCGATTTCAAAAAAAAATGAAGCAAGGGAGAGAAAGATGGAACTTAAAACCGTGGCAATTGAAAATCCCGATGGACTCAACCTGATACTGGGGCAGTCCCATTTCATCAAAACCGTTGAAGACATTCATGAAGCCATGGTGAATGCCGTGCCCATGGCCAGATTCGGACTGGCTTTCTGTGAAGCCTCGGACGCCTGTCTGGTCAGGTATTCGGGCACGGATGAAGCGCTGACAGGGCTGGCTCAAAGGAATGCGCTCAACCTTGCCGCCGGACACAGCTTCATCATTTTCATGAAAGATCTCTTTCCGGTCAATGTCTTGAATGCCATCAAGAACGTTCCGGAGGTGTGTCGCATTTTTTGCGCAACCGCCAATCCGGTTGAGGTGATTGTTGCGGAAACCACGCTGGGAAGAGGGATTTTAGGCGTTATCGACGGGTTTGCCTCAAAAGGTATCGAAACAGCCGATGATATTCACCATCGCAAGGATCTTCTGCGAAAATTCGGATATAAACTCGGATGACGGCTGAATTGACCGCAGACGAGCTGCGGGGCGTCTGCGGCGTGGAGATGTTTCAGTTTACCGACACTTCCGAACTGGACCCGCTGGATGAAGTCATCGGCCAGGAGCGGGCTGTTCAGGCCATTGATTTTGGCCTGAACATGAAAAGCCCCGGGTATAATATCTTTGTTACCGGCATTGCGGGCACGGGCAAATCGACCATTGTCAAAGAGATCATCGGTAAATTTGCCGCAGAGCTTCCGGCTCCCGATGACTGGTGCATGGTCAATAATTTCAAGGATGAATACTGCCCCAAGGCCATCAGGATTCCTTCGGGAAAGGCGGTTTCGTTCAGTAAATCCATTCACCGGCTGATCGACGATTTAAAGACGGAGCTTCCAAAGGCCTTTGAAAGCAAGCTGGCACAGGACAAAATTTCGGAAATTCAGAACGCGTTCGTGGATCAGCAGAAAGCCCTGCTGGAGAAAGTTGAAGTTTCCGCGAACCAGAAACAGATCCGGATCAGCAGGGATGAATCCGGGTACCAGCCCGTTCCTTACAAGAACGGCAAACCGGTCTCGGAAGAGGAATTCCAGGCATTTTCCCTGGAAATCCAGTCTGAAATCGAAGAAAATCTTCGAAAGGTTCAAATCGAACTCGAAGCCGCGCTTCGGGAAATCAACAAACTCAACCAGATCATCGATGAACGGGTGGAGGCCTACATGGAAGAGGTCACGCGCCGTCTGCTTCAGGACCGGCTTCAGCCCCTTCAAGACCCGTACATCGGCAATGATGACATTCTTTCCTTCCTTCAGGCCCTTGAAGACGACGTGGTTGAAAACCTGGATCGCTTTGTGACCTTTCCAGGGGAGGATAAGGACAGTCCGGACGATGCCGAATCCGATCATGACGCCGCCTCCTTTTTTCTGCGATACCGCGTCAATATTCTGGTTGAACAGAAATCGGAAAAAGGCGCGCCGGTTATTTTCGAAACCAACCCCACTTACTCAAATGTCATCGGCCGTATTGAAAAACGCGCTTACATGGGAGCCGTTACAACGGATTTTACGCTGGTGCAGGCAGGCGCGCTCCTTAAAGCCTGCGGCGGATATCTGATGATGGAGATCGAGCCGCTTCTCTTGAACCCTAATGTCTGGGATGCCCTGAAACGCTCGCTTCAGAACAAATCCCTGTCCATCGAAGATGTGCCGTCGGATGCGGGATCTCAATCGGCATCGCTTCGGCCGGAGCTGATTCCGCTGGAGGTAAAGGTCATCCTGCTCGGCAACTATGAGATGTTTGAATCGCTTCAAAATTTTGATTTCAAATTCAACAAGATCTTCCGGGTCCGGGCGGATTTTGATGATGAGGTGGCCCTGAATTCCGATTCCATTCAAAAATATGCCCGGTTTATTGCAAGGATCTGCAAGGCTGAAAAACTGCTTCCGTTTACGCCGGATGCGGTTGCGGCGGTCGTCGAGTACGGCAAGCAATCCATCGCGGACAAAACCCGGCTATCGCTTCGCTTCGGCCCGATCGTGGCGCTTTTGAAGGAAGCGGACTACTGGGCGCAAAAAGACGCGTCCCCCCGCGTTACCGGCGGTTATGTGTCCCGGGCATTGAATGAATACTGGTTCCGCTATAACCTTTACGAAGAAAAAATCCATGAATCCTATATGGATGGGACGGTTCTTCTGGATGTTACGGGTTCGGTCAGCGGTCAGGTCAATGCGCTGGCCGTGTATCAGATCGGCGATATCTCCTTTGGCCGCCCTTCCCGGATCACGGCCGAAACCTTTATGGGAAAATCCGGCGTCATCAATATCGAAAGAGAGACCCATTTAAGCGGGAGTGCCCACGACAAGGGGGTCCTGATCCTGTCGGGATATCTGGGAAAAACCTTTGCCCAGCTTTATCCCCTGAGCCTGACCATCAGCATTGCATTTGAACAGAACTACGGCGTGATCGACGGTGACAGCGCCTCCTCCTCGGAGCTTTATGCCGTTATTTCAAGCTTATCCGATGTTCCCATTTTTCAGGGCATTGCCGTGACCGGTTCGGTCAACCAGAAGGGAGAAATTCAGGCCATCGGCGACGTGAATGAAAAAATCGAAGGGTTTTACGATGTCTGCAAAACCCGGGGATTGACCAGCCGCCAGGGCGTGATGATTCCGGCCGCCAATGTGAACAACCTGATGCTGAAACCGGAAGTCGTGGAAGCGGTCAGGCAAAATCTCTTTCACGTCTATCCGGTATCGACCATTTCTGAAGGAATCGAGATTTTAACCGGGATGCCCGCCGGAACGACTGATTCGAAGGGTATTTATCCGGAAACAACCGTCTATGGAAGGGTTCAGATCAAACTGAAAACATTTTTAAAGCGATCCATGGCGTTCAGTCATCCCCAGAGGGCACCGCATGCGCCGGTTTTTTATCCAGAGTCATAGCCTTTCCGGCGATAGCCCGGTCATCACCGGCGATGACGCCGGTCATATCCGGAACGTTCTCAGACTCAAAATCGGAGATGAGATCGAGCTGATAGACGGCACTGGCCTGGAATGCGACGCCCGGATTGTCCGAATGTCTGCCGGGAAGGTGGATGTATCGATCCTCGGCCGCCGCTTTTCGGAGTCCCGGTCCACGCTTCGCCTGATTATCGCCCAGGCGGTGCTGAAAGACAATAAGCCGGATGGCATTATCCGACAGATCACAGAACTGGGCATCCACGAATGGGTCCCCTTTGCCGCGCACCGCTCGGTTCCGGTTCTGAATGCCCAGCGGATCCGTACCCGCAAGGATCGATGGGAGAAAATCGCCATCGAAGCCCTCAAACAATGCCGGCGTAGCAGGCTCCTTAAAATATCCGATCTGATGACTTTTGATGCGATGCTCGCCTATGGCCGGGATTGCGATATTAAACTGATATTCTGGGAAGATGAAGCGCCATCCAAACCGTTTGAATTGCCCGATGCGAATGCCGGTTCCGTTCAGAGCGTCATGGCGATTATCGGACCCGAAGGCGGTTTTACGCCGGAAGAAATCACCGCCGCCAGAGCCAACGGCTACACGACCGTATCCCTGGGGCCCCGCATATTAAAGGCCGATACGGCAACCCTTGCCGTCAGCACCTTGCTGCAATACGGGTATGGCGACATGAGACCTTCAATGCCATCCGCCCTCCCCTTCCAAACGGACGATCAATAAGGAGAATTTACCCTTTTCAATTCAGGATATTATGAAACAGCCGAATTTTTTGTTGACAAAACACCTGCCATTCAATATAAATCGACGTGTTTGGAGGCCGAGGTAGCTCAGTCGGTAGAGCAGGGGACTGAAAATCCCCGTGTGGGCGGTTCGATTCCGCCCCTCGGCACTTGAAAAATCAAGGGGTTATGGCTAAATGCTGTAACCCTTTTTTTATTGTCATGCGTTTTTGTCCCCACCCTGTCCCCATTTTCAATCCAATGGGTAAAAACTATCCATGCAAAAAAACAGGACAAAAAGAAAACCCCGCATCGATGCTTTGTGACAGGGGTCAGAATTCGGGCGGGGTGATCCGGTGTCAGGCCGGTGGTGTCAGGCCATAATGTGCAATAAGCGCCGCCTCGATCTTCTTACCGGTATTTCCTTCAACCTTCAGCCAATCCATCAACCATCCTGGAACCCGCGCGCCCTGAAGCGGTACCCGTTTGATTTTTGTCTTTACAGCCGGACGGCCGGCGCCTTCTCGGGAACCGCCGCGGCCTGTCTTTGGTGCATTTTGTGATAACTCAGCATCGCCACGGGGATTGATTGCAAAGTAATAATTTCCGGCGCCATCAGGAATCATCATTTCCTTTTCCTGCTCGGTGGAGCTTGCCGGGTGAAAATGCCTTGTTAAAAAATATTTTCCAGACTTTGCCAGTGCAAGAATTTCAGCATCAAAAACTGCCTTGCTCAGCCCAAAAAGCTTCACTCGCAAGTCAGATAATAAAATGGGCGTTCCTGGATGTTTCCGGATTTCTGCCTGTATGGCCTGAAGCAGTTTATTATTCATTGTACCCTCGTTTGAATTTTGTAATTACGTTAATCACTCAATAAATCATTATTGATTAATGTCAATACAAAATTCATAAATGAGAAAGATATCGGTGCGGAAATCAATATAAACACGGGATTTATGCAATAGACTCGCTGTAGTGCCCCTGGTGATGAGCTAAGGCATGGGTAAATGCAATCCTATGGCTGATTTACGGGGTTCTGATGCAAAACAATGAACATCCGATAGTTGCGGGTTCAGATACGCCGCCATGGTGAGTTTCAACCGGGTTGAAATCAGGATTGTTTGACATTATCAGTCCACTGTTGTAATTTATTTTCAAGGCTGGACAAAGTGATACGGTTCCCCGACGTGCTAATGTCGGAAAGATGCTCACTTGTTCAGCGCTCAATTGAAGCCTGCGGGCGGGACGGACACTGGCGTGGACAATTTTGTCGAGGTCAGATCCCCCCTTATAGACGCAGGCTTCTCAAAGCCGTCCGTGGTTCCTCTCATCTTGGGCAATTGTAGCCCTCTGGTCATGAACCAATCACGGCTTGTTTATCATTCTTTACAGAAGGCTCTGAACCCCGGGCTTCTACCCTGGGTAAAATCAGAGCCTTTCTGTTTTTTTAATCCGCCAATTAATGCAGGGTATCCGGCAAATTCTCCGAATCTGAACCCGCTTTAGATTTTCCAGCCCGGCCATCCTGGATGATTCTAACCCGGTTCACGAAGTCTGTCAGGCGCCAACCTCGGGCATGGGTGAAGGGGTTTGGACGGGTAAAAATAAAGAACCCGCTCTCACAGGATCATGAGGACGGGTTCTTTATTCAGGGTGCGCCGGTCAAGATCAAAATATTGCTGAATGCGCCCGCTCCAACTCATTTGAAATACACTCGAGCAACCAAGTGGTCGAGATGATCTATCTGGCGTTATCCAGGGCTGCAAGCTGCAACTTCAGAATGGCTTCAGTATATCGGGGGGCCTTCATAATCAAGTAGTCCAGTAGAACCGCAAATTCTTCAGCCTCATAGAACATTGATTTTCGAAGCGCCATTGTAGTACGGTTCAATCGAACGCCTGTTTCTTCGTATTTGCTTTCAAGCCGTTTGTAAAGTTCCCGGTGCAAGGTTTCTGCTGCAAGCCATGGGCGCTCTTGATGATAGCCAAAATCAGTAACCGGGCACCCGTGATTATCCGGGACCGGAGCGACGGGGCAGTTATCTAATTCCGCCTTCAAATTTTTAAAGCGCATCTTGTCAAACCAATTTGTGAACATGGATATTTTGTCACAGATTGCATCAGTCTTCCGGAAACTATGCGCCAGGAAGAGAAAGCCATCTCGATTCATCCGGTAATGCTTACGGCCAGCATCTTCCACCAGTAGAAACTTTTCAGGATCAAATTTTTTTCGGATTGTTTCCAGGACGTCCTTGTGACGTTTTCCGAACTTATCAGCGATTTCAAGGGATGTGACTGTGACACGGTCATAGTTTCTGAATTTCGGTGTGATGGTCTGCTGTTCTTGATTCGTCATGACATCACCTCCCCGGCCTGAAGGCAGACAACCGACATCAAAGGTTGGATAATTGGGATAGGCAGAGGAAGCAGGAAAAGAAGGGTTAAAGCGGTGGTGCAGGCTGTGTTCATGTGTACCTCCAAAATAAAAAGCGCGCCGTAGCCCCCCTGAGTTCTTTCAAACTCCGCCGGTCTTTCGATCCCGGTCAGGCATAGCGCGCATTTTGATTTTTCGAAAAGGCATAAAACAAAAATACCAGAAATGACGGATCTGGTGTCCGGAAAGATTTAGGGTGCTCCAGCAATAATCAAACCCCAGGTGATTGTCAAGGGGATTTTATATTGACACGATACCAATTAAGAGTATCATAAAAAAATGAAATGGATAGTGACCGCCACAAAGAGAGCCAAGAAGCAGATTGCCCGATTGCCGGATACAGCCATGCAAAATCTTGTGGCCTTGATACGGGACATTGAAAATAATGGTCCTGTTCGGGGAGACTGGCCAAATTACAGCTTCATCGGACGATACAGGCATCATTGTCATATCAAGAAAGGACGGCCAACCTATGTTGCTGTTTGGGAAGTCGTTGACAAAGAAATTAGACTGGTGGAGGTGATTTATGCAGGCACTCACGAAAAAGCACCGTACTGATGATACGGCTGTAGAACTATGTTTCATGGGTCCAACGGACAAACGAGTTGAAGCGGTTGACGCTTTAAAAGCATTGGGTTTTGTGGATGTTACAGATACTGTTCCCTGGAGAGATTGCTTCCCTTATTCTGATGAGCAATTGCCTGGAGTATGTCTTGCCGGTGCCAGAGGTAAAGAAGGAGTGACCCAGCGTGAACTTTCGAAAATGACGGGCATTCCGCAACGGCATATTTCGGAAATGGAAAACGGCAAGCGTCCCATCGGGAAAGAAACGGCCAAGAAGTTGGGAAAAGTTTTGAATATCTCGTATAAGGTGTTTCTGTAACACTCATGGGGAGGTTTCAACTTTGGGAGTATAGGAAATGTGATCCGAAGGGGTTACGCAAGGTTCTTGTACCTGCCCACGGCTGCGATCCAAGAATGAGCAGGCTTTGAACCAACTGGAAAAGATTCCGGCGCCTGCTGGTGGCCCTGGACAGCCGGGCTGATTACCGGATCATTCCCCAAACTTCTGACATTGAAAAGCCAACCCCCAGGACAAGAAACAATCCTCTTTGTCTTGCTCGCTGTTCCATGTCCGTTCGCTTCCCCGACCTATATCACCATAAAGCCCACACTCTAAAAACGTCACCTTGCGCTGCTGGCTGCCTCGTTCATAACCCGGTGCATCTGATACCGCTCAGGGTTCAGGCGGTGTCAGTTTGTAAAACCCGATCAATGCCTTTTCGATCACCCGGCCGATATCACCTTGTTCCGACATCCAGTTTGCAACCCACGCAGGCACCCGGTACCCGGGTCTGATCTGGATCCGCCGCAGATGTTCAGGTATTGGTGGCCGGCCGCGTCTATTGGTCAACCGTTCGCCATCCGGGATATTATTTTTCGGTAACGGGGGTCTGCCTCTCCGTCTGGTGGTTATCGGCTCAGCCTTCAGTGGTTCCGGAATAGATTCTTCAGCTTCTTGTTCCGGCGCCAGCGGTTCAAGAACGGCCTCTTCACGGGGATTGATTGCGCAGTAAAACTCGCCATCTCCAGCCGGTACCATCAGAGACAATTCCGCTCTCGTTGAACTTGCCGGGTGAAAATGTTTTGACAGGAAATACCGCCCGGACCTCGCCAGTTCAAGAACAGCCTTATCAAAAATAACCTTCCTCATTCCTGGAAGGCGCCTCCGTAAATCAGACAGCAGGACAGGTGCCCCCGGATGTTCCCTGGTTTCAAGCTTTATCGCCTGGATCAGTTTTTCATTCATGGTATCCCCTTGATGTGTATTTATTGCGTAACGTAAAAGAAAATATAATCCATGTTGTAATTCTTTTCAATGTATTTATTGCGTAACAATTAATCTGGATATCCATGCAGAAACAACAGAACCCGGTTTCCTCGCAAGGAGTATCCGGGTTCTGATACTGCAACGCTCTGTGGTCGCTCAGGACGAACGATCACGCCCCCCCCGGCCAATGGTAAATCCTCAATCAAACGGCACATCTTTCCGGCAGAGGATATTATTGTTTACTTGAACTGCTGAAATTTATATGGGATAGCATCGATAATTTATAAACCGTCTTTGCGTCGGGCGGGTTGTTTGGATGTGGATGGATATAAGGAATATTTGATGTGACTATAATATAGTTGCAAAATATCAAAAGTGGTATTAATGTCAAAAAAAGAGAAATTACTTCAGAAATTAAAGAAAAATCCCCCACCAAAAGATTTTAAGTGGGCCGATTTTATTACATTGATGAGGCAATATGATTTCACCGCAGAATGTGATAGCGGCGGGTCGCACTTTATTTTTGAGCATAAAGTATCTGGATATCGTTTTTCTGCTTCAAGGACACACCCTTCCGGGATATTGAAACGGTATCAAATCGATAAAGCTATAGAGGTATTAAAAGAGATAGCGGGGGTATAACTATGGATAAGGACACATTAAAATATAAAGGATATTTAGGCTCTATAGAAATCAGCGTCGAAGATGGATGCTTGCATGGTCAAATATTGTTTATTAACGATATGATCACCTATGAAGGGGATACGATACCAGCGATTAAAGAGGAATTTTCATCTGCCGTTGATCGTTATATAGCTTATTGCAAAAAAACAGGCAGGCCCGCAAATAAGCCCTACAGTGGTACATTTAACATTAGAATTGATAAAGAGCTTCATCGTAAAGCCGCACAAGAGGCCGTCAAGTGCAACATTTCTCTTAATGAATATGTGGAACAAGCAATTAAATCGGCCACCGAACAGAAAGAACCCATGAAGGTTGAACATACACATCGGCATCTTTTAATATCTGAAAACAATAGACCTGGAACCGAGGTTATAACCACGAACGAAATTCCAGTATGGAGGCCGATCAATGCAACAATGCAATGAGCCAATCCAGCAACAACCTATAATGTTTTCTATTCGTGAGCTTACTGAAATCATTATTAAGAAGCAAAAAATGCATGACGGTCTGTATAATTTATCAATTGAATTTCAAATAGCTGTTGGGGCAATTGGACAGTCTCCCGAGACGGTTTTCCCTGGGGCGATGTTTGGCGTTTCACGCGTAGGAATTTCAAGAACTGATCCAGATAAAAAAAATATTCATACGGTTGATGCATCAGAGGTTAATCCTTTGGTAAAACCAGTCCCAAAAAAGAAGAAGATAACAAAATAATCCAATAGCTTTTTTTATTTCCTCCATAGGCCCGTTCAACTTCGGTTGTTCGGGTCCCGCCCTATGGTGAATCTATACATCGACTTCGCGCTTGCCCCCCGACAGCATCAAAAAGATCAAGGTGTTAAATCGTGATCTTTCCGCCGTGATCCAATTCCAGATGGCAACCTGAGCATGAAAGCTCAATGTCCCAATGTGCCGCCACTGTCAGACATTCGGAATACAGACGGCAATCATGATTTCTGAGCGCCGGTTCTGGGTACTGCCGGTGTTTCCGGATTTCATTCACCAGTGTTTCTCCCAATGGCGTTCCCCTTTTTATGCATTTATGCATTTATGCATATCGGCTTACAAAAATTATTTAATGCGAAGAATGACAAGGTTCTTCCGGATAAACGCTGTGTACTGCCCGTGACAAGGCGTTTTGGTAATAGTTGAAGGGGATGTACGGCTCGTTTATCGGCATTTCCCACGGACACCGGTTCCGAATCCTTTCTGCCTGCCGCTCATTCCATGGCAAGGCGTTCTCCGGGTGCTGAAATCTGCTTACTCTGGCTTACCGCTTCCATAATCCGAGAACACAAACTCTGTGCGTCTTCTCCCTCGCCAGCCTTTACACGCTGATAGTCCACATCGATTATCTCTTTCGCCACCAGCCATTCATCTATGGTGTCGATTTTCACTTGGCTCCATGGTCCGAGCCACTGATCGTCATCATCTTTGGTCCCCTGGTACTGTTCCAGCCGTTCAAGTCTGGTTTTCAGATTGCGCATAGCGGTTTTCCTATGAATGCAAAAAAGTGAACTGGTCCGGCGTTGGGTTTATCTCGGCGTTGATCCGGGACAACAAGGCATCATCACTTTCGCCTGATTCTCGCCAAAAGATTGTATCTTCATGCCTCCAACCGTCAATTGATTCCCGTGCTTGCACAAGACGGATTATAATCGCCGGATTCAATATCCTCGGCTTCTTTCCGAGGCTGTTTGATTTTTGAATATCATGCGTTATAATATTTTCAGGAGCGGGAGAAGGCGATACATCCTTCTCTTCAACGTCAGCCATGACCGTACTAGGGCTGATGCCGCTCCTTTTCTTTTTTTCTTTCATCATGTTTTATCCGTCAAAAGTGATTCCGCAGAATCGCTCAGGACAAACGATAAAGCCCCGGCTCATGGTTTTACTATCCCTCAAATCTGGTCTGATGCGATTTTCCCTATATGACTGGGATGAATAATTGCCCGTTCGGCGGGTTTTTATATTGCTCAGACAATAAAAGCACTCGATTTTCTAAATCCTCATCTGTTTCATCAGGTTCACGCAAAAAGATATGTTCTCCGCATCGATAACCTTTAACCGGCATGTGTTCCATATCTTTACCAACAAAGTTTATCCATACAGACGGCATTTCTTTTGGCAAAATCCGGTTTTCAAGTGCATCAAGCCGTTTATCCAGTTCTTTTGGTGTCATTTCGATTTTCCTTTTATGGATGTTTCAAGTTCAGCAATCCGTTGTTCAAATTCACAAGCCTGGATTGCCCCTGTATGTGCCATTACAATCTTGCAAATCTTCTCGGCTTCGGACGGCCCTATTTTGCCGGAAGATACTGCATCCAAAAGCGCGCCTGTGAAGCCCGGCAAGTCGGACACCGTTGCCATTTTTGGCAATTTGATATCAACCGGATGATCCTTTGCCGGCGGAATAATCCGGTCAAGACACAGCTTCAAGGCCGTCAGGTCGCCAGCAAGCGCCGCATTGATGCAGACCCTTGTCAGTGCTTCAGCCTCACCTTGCAGAAGCGTAAGCGCCGCCAGCGTAGCCTTATGGCGCGCACCCTTTGGCTTCCCCTTCGGGTTTCCAGAAGTCCCAGGCTTAAACCTTCCCTTGATCTCTTTTCTGTCTGCATTTACAGAAGATTTATCTTTTTCCATTTTTCATTACCTCACACCTTCAGGGCTCCACGTGTTTAATGCCGAAGCAACTTCATTTCCCGCATTGCCTGGTTCAACGCCTTGCCTAACTCCCTCAGCTTCAACCAGCTTCCCCCGGTGAATGCGTTCCGGGAAACCCGACGCTTACCGGCTGCGCTTTTTGGTCCTGTTGATTTTTCCCACGGGGACCAGGTCCGGATTCGTTCTGCTTGCCGTTGTCTTTGTTCCAAAGTCCAATGTTTCCCGCTCATGTCTGGTATCCTCGATTTGTTGTGATAGTTCGTTTTTCAGAGGTTGAGATTCTTCCGTGCGCGTCTCTAAGCGCTCGGAAGTGGCGCCGTTGTTAACCTGCTGTGCCCCGCCGCTGATATTCGCCTGCTTCACGAATGCAACCTGCCTTGGAAACTTCAGCTCCACCAATGCCTGTATGGTTGACCGGCTTTGTGCCTGTGCTTTTAATGCCAGCGTCAAGAAAGTTTGATAGTGCGACAATAATGTCTGGTCCGATGCTTTAATGGCCAAACTGACGAAGATACCCTGAAGCGCCGCTGCCTGCCCGGTCAGCATGGCCTCCATGCCTGACAAGTCTCCGGCTTTAACCTTGTTTACTGATGCTTGCAGGGATTCTTCCAACTCCGACATACCGCCGCCGCAAAAAGTGTGCACCAATAGCGCCGCATTAATCGCGGGACTGACTATAATCTCAGCCGTTGCCTGCGCCTCTGTCTGACCCGGCAAGAGTGTAACGTTCAATGTATTTGTTTTCTTATGGGGATTTTCAGGAACCCCATTTTTAGATTTGCCAACCTGCTTCCGGTCTGTTTTTTCATTTTTTGTCATGTTCTTGCCCTCATGTGAGTAAAAAGGTTACACTTTCTATTTGCTTGCAAAATGCTTGCAATACGCCAACCTGAGAATTCAGAAAGTCAATGATCGGTGCCTTTTTGTCTGATTCACTCCGCAAAATCATTGCATCCACCATTCGTCATCCAAACATCCTCACAAGGTTATTATCCTGCAGGGCCAGATATGCGCCGCACGAGTCCGCCACATGCTCGAAAGAGCCCTTTGGCCACACATCCCCCAGAAAGTGATAATCAACCCTTTCGGATTCCTTTCCAGCCCGTTTCCCCCGGATTACTGGAATCGTCTTGACGGTTTTCCTACCGCCATAAATTTCAATCACCCGGTCCATGATATCGTCCTTGCTGGCATCTTTCCGGCCTGTCACCGCCTTCTTGACTGCGTCAGGGGGTGCAGAACTCAATCGGAAGATCCAGGAGACAGGCTATAGTCGCAACGATGCCAATAGTAAGCCCGGCGCTTTTTGCCGCTGCCGCGCTCTGTGATCCCGCTGGCGATTCTCCGATGATTGCCTTGACCGAATCCCTCGGATAATCTCTTGCAGCGTTCTCGCCGCAACTGAACAGCGGTAAGCGTTGTCATCACATACCCGCGTCTGCTTGTTCTGAGTCTTCTCGGTCTGGATCACACCGGCCATGACCGGGTGCTTGTTCTCCCAGAGGGTCCATCCGATATTTTTAAAAGCGATATCAAGCGATATTAACATTTCGTTTATTCCTTGAATGTAACGCCAGGAATTTGTCCGAAGGTCCGGGCCCTAGATTTTGCGCCTGCTGCCAGGACTCCTACCCGTGAATCGCAGAAATCAATGATCCGCGCGCAATCTTTCCCGGGTGCCGGCCGCAGTGCCCGGCCAATGTACTGAATCAACCTGCCCGAAAATTTCACAGGGGTAGCCAGTACAACAGACGAAATTTCCGGAAGGTCAAACCCTTCACCAGCAAGCTGGCCAGTGGCGATGAGAACCCGGACATCACCTGCCAGCAGTTTATTTGACAGTGCTTTGCGGCCTCTGGTGGATGTGTCCCCGGTCAAAACATCAGCATCGGTGCCGATATCGGATAAAGCCGCCTGTAATGCGTCACAATGTGATTTCCGATCGGACAGCACCAATGATATGCCTGTGTTGCCGTTCGCTTCAGCAGAGGCATGTGAGGCAACCAGTTTATTGCGCTCAAGGTCAAGACACAGTTCAGATAACATCCTGCTGTAATCGTTCGACGGATCAAGCTCAGTTTTGAATTCCGTCTCTACAGTGACAACTTGCGCCTTGCATATGTGACCGGCGTCAACGAGGTGCTGGCCGCCAACCTCATGAACCTTATCACCCAGGTAAAACCATATCAGCCGGGTCAAACCATCCCGGCGCCAGGGTGTTGCGCTCAACCCCAGCATGTACTTTGAATCAAACCTTGATACGCAATCGGTGAATGTTTTACTGGATGCCCGGTGGCATTCATCGACAATCAGAAAGCCGACATATTCATAAACATCCGCAGCGTACTTGCAAAGCGATTGAACAAGCGCCACGGTGATCTTATCGCCAATCCGCATCTTGCCGCCGCCGATAACGCCGATCTCCGCCTTCGGGATTCCCAGAAAGGTTTCAATCCTGTCAATCCATTGGGTCAACAACTCTTTCGTATGGACCACAATCAGCGCCGGCTGTTTACGTGCTGCAATGATAGCCAGCGCCATAACCGTCTTGCCGCTGCCTGTTGGAGCTTGCAGGGTTCCGAAATCTTTCTGCAGGACAGCATCAACGGCAAAGGATTGAAACGGTTTCAGCTTCCCGCCAAATGTGAAATACACTTCGGGGAGAGAGCGCCGCTGATCGTCAATGTGGAGGGACTCCCCGTTCTGCCGGGCAATTCTGTAAGCCTGCCCAGCGAAACCCCTAGGGAAGGACAACCCGCCAGGGATAAAATCAAAGCATTGAATCAAGCGGTCTGTGTCCCAGGTGGAGAACCCCCGTTTTTGCTTTTCGATGAAAGCCGGGTTATCAAACGTCAGCCGCCGGCGGATTTCCACAAGAGTTCCTGGACTGCAATTTGTGATGGAGGCGTTGTTGTCGATTTGAATTATCATTTAAAATTCCATTTTTGCCGACCCTATCCCCTGAGGGGGAGGGGGAACCGTCAAAGGTTCCACCCCCCCTTTAGGGGGAAAAGTTTGACGGTTATAACCAACTGATATTGTTACAATTCAATCCGTCAAAGTTTTTTTTGTCGGTTAAAAAGTTTGACGGTTATAACATGCTGATATTGTTAATAAACAAACCGTCAAGCGGTTTTTGTGTCGGTTGTGACGGTGACGGTTGTGACGGTTTGTTCACCCATATTGACGGTTGAATAAATTTTTGACTTTCCGTCTTTTCGCTCCTTCAAAACCTCAATCAGTAGTCCACGTTCTGTGAGATATGCCAGAACCGGTTTTATGAATTTTCTTATGTTTAACGTTGGAATGCTCACTCTGATTTGGCTGAAAAGTTCTGTCGGTTCCCCTCTGAGAAAAGCACGTTCGGTTTCCGATTTCCCATGCGCTATGAATGCTTGAAGGAAGACTGCCGCCATATTTGCGATGTTGTCCTTGTTCATGGCGACGCATTCAGGAAAGCCGGTATCCTGATCCTTCTTGAAAAATACGGGTGCCTGTAGCTTCGCTGAACCATTGCATTTGAGAGTATCCAGTGAGCGTGATCTCGCTAACTGATGGTCCAAGTTTCAACTTATTTGATGGATGACAATTACGAGCATTATTTTGACGACTGCTGTACAAATGGAAAAGGGTAGTACGGGTTCAAAAAAATGAATATTGGCTTGCAATGGA
>JACRBZ010000060.1 GCA_016219185.1 Deltaproteobacteria bacterium
ATCCATTGCAAGCCAATATTCATTTTTTTGAACCCGTACTACCCTTTTCCATTTGTACAGCAGTCGTCAAAATAATGCTCGTAATTGTCATCCATCAAATAAGTTGAAACTTGGACCATCAGTTAGCGAGATCACGCTCAAAGGTCTTCACTCTCGTCATCGAGGCTGTCAATTCGGACCGAATATAGCGGCGCAGCTTCCTGGACGAGAGCATGCAGTAATAGTAGGCAGGTTGTCGATAACTGGTAATCAATACCGCGAACATTCTCTGGGCCTGACACGGTCAACCTCGATGGATAGTGGATTTCTGCTGTTTGTCCTAACAACTGTGTGAGCGGCGAGCAACCGCGTGGAACCAACTTCCACGGCACCGGAGTCGGACTATACCAACCCATTTAAATTTCAGCGAAAATGCATTATTTGATGACAACTAATTATCTTAAACTCTCTTTTCGGGGGTAAAAAGGGCACTTTAAGGCAATTCTTACCTCTGATTTATTGCGTAATTATCTTAAAATACAAAAAATTAGCTTGAATTAGCTTGGTCTGACCCTCCGTTTGAACCTCCCGGGCTATCCGGACAAACCATTTGATAGCATTAAACAGGCACAGCAATGGGTATTGGGTTTTCATCACTGGTACAATGAGATCCACCGCCATAGCGCCTTGAAATTTGGGCTCCTCGCTGTCTAAGGTGGATAAACCCAAAATTCATGAGGGTAAATTGAATTGTAGTTTGCCGGTAATCAAGTAGATCATAGTGATCAGATAGTCATTTGTACGAGACCCTCTGGCCCTGGCTTTTGCGGCCTGGACCAAACTGTTGATGCCCTCCAGGATGCCACTATTGATCTTGGATTTGAACCAGTTCAAAATGCCGTCCCAGTGCTCTTTGGATAGTATATGCAGCTTTTTTAATCGGCTCTAAACGACTATGCGTTGCCCAATAATACCATTTCTTCAAAAAAGATTCTGCCTGATCTGGAGGTAGGAGCCAGATCCCCTGAAAATTTAAGCTGTTATTGAGCCAAAAACCACTACAATTTTCAGTTGATTTCCAGCTATGTTAACGTGTTACCATGGCCCGACCCAGAACCACTGCCACGTTGGGCTTTTTGTATATCGTATATGATGGTATCGGAGCTAATGTCTTGTTCATTTGGCCACATGATGCCATGATGAGCAGGACGAACGAGGCGAAAATACGATTCATTAGAAAGCTCCTTAAAAGCACTACCCTTTAAATATGGTTTCATATCAAATACACCTGAAATGCCACTGCTAGTAAGCACGTCAATTTTAAAGTTTTCAAGAGGAGTTACTTTTAAAATAGTATCCATTAATGATTTTCCTTTTATCTTAGTGGGTCGATTTTAAAAATTTGTTAAAAAAATCGTTTTCCAGAAAGTGAACGAAAAATCCTGGATCATTTTCTTGTGAAGTTGCTGGATGTCTGCTGCTGTTCGAGTGTTACCCCTGCAATTTATCCAGATCATTGGCCAGCCCAATGATGCCTTCAAAATCAAAATCGTCGGTCAGTTGAGCGATTCTGCGCAGATATGGGGCAAAGTTATTTGAACGGGAGGTCATCTCTTCGGCAATTGCCGTCAGCGCTGACGCATCCCCCATTTCGGCGGCCTCGCGCAATTTTCCGGCGGCCTCTCTGGCCAGATCCGGCGGCAGTTCCCCTGTCGACTCAATTGTTGGCGCGGACATTGGTTCGGCTGCCAAGGATTCCAGGGATTGGGCGGATTGCAAAGCCTGATCCATCCGCGTTTCAAAGGAGGCGAATGCATTCTTTAAGGCATCCGGGGGAGGCGGGTTCTTTTCGTCCGCAGATTTCACCAGCTTTTCCAGTTCCGCGGCCGCAGCCTGCAGGGAAAGCGCTCCCAGGTTACCGGCCATTCCCTTGATGTCATGAATCATTCCGTGGGCCTTGCGGTAATCTCCGGCATCCAGTGCCTGGCGGATATCGCCGGCCGTCTGCGTGTACTGGGCGCCAAACCCCGTCAGCAGCTTACGGTAGAAGGCTTTGTTGCCCTGCAGGCGGTTTAGCCCATCCGTCAGGTCAAATCCATCCAGAGTATCCGGAAACAGCGGTTCTCCCGCTGCTATCGGGGCGGAATCACCGGGGGCTTTTTCGGCAGCATCCAGCGCAATCATCACCGGTACGCGTTCTTTTCGGACCGGGGCGGGGGCGGCTGAAATCCATCGCGCCAGGACTGCATAGAGCTGCGTCGGATCAATGGGTTTGGTGATATGATCGTTCATACCCGAGGCGGCGCTCTTCTCCTGGTCGCCGGCCATGGCATGCGCGGTCATTGCGATGATGGGAAGATCCTTGAACCGCGCATCCTGGCGGATCATCCGTGTGGCGGTGTAGCCGTCCATTACCGGCATCTGAACATCCATCAGCAGGGCATCGAAGCGATTGGCCCTAACCGCATCCAGGGCTTCCTGCCCGTTGCCGGCCAGAGACACGTCCATGCCCGCATTGGCGAGGATTTCCATCGCGACCTGCTGGTTCAGTTCGTTGTCTTCAACGACCAGGACCCGGGCGCCTTCAAGACCCTTTAACATATCCAAAGCCTGATCTTTGCGGTCGAGCGGCCCGAATTCCCTGGGGACATCTTTTGCCAGGGCCTGCATGATGGTATCGAACATCACCGATGGACTTATCGGTTTGATCAAAAAGGCGTCCAGTTCTTCCGTCTCGGCCCGCAACATGATTTCTTCCCGTCCGTAGGCGCTTACCAGAATAATGACGGGGACCTTTGTTAACCGGGAATCCTGCTTGATCCGTCTGGCGGCTTCGAAGCCGTCGATCCCGGGCATCTTCCAATCCATGACCACGATGTCGTAGGGCCGTCCTCCGATGGACTTTTCAATCTTCTCCAGCGCTTCTTCTCCGGAGGTGGCCAGGGTGACTTTGAAGGTAAAGGACACCAGCATTTTCTGGAAAATTTTTCGGGATGTCGGATTGTCATCCACAACCAGCGCTTTGATGCCTCTCAGATCAGGTGGAGGCAGGTGGCAGAGCCTGCTTTCTTCCGGGCCGATACCGAATACGGCGGTAAAGAAGAACGTGCTGCCGGCTCCGGGAGCGCTCTCCGCCCAGATCCGTCCGCCCATCATCTCCGCCAGCCGCTGGCTGATGGTAAGACCCAGGCCGGTGCCGCCGTACTTGCGGGTGATGGAGGAGTCCGCCTGGATGAAAGGGGCGAACAACTGCGACATGTGCTCCTCGGCCATGCCAATGCCGGTATCGCGCACGGCGAATTTGATTTCCGCGCGATTTGCCTCCAGATCGACCAGTTCCGCGGAAACCACGATTTCGCCATGCTCGGTGAACTTGACGGCATTGTTGGCAAGGTTCAGCAGAATTTGACTCAGCCGCAGGGGATCTCCCACCAGTGATCGGGGCACGAGGGAATCGGTGCTGAATAACACTTCAATCCCTTCCTTTTCCTGGGTCTTGACCGTCATCAGCGTGGCCAGGTTCTCCAGGACTTCATCCAGATTAAAGCCGATGGACTCCATGTCCAGCTTTCCGGCCTCGATCTTGGAAAAGTCCAGAATGTCGTTGATGACCCCCAGAAGGGAATTGGCTGAAAGCTGGATCTTGTTGAGGTAATCCCTTTGCTTGGGTGTCAGATCCGTCTTGAGGGCCAGATGCGTCATTCCCAGGATGGCGTTCATGGGAGTGCGGATTTCATGGCTCATGTTGGCCAGGAAATCCCCTTTGGCCCGGGTAGCGGACTCTGCCTTGTTCCGGGCTTCGATGAGTTCCACTTCCATCCGCTTGCGATTGATGATGTCGGTCACCATGGCAAAGGATCCGGTTTTTACCCCGTTTTTGTCGTAAAACGGGGTTGCGTGGAACAGGCAGGGTACGTTGGAACCATCCGGCCTGCTGACGGCGATCTCGTAGGCGCCGGTTTCACCGTTTGCCCTGAGCCTGAGCTGCTCCTTGATGATCGAAATATTATCCGTGTCCAGGAACTCAAAGACCGTTCGGCCCAGTATCTTTTCCCGGGGCCTGTCGAGAATTTTGCACATGGCATCGTTTACGGCCAGGGTAATCGCGTCATTGTTCACCCACCAGAACCCTTCATTTGATGTGGCCAGAATCTTTTGGAGACGGTATTCACTTTCCCGCAGCGCATCTTCGCCTTTCTTTCGCTCGGTGATATCGCGGAACACCACGACGGAGCCGATGATCTCCTCCTCTTTACGCTTTGGTACGCTGGTGTAGGAGACATCAAAATACGAACCGTCCTTGCGCCAGAAAACCTCGTCCCTGCGGAAAGTGGTTATTCCCAGCGTGTAGGCAAGATGGATCGGGCAGTCCAGTAGCGGGTGCGGCGTGCGGTCGGGATTTGAATGGTGAAACAGGTCGTGCACGCTGTGGCCGAGGATTTCATCGGAAGCGTAACCCAGCATCTTCTGGGCCGCTTCATTGACAAAGGTACACCTGCCTTCCGGATCGGTGCCGAAAATCCCTTCGGCCACCGATTCCAGAATGAGGCGGCTGTATTCCTCGGATTGCCTGAGTTTTTCGGTTCGCTCCGCCAGCAGATTTTCCAGATGCGCCTGGTGATGCGGCAATGCTGTTCCATCCTGCCCAGTTTTTTCGGCGCCCAGGCTCTTTGACGCGGTCTTTCTCTTTTTAGATTTTTTGGTTCGTCTCAAGGCAGCCATATCCTTTCCGTCGGACAGCTTTACGGCTTTTTCATGTAACGGCGCATCCCTGAAAGACTTTCCGAGGGAGACCTCGAAAAAGCGGATGCTATTCGACGGCAATCATCAGCATCGCCTGATCGTCATCGGCCGGGCGAGGCCCGGCGAACCGGGACAGATCATCGATAATCCCTTTGAGGATGCCGGAAGGGTCACCTGCATCGGCGGTTGTAAATTGCCGCAGCAGGCGGTTTATCCCGTAGGACTCCTGCTTTTCGTTGAATCGATCGGTGACACCGTCCGTATAAAAGAGCAATTGGTCGCCGGGTTGAAGCGTGACTTCGGTAACCGGAACCTCGGCGTAAGGCTCCAGGCCCATTATCAGCACGCCCTCGCAGGATAGTTCGGTCGCCGATCTCTCGGAGGGTCTGTAGCGGATGGGCAGCGGATTGCCGGCCCTGGCCATTTTAAGTGTTCCGGAGGGGACGTCGTAAACAGCGTATATCGCCGTGACAAAGCTTCCCTTGTTTACTTTGCACAGGTTTTCGTTGATGTAGGAGAGCATCTGATCCGGCTCTCCCAGGAAGGTTGAAGCGGAGCGGAACAAGGCGCAGGTCATGGCCATCAAGACCGTGGCAGGCGCGCTGTGGCCTTCCGCATCGGCCAGCAGAATGGCCAATCGGCCGTCCGGAAGCGCCGCAAAATCGTAATAATCACCGCCCGTATACCGGCTGGTTTCATAATGCACGGCCAGCTTCAGCCCGCCTATTTCCGGAAGCCCCTCGGGCAGAAGGTTTCGCTGGAGTTGCGAGACGACTTTGAGTTCATGCTCCAGTTCGTCCCGCTGTTTTTGCACTTCGCTGCTCAGCCGGTGAATGGTCAGGTGGGTGTTCACGCGGGCAATGACTTCATCGGGCTGGAAGGGCTTGGCCACATAATCGACAGCTCCGAGCTGAAGCCCGCGCACCTTATCTCCGGTCTCATCCAGAGCGGAAAGAAAGATCACGGGGATTTTTTTGGTGTCGGCATTGGCTTTGAGCCGGCGGCATACTTCAAATCCGTCGATTCCCGGCATCATGATGTCCAGTAAAATGAGATCCGGACGCGCTTTTTGTGCAATCGTAAGGGCTGTTTCGCCGTTTTTTGCAAACAGCAATTTGCTCCCGAGTCTTTCCAGTGTCTGAGAAAGCAACTGCAGGTTGGCCGGCTGATCGTCAACCAGGAGGATGGAATCCGTGGGTTTATCCATGATTTTGGATAGCATCTGGCCTGAATGCTGTCAAGGACATTTGCGGGCCGGTTTTTGGCGTGAATGACCGAAGGAGACAGGGACGCTGACTTTTATGGATCATCACTGTAGCGGACCGGACACGGAAAACCATGCCTGGCAGTCGAAGGGCAGCCTGTCCTTGGCCTTAACCCCATGCGTTTTAAGCGCATCGAAGAAAGGCAGTTTTCCGGCTTCCATCACCAGCACTTTTTCCGCACTCGAAAATCGCACGGACCGGTTCATTGCGGCAAAAATCAGCTTTAATTCTTTGTAGATATTTGCCTTATTGGCCAGTTCCACCACACAATCGTTTTTGAACCCCCTTTTTTCCCGTCCGCGCTTTTTATCCCATAACGGGGACTCAAACGCCGCCAGAGCCAGCCGGTATGACATTTCATGGGGGACACGCTGGTCGGGCGCCAGTCTTCCCCAGGACAGCGCGCGAAAAACACGGGCCTGTTTCTCATCTTCCAGCACCCTGGCCAGCCCTTTTTCAAGAAGAGACAATTGCCGTTGCCAGGATGCGTCGCATTTGGACCGGACAACTACAACCCCGAGATTCGGCCCCGATTCATATGCGGTCAGGCTCAGCTCACAAGACTCATCCCCGAGAGAATAAACGGTTTCGGAAAGTTCCTGCTGCTCGATGGCAATAACCTCCCTGTCATTTTCAATGGAAGCCCCGGCCGGACCTTTAGAAAGATCCAGGCGGTTCATCCATTTTAATTCTTCAAAGAGCACCGCATCATGCTCTTGAACAAACTCCCGTAATTTTTCGGATGAATCGGTAAGACGCAGGGATGCGGACGTTTGCTTGTCCTTGATTCTTCCCCGAATCCTTCCCTCCCGGATGGCTTTTTCCACCGCATCGGAACGAACCAGTCCCAGCCCTATTCGTTCTCCCGCGACCTGATATTTCACGAAAAGGTATCCAGCCTCCTCCGGGTCTGCCGGCCGGTCCCAGCGAAGATTCATATAAGTGTTATTTTCCAGCCGGGAAGTGTGTCCGATCAATTCCGAGGTCTTTACTTCACCCTCTTTATGGAACTCCACCATCACCACGCGAAGCCCTTTGGTTTTTTCATCGACTCCCATATGCAGAAAAACGGTTTCACCTTCTTCCTGAACGAACCAGGTCCCCAGAATTGCCGGGTCCGGACCTTCCTTATCCGGCGCCGTGAGTGGATTGTCCGAATAGGGAATGCACCCGTTCAAAACCGTTGCCAACCAGACCAGCCACAGATAACGCATCGCGCACCTCTTTTTATGTTCTCAGCCAACCGTTCATTCGTTTGCCGACATTCTGATATTTCATTCCAACCTTTTAATATATTATGGAATAATACTTGACAAGACATATTCGTGGGTCAGGCATTTTCAGACTGTTATCAACAGCCCGGATCTGTTATCCTATCCTGCAGATCATCCAGGCGCGTGTTTTCTCGGCATCGGCGTCTAAAACCCGATCCGCCCCGCGGTTTTGAGCTTGTTTTGGCCTTGGTTGGGGTGACATTGAAAAAGTTCGATTTTCCCAAGGTTTTCAAGTTGCTGTTGTATTTTAACCAAAAGGAATTATTATAAAAAAATATAAGACAGCACATTTAAGCAAGCAGGAGACAACAAAATGGATAAGAATGCCACAGGGGAGCAATTCATTGACGAGTTTTTCGCTGAAAACAATAAAGAGCCCACTGTCACGGATTTATACCGCCAGATCGTGACCCATGCCAAGGCAAAAGACTTTGTAAAAGCCGAATCACTCAGAGAAAAACTCATGGAAATCGATCCGATGGCTTTGAACGAGATTATTACATCGGCCGAGATCATTGAACAGGAAAAAAGAGAAGGCATCTCCCAGGATCATCTGACGACCTGGTCCGATCTCTATGGGGACATCAGCAGAGATGAAGGGAACGCCTTGTATTATGCCATGAAGGAGACATCATGTTACAATGATGAGCCGCTTTTCACCCAGGGCGATCGCAATTCCAATTTGTATTTTGTCGTTCAGGGATATCTGAAAATGTTTTACAGACATGATAACAAAGATATCCTGCTGAAAACACTGGAACGTGGCGATATTTTTGGAATCGAATCCTTTTTTTCCAACAGCGTCTGCACCTCCTCTGTTTCCCCATTTTCCAGTGCAAAGGTCAGTTATCTCGAAAAAAATGTTCTGGACGAATGGAAGGAGAAATTTCCCCTGCTGGAGTCAAAACTTTTCAAATACTGTCT
The DNA here is from genome assembly GCA_016219185.1 of Deltaproteobacteria bacterium. Taxonomy (GTDB): domain Bacteria; phylum Desulfobacterota; class Desulfobacteria; order Desulfobacterales; family Desulfatirhabdiaceae; genus RAAP-1. Next base: position 8,186 of record JACRBZ010000060.1, read on the forward strand.
TAAATTTGGAAATACTTTTGATTTGTTAAAGAAAAAAAGTTTGGATCGTCGGGTACAACGGCGTTTCAACATTGAAGTTAAGGCGATGCTTCAGCTATTGGGAGTTTCCGGAGCCCATGTGGGAAAGTCTTTCAGCGGGATTGTTTCCGATATTTCCGCATCCGGCTTGACCTGTATAATCAAGCTGACCAATAAAAATTTCGGGCAGTTGTTGCTGGGCCGCGGTATGGAGATGGTATTCAGCCTCCCTGTCAAAGGCGTCAGCCGAACCGTTGTGCAAGTCGGAACAGTTGTTGCTGTAAGTTCTCCTCCATTTGAAGACCATTGCCTGCATATTAAGTTTGACGAGATGCTTGATGGCGTCCTGATCAAGGAACTGGCTGAATCCCATTCGGAAAGGCACTCTCCGAGAAAGATGCCTTTGCAATGAAATAGCCACCCCGGTTCCCCTTATTTCCAAAAGGGGAACGTCACATAAAAAAGTTGATAATGAAAATCGCTGTGATATAAAAGAGATCAAGCCAATTTATCCGCTCCAGAACCGTTACAAACCGATTCCGTGTCAGGAGGATGCCAGCCTGTGGGAATCGGTATTTCATATTCCCGGCGTGCACGTGCGTCATCGTTTGGGTGAAGTCTTCAGATATTCTCCGTTAAAATTGCTTGATGCGGCAGTCCCCATGTGTGATCGCACATAAAATGAGGGGAAAAGGAGTCCTAAATGACGGACCGATTTATTTGCATTCATGGGCATTTTTATCAGCCTCCCAGAGAAAGCCCTTGGCTGGAGGCCATTGAGATCCAGGATTCGGCGTTTCCATACCACGACTGGAACGAGCGGATTTCAGCCGAATGCTACGCCGCCAACGCGGTATCGAGAATCTGGGACACGGAAGGGCGAATTGTCCAACTGGTGAACAATTATGCCAGCATAAGCTTCAACTTTGGTCCCACGGTCCTGCTCTGGATGCAGAAGTATGACACCGATGTCTATGATGCCATTCTGGAGGCGGACCGGCTGAGCATGGAAAAATTCTCGGGTCATGGATCTGCTTTGGCTCAAGGCTACAACCACATGATCCTGCCGCTGTCCAACAGCCGGGACAGGATGACTCAGATAATTTGGGGAATCAAGGACTTTGAGTATCGCTTTGGACGTAAGCCGGAAGGATTGTGGCTCCCGGAGGCGGCCGTGGATCTTGAATCCCTGGATATCATGGCACAACACGATATCGGATTTGCCATACTTTCCCCCGGTCAGGCGCGGCAGGTTCGCTCTATTGACGGTGAAGAATGGCAAGACGTGAGCGGTGGAAGAGTCGATCCCGGCATGGCCTACCGGGTATCGCTGCCTTCAGGCCGCGTCATGGCCCTGTTCTTTTACGATGGTCCCATATCACAGGCTCTGGCATTTGAAGGGTTACTCAACAACGGAGAGGCCTTTGCCAACAGGCTGCTCTCCGCGTTCCCCGACGACCAGTCCTCACCTCGCCTCGTCCATATCGCAACGGATGGTGAAACTTACGGGCATCACCATCGCGGCGGCGATATGGCGCTCGCTCATGCGCTCCAATACGTCGAGTCCAATGAACTTGCACAGTTGACCAATTATGGCTGGTACCTGGAGGATCATCCCCCGACTCACGAAGTGGAGATCTTTGAGAACAGCTCGTGGAGTTGCGTTCACGGCATAGAACGTTGGCGGTCGGACTGCGGGTGCAACAGCGGCGGCAACCCCGGCTGGAACCAGGGTTGGAGGGCCCCCCTGCGTGCGGCATTGGACTGGCTCCGGGATGCCGTCAACCCGGCTTATGAAAAATTGGCCGGACGGCTTTTGACCGATCCGTGGGCGGCCCGGGACGATTACATCGACATCATCGTGGATCGATCACCCGAACGCATCAGCGCGTTTCTGAGCCGACACGCGATCCGCCCATTGAGCTACGAGGATGAGATCACGGTCCTGAAGCTCATGGAACTCCAACGCCATGCCATGCTCATGTATACAAGCTGCGGTTGGTTTTTTGACGAGCTCTCCGGGATTGAGACGGTTCAGGTCATCCAATATGCCGGCAGAGTTATTCAGTTGTCCGACCAGCTTTTTACCGAGCCATTCGAATCCGGCTTTCTCGAACATCTTGAACTTGCCAGGAGCAATATTCCTGAACATGGTAACGGCCGTGCAATTTATGAGAAATTCGTCAGGCCTGCCATGCTCGGCTTGACTGCCGTGGGGGCTCACTATGCCATAAGCTCGCTGTTTCAAGACGATAGTGAACGAAAATCAATCTATGCATATGCCGCCGATATGGAGGATTATCGTAGTTTTCAGGCAGGTGGTACCAAACTCGTTATCGGGCGGGCAAAGGCAACATCACAGGTTACGCGGATATCCACAAACCTGTGTTTCGGCGTCCTGCATCTCGGGGATCACAGCATCGCCTGCGGCACCGGTGAATATCAGGGAGCGCAAAAATACGAAGCCTTTGTCAAAGAGATTTCTGATGCTTTCGCCGGAGCGGACTTCCCCAAGACCATACTTTTGTTGGGTAAGTATTTCGGCGCGTCCACGTACTCTCTGATCTCGCTCTTTGCCGATGCGCGGCGGAAAGTCCTGAACATGATCATGGAGCCGACGCTTAGAGAGGCCGAAGCTGCATATAGCGCGATTTACAAGCACCATGCTCCCTTGATACGCTTTTTGAAAGGGGCCGGCACGCCACTGCCGAAAGAATTATCTGTCGCAGCGGACTTGTACTTGAATGCCAAGCTTCGCAGGGTGCTTCAAGGGGAGGGGCTTGACCCCGAGGTCGTACGCCCGCTTCTGGAGGAGGCGCGTTTGGCCGGCGCAACTCTGGACGCGGCTGCCCTGGGATTGTTACTGGCATCCAACATCGAGCGTCTGGCCGAAGAACTTCTCGGACAACCCGACGACATTTCTCTCATGGAGAGATTGAATAAGGCTGCAGATCTGGTCCGGGTATTGCCGTTCGAGGTTAATCTCTGGAAAACCCAGAACATCTGCTACAATATCCTTCACACATGTTGTCCCGACTTCAAGGAAAAGGCCGATTCTGGCGACGAGAATGCCCGGGAATGGATACACAGTTCCACGGTGTTGGCCGAGAATTTTCGAATTCGGATGCCCTCGAGACTGCTTTAGCAGGGTGAATTCGTGTCTGCTTTGCTTCCATGATGATAACAAAATGCACATTGCAATAATCTCATATGGAGGTTGCCGATGAAAATCCTGATGATAACCAACGAATACCCACCCCACATTTATGGAGGTGCGGGTGTCCACGTGGATTATCTCTGCCGCGAACTGATGCGGCTGGACGATGCCCGGCATCGACTGCGGGTGCTGTGTTTCGGAGATCAGCGGGATTCAGGCACGAATTTTGCCGTGACAGGGATTGCCGGAATGCCGGCACTTTTCCGCCCGGAGGGTGCCAATGAAAAAGTTATCGATGTTCTGGGACGCAATGTTGCCATTACCGGTCTGGCCAAAGATGCCGACATTGTGCACTGCCACACCTGGTATACTTTTCTGGCAGGCTGTCTGGTCAAACAGTTCCTGGAAATCCCTATGGTCATTACCGTCCACTCTTTGGAGCCGAAGCGTCCGTGGAAGCGGGAGCAGATCGGAACCGGCTACAATGTCAGCAGTTGGCTGGAGAAAACCGCGATGGAGAATAGCGACGGAATCATCGCTGTTTCGGAGGGTATGAAAAAAGATGTTCTAAGCTGCTACCAGTCGGATCCCGAAAAGATTCGGGTGATTTACAACGGCATCGATACCGGGCAATACCGGAAGACGCTGAAGCCCGAGATCCTTTCCTCCCACGGCATCAATCCGCTCAAACCGTACGTACTTTTTGTCGGTCGCCTCACAAGGCAAAAGGGGATCATTCACCTGGTCCATGCGCTGCCTTATATTGAAGAAGGGGTGCAGATCGTTTTGTGCGCCGGCGCACCGGATACGGAAGCAATTGCTCGTGAGATGCGCGTTGAAGTCGAACGCGCCAGGGCCGGCACCGTCAACGACATCATCTGGATTCCCGAGATGGTGCCCGTGGAACAAATTATCGTGCTCTACAGCCATGCGGCGCTGTTTGTCTGCCCCTCGGTTTACGAACCCTTTGGAATCATCAACCTGGAAGCCATGGCCTGCGGCACCCCGGTGGTTGCGGCAGCCGTGGGGGGCATCCCCGAAGTGGTGGTCCATGATAAAACCGGAATTCTGGTTCCCTTCGAGCCGGTCAGCAGTGCCGATCCCGAGCCTTTAAGACCGCAGCAATATGCCCGCGACCTTGCGGCCGCCATCAACGCGCTGCTGCGCGCACCGGAGAGGCGGCAAATCATGGGAGCCGAATCCCGCCTCCGGGTTGAAGCGCACTTCGACTGGGAAGCGATTGCCCGGCAGACGCTGGATTACTACGAGGAATTGCGCAAGGCGCGATTCCATCGTAAACACTCATGAATCGTTTCAGGGGGGCTTCACCCCCCAGCAATTGAAAATGATACCTTCCCCCTTTGTAAAAGGGGGATCGAGGGGGATTTTTCTGAAAGGTGTTTAAAGATGAACCGCTCCGTTTCAAAGGATATGCTGGCTACGTATCGTCTTCAACTGGGTCCGGATTTAACCTTTGAACGGGTATGCGAAATGCTCCCGTACTTTCGCGACCTGGGTATCAGTCATCTTTATCTCTCGCCCTGCCTCAAAGCGGCAGCCGGCAGCACACACGGATACGATGTGGTGGATCCTTCGGAAGTGAACCTTGAATCAGGGGGCGGAGAGGGATTTAATCGGCTGTGCAAGGCCACGGCTGAGTTCGGAATGGGGCTGGTGTTGGATATCGTGCCCAACCACATGTCCGTTGCGGGCCGGCAGAACCGCTGGTGGTGGGACGTCCTGGCCAAAGGCCTCCGGAGCCGTTATGCAGAGTTTTTCGACATCAGATGGGATCATCCGGATCCCTCGGTGCGCGGCAAGATTCTGCTGCCCGTACTCGGGGATGAGCTCAAGCGCTGCCTGGAGTCCCTGCAGATTCAGATCCGCCGCCGCGGACCGGAGATTTACCTGACATATTTCGAACACGAATTTCCGATCTCAACGCGCTCGCTGTCCGATTCGTTGCAAGCCGATAGCGGGGCAGCGGCACTGGATGCTTCGATCTCTGCGATCAACGCGGACCCCGCGCGCCTGAAAGCGTTTCTGGATCTTCAGCATTACCGGCTTGCTTTCTGGCGGCTGGCCAATCAGGACCTGAATTACCGCCGATTTTTCGATATCCATCAGTTGGCCGGCATTTGCGTGGAAAGGAAAGAGGTTTTTGCGGCAACCCATGAACTGGTGCTGTGCTGGGTCAACGAAGGAAAGATTGACGGACTGCGCATCGATCACCCGGACGGACTGCGTGATCCCACGTCGTATTTGGAGCGCCTCCGAGCCGCGACAGCCCGGACATGGATTGTCGTTGAAAAAATTCTGGAGCCCGGGGAAACCCTTGCTCTCGAGTGGCCGGTTGCCGGAACCACCGGCTATGATTTTCTCAACATCGTTAACGGGCTTTTCGTTGATTCCCGGAGCGAGAGGCTCTTAACGGACTTTTATGGAGAATTCACCGGCCAGTCAACCGACTACGGGCAAGTCGTGCGAGAAAAAAAACTTCTGGCCCTGAAGCTTCTCTTTGCCAGTGAGTTGTCCCGTCTGGATGGCCTTTTGGAGGAAAGTTGCCGCCGAAACCCCGGTTATGGCTCCTTCCGGCAAGAGGACGCCCGGAGCGCCCTGGCGGAAGTCATCGCGTGTTTTCCGGTCTACCGGACTTACATCCGTCCGGACACGGGCGAAGTCGGTGCCGGGGATCAAACGGTTATCCGGGATACCATCTCTGCCGCTTCGCACCGGCAGCCCGGTATCGCACCCGATACGTGGCGGCTGATCGGGGATATTTTGCTGTTGACGCGTACGGGACGGACGGAAAGTGAATTCGTTTTACGGTTTCAGCAACTGACCGGGCCGGTCATGGCCAAGGGTGTTGAGGACACGGCGTTTTATTGCTTCAACCGGCTGATCTCCCTTAACGAAGTCGGCGGGAATCCCGGGGAATTCGGCACCTCGCCGGATGCCTTTCATGCGTTCTGCCTTCGGATTCAGTCCGACTGGCCTCTTACCATGCTGGCAACCGCCACCCACGACACCAAGCGCGGTGAGGACACGCGGCTGAGGATCGGGCTGCTGTCCGAGATTCCGGAGCGTTGGACGCGTGCGGTCCGGCGCTGGTCCCGGATGAATGCCCGCTTTCGGGGAAGCGGCTTTCCGGATACCAACACGGAGTACTTTCTGTACCAGACCCTTGCGGGCGCCTGGCCCATCGGGTGCGACCGCCTGGTGCCCGCCATGCTGAAGTCCGCCAGAGAGGCCAAGGTGCATACCTCGTGGATGGATCCGTATCCGGTTTTCGAAGAAGCCCTCCGGGCGTTTATCGAAAAGGTGATGGGGCATGCGGACTTCACGGCGGACCTGCCGGCGTTCCTGGAACCGCTGGCCTGGCCTGCGGTGGTCACATCCCTGTCCCAGACACTGATCAAGTGCACGGCCCCGGGGGTGCCGGATATTTACCAGGGGACCGAGCTTTGGGACCGTAATCTGGTTGACCCGGACAACCGCCGGCCGGTTGATTTCGGCCTGCGCCGAGGGTTGCTGGCCGAGATCGGTAAGCTCTCAATCGCCGAGATCCTGGATCGGCACGCCGAAGGATTGCCGAAGCTCTTTCTGCTGCAGCGGGTGTTGTCTGCTCGCAGACGGTATGCCGGGGCCTTCGGGCCCAAGGGGGAGTACCGGCCGCTGGCTGCCGAAGGGGAACGCTCCGGCCATCTGGTGGCATTTATGCGCGGGGAGCAGGTGGTGACTTTGGCGCCGAGACTGGCCGTGGGACTGAACGGTGATTGGAAAAACACCGTCATTGAACTTCCGGCGGGAAGCTGGGAGAACGTGTTCAGCGGGGAACGTTTCAGCGGCGGGACGCAGCAATTGTTGCGGTTGCTGGCACAATTTCCGGTAGGGCTGCTCGTGCGGAAAGCGTAAATCGGCGGAAGGGGCAAACTATTCAGGGAAGGGGGCTGTTCAAGACGAATGAATATCGCCAAAAAAATAATGCTTGGATATGGGGCGCTTCTTCTTGTAGTTTTCATGCATCTTATCTATTCACTATCGAGCCTGGAAGAGATGAACCGGATCAACGCGTCCATCACGAAGATGAACGCTCCGACGATAGAGAGGGCGGAACGACTTGCGGAAAACCTCCTCGGGCAGGATCTATACATGCGTAAGCTGGGCATTCTCAAAGACAGTGCCAGCTTCAAGCTCCTAGAACTGAAAATAACGGAATTTGACCAACTGATCGAGCAGATCAGATCCATCAATAGTCCACTTGATTCGGTAAAAGAATTGGCGGAAAATGGAGCTGCCTTTCGCGAAAAGATTGCAGCGTCGTATGGGTCGATGAAGTCGGCGTTCGCGTTATCCAAAGAACAGAAGAAGGAGTTCGAGAAGAGCCTGCAGGAAGTTGTTGATCTTTCCAGTCGCGTCGCGGTTCAGGTCCGTCTTGATCAGAACGTGAAGACCGACCTGAGTACAAATATAGGGCGCAGAGCATACCGCGAGTTGCTGGTGGTCGGGTTCGGGTCGGTATTGTTGGCTGTGGGAATTACATTGCTTTTCGCCCGGTACATCTCACGGTCGGTCAAGCATCTCAAACTGTCTACAAGACTGGTCTCCGAAAGCAAATTCGAGGAAGTACAGTCCCTTCAAACCAACGACGAATTCGGTGAAGTGTCTCGCAGCATTGCCGAAATGGCAAAGAAGATCGAGCGCCTTGAGAAGATCCATATCACCTGCAATCCACTCAGCCTGCTTCCGGGCGGGCTCGCCATCGATGATAATATCGGCAACAGGCTTGCTTCCGGACTGTTAACCGCGGTCTGCATTTTAGATCTTGACAACTTCAAAGTATTTAATGACAAATATGGTTATGCCAGAGGGAACGATGTGATACAGGCTACGGCGGCCATCATTACGGCAGTGGTAAAAGAAAAGGGAGCCGGTGAGGATTTTGTCGGGCACATCGGCGGCGATGACTTTATTGTGGTGACCGATCCGAAAAGATATGAGGACATATGCAAGACGATTATCAAACGTTTTGATGAGCAGATCCCCCTGCTCTATGATTCCGCGGACCGACTTCAGGGGGCAATCGTCGGCAAAAACAGGCAGGGTGTCGAGGTGGTCTTTCCGCTTATGACGATATCGATAGCAGTGGCGACAGACCAGGAAGGCTCCATCAGCAATCCGCAAGTCCTCAGCAGACGGGCGGCGGAACTCAAGGAATATGCCAAGTCCATGTCGGGCAGCGTTTACGTTGTAGATCAACGTCAGTACAAAGCCGAGGAAAATACATGACGAATTCAACTTCGGCCAGGGCACTTAAATTCTTCTGGGGTTCGATATCGGTCTTTATTGTTGCGACCGTCCTTTGCGGCTGCACGATAAGAAAGACTGAAGCACCGGAATCCTTCGCGATTGAAGAGAAGCGTCTACCAGATATGATAGATAACGCACAGGATTCCAATGCGTTATCCGATTGGTATCTCAGCAGGGCCAGGCAACGGGTACGCACGAACAACCCCCACCCCGATTACGGAGGCGCCTTGAAGGACTTCACTGCTTCGCTCAATCTGAACCCCACGCGAGAGGACGGCGGGGATATCAGGGACTGGATTGCCGTGTTGAGCAAGCTTGCCAAGCTGGAGAAGAGTTCAATCCATCTCAAGTCGCAATACGAAAAGGCTCGGCAAGAAAACCTTTCTTTAAAGATCAATATAGAGCGACTCGAAAAACAGGAGGAGGAACTGAGAAAATCGATAGAAGATCTGCAATCCCTGGAACTCCAGATGGAACAACGCCGGCAGCAATTAAGATAGCCCGGCATTGAAGCCTGAACCTATGAGAATTTAAACCTCATGATCAGAAGGGATGTTCGTGCTGAATCAGACGCGGCCGAAGGTGATGGTCATTTCGAGCAGGCGGTTCACGGGCAGGGCATCGAACTGTCTCGCCGTCATGCGCCAGACCCAGTTGCCGAAAGCTTGTCCCGGCGTATTGATGCGTGCGGCCCCGGCTAGTCCGAGCAGGTCCTGGACGGGGAGGATGGACCATCGGGCCGGTGACAACATGGCGATGCGAATCAGCTCCCAGGCGATCTCCCGGGCCGTGACCGTGCGGCCTGAAATGATCGCCAGGCGGCGCTTTTCGCTATGTGACGCCTCTTTTTCGAACCATCCCCTCACCGTGTTATTGTCGTGGGTTCCGGTATAGACCACGCAGTGCTCCGGGATGTTGTGGCAGGCGTTGGCGTTGATTGCCGGGTTTCCCGAAAAACCGAACATCAGCACCCGCATTCCGGGAAACCCGAATCGTTGCATGGTTTCGCGAACATCGGCGGTGATATGCCCCAGGTCTTCGGCGACCATCGGCAGCGAAACGAAGCGGCGCTGGAGTTCGGAAAAAAAATCTTCGGATGGCGCTTCCACCCATTGGCCGAGTTTGGCGGTGCTCTCCCCGGCCGGGACTTCCCAATATGCCACCAGCCCCCGAAAGTGATCGATGCGCACAACGTCGAAGACGGTCATCTGATGGGCCAGGCGGCGGATCCACCAATCATGGTGCGTTTTCTGGTGGATCTCCCAGTTGTATACGGGATGTCCCCAGAGCTGGCCATCGGCGCTGAAGTAGTCCGGGGGGACGCCGGACACGCTCAAGGGGCGGTGAAAGCGGTCCAGCTTGAAGAGTTGCCGATGGGACCAGACATCCGCACTGTGGAACGGGACGTAGATGGGGATGTCGCCGAACAGTTGAATGCGTTTTTCCCGGCAATAGCTTCGAAGATTCAGCCACTGACGGTAAAACAAGTACTGTTCGATCTTCAGATTCTCAGCCGCGTCATGAAGCTCTTCCCTAAGGCGTGCAATTTCGCCAGGCCTACGGCTGCGAGTCTTCGGCGGCCACCGGTCCCATGAAAGATTCTCGTGGCGGGCGGACAGCGCGCGGAACAGGACATAATCTTCGATCCAGAAGGCGTTCTCGGCGCAAAATCGTTCATAGTTGCTGTCGGGCATACCCTGCCGGAATCGTTGGCAGGCTTTTTCCAGCAATTGGCGCTTGAACGTTTCGGCAGTTGCGTAGTCAACCCTGCCCTCGGGCAGGCGTCCTGGCGGTTGCAGATCCGCAAGATCGATCAGGCCTTCCGCTGCGAGAACCTCCGGGCTGATCAGCAGAGGGTTCCCTGCGAAGCACGATACGCTGTGGTAAGGCGAATGGCCGGAGGCGGCCTCGGTCGGATTCAGGGGCAGGATTTGCCAGATCCGCTGTCCGGCGGCGTGCAGAAAATCCACAAACCGGAATGCGCCGGGACCGAGATCTCCGATGCCGAAACGCGACGGTAGGCTGAAAATGGGCAGCAGAACGCCGCTGGAGCGTGAAAGCATGGCGTATTACCTCTCGGGAACCTGTTTGGACAGCATAAGAAAAGCGTACGGCGATAATTCCATCTCAATCTCGCCTTCGGAATCTATCGTGCCGGCGAGTGCACTGCCGGAGCCTCCCCATTTGGCCTCGGCGCTGTCTATCTCCCTTCTCCAGCAGCCCGCGGGAAGGGGGACCCGGGCTGAAACCGGTTTGTCTCCGGCGTGAAAGACGATGCCGATATCTTCCGTATCGTTCCAGCGGCGGATGACGCCGATGCGCTTCCGGCCAGCCCGAAAGACCTCCATATGCGCCGGATCCGGCGTGAAGAGATCTCCGGTACTTTTGCGAAACGCGATGAGACGGCAATAGAATTCCCACAGGTGGCGGTGAGGGCCGGGTGAGAGGCGTAGCTCCGGTCTTGGTTTGGCGTGGAAAAATGTCTCTTCGGCCTGGGGGTCCGGCGGATCGCCCTCCCAGCCGAAAGCTGCAAATTCCTTACGGCGTCCCTCGCGCACCGCCTCGATCAAGCCGGGGTCGGAGTGGCTGACAAAATAAGGGAAGGGCGCTGTTTCGCCGTATTCCTCGCCCATGAAAAGCAGGGGCAGGTTGGCAGAGAGCAGGATGATCCCCGCAGCCATTTTGAGTGCCTCGAAGGAAACGATGCGACCCAGCCGATCCCCCTGCATGCGATTGCCCACCTGGTCATGATTTTGAGAGAAAACGACAAAACGATGGCCGGGGATGGATCGGCTGGAATTGCCGTGGCGCCGTTTGCGGTAACCGGAATACTGGCCGTCGTAAACGAATCCTTCCCGCAGGGCCTTTAGGAGCTGGTCAAAGCGGCCGAAGTCACCGTAATATCCCCGGCGCTCATCCGTAAGAACAGTGTGCAGGGCATGGTGCAGGTCGTCGTTCCACTGGGCGTCCAGGCCGAAGCCGCCCAACTCCGGCTGACGGATCAACCGTGTGTCGTTCAAATCGCTTTCGGCGATCAGATGAATGTGCCGACCCAAACCGTCTGCCAAGAGCTTGACCGTTTTGGCCAGTTCCCGCAGAAAAGGCTGGGCCGAAAAATCCAGAATGGCGTGGACCGCATCGAGCCGCAGGGCATCGATGTGGCATGCGGTTACCCAGTACAGCGCGTTTTCGATAAAGTATCGGTGCACCTCGTCGCTGTAAGGGCCGTCGAAATTGATGGGTGCGCCCCATGGGGTTTGGTGGATGTCCGAAAAATAAGGGCCGAAATCTCGAAAGTAGTTGCCTTCGGGGCCGAGGTGGTTGTAAACAACATCCAGAACCACGGCCAGGCCCCGGGCGTGGCAGGCGTTGACGAAGCGTTTGAGCCCCTGCGGCCCGCCGTATGAGTTTTGGGCGGCGAACGGATAGACCCCGTCGTAGCCCCAGTTACGCTCTCCGGGGAACTGGGCGACTGGCATGAGCTCAACGGCGGTGATGCCGAGAGTCACCAGATCGTCCAGCCGCTCGATGGCCGCATCGAAGGTGCCCGGGGTGGTGAATGTGCCCACATGCAGTTCATAGAAAATGTAGCGGTGTAGAGGAAGGCCGCGCCAGTTGCCGTCCGTCCAGTCGAAGGCCGGGTCCACGACCTGCGATGGGCCGTGAACGCCACGGGGCTGGAAGTGTGAGGCCGGGTCCGGTCGCTCCTGGTTGCGGTCGAGACGAAACAGATAGAGAGAGCCCGGTTTGACATCATCCAGCACGCCGCAGTGGTAGCCATGCCGGTCGCGTGCCAGCGGCTCCAGTCGATCCCGCGGCGACAGAAGGTGAACCTCAACGGAATCCGTAAACGGTGCCCAGACACAGAAACGACAGCGTCCTTCGCCGAGTGGCGTGGGGCCGAGTTTGGGTGCCAGGCGTTGATCGGTTGACATTCCAGACCTCCAATTCTCTATAGCACGTTAGCTGTGGTGGTCGTCCAGCAGTTGCCGGATCCAGCGCAACGGGATTCCAACCCAGTCCGGGCGGTTGTTCAGTTCGTAGGACAGCTCGTAGACCGCCTTTTCCAGGAGCAGTGCTCCCAGCAGAACACGCAGCTCATCGCGGTTGCCGGGAATGAACCGACCTTTTCCGGCTTCCTGTAAGTAGCTTTTAAGAAACTCGGCGCTCATCCAGCGCTGCCAGAACTCAGCCCAGTGCTCCATCTCCGCGATGGCCTCGGGCGGGATCCCGCCTTCCTGCCGGCGGAGCAGGACGGCATGGGCCGCGTATTGGAACGAGCGCAGCATTCCGGCAACATCACGCAGGGCGGATTGCTTGATGCGTCGTTCCGTGATGGAGCGGGCCGGTTCGCCCTCGAAATCGATGATGATAAAATCGCTTCCCGTGAAGAGCACTTGCCCGAGATGGTAATCACCATGACAGCGGATGCGCATGGCGCTGATTTTGGTATCGAGCAAATCCTTGAAGCAATGCATCAAATCCTTTTCGTGTTCAATGATATAAACCGCCTGCGGGCGCAGGCTCTCGGGCAGCCGTTTGAACTGCCACCGCAGAAGTGGCAGGGCTTTTCCGACCTGAGTGCGCATGGACTGGTACAAAGCACGCTGGTAGAGCTTGGAAAACGCTTCAGGCTTGAATTCCGGCAAGTTCTGTTCCGATGCCAGGCATATATGCATTTCAGCGGTTCGCCGGCCGAGCAGGCGGGCGGATTCCAGAAAATCTCCGAAGAGTCCGGCTACTTCCTCGGATGGGGCCGCGTCCAGCAGATCGACGGGGAAAGCGGCCGGCAGGGCCAAAAGGGGCTGCCCCTCGGCAGCCTCGAAGTAATGGCCCAAGCAATCCAGGGCGTAACTCCAGGCATCTCCCCGGTTGATCACAAACCCTTGCAGGATGGCGATGGTCATCGGTTCATCCTGGTTCAATCGAAGCTCGACAGCGCCAGCGGTCGGTGCACAGTGCGGAAATCGTTTTTTTGTGAGCAATCGGCCGATTTCAAGGTCGGGATTGATCCCCGGGGCGAGCTTGCGGATTATCTTGAGAATCAGCCGGTCGCCGAACCGGATCGATGTGTTGCTCTGCTCTGTATGCATCATCGTCGGAGACGGCAGGGGCTGCCCTTTCGTAAGCAGCGTATGGAAGGTACGCGTGGTGGAACCCCGCATCTGTCCGCGGTGTCCGGGGATGATGCGTTTGCGGGATAGAATCTCCAGTAGCGCTTCGCCGAAGGCGGCATCGTAAAGCGCATCGTACAGCAGAAGGACCGAGGGTTTGCCTTTGAGCTTGAGTCTGGTAATGACGGCCTCGGGGTGTGCCTGCCACGGGCGATCTGCTTGGTTTTCATGGGCCAGCGCCATGGGAACGGCATACATTTCCGCATCGCCGGAAAAGTAGTTAACTCGCACCAGGGCGATAGCCCAACGCCGGGATTCCTTCGTCAAGGAAAACACGTCAACGATGCCGGCCTGCTTGAGCGGCCGCGCTTTGCCGCCGAACCATCGACTGCGGGTGAGGAATGCAGGCATAACCTCCTCCAGCAGGGCCGTGGCCTTGCCGCTGAAAAAATCTTTTGCTTCACAATCGGCCTCCACCATCGGGACTGTTGTTTCCCCGGCTTGTGGTGGCGTTCCCTCGGCAACGGTTTGCGACGGTGTCAGGTAAAACCAATAAAAGCTGTGGGGGCCGAGCGACAGGAAATAAGGCGATGCCTGGATGGGCGGAAAAGGGGTTCGGCCGAAAAGCTCCACCGGGACCATCCCCTGGCATGCGGACAGGTCGAGCTGCACGTGCTGGACGAACCTTGACAGGTTGCAGACGACCAGGAGCCGTTCGTTTTCGTAACGACGGATAAACGCCAGGATGCGATAATTGTCGGGTGCGAGAAATTCGATGGAGCCCCGGCCGAAGGCTTTAAATCGTTTCCGCAGAGCGATCAGGCGTTTCATCCACCACAGCGCGGAGTGGGGATTGGCCTGCTGCACCTCCACATTGATCACCTCGTTGTGGTATTCCGGAGAGATGATCACCGGCAAAAAAAGCTTTTGGGGGTTGGCACGTGAAAACCCGGCGTTGCGGTCAGGGCTCCATTGCATCGGCGTGCGCACGCCGTCCCGGTCACCGAGATAGACGTTGTCGCCCATGCCGATTTCATCGCCGTAGTAAATTACCGGTGAACCCGGCAGGGAGAACAACAGCGCGATTGCGAGCTCCGTGAGGCGTCGGTGGTTTCCGAGTAGGGGAAGAAGCCGCCGCCGGATCCCGAGATTGATCCGCATGCGGGGGTCCTGGGCATAGACCCGGTACATGTAGTCCCGTTCTTCGTCGGTGACCATTTCCAGGGTCAGTTCATCGTGGTTGCGCAGGAAGATGGCCCACTGGCAGTTTTCCGGAATGGCGGGGGTTTGATCCAGGATGTCCAGAATCGGGAACCGGTCCTCCATGTGCAGCGCCATGAAAAGTCGCGGCATGAGCGGGAAGTGGAAGGCCATGTGGCATTCATCGCTGTTCCCGAAATAAGCCACGGCATCTTCGGGCCACTGGTTCGCTTCGCCCAGGAGCATGCGGTTTTTGAACCTGGCATCCACGTGGGACCGCATTTCCTTCAAAAATTGATGTGTATCCGGGAGATTTTCGCAGTTGGTTCCCTCGCGCTCGAAGAGATAAGGGATGGCGTCCAGCCGCAGCCCGTCAACGCCCATTCCGAACCAAAAATCCAGAGTGGAAAGGATCGCCTTGCGCACTTGGGGATTGTCGTAATTGAGATCGGGTTGATGGGAATAGAACCGGTGCCAGAAGTAGGCGCCGGCCACGGGGTCCCATGTCCAGTTGGACGTTTCGAAGTCTTTGAAAATGATCCGGGCGTCCGCATAGCGATTCGGGGTGTCGCTCCAGATATACCAGTCACGCCAGGGACTGCCGGGCCTGGCATGGCGGGCGCGCTGGAACCAGGCATGCTGATCGGAGGTGTGGTTTAGCACCAGTTCCGTTATCACCCGCAGGCCGCGGCGGTGAGCCTCCGCCAGAAATCTTTTGAAATCCTGCAGTGTGCCGTAAGCCGGATGAATGTTGCGAAAGTCGGCGATATCATAGCCGTCGTCACGCAGGGGGCTCGGGCAAAAGGGCATCAGCCAGATGGCGGTGACTCCAAGGTCTTGCAAATAGTCGAGCTTTCGGGTAAGGCCTTGAAAATCACCCACGCCGTCATCGTCGCTGTCGAAAAAGCTTTTGACATGCAACTGATAAATGACGGCGTCTTTGAACCAGAGGGGATCGTCGCTCATCCCCGCTATGCCCCGGGAGATCCTGGCCATAATCTTTCCTTTATCAAAAAAGGTGTGCTCAGTTGGTACTTTCCATCGTCAATTCCCGGTAAAGCAACAAATAGTTCCGTGCGGCTTTTTCCCAAGAAAAATCCATGGACATGCCATTGGACTGAATGCGCCTCCAGACCAGCGGCATTCTGTAAACGCCGACGGCTTTTTGAATCGCGGTCAGACAGTCCGCGGAATCCGCATGCTTGAATGTAAAACCCGTTCCTTTGCCGGTATGCTCATTCACCTCGGATACCGTGTCATTCATACCGCCCGTGGCACGAACCACGGGAATCGTTCCGTATTTCATGGCATAAAGCTGAGTCAAACCGCAGGGTTCATAGCGGGAGGGAATCAGAAGCATATCGGCGCCGGCCAGAATCCGTCTGGACAATTCTTCGTCAAAGCGCTGAATGAATGCGAACCTGCCTGCGTAAGGTTCACCGGCCCGTTGAAGACCCTGTTGCAATGTCTCATTACCGGTTCCCAGAATGACCAGACCCACCTTCAGGGATTCAATGAGCTCGCTCAGTATCGGAATGATCAGATCAATCCCTTTTTGAATGTCCAGCCGGGATATGATGCCTATGACCGGACATTCCATCAGGCTTTCGTCCAGTTGACATGCCCGAATCAGGTCGGCTTTGCAGATGCGTTTTCCGGACAAATCGCCGGGCGTGTATTGCGCGGGAATTGAAGAATCCGTCTCAGGGCTCCATAGCTCGTAATTGACACCGTTCAGGAGACCGAACACGGAAGCTTGCCTGCTACGAAGGACGCCATCCAGGGCTTTCCCATATTCCGGTGTTTGAATCTCCCGGGCATATGTCGGACTGACCGTTGAGACTGCGCGGCTATATACCAGCCCGGCTTTCAGCATGCTCCACCGCCCGTAAAATTCCAGTCCGTTCGGCTGATAATGCGACGCATCCAGGCCGGTCAACGCGAATTTATCGCTTGTAAACAGTCCAGAATACCCCAGATTATGCACGGTAAAGAGGGTTTTGCATTGGCGAAACGCGGGATCCAGTTGCATATACACCGGAATCAGACCGGTATGCCAGTCGTTGCAGTGGACGAGCCGGGGGGTAAAATCCCAGGATTGCATCAGCGCGGTAACGGCGCGACAGAAAAAAATGAATCGCTCGGCATTGTCGTAATAGTCGCCGTCGGCATTGCCGTAAAGATGGGGCCGGTCAAACATATCTTCCCGGTCGATGACATAAATGGGGGCGGCATTTTCAATCGACAGTTTGCGCACTTGAAAGTCCAGCCGCTGAGAACCCAGCCATGCATGCAGGTCGGTCCGGACAGCTTCATGAGGCAGGCCATGTTCAAACACCTGTCGATATCCCGGCAGGACCACGCGAATATCCACGTTCAATCGCCGCAGGGCATTGGGAAGGCTGCCCGCCACATCGGCCAGTCCCCCGGTTTTGGCAAAGGGCGCGGCTTCCGCTGCGATAAAGACGACGCGAAGCGCTGTATTGTCCATCGGAAACCTCCTTTCTATGGGGCAGGAACGCGTTCAGTCTCCTTTTGATAATGGATAACACTGAACCCTTGCAATGTCCATAGGGAAAAAGGGTGCCGCTCTCTATCAGCCATCCGACTGAGAGGAACCCGCCTTCTGGCGCGAGCAATGGAAGTCCCTTGGTAACATAGAGGTTGAGTTATGACCATTTATGGCAATCCCCGAAAAAATTCTTGACTATCCACCGGTGATCTTATAGCAATGAGCAACAATTTGAGAAAAGACGATCGCCCGGTTATCGGAACACGGTTGAATTCCGTGACGGTCCCATCGCTGTAACCGGAATATCCCTTGCAATTTGCCTCCCCGAATTTTTGTGGAGGCGGCCACTGGCTCCTGAAGCCGGGAAGGCTGTAAGGAGAGGCTCCATCCGGAAGTCAGAAGACGGACTGGGCGATCTGATTTAAGGGCACGATGGCAAAGGGCTCTGAGGAGATTTTTATCTCCTTGGAGCCTTTTTTTTTGACGAATTTATCAGAACAGGCATAGGAGTGTTTCATGAAGACCCAGATTGAATTGGCACGTGAAGGCGTTATAACCGGCCCGATGGAAAAAGTGGCAATCGATGAGGATTATGCACCGGAATGGATCCGTGATCGCGTTGCAAAGGGGGAGATCGTCATTCCGAACAATCCCAACCGTCCCGTTCAGATCATCCGGGGGATCGGCACCGGGTTGAGAACAAAAGTCAATGCATCCATCGGTACTTCTTCGGATATCTGCAATATTGATGATGAAGTCAGAAAGGCAATTGCCGCCGAGGAGGAAGGGGCGGACACGCTCATGGAACTCTCGGCCGGAGGAAATCTCGATCGGGTCAGAAGGGAGGTTCTGGCAGCCACCCGCCTTCCCGTGGGCAATGTTCCCCTGTATCAGGCGTTCAAGGAGACAGCCAGGCGATACAAGGACCCGAGCCGGCTCGATCCCGAGTATCTCTTCGATCTCATCGAACAGCAACTCAGTGATGGTCTCAGTTTCATGGCGATCCACTGCGGAATCAACCAGTACACCATCGAGCGTCTTCGCAAGCAGGGTTACCGTTACGGCGGACTGGCATCCAAGGGCGGAACCTTCATGGTGGCGTGGATGGATGCAACAAAAAAGGAAAACCCCCTGTACGAGCAGTTCGACAGGGTCTGCGGTCTCATGAAGAAATATGACGCAGTTCTTTCCCTCGGAAACGGCATCCGCGCCGGTGCGATCCACGACAGCCACGACCGGGCCCAGATGGCGGAGATGATCATCAACTGCGAACTTGCCGAGCTTGGACGCGAGATGGGATGTCAGATGATGGTGGAAGGTCCCGGCCATGTTCCCCTGGATGAGATCGAGGGAAACATCATGCTGGAAAAGCGGATGAGCGGAAATGCGCCGTATTATGTTCTCGGTCCGATCCCCCTGGATACCGGAGCCGGTTACGACCATGTGGGAGCTGCCATCGGCGCGGCGCATTCGGCGCGGTACGGCGCGGACCTGATCTGCTACATCACTCCCGCGGAGCACCTTGCCCTGCCCACGGAGGCCGATGTCCGGGAGGGCGTCCGGGTCACCCGGCTAGCCGTTCGGGTCGGAGACATCGCCAAATATCCGGAAAGGCGGGAAAGGGAGAAGCGGGCAGGGCTGGCCAGACGGGACATGCGCTGGAACGATCTGGAAAAAGAGCTTCTCTTTCCGGAGATCGCCAGAAAGAAAAGAGCGGAGAGAGGGCCCCAGGATGAGCAGACCTGCACCATGTGCGGTGATTTCTGCGCCATGAAAAAGGGCATGGAGGTTTTCAAGGATGATATTCGGGGTGATAAAATTTCGCGTGTGGACTGATTTGGACTGAACTTTTTCAAAGGAGTTTTGAAAATGGAAAAATTAAAGCGCGCCATCGATTCCATAAAATCCCCCGACAGAATGATTTATGAGAAGGCACTTGCGCGGCTTGCGGATCAGGCACGCCCGGCCGGAAGCCTGGGCATTCTCGAGAATATTTCGGCCCGGCTTGCAGCCATTGCCGGAACCCTTGATGTTCGCCTCGAAAGCAAGGTCATCGTGACCTGTGCCGGCGATCACGGGGTTGTCGAGGAAGGGGTCAGTCTCTTTCCCCGGGAAGTGACCCCCCAGATGGTCTTAAATTTTGTCGGCGGGGGAGCTTCGATCAATGTTCTCGGAAAACATGCCGGCGCCAGGGTCATTGCAGCGGATCTGGGAGTCAATTATGACTTCGATTCTGCCCTTCCCATCTTTCACAAGAAGGTCGGAAAGGGAACGGCAAACTTTGCCAAAGGTCCTGCCATGACGCGGGAGCAGGCGGTCAGATCCATCGAGGCCGGCATCGAGATCGTCGAGGAGCTTTTTGATCAAGGCCCGGTGAATCTTCTGGGTACCGGTGACATGGGGATCGGCAACACAACGCCATCGACCGCGGTCATTGCGGCATTTTCGGGGATTCCGGTTGAAAAGCTCACGGGCCGTGGAACCGGGATCGGCGATGTTGCCCTCGGGAACAAGATCGCCGTTATCGAAAAAGCCTTGTCGATGCATGCTCCCGACCCCCGTGACCCGATCGATATCCTCTCCAAGGTAGGCGGATTCGAGATCGGAGGACTGGCGGGGCTCGTGATCGGGGCCGCGGCAAAGGGGATCCCCGTGGTCTGCGACGGGTTCATCTCCACCGCCGGGGCGCTGATCGCCTGTGAACTGGCGCCGGCTGCAAAGGCATACCTGTTTACAAGCCACAGGTCCGTGGAGGTGGGTCATCGGTACATGCACGTGAGGCTTGGCATCGAGCCCCTGCTGGATCTGGGCTTTCGCCTGGGAGAGGGAACCGGGGCCGCGATTGCCATGGAACTTCTGGATGCCGCCACCCGGATTCTTGCGGATATCAAGACATTTGCGGAAGTCGCCATAAAAAATGCCCAGATCTGACGATCCGTCTCGCAAAGACGAAGGCGATGCCGATCCTTCCCATGTGGATTATCAGTTCATAGAGAATCTCTCCACCGCCTACTGGCAATCGGAGGTTCTTTTTTCCGCGCTGGAGCTGAAGCTCTTCGATCACATCGAAAGCGAGCCCATGACCACCGGAAAGCTCTGCGCGCTTTCCGGGTGCAATGAAGATGGACTTTACCGTCTCCTTAAGGTGATGAAGCGGATGGAACTGATCGGGGAGAGCGAAGGGTGCTGGTTCAACAGCCAGGTTGCCAGGCGCTATCTGGTCGAGAAGAGTCCTGCCTACATGGGGGATTTTTTTCTCTATCGCCGTGCCATGCAGGATAACTTTCGGCTTCTGACGCGGAAAATCTCCGCAAATGGCGAGCCTGAAGCAGCGGGCCGCAACGGATATTCGGCTTCTGTGGCGGATTCTCCAACAGATTCTCCAACAGATTCTCCAACAGATGCTTCGGCAGATGTTGCGGCAGATGTTGCGGCAGATGTTGCGGCGGATTCCGTGGCAGATTATGCAAAGAGAAACTTCAACTATGTCCGGGCACTGGATCAACTGGCAAGGCAGAAGGCAGGGGAAATCGTTGAGATTCTCTTGTGCGAAACCTGGACGCCGCCCGTTCTCGACCTGGGCGGAGGCGCGGGATCGCTCTGCCGCTTCCTGTTGGCCTCTCTTTTCGGTGCGGACCGGAAAAAGGAAATCCATTTCGAAGCGACCGACGATAAGATCGAAGGGATGTCCGGTGCAACCGGCGCGATCCGGGGAGTTCTCCTGGATCTTCCCGAGGTGATCGAAGCCGCACGGAAGATTTACCCGGATGAAACGGATTGGGAAGGGATCGAGACAGTCGGTGCCGACTTTCGTTTTCATGCGTTTGAAAAGGAAAGAACCTTCGGCCTCATCGTGATGAGCAATTTTCTTCATGCCTACGGAGAGAAGGAGGCCCGCAAACTTCTCGAAAAGGCGCTCGGTCTTTTAAAGCCCGGGGGAAAGGTCCTCATTCACGACTATTTTCCGGACCGCCTGGGCCGCAATCCCCAAAAAGGGGCAGTCTACGATCTGGCCATGATGCTGAATACCTATGACGGCAAGTGTCATGAGACTTCCCGTGTGGTTTCATGGCTTGAGGCCGCCGGTATTCGGCAAAGCGTTGTTCTCGATCTTGAAACAGACAGCTCTTTGATCCTGGCCGGGGAAAAACTTTCCCGGGATCATCTTATTCCCTTGTCGCTTCAGTGGGCCGATATCGCCGTTTCCGAGGGGTTCAGGCGGGCTGTTCCCATTTTAACGGAAAAGATTGCAACTGCTCCGTGGGTCAGGCTCAAATGCAGGTACGGATGCAAGGGATTCGGAAAAAATCTTCAGTGCCCCCCGAACGGCGGGGACGACCTTGAGACGAAACGAATGCTCAGTTCTTACAAATGGGCGCTTCTTCTGGAAGGGGCGCCGCCCGGAAGACGGTTTCATCAGCAATTGCTCGGGCTCGAGAAAAAGGCTTTTCTCAGTGGCTTGCACAAGGCCTTTGTCCTGGGAGCCGGCCCCTGCACGGTTTGCGACAAGTGTCCCGGCGAGGGGGAATGCATCCGAACCGACCTTTCCCGGCCTTCGATGGAAGCTTCGGGGATCGATGTCTATCAGACGGCAAAAGAGGCGGGCCTTTATCTGGCACCGGTTAAGGAGCGTGGCCAGTATGTCAAATATATCGGTTTGCTGCTATTGGAGTAGGTGATGAAAATTTCTCTTGTTCAGCTCCCCACTTCCCACCACGGCGCCGGTGAGAAGGTCTATCCCCTGGGCCTTTCCAGGCTTTCGAGTCTGGTTCCTGTGGAATACACAAAAAGTGCTCTGGACATGAATCTCTTTCCCGATCCGTGGCCGGAGCTGAAAACGATGATCGAAGATCAGCGGCCGGATATCGTCGCTTTTTCACTGAGGAATATCGATCCTCTTGCCGGTCACCTGGTCTCCTATCTCTCGTCCCTGAAAACAGCCGCCACGCTGGTTCGAAAGCTCCTTCCGGATTCGCGGATACTGGTCGGTGGCCCTGCTTTTTCTCTCTTTGGAACCCGGCTCATGGAAGCGGTTGCCGAGATAGACTACGGTCTCGTGGGGGAAGGGGAGCGGGCATTTCCCCGGATCATCGCAGGTGTTATCGACGCGGCGACGGTTCCGGGTCTGCTCTGGCGAAAAGATGGCGTGATCCGTCAAAATCCTCCGGGTCCGGGCATTCCCCTGGATGAGATTCCCCCCATGGACATGGCTGCCTTTGATCCCGCGGATTACACGAAGGGAAACGCCTATGTCGCTCCTGTGGGGATAGAGGGCAAGCGGGGGTGCGATCTTAGCTGCGGCTACTGCGTTTATCCCAGTCTCGGCGGGGGGAGGATGCGCCTGAGGAGCCCGGAAAAAATCGCGGACGAAATCGAATTCCTGCACCGGGAGCACGGCATCTCTCTCTTTCACTTTACGGACGCGGTGGTCAATCGGCCGATCGATCATTTCGAGGCGTTGATGGATGCGCTCATTCACAGAAAACTCGATGTCGGCTGGACGGGCTTTTTCAGGGAAGACACCCTGGATCACAGGCTCGCGGAGCTTGCCATGGCCGCAGGTCTGGTTGCCATCTACTTTTCGGCGGATGCGCTCACGGATCACGGCCTGAAGCTTCTGGGAAAGCGGCTGACCAAACAGGATATTCTGAGGGCGGCCAAGGTTACGGCCGAAAACAACATTCTGACCATGTGCCATTTTCTGCTCAATCTTCCCGGGGACGGCGAGGCGGAAGCGGCGGAGGCTTGGGAAATGCTGGATCGTCTGCTTGAAATCCATGCGGGTCCTGCAAACTTAGGGGCCGTGATCTTCAACCACGTCCGGCTCTATCCCGGAGCCCCGCTGACAAAGCGGCTGATCAAAAGCGGGGATCTTTCTTCCGAGGTCGATCTCCTTTATCCGTATTATCACAATCCCCCGAGGTTTTCTCATCTCCTTCACGAGATGGAAGCCCACTGCCATTGCGCGGGTGTTTTTTCGAGGCTGAAACCGGCGTTTCGCCTGGATTCGAGCATGGAGAACACGTGAAGATCATCGTTTTGGAGCACCCGAGAATCCGTTCGGGACTAAGATTCAACGACATTGCGAACACCCCCCTCTGGTCCTGCCTGATGGGCGGCTATGTGGCATCGGCCCTGAAAGCCGCCGGCCATGAAGTCTGCTTTATCGACTGCACGGTGAACGGCTGGGATTTTCCCAAAGCCGCTGATGAAATCACGGCCTTTTCCCCGGCCCTTCTGGCTGTGAATTGCGTCTATATGTGGGAGAAGACCGGCGCGATCTTTTCTTTTTTTCAGAATTTGAGAAGCGCGGGCTTCAAGGGCCACATCAATCTCTTCGGGTTCTATCCCACCCTGGCTTACCGGACGATCCTGAGATTTCGCGGGGAAGTGGACACGATTTCCGTGGGAGAGTGCGAGATTACGGTCAAAGAACTGGCAAGTTGTCTGGAATCATTTGGACGTGCAGGGGAAATCGCAGGGCTGGCCCATTGGAGCGGAGAAGGGATCCATATGGCCGGTCCCAGGTCGCCCCATCGGGACCCGGATCTCTTTAACCTTCCCTTGCGGGCGGATGGCGGGTTCCGTACGGCATCTATCCTGGGCAGCAGGGGGTGTTATAACCACTGCAGCTTCTGTCCGGTCCCCTCATTCTATAACCAGGGTCCCCTCTGGCGGGGCAGGAGCCCGGAAAATATCCTTCTTGAAATGAAGTCGCTCATTTCAACGGGAATTCGGGATTTCTATTTTGCGGACCCCAATTTCATCGGCCCCGGAAAAAAGGGAAAAGAAAGAACTCTGAGGCTGATGGAACTGATCCGGCCCTTACAAATCACCTTCGGCATGGAGACAAGGCCCGAAGACCTGGACGAAGAGATCATGGAAAGCCTGGTTTCATCGGGGTTCACCAGCATGCTCCTGGGTGTCGAGAGCGGTTCCAAAACCCTTCTTAGCCGGCTCTCCAAGGGCTCCACATTAAATAACAGCGAGCGCGCCATTTCACTCTGCCGCAGCTTCGGCATTGAGCCCGAAATCGGCTTTCTGATGTTCGTTCCGGACAGCACCCTGTCCGATCTTTCTGAAAACCTTGAATTTCTGCGGAAAAACAACCTCTTGAACCGGCTTGACCGAACGGCCAACCTTTTTTCTCATAATCATATCGTACTCATGGGAACCAGCGGATACCAGAGATACGAAAAAGAAGGCAGACTCATACCGGCCGGCTATCTGGGATTTGAGGGAGAAATCGAATACGCCGATGAAAGGGTAGGGTGGATTCAGGATGTGGTGGTCTTTGCCTGCCATCATGTCCTGCGGCAGAGCGGTTTCGTCGATTCCCCGATCCACTGGCGAAAACCCCAAGAGCAGGGCCCCGCCAAATGGGTCAACGACTACCTGGTGAAGATGTTTGAAAGGCTTTTAAAAAACGCCGAATCCTTGAAGACATTGGATGAACCGGAAATGGTGAAGAAAGATATCGAAATGGAGATCAATCGGGAAATATGGGAGAGCCCTTTCAAGAATAAAGGATTTGAACCGACATAGGAGTCGTTATGTTGCGGGCATGATTTGCTGCCCGTTTTTTTAACGCATTGCTTCTTACCTTTCCTATTGAAGGATTCTGATATTTTGCCCGTAACGCCGTTTTGAGTATTCTTTTAAAGCATGATCAGGTATATTTGCCCGATGTTTCAGGATATACCGGTCCCGGCCATGGTGGAATTGCGAAGCAATCATATATCCGATGCCGGAATGTTTATGGGCCGGGTGGTATAAGATTTTCTATATGACACACTGTTATCGGATCGGCATCAAACCGGTATCGGACCGGGCAAGCATAGTAGAGAATCATTGAACTGAAAAACAATTAAATTACGTAATATCGATAGGTATCAAAGAAATATGCATTATAAATATATTGCTTGACTTGGAAAAACCGATTGTTTATGAAGGGCTTCATGTTGGGGGAGATGTGCAACAATAGCCATCGGACCTGCGGGAATTCCATGATTTTTTGAAGTTCAAGAAACGAACTATCTGTGGGGGGTTGAAGAAAGATGAACGGAACTGATCTGCTTCTTGCAAAACGTGTCTTCCTGTTGCTTCAATGTATAGTCTGTGTCTTTTCCCTTCAACCTGTTGCCGTTTCGGCCGAATCCGTTTCCTACCAGTACGATGCCCGGCACAGGTTGATCGGTGCCATTTACGACAGCGGGGTCGCTATCAGTTACACCTATGATGCTGCCGGAAACCGGCTGAATGAGACGGTTTCCTCAAATGCTCCCGGCGCGCTTACAAATGCATCTGCTTCCACTACGTTATTGAATAAATCCGCCCAACTGAATAATAGCGGTAAAACGAGTTCCAATCCCAGCGGTTCAGCTAATTTTCAGCATCCCGGTTCACAGAACGGCAGCAAAAGCGGCAGCGCAAGCGCACAGGAAAGTGATCCAGCCAAGACTCAAACGCCGTCCACCATCATCTATGAAGATGCCGAACATGGCGATACCGCCCGTTGGGGGATCTACGACGGTCCTTCCGGAGCCTATATCAATAACATCTATGATCGTGACAGGGGAGGCCGGGTGATTGAACTGAATGGCGACGGTCTGCTGAACGGTTACGTTCTTCTCAAGGAGGACGGTTCCTGGTGGAACGATTCCGACCACAAAGTGATCCAGTGGAGCATGAAATACACGGAAGACTTTGTTGTCTCGGTCGCGGTTCTGACCACCAGCGGCCTGCGCTATCTGTCTTTCACCCCTGAAGAGGTGAATGTGCTGGGAACAGATACTGATATCTTCAATGCCCTGGGAGCAGACAGTAAGAATGGGACCTGGCGCACCTATGTCATTGATCTCGGCTATGTGCTGCATGAGGCGCAACCGAACACAACCATCCTTTCGTTGCTTGGCTTCTCCATACGCGGTGAGCGTGATCTCGCTAACTGATGGTCCAAGTTTCAACTTATTTGATGGATGACAATTACGAGCATTATTTTGACGACTGCTGTACAAATGGAAAAGGGTAGTACGGGTTCAAAAAAATG
>JACRBZ010000062.1 GCA_016219185.1 Deltaproteobacteria bacterium
ATAGAAGGGATTGAGACTTATCAACACAGACCAGACCAATTATTATGGACACTAAGCCCGTCCGAAAGGAATGACCTGAATAGAAGGGATTGAGACGATCTTGGAATTACTCCTTTTACAGACATCTTATAAAAGCAGTCCGAAAGGAATGACCTGAATAGAAGGGATTGAGACTACTCGGCGGCGGCGGTGTTTGTGGCCTTAAGCAGCTCGTCCGAAAGGAATGACCTGAATAGAAGGGATTGAGACTTTTCACAGGAACTGTCTCCCGGTTGGGTTAATTTGTCCGAAAGGAATGACCTGAATAGAAGGGATTGAGACATGCTCATATCCGTTACATCCAAAGATCTTTGCTTTTGTCCGAAAGGAATGACCTGAATAGAAGGGATTGAGACAATATCTGGGAAGGCGAGTGTAAACCGGCTGTTGGTCCGAAAGGAATGACCTGAATAGAAGGGATTGAGACTTTTTTGAATATTTCTCCCCTGTTATGCATGGCTTCGTCCGAAAGGAATGACCTGAATAGAAGGGATTGAGACCGAAATAGAGGATCGCCACCAGGCAGGCCGAGAAAGTCCGAAAGGAATGACCTGAATAGAAGGGATTGAGACTCCGCGATGTGTATCCTTAACCCATTCGCGATTGAAAGGTACATCCGAAAGGAATGACCTGAATAGAAGGGATTGAGACTTCCAGATGGCAATTTCATCAGGCTCGCCCAAGTTAACGCCATCCGAAAGGAATGACCTGAATAGAAGGGATTAAGGTTCTCCCAATAAATGGTTGATTTCCAATGGCGGTATCTGATACTGCTATTCAACAGGATGATTTCATCCAAATGGAAATTCCGTTGCGGCAAACGACAGACAAAGTTTGCAATGTCGACCGCTTCAGATTTGCGGAATTTCCTGATTGGGAACGGTGCAAATAATACGATAGTTAACCCTTGAACCCCTCCCAATAGATTGATCTTTTATTACGCATTTTTGTTCAGTTTTTTTAAAAACTCAAAAAAAGGCGTTCAAATGAATGGCATTCTCAGTGAAGCCCCATTCTTCAAATAATTGAAGGGTGGGGCTTTTTCTTTTTTGCGGAAACAGTAATGATGTAAAACCGTTAATTTATTTTTATCATTCAAAGAAGCTTTGGCTCTATCAATCAGAGACCGGGAACCAAGACTGAGGCGTATCATGTTATACGGAAAATACAGATTTAAGTGTGTTTTTGAGAGCGATGCGATTCTCCCACCTTACAAAGGCTCCACTTTCAGGGGCATATTCGGACATGCCTTAAAAAAGGTGGTTTGCGCATTAAAAAGGCAGGAATGCGGGGAATGTCTTTTAAAAGAACGCTGCATATATACACTCGTTTTTGAGACAAAACATGCGCTGAAGATCCCGGTAGGCTTCAGGCTTTCCGAACCACCCCACCCTTTCGTGATCGTTCCGCCCCTTACCCAGGAAACTCATTTTAAATCAGGTTCATCATTTGATTTTGATCTTCTGATCTTCGGAGAAGTCAATAACAGCATTCCATATTTCATATATGCGTTCGATCAGATCGGGAAGACCGGCATTGGTAAAAACATCAGCGGGAAAAAAGGTGAGTTTCGTTTAAAGAAAGTCGAATCCGAATCTGGCACGATCTATTCGGATACTGATCGCAACCTGATTAAGACAAAGGTTGCAGGAGAAATATTGCTGCAAGATGCCGATTGCGATGCAAATTCAGTTCTCCGTTTGAAGGTTCTCCTTCAAACTCCCCTGAGGTTAAAGTTCGAAAACCAGCTTAAAGCCGATCTTCCATTCCATGTTTTGGTGCGCGCCATGCTTCGCAGGATTTCTTCTCTTTTGGCCTTTTATGGCTCTGGAGAGCCTTCACTGGATTACCGCGGCCTTGTTGAAAGAGCGAAAAATGTTCGGATAATAGATCATGGTCTTTCGTGGTTTGACTGGAGTCGCTATTCCCTCCGGCAGGACCAGGCGATGCTTATGGGCGGCATGGTGGGAAAGGTGACCTATGAGGGCGTTTTGAATGAATTCATTCCGATAATTGACTTTTGTACAAAGACGCATATCGGGAAACAGACAGCATTCGGATTGGGGAAGATTGCCGTTGAAATTTTCAATGGATAATAACCATAAATACAATAAGAGGTCATGCCGGGAAACACTGTTTAGCTGAATATTGATCATGATCTGCGTATTGCAGACCATGATCAATATTCATACCAACTAATTGTATATTTTATGATTTTATAGGAGTTTTGCACCAAGCTCAATTTGCAGGAATACGTAACAATGGATGTACCATTAGACAATTGAAGAAAGGGGCGTGTATGCCAAAAAAAAGGATCAATTTCAATCCACCGGAAAATGGTTTTGGCCAAGTGCGAAGATCTCATGACCTTTCCTATGAGATTTCCTTGCTGACGCCCATGGTGGGCGGCGGTGTAGAAAGCTGGATACCGAATAAAAGTGCGCCAGTTCGGAGTCAGTCTATAAAGGGACATTTGCGATTCTGGTGGCGGGCAATGCAGGGGGAGGATATAAATAGGGAACTCTTGCGTGAAAGAGAAAGCAATTTGTGGGGTAGTACAGGTACGGCCTCGTTGGTTCAAATTGGATTAAATTGTTATGGCGATGTGAAGTTGAAAATCCTACAACGAGGGGACAGAGGTAAGGTGGAGTATGATACATTGCCGGACTATGTGCTGTTTCCTTTACAGGGGCAGACCGATATGAACCGGTTTGAAGTGATTCAGGATTGTTCATTTACTCTTTCCATCGACTGTCCTGATGAATACAGGGTAGAGGTTGATCGCTGTGTGCGACTGTGGGTACTTTTTGGGGGTATCGGGGCCAGAACCCGGAGAGGCTGTGGTTCTCTGTACTGCGAGAATATTATGGATGATTATCAAAAACCTGAGGATGTCGCAAACTTTCTGAATTGTTTCGGCAACATTCCTGCTTTGAGTACGGCGCCCTATCCCCGGCTATGCGGGGCCAGTTTTCGATACCTCTTGGCAACGAAGATCGATGCCATCAGTGCATGGAAATCCTTTTTAGATCGATATAAGAATTTTCGTCAGGGGGTAAATTGCGGCCGCAATTCTGGAGCAGGGCACCGCCCCGGCAGGACCCGCTGGCCTGAAGCCGATTCCATTCGAAGGATTACTGGTTGTGTCGCTGGCAAACATTCACCGATCCACCCGGCTAATAACTGGTTTCCCCGTGGCGCTTATGGACTGCCCATTCAAACTGAATTTAAAAATGAACATACCGATCCCCAAGGTAAATTCATGCTGCAGCCGGTTTTACGCGAGCGATGGCCATCTCCGGTAATTCTGAAAATAATTAAACTGGGTAATGGACAATTGCTTGAAATCTGCCTGATTTTGAATGCTGCAATACCGGCCCGATTGGAATTGCGTGACGAACATGGGTCGTTGCACACTTTATTGGCTAATGAAATGCCTTTGGCTTCTGCAGGAAAAGCCATGCCAGATCCGGGACCGATTTTAGCCAATGAAAACCCATATGATGGTTTAATTCGTCACCTTGGCCTATAACCCACTGAAGAGGTGCGCCATAATGTCACACATTGACTCATCGAATAGATATCTGATTGCCGTAGCCGTCGGTCCAGTGCAAGAGTTTATAGCCGCGGCCCGAAAGCTCAGGGATTTGTGGTATGGATCCTATCTTCTGTCAGAATTGTCAAAGGCGGTTGCCCTATCCCTCAACAGCCAGGGCTGTGCGTTGATTTTTCCAGCCATCAATGATCCGGTGGATCTTCAGCCGGATTCCACACTGAACGTCGCGAACAAAATTATTGCCGTAACACCTGAGCATGCCGAGCCCAAAGGGATTATGGAAAAAGCCCACCAGGACTATCAGCTATTCTGGAAGGAATTGGGCCGGAAAGTATGTGGTCAGTTAAACCCGGAAACTGTAAAAGTCAGCCTGTTTAACCAGCAGATGGATGATTTTGGTGAATTTTTCGGTGCATGGGTAAAATGGGGTGCCGGTTACGACAACGCCCGAAGAGAATTGGAACTTCAGTTGGCCGGTAGAAAGACACTGCGGGATTTTATGGCGCCGACTTGGAGTGGAGATCGTTTGCCCAAATCCAGCCTGGACGGCGTTCGTGAAAGCGTATTGAAAAGCCCTGCCCAACTTGTGAAACGGAATGTCCTGAAACGGAATGAACATTTGGACGCGTTGGGTATTGTCAAACGCTTGGGTCCATATTCCGAACCCCATCGTTCCTATCGTCCTCATTTTGACAGTTTTTCAGAAACTGCTATCCAGCCCTATATCGAGGGGTTGAAGGTCAGTATTAGTAAAGGCCATATATCTATCCCAATCAATCTAGATAGGATTTCAAAAATGGCGGCGCTGGCGCCACATTCGGAATATCTCAATGAAGGGCGGACTTTTCAGGGATCAGGCGGTGTGGCATCACCTCTTCCTGATGATTTCTTCTTAATGTCCCGACTGGAAGAATGGATGCGTGATCACGAGTTGGTCCGCAATAACGACTGGCTGCGATTGAAAAAAGAAATTTCAGGTTTGCTCTATCGTCAAACCTGTGAGCCTCAACCGTATGTGGCGCTGATGGTGGGTGACGGTGACCACATGGGGAAAACCATTGATCATTTGAAGGATATCGATTCACACAGAGATTTTTCAAAATCATTGGCGAGGTTTGCCGCTAATGTTGGAAATGTGGTGGCCAATCATGACGGCCGATTAATCTATAGCGGCGGAGATGATGTGATGGCCTATCTGCCCCTGCATCGTCTTCTGCCCTGTGCAGTTGCGGTGAATACCTGCTTTAACCAAAATGTCACCCTTGCCTGCCAGCAGTTGGGGAGCCTTGAACTGCCGACGTTTTCCATGGGAATTGCCATTGTGCATCACCTGATGCCCCTGCATGACGCCTTGGCCCTGGCGCGGCAGGCCGAGACTCATGCTAAAAATGAAGGTGGACGTAACGCATTGGCGATTATTCAGGCCAAACGCAGTGGGTCGCCCACAACCATAGCCGGAAAATGGGTGCATCAGGGTTCATTACGTGATTTTCCAACACGGTTGGTAGAAATGATCCAATGGTATGAAGCCGGAAAACTGCCTTCCAGGTTGGGCTATGATTTAAAAATGGCTGCACGGTCCTGCGGCGGGCAGATGCAATGGACTCGTGAAGGAGAACGGTTAGCACCCGCCAATCCAACGGCTGCGGAAGCTATTAGAATAGTGATGCGAAAACAGGGTGTTTCCGGTGCTTCATTTACGCAGGCAGAAGCCGAAGCCCTGTTGGCCGAACAAACGGATATGGGGATGTTGGCCGATGAACTGATTATTGCCTATCAGTTGGCCCAGGCCAGCCTGATCGCACAGGGACAATGGAAACGACAACAGGAGGGCGAGTGATGAATATCGTTATGTTTGCCCGTGAACCTCTGATTTTAAGAGACGGAAGGCCGTTCGGAGAGTATGGCACGGTCAGGGCCGGTGCCATGCAGTGGCCCATGCCATCCACCTTGGCTGGTATGATAAGAAGCCGGATTGGATTGTCTCGTAATCCACTTTTCTTTCAAGAGAAAGATGCGGTGAATCGGATTCGTACCGTACATATCGAATGTATTCAGCCGGTATGCCGCATCGGTGACGGTGATTGGCGATTTGTATATCCCCAGCCTGCGGATTTACTGGTATGTAATGGCCCGAATGACACCCTGTCTCTTCATGGATTTGACTATGCGGCGCAGGGCTTAAATGGCGTTACACTGCCATGGAAAAACTGGCTGGTTCCACTACCACAAACCCAGGAAAAGCCAGCCCGGCCACAACCTGCGTTCTGGCATGAATCCATATATATGAATTGGCTGTCTGCCCCGAACTCCATGCAGACAACCGTGGTTTGGAACGAATTGGGATGGCCCTTGCCCCATCAAGATCATCGGATTCACTGCTGCATAGATAAAGACAGCGGAAGTGCGGCAGATGGACAGCTTTGGATGTCGTCGGGATTGTGCATGCAGGGCTATGACACCAGTAATGGAATAAAACAATGGGGTATCGCCATGCGACTGGGAGGATATTCTGAAAATGATGCGGTCATTGGTCCGGTGCACCTGGGTGGTGATCGCCGGTTGGCCTGGATCGAGAATATGAGCATGAATTGGCCAGTTTGTCCTGATACATTGGGTAATGCTCGCTATTTACGGCTGATGCTGACAACGCCGGGGAATTTTGGTGGATGGGTGCCGGACTGGTTGCTGCCTCATGCGTGTTTGCAGCAGGATGAAACCCCCTGGGTAACCATACCGGGGACAGAATATTTGGTGCGAATCTGTACCGCGTTTGTTCCCCGATGGATACCCGTAAGTGGCTGGGATTATGCTGCAAAGTGCCCAAAGGCCATGCGTAAACTGGTGCCTGCCGGGGCGGTGTATGTAATTGAGGTAGAGAAGCCAGAAACATCTCAGGAGATTGCCAGGCTTTTATGGGGACGTCCACTTATCAACAGTGAAATTGATGGCTATGGAATCAGTCTGGTAGGTCGTGCGGACATCAACACACAATAGGAAAGGCGATGACAATGATTGTAAAACCATATTTTCTGAAAACCCGCTCCGGGTTGCATTGTGGAATTGGACAGGGACTGAGCGATATCGATATGCCTACGGCAAAGGAAGCTGTATCCGGATTTCCTTTTGTTCCCGGAACATCCCTGAAAGGCGTTTTACGGGATTATTTTGATGGCAGCGGAGACGGCGCAAAATTCGAGGCCGCATTCGGGCAGGCCGGCGAGGTACCGGAATTTGCATCCGCACTGAGTTTTGGTGATGCCCGCTTGCTGTGTTTACCGGCCCGCTCCTATTTTGGGGTTTTTGCCCACGTGTGCTCACCATACACGCTACGCATACTGCGCGACAATCTGCAACAAATCGGCCGCACCAATTTACCTGCGATTCCGGCTTTTTCAAACCCAGATGGAGTATATCATGCATCGATCACAACGCAAACTGTTCTGATTATACCACATGACGGGGGGGCAGACGCTACGCAACGTGTTCTACTGGAAGATCTGGATTTGCAGATTGATGCACAATTCCGGAATAACGCTGACCAATGGGCGGAAACCATCTGCGCGCTACTATATCCGGATGGTAGCGATACAACTGAGGAGGATCGCAGAATTTTTTCGGAGCGTTTCATGATCGTTCCAGACGATGTGTTAGCCTTTTTATGTGAAACCGCTCTGCCCGTAGCTACCCGTATCCGTATTGGAGAGAATGGGGTGGTGGAGACCGGTGCGCTCTGGTACGAGGAATATGTGCCCCCGGAAACCCTGTTTGCCGGGATACTTGCGGCGGAAAATGGTCGTGGTAGGCACAGGGAGTTTATAGCTCAGGATTTGATGGAATTTGTTGCGGCCCGGCCTATTGACTGTCAAATCGGTGGCGGGGCAACCGTCGGACGGGGAATGGTAAACCTTCAATTTTGCAGATAGGGAAAGGCGGTGTTATGCAATCGAAAAGTCAACGATTTTCCGATGTGGTTTTTACGCGGGTTCAGCAAATCGCCCAGTCCCAGCAGCAGGGTGGCGAGAATGACAGGCGAGCCAGAAAATACAAATCGCTCTGCAAGCGTAGCGGCGGGGTACTTCGTAATTCCGGATTAATGCAATATCTGGCCTTTTTGAAAGCCAGGGGCCAACGACCATCCGAATATCACCATCAGATTTTATATCTGCACCTTCAGGATGAGATCAGGGTTCTTGGGATGATTGGGGGGAATGTCGATCTCTTTGATTATAGCCGTCAAACAGGACTGCCGGTTTATATGCGCCTGACGCGGGAGGTGTTGCTTTTGCTTCAATGGCATAAGCGTTTGGCAGATACGCTGATTCAAGGCGACGCATCGGAAGGGGAGGACGAACCATGATCCAAGGCGTTCGCAATGATATATACAACCTGATGAATCAGGGGGTAATGCATCACGGCCAGAATCTGTCCCTGTATTTCAGCAGACTCTGCAAAGAGATCGATGATCCCTCCCGAACTGAACGTGGCGCCAAAGAATTCGCGATTAAGCGCCTGGAATCTGGATTGTCAAAAGAGGCGTTCAAATTGTATGACCGGGCATATAATAACTGGAGGAAGGCGTGGGAGAACAATTCCAACGCGCTGTGTTTTGAAATGGCTACCAGAACTCCATTGATCGTTGGAATGGGCGATCAAAATATTCATGAATTCGGGCTTTCCTTCCAACATCCCTGGGGTACGCCATATATTCCCGGATCTGCAATCAAGGGGGTTGCCTCGATGTATGCTCAACAATCAGGCGATGCAGATTGGCAGCGAAACTTGAAAAATGCTGAACCTGATGGGCAATATGCCGAAGCTGTATTTGGAGGGGTCAATTCGGAAAATAAACGTACTGCCGGTGGCATAGGCTTTGCCGATGCTTGGTGGATACCCGAATGCAAACATCCTTTTCAGACGGATATTATCGATGTGCATTATCGTACATACTACCAGGGGATTGATGGGGCATGGCCCGATGGCACTGATGCGCCCCTGCCTGTGAAATTCATTGCCATCAGACCGGGTATGCGATTTTTAATTGTTCTTTCAGGTGATGCAAACTGGTGCCGGGTTGTCAAGCAGATTGTTAGAGCGGCAGCAGAAGAAAGGGGTTTTGGCGCCAAAACTCGGGTGGGCTATGGCCGAATGAAATATCTTGAGAGTGTAAAGGAATTACTGGCGCGTCTTGACAGCATGGATACGGGTGAGTTGGCTAACCTGTTTCGCGCAAAAGGGAATCAAACAAATTACAATAATTTTTTCCTCCAGGCTGTCAGGCGTCATGACTGTAACCCAGAATTATATAACTTGTTTCAGATATTCCGGCCTGCTGCACTGCTTCTGAAACAACTACAAGAAACAAGGCCGAGGGATTTGAGGGCAGCCAGGAACATTCGGAATAATTTCAGCGAACGCTTGAAGGCGAATCAAATCAATACATCCGACGCCGATATCCAGGCCATTTTCAATTTTTGCCTCCCCCTTGCCACAAATGGTGTCCCAGGCACATGGTTGGAGGCTTTTGCGTATGGCTTTGACGACATGGTTCAGGAGAAAAGTTTTGATGAAATAGCAAGTGTGTTAATCAATCATCTGGATAACCTGAATAAAGGGCTGACCAATTGGCCCACGTTAGAACGAATTCGTCAAGATATAAAACTACTGCCGAGCCTGACTGCCAAACAACTCATGGAACTCGAAGCATATGTCGATATGGAATCATAGCCATAAATCAAACAAAACTAATATCTTATAGTCAATTCTGTCTGTGGCATTCCGCTGAATTTATCATCGCCAAACTTTTGGCCCAACGGTCGGAATTCGTCTGCTTTTTTGCTTCGCATCAAAGCGTGGAGCTGATCGATGCCGTCAAGGAGAGAACCTGACAGGCAGATGCATCCTTTAAAATCATAACCGACGACACCAATAATCTGGTGCTCTGTTATGCCAGAGCCTATCGACCAGAATGACAGACGGGGAGAGTATTCCGACTGATTTGGTTCTGAAGGGCGGATTTTATAGGGCTAAAACGCTGGTCAGCAAAGGAAATGAAAGGACCAATTCACATGTCTGATAGCTTAAAAAAAACAATGAATGATAAGTGGCTAAAGTGCAAAGAGTTGCTCCCCTGGATTACTGCCGCATTCGTTGTTCTCAGTTCCAATTGGGCATCAAACTCTCTTTGGGATACTTTCCAAGTGTGGTCGTCAAAATCTGGAATTTTCTCACTTTCAAGAACACTATCCGTTCTATTTTTCGGGTGCTGTGTGATTGCGTTGTATTACCAGAGAAATACATTCTTCAGACCAAGGACACGATCTCTTAAAGACAAACTGAATCCTCTTCCCCGCAAACATCTTGTACTTTTTCTATCCATCCTGAATCCATATAATACTTATGATCATGGAGTGAGCGTGATCTCGCTAACTGATGGTCCAAGTTTCAACTTATTTGATGGATGACAATTACGAGCATTATTTTGACGACTGCTGTACAAATGGAAAAGGGTAGTACGGGTTCAAAAAAATGAATATTGGCTTGCAATGGA
>JACRBZ010000063.1 GCA_016219185.1 Deltaproteobacteria bacterium
CAACCAGATCCTGGCCACCGGCGCCGAGTACTGCATCACCCCCTGTCACAACTGCCACGCCCAGGTTCACGACCTGAGCGAAGTGCGTCACCATCCGTGGCAGACGGTGCACCTGTGGACCCTGCTGTGCCTCTCCCTGGGCCTCCTGGGCCCGAATGAACGCACCTACCTGGGCGACGACTTGAAGGATGTGGATGTGTTCCATCCCGAGAGCGAGGCCTGATCCAGATCACCTTTAATGTATAGATAGACCTTACGAAACCGGCGGCCGCACCATGGCCGCCGGTTTTCTATTTTACGCCAAACGGCTTTGTGGATATCCACAGGCTTGGGCGCGGGTTGACAAGGCCATCCTCTTGAAATACATATTTTGGTAAAAGGTAATTCAAATGGAGGCCTCATGCGCAGCACCATTACGAATAGAGGGCAAACCGTCATTCCCGCGGAAATAAGGCGCAAATTTAACCTCAGTGCGGCCGACCGCATTGAATGGATTGTAGAGGGTAATCAAATCCGGGTCGTTCCCGTACGAGCCAATCCCATCGAAGCGTTCCAGGGCCAGGGCGCCGGCGGGGCTGCACAGCGGTTGCTCAAAGAACGGGCCAAAGATCGAGAAAAAGAATGACCCGATATCTTCTGGACACTTCGGCACTGTTAGCCTTGCGCGACGATGAACCCGGCGCGGACCAAGTGGCCGATTTGCTCTATAAGGCCCAAAAAGGAGAAAGTATCTGCGGGATTTGTTTCATTTCCCTCATGGAGCTCTTTTACCGTGTCTGGAAAGATGAAAGCGAATCCGCCGGACGCTTGGCCTACGAGCAATGCCGCGCGCTTCCCGTGGAAATTGTCCATGAAAGCGAGCCATTGCTGGAGCGTGCGGCTCAAATCAAAGCAGTTCATCGCCTATCTTTGGCCGACGCCTGGATCGGCGCTGCCGCCCTCCTGGAAGGGGCAACCCTCGTGCATAAAGATCCCGAGTTCGATGTGCTGGATTGCCCGCAATTGAAACTTCCCGAAAACAAAAAACAGCGTAAATAAGAAATACCGGATACGCAAATGCCGCTCCTATTGGGGGTGGTTTTGCTTTAGATCCTTCGCCAGATTGCTTATCACCTTATTGGCGACAAGATTGATCTCGATAAAGTCGACTATTATAAAAAAGAGATAGCTCAAAACCGCATAGATAGGAAATCTATACATCCAGGCAAGACCATTTAATTCTCTATTCAGATATTCCATCGACAGGACCGCGATGAAAACAACAATGAGTCTGCCGTGAAACAAAAGGGCATGATACCCCTTTTTATATTCTTGAAGCACGGCGGCCTGGTCCTCTTCCGATAACGCGTTGAAAATATCCAGTTCCTGGATTCTCATTTTCACCTTCATAGACAAAATCCAAGCCCCCTGCACACGACGGCAAGGTTCTGATCGGAAAAATATAAAAGATCTTGGAAATCCGCTGAATGAATTCGGCACAGGAATAGTGGTGCGCATTTCACACGAACAATGGCATTAGTCAACCCCATTTGCGCCGCATCCCAATCCTTATTAAGAAGGGTAAACCACAGCCCTTTCGGAACAGGCCTCCCAATATCTTGATCTTGGGCAATGAGGCCGGAGCAGTTGTTCTCCGGAAATGATCCCGAAACCAGCTACACGAAAGACGGAACGGCAAGCTTCAATGAGGCCGGAGCAGTTGTGCTCCGGAAATGGGAAGGTCTACTGCCAGCAACGCCACGCCAGGGTAGGCTTCAATGAGGCCGGAGCAGTTGTGCTCCGGAAATGTGAACGTAGCCGATGTATAGGGTCTCGGCCACACTACCGCTTCAATGAGGCCGGAGCAGTTGTGCCCCGGAAATGCAAGGCCCTGGAAATTGGCGTTGATGTTGATAATCCGCTTCAATGAGGCCGGAGCAGTTGTGCTCCGGAAATGTGGACGCTATGCGAGATGGAGAAGGGCAGAGCCAAGCGCTTCAATGAGGCCGGAGCAGTTGTGCTCCGGAAATGCGTGGCTTTCAAGATTGCCGCATCAATCAAATTCATGCTTCAATGAGGCCGGAGCAGTTGTGCTCCGGAAATGCCTGTGGCTTCACGAATCAACCGCGCATTCGATGTGCTTCAATGAGGCCGGAGCAGTTGTGCTCCGGAAATGCGACCTGTTTTTTTTGCTGGTCAACCTGCTGGGGCGGCTTCAATGAGGCCGGAGCAGTTGTGCTCCGGAAATGTGAGAAATCCGCGGTACACGTCGTTAACCGGGAAGAGCTACAATGAGGCCGGAGCAGTTGTGCTCCGGAAATGATAAATAACGAAGCTGA
>JACRBZ010000064.1 GCA_016219185.1 Deltaproteobacteria bacterium
ATGGTAAATGGATAATCTTTGAATTTATTCGTACCATTGGCACCCGTGGCACTCACACGAAGGGTGTGATTGCCCTGTGGCATCGTCCCTGCGTTGAGCTTCGAACCAACGATTCCTTCCCAGGTCCAGTCAGTGGGGGCAGACCCTTCATAGTGCTTATACCCGTAACATGAAAAACCCCCAGTATTGTATTGGATGTAGAGATAAACAGTCCCTTCATAGCCGGTAATATTTTCTTTGAAATCAACCGTGCCATGAACATTCATATCTCCCTCGGTTTTACCGATTACGGCTGAAACATCCGGTGTGTTGTCAATGGTAAATGGATAATCTTTGGATTTATTCGTACCATTGGCAGCCGTGGCAAGCACACGAAGGGTGTGATTACCCTGTGGCATTGTCCCTGTGTTGAGCTTCGAACCAACGATTTCTTCCCAGGTCCAGTCAGTGGGGGCAGACCCTTCATAGTGCTTATACCCGTAACATGAAAAACCCCCAGTATTGTATTGGATGTAGAGATAAACAGTCCCTTCATAGCCGGCAATATTTTCTTTGAAATCAACCGTGCCATGAACATTCATGTCCCCCTCGGTTTTACCGATTACGGCTGAAACATCCGGTGTGTTGTCAATGACAATGGAAGCGTCCGAAGTGGCTGTCACCCCTTCTGAATCTGTGGCAATGGCAAGGAAGGTATGAGTCCCTTGCGACATGACACCACCATTCAATGTTGTCGCCCAATCGGCCGATCCATTGCCGCTGCTTCCCCCAATGCAGCTATTATCCTGGTAAACATGCAGGGTTCCAGAGTTGACTGTCACACAGTTGCCTGAACTGTCGCAATGTGTATACGCAGAGAAAGTGGCGGAGGCAGAAAGAGGGATTGCTCCTTCATTGCCACTTACCGTAATGCTGGCACTCGTTGCATACGCCGTGCTTACCCCGACAAAAGAGCAGAAGACTGCAACGAACAAAAAGGAGAGAATCGGATGGATAATGGTGTGTGTGAATCGTTTCATATCGATGTATTTTCTCTGAATGGTTTCCCGAACTTATTATTTGAAATCTATCTTCAGCCAGTTTTCCGAACCGTTGGCGGCACGAAGTGAAATAACAAGAGGAATAGAAGCATCGAGATGTCCATGGTTGTTTTTTTTCAGGCCCTCAACAATCTCGGCTCGCTTGATTGAAATTAAAGTCCCTTTGTCTTGTTTTGAGAGGATGACATTTTGATCATAAAAAACATCCACAAAACCCGAATATCCTTCAGGGGGCTTGATAAACGTGGCAATGACCTCCTGAAAAATATTGTTTTTATCCTGGATGATTTTCAGTTCAGGACTTGTATTCACCGCAAAGGAACTGTAACTGACCGTTGCAATTCCGCTTATTCCCCGCATTCTCAACATAAGAAGATGTGTCCCGGGCACCAGAGTTGCAGTTGAAAGTGGCTTGCCGGTAATCTGCGAGAGAGGAATTTTCTTGCCGGCATGTTCTTTTTTAATCGGCACGCTTACATAAGGACGTTCATCGAGAAAGATATCTGCAAATCCGGAAGTTCCTTTATCATCACCCAAAAAGTCAATCCTTACAGAAGGATCGAGAATTCCAAATTTATCCACTACCGCTTCTGTCACGCTGATGGCGGGTGAGCCATCAAAGATAAAATTTATTTTACTCTTGAAGACTTCCCCCGAAGGGGCTCTCAGCTCGCAACGCATGGAATGCTTGCCATTCTGCAAAGTTGTTAACGGTACATCTCGTGAAACGTTCAAAGATGAGCCTTTGTAAGGCTCATTGATAACAATTATCTCATCGAGAAAGACCATATAATCGCCGCCGACCTGTCCATCAGGAAATTCATTGGCCTTCTTCTCTTTGCCGCCTGAAAATCGGACCGAAAGCTTCAGACCGTTATCCGTCTCCTGAAGCTCGAACTGAAGAGGAGATGTCTTTTTACTCTCGCCTCCCCCCTTCGGGGCTTCAATGGTAAGCACTTTATGCGGCAAAGCCGGCGCGCTATACGCATTTGATATTGCAAGAAAAGTTACAGCGGTAACACAGACAAATATCCGAATGTATCCAATCATGTTATCCTCCAAAAGGATTGACTGATCCTCAAAACAAAAAGCAGAAAAATAGTTATTCCTGCGGTAGGAATTCGTTCCGGCTTTAATTTCCTATGATATCGGTAACACCGTCCCCGTCAGAATTCAGACCAGCGGGGATTTCCTTATGTGCCTGGATATCATCCAGCAGGCCACTGCCGCGTATGGAGAAGCCAAGCAACGAAAGGAGGGTTGTGTTCGGTTGCGCCTCATGCAGCACATAGCCAAGATCGATAACATAGGTGCGCCAGGTACCATTCTTACTGTCGACTCCCAGGGTATTGAAGATATCGGTACCTGTTCCCATCACGCCTACATTTTCAGGAGTGAAAGACAGATAGCGCAGACCGCTTGTGGTCAAAACCGCGACCGAGACAACAAAGTCTTCCGTGTATTTCATGCTCCACTGGATCACCTTGTGATCGGAATCGTTCCACCAGGAACCGTCCTCCTTGAGAAGGACGTAGCCGTTCAGCAGACCATTGCCATTCAGTTCAATCACCCGGCTTCCCCTGTCACGATCATAGATGTTATTGATATAGGCTCCGGAAGGACCGTCGTAGATCCCCCAACGGGCGGTATCGCCATGTTCGGCATCTTCATAGATTATGGTGGATGGAGTTTGCGTATCGCCACGATCACTTCCCAGAGTGCTTGCGCTGCCGCTTTTGTTGCCGTTCTGCGAACCAGGACGCTGAAGGTTGGCTGATCCATTGGGGTTGGAACTCGTGTTCGCACTATCATTCAGTTGGGCGGATCTATTCAATGAAGTGACGGAAGCGGGGGTATTTGTAAGCGCGCCGGGAGCATTTGAGGTTATCGTCTCATTCAACCGGTTTCCGGCAGCATCATAGGTGTAACTGATGGCGACCCCGCTGTCGTACGTGGCACCGATCAATCTGTGCCGGGTATCATACAGGTAGGAAACGGATTCGGCCGAGACCGCAAAGGGTTGAAGGGAAAAGACACAGATCAGACATTGAAGCAACAGGAAGACACGTTTTGCAAGAAGCAGAGCAGTTCCGTTCATCTTTCTTCAACCCCCCACAGATAGTTCGTTTCTTGAACTTCAATAAATCATGGAATTCCCGCAGGTCCAATGCGTATCGCAGCACATCTTCCCCGGCACGAAAAATCTTCATAAACAATAGATTTTTCTAAGTCAAGCAAAATATTAATTAAGTATATTTTTGTAATACTTATCAGCATTACGTAAGCAAATTGTTTTCAGCCCATCGATTCTCGGCTGTGCTTGCCTGGTTTGATACAGATCTGATAAAGATGGGATACATAAAAATGCCTTATGTGACTCGGTCATAGTTACTCCGGCATCGGTTTTATGACACCTGCGCAAGTCCGCTATGGCCAAGCTCGGTATATCCTGAAATATCCGGCAAATATGTTTGATCATGCTTTCAAAAAATATTTAACTGGGGTATCGGGTTGACTCAAGTATTTAAAATCTATTTTACTGATTATAAAGACTTTTTACCAAATTGACTTTTTATTTATAAAAAAGACCATAAATAGTAAGAATTCAGTGTGTTAGAAACATACAAGTTGAGTCAACCCGATACCCCGTAATATTTAAAATGGATTTACGGATAAAATGCCCAAATACCCCAGTGGGAAAGGTGAGAAAAAGTGCTTTTAAAAGATGTCTTGAGTGAAATGTCGTCCTGCCCGCGATCTTTTTCATGACGATCGAGGGTAAAACCAGAAGCCAGAATGCAAGTAGATTCCACGGCAGAGGTTTTTCCTCATGCGGTATTGTTTTATCGGAAAAACAGGATCGATAGACTGAATTATCTGTCGCATTTAGCCGCGCCATGCGCTATACTGGCCCAGAATTCGCAACCTGAAAGAGAAGCACAATGAACGGACAACACCGAAAAGAGATTTATCCCGGCGCGCGCGTAGAAATCGTCTTAAAGGCGGATCAGCGAACCGGCAAACGCACCGCCGGGATTGTCAAGGACATCCTGACATCGGCCGCTTTTCATTCCCGCGGAATCAAAGTCCGCCTGGATAGCGGCCTGATCGGACGCGTGCAAGCGGTTCTGCCGGATGAAAAAGCATAGCCGCTCTGCTTCACAGGATGATCGTCAACACTCAAAAACCCATGTTGATTCCATGAATCGAGACGAAGCGTTAAGCCCACTTTTCACGGACCTGTATGAGCTGACCATGATGTTCGCTTACCGGGAAAACCATCTGGCGGCAAAGGCCACATTTTCCCTGTTTATTCGTGGATCCGAAGGGCTCAACCGGGGATTTCTTGTCGCGGCCGGCCTTGAGGATGCCCTATCCGGCCTTGAAAACATGCGGTTCTCGCAAACGGATATGGATTATCTCCGGAGCCTGAACCTGTTTCCCGAAGATTTTATCCGATCCCTCTCCGGGTTTCGTTTCACCGGTGATGTCTGGGCCATGCCAGAAGGAACGATATGCTTTGCCGATGAGCCCCTGATGGAGGTTACGGCCCCCATTGCCGAGTCTCAGATCGTTGAAACGTTTCTGATCAATACCCTTGGATTTCAAACCAACATCGCCACAAAAGCGCTCCGCTGCATGCACGCGGCAAAGGGCAGGCCGATCGTTGATTTTTCATTTCGCCGCACCCAGGGTCTAGATGCGGGAATGCAGGTGGCCCGAAACGCCTACATCTCCGGATTTAACGGAACCAGCAATGT
The DNA here is from genome assembly GCA_016219185.1 of Deltaproteobacteria bacterium. Classification (GTDB taxonomy): domain Bacteria; phylum Desulfobacterota; class Desulfobacteria; order Desulfobacterales; family Desulfatirhabdiaceae; genus RAAP-1. The sequence goes on from JACRBZ010000064.1 coordinate 4,802, forward strand.
GCTGGCCGGCAAGAAATACGGCATACCGGTTTCAGGCACCATGGCGCACTCCTTTGTCCTGGCGGTTGGAAGTAATGTTGAAGCATTCAGGGCCTATGCCCGATCCTTTCCCGATAACTGCATTTTCCTGATCGATACCCATGATGTGATCGAGGGAGCGCACAGTGCGGTTGAAGTCGCGCTGGCCATGGCAAAAGAAGGCCATCTGCTGAAAGGCGTCCGTATCGACAGCGGAGAGATGGTGGAGACCAGCAAAGCGGTTCGGCGGATTCTAAATGATGCCGGGCTGGATCGGGTTCAGATAATTGCCACCAGCGGCTTTGACGAGTTCGAGATTGAAAAGGCATTATCCGGGGGGGCTGCCATCGATGCGTTCGGCGTGGGCACCAAGCTCGGGGTATCGGCCGATGCGCCTTATCTGGACATGGTCTATAAACTGGCGCGATACGATGATCGGGACGTTAGAAAAACAAGCCCCGGGAAAATCACCCTTGCCGGAGAAAAACAGGTTTTTCGTATAATGGATCGAACCGGCAAATATGCTTCGGATACCCTGGGCACCCGAAGCGAAATGATCGATGGAACAGAACCGCTTTTGATAAAAGTAATGGAAAACGGCCGGCGCATTCTGACGTCCCCTACCCTTCAGGAAATTCGGAAAAAAATTCAAGATGGTTTTTCAAATCTGGATGGCGGATATAAATCCCTGGATCACCCGGATAAATACCCGATTCGCTTAAGCCCCAGACTTTCCGAAATTCAATAAGTGAGTTGGAAATCTCCGAAATACCGTTTGTGCCCATCTCGAAAGACCGCGTCGGTCTGACTCTTGTAAACGGTATGTTTGAATCTCTCCAGTAACTAAATCATCCGGTTACGTGTTTCCCATTTTCAGATCACAGAGCCGTAAAAGCAGATTCCCCGCAACCGCACGCCGGTATTCCGCCGTGGCCCGGATGTCCGTAATGGGGGAAACCGCTTTTCGAACCATGGCGGCGGCTTCGGTTAATCGGTCCAGGGAAAGGGGCCGGCCGATCAGCCCTGCCGCTGCCTCGGGACAGGTGATGACCGTCGGCCCCACGCTGCCCCATGCCAGGGATGCGGCCAGAACGATGCCGTCATCCGACAACCGGAGAACGGCCGCCATGCTGGCCAGGGAGCAGGCCAGGGCATTTCTGCGTCCGATTTTCTCAAAATGCTGAATCGCTTGCGGATGCGGTTTTTCAATGTGAATCGCGGACAGAATCTCGCCGGTTTCAAGAGCCGTCTGGCCGGGACCCAGAATAAATCGGCTGATGGGAAGGCTCCGAACCCCGGCCTCGGATGCCAGCTCGACCCGGGCATTCAGCACGTAAAGGGGCGCAAGGGTGTCTCCGGCGGGAGATGCCGTACAGATGTTTCCGCCGATGGTTCCCATGTTTCGAATCAGGGGAGAGCCCAGACAGGCGACAGCTTTGACGAGAACCGGAACATGCCCGGTGATTTCAGGTTCCCGCAGCAATTGACTGAGGGGCGTTGCGGCAAGAATGACAATCCGGTCCCCGTTGTCCGCAACCCCCTTCAACTCCTGTATTCTTTCCAGACAGATCAGATCTTTCGACGGGATCGATCCGCTTCGAATTTTTACCAGAAGATCGGTACCACCGGCATAGACCGCCGCATCCGGCAAATCGCGCATCATGGCCCAGAGATCGCTCAAAGATCGGGGCAGCAGGACCTGCTTCATGGTTTGCCCTCTTTAGCCATGGCTCCGGCGGCGGCATCCACGGCATCCACGATTTTCACGTATCCGGTGCACCGGCAGAGATTACCGCTGAGCGCCCGGCGAATCCGGTTCCGGTCCGGCTCCGGATGACGGCTGAGCAGATGAACGGCTGAAAGCACCATTCCGGGCGTGCAGAATCCGCATTGTACGGCCCCCTGTTCAATAAAGGCCTCCTGAACCGGGTGAAGCGTTTGGGGTTCCCCGATGCCCTCGATCGTGGTAACGGCTTTATCCTGAAGCTGGGCAGCCATCATCAGGCAGGCCAGGCGGGGCTGCCCGTCCACCAGAATCGTGCATGCCCCGCATTCGCCGGCGCCGCAACCTTCCTTGGTTCCGGTCAGCCCCAGGTCTTCCCGGAGAATGTCCACCACCCGCCGATCCGAAGCCCCATGAATTTCAGTGTCCTTGCCGTTGATTTTAAAGTTAATGCTCAAGGTTTCCTCCCCGCGCCATTGCTTGAGCCCAGCGCATCCAGTATCCGATCGGCCGTGATCGGAGATCGGTTGATCCACACACCGGCCGCATCCAGAACCGCGCCCGCCACCACCGGCAGCGGTCCGTTCATGCAGACCTCACCCATGCCTTTCATGCCGAAAGGGCCGGTCGATTCAACGGTCTCAACGGTCAGCGATTCGACATCCGGAACATCCAGCGTGGTTGGAATGATATAATCGGTAAACGTGGGATTCAGGATCTTGCCGTCCCGAACCCGGACATCCTCGCACAGGGCATATCCCAGACCCTGTGCCACGCCGCCCTGAGCCTGCTGCGCCACGCCCTGGGGGTTGATGATCCGGCCGGCATCGGTTACGGCCAGATAAAACAGAACAGAAATCCCTCCCGTCAATTCATCGATTTCAATCCCAACCAGATGAGCGGCATATGAAAAGAGCACATGGGGAAATCCTATGACAAAACCACTTGCCTTCAGCCCCCCGTCCGCAGACACTGTCATGACATGCTGATCGATGGCCGTTCGGTCCGAATCCGGTATCATGGCCGCCAGGGTCGCAAAAGATACTTCCCGGCCCGAAGGCAGATGCCGGACTCGGCCCGGCAGAAGCGTCAGCCCCACGGGTTCATCCAGAAACAAAACCAGGGACGCCCGGTGGATCAGCTTTTCTTTCAACTGGTCACAGACCCGGATCAGGGCATTGCCATATGTATAGGTGGTACGGCCCGCGGATGAGGACCCGCAAGGGTGGGTTCTTTCCGTATCGGGCTGGATCAGCTCCAGATGATCGGTATCCTGGCACAGGATTTCGCCTGCCATCTGAACAAAGGCACTGGCATTGCCCTGCCCCATGTCCGATACCCCACCATAAACCCGTATACGGCCCTCCCGGGTCAGTTCGACTTTGGCAATGGCCGAATCCGGCAGGCCCCTGCCGTATCCCATGGCATTAAAAACAGCGCAAACCCCCACCCCCCGGCGCTTGAACCGTCCGGCACGGGCCTTCCAGTCCGACCGGTTTCGCCAAAGCGGATGCTGCTGGATGGTTTTCAGGCAGGAAGCAATTCCCGTGGAATGCACCAGGGTAACGCCGGAGCTGTTCCCGTCCCCTCGCCTGAGCGCGTTTTTCATCCGCGGTTCCAGCGGATCCATGCAAAGTTTTTCCGCCAGGCGATTCATCATCTGTTCGATGGCAAAGGCCACCTGGGATACGCCGAACCCGCGCATGGCGCCGCTGACCGGATTGTTGGTATAGACGCACCAGCCCTGAATCAACACATGGGGAATGCGATACGGCCCGCCCGCATGTTCCATGCCCAGCTCGAGGACTTCTCCGCCCAGATGGGCATAGGCACCGGTGTCATAATACAGCCTGCATTCCAGGCTCTTGAGCGTGCCGTCTGCCGCTGCCCCCAGTTTATAATACGATCTTACCGCATGTCGTTTATAACCCGCGACAAAGCTTTCTTCCCGGTCCCACCACATTTTTACGGACCTGCCATCGGCGTTCATCGCGCCAAGGGCCAGCAGGCACTGAACCGTTGCCCCGTCCTTGCCCCCGAATCCGCCACCCAGATAGGGGCTTTTGATGCGGATGGCAGAAAAATCAAGTCCCAGCGCATGGCCGATCTCCATCCGGTCCCGAAACGGGGCCTGGGTGGAAACGGTCATGACCAGGGACCCGTCCGGGTTCTGATGCGCAACACCGTTTTCGGTTTCAAGGAATGCGTGTTCCTGAAACGGAACCTCGAAACAGTCTTCCAGAACGACATCGCAGTCCGAAAATGCCGTGGCTACATCACCTTTTTGGATCACCGCTGAGAGCAGCGTGTTTCCGGCCGCGTGGATCATGGGAGCGCCGGGTTTCAGCGCCGCTTCCGGATCGAACACGCCGGGCAGGGGATTCACATCCAGTTGTATCCGGGACAGGGCCTGTTTCAGGGCATCCCGATTTTCGGCCAAAACCAGGGCAACCGGTTCTCCGCAATGCCGGATTTTTTCACCCGCCAGAACCGGCTGATCCTTGTGAACGATTCCCTGGCGGTTGGTTCCGGGAACGTCCTTTCGGGTCAGCACGCGGAAAACGCCGGGAACGTTTTCCGCATCAATCGTGTGAACGGCCAGAATTCTGCCGTGCGCAATTCCGGCCCGTTTGGCGCCGGCCCACAGCATGTTCGGCGGATATCCGTCCGCGGCGTATTTTTCCGCGCCGCTCACCTTGGACCGGGCATCAAAGCGGGGAAAGGAGCTTCCCACCGCAGGAATTTCATCTTTCATCTTTCATCTTTCATCTTTCATCTTTCGCGGCAGCGGCCATCGCCCCGGCAGAAATAAGGGCTCCAGTACAATGCTAAGGTTTCCGGCAGATGGGTTAACGGATGCGTGAAACTTCCGCGCGTTCCCAATCCCGCTGGATAATATTCAGAAGTTGTTTGGACTCCGCGGAGTCCAAAACAATGTCGTCAAAATCAGGCGGACACAGGAGTTTTTGCATGAGAAACCCGTCACCGTCGAACCATCTGAGCAGCGCGCCGCCGAAAAAGTAGCCTCTTTCTCTCAGCGTGTGAACGGCGGACCCGACCCAAGGGACCCCCAGATTAAGCCATGCCTGGAGAACCACGGCCTTTCCGGCAACGGCCTGCATCTCGATGTTGCTGAAAGCATCGCTGAAATCCTCACCGATCTCGTACACCGCAAGCCGGGCCACCTGAGCAAAATTAAAGATCTCCATGCCGATGCGGGAGACCGTACCCGCTGGCGCATGGCATTCCGATAGCACGATGTCTCGTGAATCGTCAAGACGAGAATATATCCAGCGTAGGTCCTGCTCGTAAGGCGCGGGGATGTGTATCCGGTGCGGCTTTGGTTTGTAGCAGCGGAAGCCGCACAGGGCTGCCACCCGGCCTGTGGCGCTCTTCTCCTTGGCGTATGCGGCAGCAGGCATCAGGGCGACTTCCATGGCCGTATACACATGCCTGAAATGCACGCCTGTCTTTTGCGTGAAAACATGGTTGCAGACCGCCTCGCCGAAGACTTCCTCAATATTATCCTTCTGCGGCACGAACTTGTCGAATAGATATTCATTCATGCTTGTATACGCACCGGTATTCCGATATTCCTTCAGGACAAGGCCGACGCCGGATTCATAAATCGAAGAAAACGGGGCAGAACGGTACAGATGGCACACACCGATGATGTTGCCGGAGACTGTTCGGACAATAATGGAATAGTATTTTCCGGCCTCATTGACGGATATAATGGCCTGGGGATCATAGAAGAGCTGGATGGGATATTGCTCTCCATAGACGGCCCGGAACAGCCGAACAATCCCTTCAGCGTCTTCCGGCTGAAATGTATCGATATAAAATTCTTCCTGTTTTTGTTTTTTTTTCTGGTCATCCCCATGATTCATTGGCGGTTCTTCCTATATTGTGACAAAAGAGAGTAGTTTTGTGGCCCATTTGCGAAAGCAAGTGGCAATATGGCGCTTGATATGGATATCACGAAATCCCTAACAACCGTCATCTCCCGCATCGGGCGCATCGGCATGCGCGGATTGCCATCGGCTCAGGCCGATCAGAAGCGCGGTCAGGGCCAGCATTGTTACCGAGCAGATCAGAAACAGCAGCGTGTATGATCCGCCGGAAGCCAGAATGGTTCCCATGATCACCGGGCATAAAAAAAATCCGGCATCCATCATGAACAGCATGAGATTGCTGTTGATTCCCTGAAACTGCCTGGATGAGAACTCGAACATGATTGAATTGAGCAGGGGAAGGATGCCTCCCATGGCCATGCCGTAACAACCGGCTGCCAGAGATACCCAAAGGAGCGAATCGATCCGGGATAGCAGCGCGCAAACAGCCGCCAGAAAAAGCGCCATTACCCCAAGGGTCCTGACTTTGTTCCCCGAATCCAGCACCCGCCCGAAACCCGTTCGGATGACGATCATTACGCCCATCGATATTGCAAAGAAAAGCCCGACATCCTGGCCAATGCCCTGATGCACCAGAAATGTTTTGATGAAATAAAATACCGTGGCATAGGTGAAGAATACGAGCAGATTCATGGTCAGAATCAGAATTACAGGAACCTGGCGGATATTCTGCCACAACTGCCCGATTGCCGGGCGCTGCAAATAGCCCGGATCCATTTTGGCAAGCATGTTCCGGACCCGGGGACCCACGACAAAAATCAGGACGATTCCGGGTATGGCCAGAATTGAAACCAGGGCATAGACGAGCGCCTCGCTGTGGAAATGACGAAGCGCGATTTCGGTCAGCATCGGCGCCACGGCATAGGGGATGAGGCTGGCCAGACTCATGACGCCGAATCCCTGAGCGCTTTTCTCCCGGGGGATGAAATGAACCAGCAGCGCCACACCGGCCGATACCAGCGTGACGAATGCGGCCCCATGACAGATTCTGAGCAGAATCAGACCCGGCAGGGAGACCGTCACCGTGTAGGCGCACAGAATCAAGGCCAGGAGGATCATCGAGAACCGAAGAAACCCCATGGCGTTCCCGGCATGGATGAAGACGCCGACCGCAGGGCGCAGAATAAAAGCGGTCATGGGCTCAAGTCCCACGATGATGCCCCGCCATTCAGCGGAAATGCCCAGGTGTTCCAGATAGCTGTAAAAACTGTAGAACACGGACATGTTGCAGAAACCGAAAAACAGAATAAATATCAGGGATACGAATTCGACTGAAACCAATTTTTGGGGTTGGGTCGTCATTTTATAATGCTTTCCAGTCCCGTTATAAACGCATCCATGGCATCCGGCAAGGCCAATGTCACCCGGATCCAGTTCGGAAACCTGAATCCGGTCATGGTACGGATCATGACCCCCTGCATCATGAGCCTGCGATAGGCCAGGCTGTCGCTCATGGGAAGCCGGATCATGACAAAATTACCCTCGCCGGCGAGAAACGGGAGCCCCAGGCCGGTAAGATGTTCGGTCAGCACCTGTTTCTGCTGCCGGACCAGATTCCGGGTATGCTGAACATGTTCCCCATCATCTTCCAGAACCGCCAGGGCAGCGGCCTGAGCCAGCGTATTGACCGAATAGACCACGCAGGTGCGGCGGATGATATCTACGGCTTCGCGGGACCCGGCCAGATAACCGATCCGCAGCCCGGCCAGCGCATGCATCTTGGAAAATGTGCGAAACACCACCAGGTTGGGATGCTCGGTGATCATCGCCATACTGTCCGGGAAATCCGGATTTTCCACAAACTCGCAGTAGGCCTCATCCACCACGACAATGCGCCTGCCGTTGATGCGATTTAAAAACCCACTTAGTTTTGCGGAATCCCAATAGGTTCCGGTGGGATTGTTGGGGTTGCAGACAAAGAGAATTTTCGTGTGGTCATCGATTCGATGAATCATTTCATCGTCGTCGAACCCATAATCTTTCAGCGGGACCCTGCGGGCTTCGATTCCCGAAAATTCCGCCACCCATTCATACACCGCAAACGTCTTATCCGCGGTAATAATGTTGTCCCCGTGCTGGCAAAAAGCCTTGATGACAAATGCGATGACTTCATTGGCCCCGTTTCCGAAAAGAAACTGGGCCGGATCCATGCCGTACTTTTCGGCCAGTTTTTGCCGCAGATGCCAGCAATCGCCGCTGGGATAGATGGACGCCTGAGAAGGAACGAAGCCGCGGATCACCCTGGCCGCCGACGGACAGGGCCCCAGCGGGTTTTCATTGTTGTTCAGCCGGAAAAGGTGGGAACAACCAAAGAGTTTTTTCAGCTCAGCATCCGGCTTGCTGGGAACATAGGCATCAAACCGCTGAACATACTCCGGGGCCAGATGCTGAAATGAAACAGGCCGGCTCACGGTGCGCACGGGAACAATTGAAACAGAACGATATCGCCGTCACCGGCACAGGGCAGAATCAGAACCGGTTGAAAGCCGTTTCTCAAAAGGCAGGGAATGATTGCCGACTTCCAGGCAGACCCCACGTCGATCCCGAACACAACATTGCGGATGCCCTCATTTCGAAAGAGCTGAAGATGGCGCAGCAAATTATCCTCGAAGTCCGCGCCCGGCCACAGGATATCCAGATCAACCCGCGATCCGGGGCGGTCCATCTGAGTTGACAACACCGAGTGATCGGACTGGTTTTCACCATCATCGGTGACCATTCGGATTTCACGGGGTAGAAACAATCGGCTGTAAGTTTGACGCAGATACGCCTCAAGATCCGCCGGCGTCCATACGACGCTGCCCATGTCCTCACGCATCATGCGAAACCACGAAGATTGCCGGATCCGGGCACAGCCGGCCGAACATTGATCCATATCCCCTAAAAATTCAAAATATTCATGGTATTGCCCGGTTGCCGGCGGATGACAGATCATGGCAATGGCGGATGTTCTTCCCGCCTCGCTGATGCAGGCTTCGATCAGGGAACCGGCGATCCGGTCCGCTCCCGAAACGCCAAAGACGTATGGCCCGATGGCTTCAACGGTTCGGTCACCGAGCAAATGCCAGAGCATCCCCCCACCGATTTCACCGGCCGGCCCGGCAGCGATGACGGCATGGTATTCGCCGCTTTGCATCATATCGACCAGCATGCCCGGATATTGAAAAAACGGCGGCAAGGCGAGCTCCGGATAAAATGTCCGGGTTAACGGGGCAAGGAATTTCAATTCATCCGCACTGGGGTAACGAATCGCAAAATTATTGCAGTTAAAAGGGGACAGCGGTTCCGCCGGCTCCGTTGCCCGGGGATATTTCTTCTCTTTTATCAGGGAAATCTGAAGGTGATTTTCTTTTCGACGGATTTTGAGCCGGTCCACGGATCGGGATGCCAATATCAGCCGCATGTCGTCGAAATCGGCATTTTCCAAAGACCGGGGCGTTGCGGTCAAATTGAACGCCTGCATGTTGAAACCGGTCTCGGGAAACGAGAAATCGCTCTGAACAAAATGCCCTTTTCGGACACATCGAATCCTGATGTCATCCTGGTTTGGAATGACCACCCGGCACAAGTGAAGAAATAGCTCTTCCGAGGCCAGCGTCATCTTGAGGGCTTCGGATTTCCCCAGCCCCAGCGCCAGAGATGACTGCTCCACATAGGCCATGACAACCGGCAGGAACATGTCGTTTGCGGCAACCCGCAGAGAGGTCCGTTGCGGTGAAACAGATGGAATCATAATTTGAGTTTCTCAGTGGGAGTGATTGTGCGCTTCCGCTTCATGTCCGGCGTGATCATGATCGTGAGCACCATGATCCCCCTTGTGTTCATGATGATGATCGATGGGCATGCCGCCGGAATGGTCGTGGCCGTGATCATGCTGATGGCCATGGACGTGCTCGTGACCGTGCTTCACGTTCCCATGCGCATGCTCGTGGGCATGCACATGCGTGTGATCGTGGGCATGCACATGCGTGTGATCGTGATCATGCGGATGATTGTGTTCGTGTTTTCCTTCCATCATCAATCCTCCTGTACAGCGGTTTGTTACAGCCTTTCAAATGATTCCATGTAGCGTGTTTTAAGTGCTTCGGGGCTGTTTGTCAACGGATTAACCGATTAAAATAGCATCCACTTGCCCGGACTCATGCACCTGCACGCTGTCTGCAACATCATCCAGCACCTTTCTGACCATCGTGGCAAGATCACCTGTTGCAACGGGCTTCATGAGAAACCCTTTGATACCCATATCTTTGGCATGTCGTTCATCTTTTTCACTGCTGAATCCTGTACAGAGAATGATCGGAATCCCCGGTCTGATCGCAATCAATTCCATGGCAAGCTGATCCCCTGTCATATTCGGCATGCCCCTGTCGCTGATCACCAGATCAAATTTGAAGGGATCGGCTTTGAAATCAGCCAAAGCATCCGGGCTGCTCGTCCGGATAATTACGTGATAGCCCAGCCTTTCGAGCATCATCTGTAGCACACTGGCAATCGGCTCTTCATCATCAACCAGTAGTATTCTTTCGCAGCCCGTTGGATACTTCCGGGTGATGGAGACAGCGTCCTTCCCGTCTTTGAAGTCTTCCAGAAGGGGCAAATACACATAAAAGTCGGTACCCTTACCGATCCGGCTATAGACCCGGATATCCCCGCCGTATTCCTTCACGATGCCGTGCACCACGGAAAGCCCCAGTCCCGTGCCCTTTCCCTGTGTTTTGGTGGTAAAGTAGGGAGTGAATATTTTGTCCATCAACGCTTGATCAATCCCCGTTCCGGTATCGGATACGGTGATGCATGCGTATCTGTCGGATTGCAACGCATGGAATGGCAATTCATCTTTTTCATCAAAAGATCTCTTGGCCATCTCTTTCAGCTCAACATTAATTTTTCCGCCATTTTCCTCAACAGCATGACAAGCGTTGGTGATCAGGTTCATCACGATCTGATGCACCTGCGTGGGATCCGCGGAGATCATGCCACAATCCGGGTTGATATGGCTGGTGATTTCAATATTCCAGGGTATCGTTGCCCGAGCCAGATTCAATACCTCTTTCAGGATCGGCTGAATCCGGATGGGCAGTTTCTGGGCGTTGGATTGACGGCTGAAAGCCAGGATCTGTTTGACCAGATCACTGCCCCGTTGCGCGGATTTATGGATTTGTTCAATGTTTTCATGCGCCGGGCTGCCGGGTGGAATGCTCTCAAGCAGCATCTCTGAAAGCCCGCTGATCGGGAACAATATATTGTTCAGATCATGAGCTATGCCGCCGGCAAGTGATCCAATGGCCTCTATTTTCTGTGCCTGATGAAGTTTTGCTTCAATCAGTTTATTTTCTGAAATGTCGCGCGTTATGGTAATGATATGCGACACGTCTTTCAGAGAGATGATTCTGGCGGACATCAATCCAGTAAGTAGGCTACCATCTTTCCTTCGAAACCGGGCTTCGAGGTTCTCGAAAAAGCCATTTTCCCGAAGCCCCTGGACCAACTTTTGCCGGTCGGCGGGATCATGCCATATGTTCATTTCCAAGGACGTTCTTCCAATAACGTCTTTATGGGTAAAGCCAGTCATCCGGGTGAACCCTTCGTTGATATCCACATATAGACCATCGTCCAAGCGATTGATGTTCACTGCATCCGGACTGAAATTAAACGTAAGGCGAAATTTTTCCTCGCTTTCTCGTTGCGCATCTTCAGTCCGTTTGCGTTCGGTAATATCTTGAAAGCAGATGACCGCCCCGCGAATCCTTCCCATGTCAACGATTGGCCGGCTGGAATACGATATCGAAATGGCGCTCCCGTCCTTGCGATAAAAGAACTCATCGCTCCCCTGATGAACCGTGCCGTCATTGCAGGCCATGTAGATTGGGCATTCATGATTCGGATAGGGCCTGCCGTCCGGTTTCGTGTGGTGCGTGAGGGCATGCAGGTTCTTTCCGAGCAGTTCCCCGACCGTATATCCCAGCATTTTACCGGCGGCTGGATTAACGAACGTCGTGATTCCATTAATGTCTATGCCACAAATCCCTTGCCCCGCGGACTCGAGCAGCAGCCGGTTCTGGCCGCTGACCATCATCACCGCGAGCTGCCTGCCACGAAGAAGCAGCAACGCTCCCAGCAGCGCGATTATCAATGCCGTGATCGCTACTATCCACGACCAGTATTGCCGCCACAAGTCCGACCAGCTCATTTGGCCGTAGTGTTCATATGGTGGCACCCGCAGCTCGCGCAAGCAGTCATGAACGCTGGTGTAGTTGAGACAGACGCCCCAGCCCCCGCTTTGTGCAGCCATGGCAGCGGGTGAATCGGCCGGCATGCTCAGTAGTGCCACGGTCACCTCGCGTGAGAGTTCATCGGTTGTGTCGGCTATCTTTGCAAACGGCCATTCGGGATAGAGGCGAGTGCTGTGCAGGTAGGGGAATGTGGACTGCGACCCTGGCACAGCATCGCCGGGAATGACCCGAATCTCATCCATCCGGATCTCGCCACTGGCGGCCATGCGCTCAATTGTATCGGTGCGCACGGTCCCGATATCCACTTCGCCAGAGAGAACCGCACGCACCACCGCGGGGTGAGTGTCCAAAAAAACAAGCCGGGCGCAGTCCCGCTCGGGATCAATGCCTGCTGACCTGAATTCACGCAAGGCCATGTACCATCCACCGAATGAGGTCTGCTTCGTGGCCGCAAGGCGTTGACCGCGAGCATCCCGCAAACCCCGCAGATCACTGCGATCGGCACGGCAGAATACAACGCAGCCGAATTCCGATACGATTTGCGTCCCAACCAGATTGCGCAGGGTCATCGTGCGCATAACGCCGTACCTCACCTCCAGATCCACATAGATCGCAGGATTGCAGATCAGAAAATCAATCGACTTATTCTTGACTGCAGGCTCGATTTCATCGAAATACAGCGGCACCAGATCGAATTGACGGCCGGGCAGCGCCTCGCCCAGATAGTCCATCGTGGGCTGCCACATCAGCCGGCAGGCATCCGTCCCTTTGTGCGCCAAAACACCGATGCGGATTGACGCCGAGGCGCAGGCGTCGATGTCCATGCCCGGCACGGCGACCACTGCGGCGAAAATAGCCAGGAGAAGCGTCGCCGTTATGCGTGCGTTTTTTATACCGTGAAATCGGGTTGAATGTTGATAACTCATGTGAACGCATCTTCCTTGTTTCCTCGCACTTCATTCTTCAGCCTTATTTAGCCAGTGCGCGTCGGATCGTGCCGCTAAGCCCCTTAATCTGATAAGGTTTGTCCCCGGTAGGCAAGCATCAGGCCGCTGACTTCCGCAGCCTTACGTGCCGCCTTCATGGCTTCGGCCAGGGCCACCAATGTCTCCGCTCCCAGTGACAGGTCGTCCATGGCCATTTCCAGATTCCCCATCACGACCTGGAGTTGATTATTGAAATTATGGGCAATAGCGCCTGCCATGCGGCCCAGGCTTTCGGCTTTCTGGAGCTGCCGGTTCTGGGCCTCGAGTTCCGCCTTTTCCGCTTCAACCCGTTTGCGTTTACTAATATCGCGGGCCACGGAGATCATTCCAATGACCTTTCCATTTCCGATAATGGGAGCACCGCTCACTTCCGCAAATACGGTTCGCCCATCTTTTGTGAAAAACTCATATTCTTCGGAATCTAGGGTTTCTCCTCTCAGGGCGCGAGTAATTCGGGATAGGCCCTTTTCAATATATCTCTCGGGTAGAATTTTCAGCTCATACACAGGTTTACCTATGAATTCTTCTTTCTTGTATCCAAGATACTTCTCCATTGAAGGCGATATGCTGGTAATTGTATAATTGAGGTCAATCGAACAGACAACCTCATTGATGCTGTTGAAAAGAAGCTGATATTGCTCTTCGGACAATTTTAGCGCATCTTTTATCGCTTTTTTGTCACTTATATCCCGTGAAAATCCCAGAACGCCAACAGGCATTCTATCGGAGCCGCGCAGGAACGTCATCAAGATCTCAATCCATCTCATTGTTCCATCTTTGTGTCTCTGCTCCGTTTCAATGATTCTGGATCGATAGATATCCTTATCCGGCATGTTTTCCATCATCAACTCTTCCGATAGGATATCCAACAGCCGGGTATAGGATTCAGGGGATAAGATGTCCTGATGTGATTTGCAAAGGAATTCTTCCTGGGAGTATCCCAGCAATTGCGTAACCGAAGGGCTCAGATATGTAAAACGAAAATCCATGTCGATCATCCAGATAATATCTCTTGAATTCTCCGTGATCAGGAGAAGACTTTTTTCATTTTGAATTAGTGCGTCCTCGGCGCTTTGTCTTTCTTCGATCTCTTTCTGCAAGCTTCGGTTCATTTCTTCAAGGTTAAAGGCGCGCCGAATCAAATAAATGGCCGTTGGTGATATCAACAATGTAACGACCAATGAATCCATGCAGCCAATCAGGATGAGATCGCGATCGATACGCCCCCACCAGATAAGGCCGTTAATGGCATTCATTACGGCCGTAACTACTTGAGATAGAATAATAATGACAATCGAGAGATATAACGGCCAACGTTTATTAGAAAAAAAATCAATAATTACTGGTTGATAATTCATTTTTTTCCAAATAACATGCTTATATCATTAATATATTAACCTTCCAGCGGTGATTAAACCATCCGGTCCATCCTTCGTAGGACAAAGCTGAAAAGGATTTATTAATCCACCCAAAGCCTTCAGCTTTTTTTATACGCACTGTCTCAATACCGCCGAAGCGATTTCTTCCAGGGGAAGCACTTTGTGCACCGCGCCCCGTTTAATGGCTTCCTGGGGCATGCCGAAGACCACGCAGGTGGCTTCGTCCTGGGCGATCGTGTAAGCGCCGGCATCTTTCAGCTCCAGCATGCCGTTGGCCCCGTCATCGCCCATTCCCGTCAGGATCGCCGCAACGGCATTTCTGCCGGCATAACGGGCCGCGGAGCGGAACAAAACATCGACGGAAGGGCGGTGCCGGCAAACCAGGGGGCCCGGCCGAACTTCCACGTAATATCTGTCGTCGCTTCGCTTCAACAGGGTATGCATGTTGCCCGGAGCAATCAGTGCCCTGCCCCGCAGCACCGTGTCGCCGTCCCGGGCCTCTTTAACCGTAATGCGGCAGATCTCATCCAGGCGCCTGGCAAAGGAGGCCGTAAAATGCTCCGGCATGTGCTGGACAATCACAAGTCCGGCGGCGTCCTGGGGCAGGTCTTCCAGAAAAACACGCAGGGCCTCGGTCCCTCCCGTGGATGCCCCGACAACGATGACTTTTTCCGTTGTCCGGATCATGACCGGCTGGGCTTTGGCGATAACGGCATCGGCATTCAGTTTGGGCTGAATTTTCTGTGTTTTTACCAGACGGCGCGGGCGCGCCATGGCTGCGGCCTTGATCACATCGCAAAGGCGAATCCGTGATTCTTCCAGAAAATTCTTGGTGCCGAGGCGGGGTTTTTGAATGATCTCCACGGCGCCGTATTCCAGGGCTTTCAGCGCGGTATTCGATCCTTTTTCCGCCAGACTCGAACAGATCACAACCGGAATCGGGCACTGGGACATGATCTTCTGTAAAAATGTGATGCCATCCATCCGCGGCATTTCCACATCCAGGGTGATCACATCCGGAATCTCCCTGCTGATCCGTTCTGCTGCAATAAAAGGATCCGCGGCGGTTCCCATGACTTCCAGCTCCGGATCAGCTTCGATGATGTCGCTGAGCGTCAGACGGACCAGGGATGAATCATCCACGATCAGCACGCGTATCCGTTTCCCCGTATTCATGGTTGCATCTCTTTTTGGTAAATGGTCGGCGCCACATAGCGTAGCGGCACGTTCATGTTGTTGATGCTTTCCGCATGACCCATGAAAAGGTATCCCCCGGGCGAAAGGCACTCATGGAACTGACGAACCAGTCGCTCCTGAGTTTCCCCATCAAAATAGATCATGACATTTCGGCAGAAAATGATATCCAGAGGCTCGTCGATGGGAAAGGGGCCGTCCATCAGGTTAAAGCGACGAAAGGCCACCTGGTCTCGCAGCTCAGGCGTGATTCTGACGATTTTTTTACGCGGATCTTTGCTTTTAAGCAGGTATTTCTTTCTCAGGGCATGGGGAACAGGTCTGATTTTTTCCTCGTTATAAATGGCGGTCTCCGCGATGTCGAGGACTTTGGTGGAAATGTCCGTTGCCAGAATGGAATAGTCAAAGCCCGGACAATTCAATGAAAATTCGCTAAGAACCATGGCCAGCGAGTAGGGCTCCTCTCCCGTGGAACAGGCAGCGCTCCAGACCTGTATTTTTTTCCGAAAAAGAGAATCGCGTTTTTCGATCAATTCCGGAAGCGCCCGAAGGGTCAGAAATTCAAAATGGTAGGGCTCGCGGAAAAAATCCGTTTTATTGGTCGTAACCGCGTCGACCATGTAGATCGACTCTTCTTTCATACCCTGATCCGTAAACAGATAGTCGCAATACCCCCTGAAAGAATCAATGGCGCATTGTTTCATCCGTTTGCGCAGACGCCCTTCAAGAAGGGTCTTTTTCGCCGGCGGCAGATGGATGCCGTACTGCTGGTGAATAAATCGGCTCACCCGCAAAAAATCCTTGTCGGAAAGTTTTCTAGCCGGTCTGTCATGATTCATCCGCAACTCCCGGTCATATCTCCATTGCCCGGTATCCATCATCAATATTTCTCAAAATCGGAATCCGGAATCTCTTTTTTTCCGCGGCTCTCCGCCATATCCAGGGCAAAACCGGTCTGCACCTCGTGGGGCTTGACGACCCTGGCGCCGGGACCCAAGCCTTTCTCAGCGGTTTTATGCGGCAACTGCTTCATGGCACCGCGTTTGTCCGGCAGGGCTTTGGTTTGTGTCACCCTTCGGGCTTTCGACCCGCCACCCTCGTCGGTCCTGAAGAAGGCCGCGGACGCCTGGAGTTCCTCTGCCTGACCGTCAAGTTCCGTGGCCGTGCCGGCCATCTCTTCGGCAGCCGCGGCATTTTGCTGAATCACCTGATCGAGCTGCTGGATGGCCTTGTTGATCTGATCCGCACCGGTTTTCTGCTCATT
Source organism: Deltaproteobacteria bacterium (assembly GCA_016219185.1). GTDB lineage: Bacteria > Desulfobacterota > Desulfobacteria > Desulfobacterales > Desulfatirhabdiaceae > RAAP-1. The sequence goes on from JACRBZ010000064.1 coordinate 21,513, forward strand.
GCTGGCCGAATTGATCTCCTGAACCAGATCCGCGGTCTTCTGAATGGCCGGAACAATGCTTCCCAGAAGCTCGCCGGCATGCTCGGCAATCTGAACGCTGGACGCGGACAGTCTATTGATCTCGCCTGCCGCGGTCTGGCTTCTTTCGGCCAGCCTGCGAACTTCGGCGGCCACCACCGCA
>JACRBZ010000066.1 GCA_016219185.1 Deltaproteobacteria bacterium
AAAAAAGCGTTCCTCGTTAAAGCTTCTCTTAAAACCCCTTTCAAAAAAAGATATTTCCTTATATAAAGTAGCCGGGCTTGTCCAACCAAACGGATAAGATTGTGGTTCGCTTCGCTCTCACAATCTATCCTTATTCGTTGGTAGCAGCCTTGTTGGTACTTGTCCTTACCATTCCAGCAGCAGCATTTGAAAGTGAATTCGGTGGATACTGGAGAACCAGATCGTTTTCAGAATGGGGGTTTACCGGTGCTTCCGACGCAAGCAGCGCAAACACGTCAAATGCCAAGGATACCGAAAGAATCGATACCCGTACCCGGCTGTTCTACACTGCAAAATTCAGCGACAACCTGAAATTCGTCAACAAATTTGAAATGAATGCCACCTGGGGCGGATCCGTCGGTACGCGCAATAGTACATATGGTGATGGAGGCATTAGCACTGGTAATGGTACCGCCACCTACGGTCAGCTTGCCGCTGATGGGGCGAACTTTGTTGTAAAGAACTCTTATGTGGATTTTAAGCTGGCACAGCAACGGTTTACGGTCGGTGTCCAGGATTTTACGCTGGCCAGAGGGTATCTTGTTGATGATGATGCTGCCGGTGTCAAGGCCATTTTCAAGGTCAATGATGCCATTTACCTGCCGCTGGTTTACGTGAAACTCTATGAAGGCGGCTCGGGGTGGGTAGTAAACAACGGTGTAAACACCAATGCTGATAATTTTGATTTTGATGCCTATGTATTTTATCCCAGCATTTTTCTGAACAAAGACAATGTCTTTAAACCGCATGTTGCGTATCTGGCATCGGAAAATTTTACACGTTTTCAAACAAAGGGCCTTTCCAATGCACAATTAGACCCGCTAAACCCATTACAACCGACCAAATTGGGACTCTGGACTGCCGGCCTGGAATATGACGGCAAGTTCGATATCTTCACCGTCGGCGCCACGGGTATTGGTGAGTTTGGCAGTGTTAACATTAATCCGAATACGAATCCCTACCATAAGGACAATATTACTTTCAATGGTTATTTGTTCGATCTCCGTGGTAGCGTTGATCTCGGCCCGGCCAATATTCATGTCAAAGGGATTTATGCTTCCGGTGACGGGAAGGGCGATTTAGTCAGAACCGGCAGTGATTATGGATTCCTGGTTCCCGGTTATACCAATAACGTCGGCGGAAGTATCAATAATTTTGATCAATCCAACTGGGCCGAAATCATGGGTTGCGGTATGTTTGATTATCAGTTCCCCTCTGGCGCCCTGGGCACACAAATCACCAATGCCTGGATCGGTGGTTTGGGCGGATCCTACAAACTTCTACAGGACCTGAAATTTAGTGCTGATATCTGGTATGCGCATGCTGCCGATTCCATCACAACGTGGTTCACGGCAAATGGAACGCCCCAATATACGGACTATTATGGTACCGAACTTGATGTCAAGGTTACTTATATGCTCGTTGATAATCTGAAGCTTGATCTTGTCGGTGCTTATCTGTGGGCGGGTGATGTCATTCAAAAATCAACTTGGACAACAACTTACCAGCCCACCGGTGCCAATCCGGTTGAAATCGGTGCCCAATTGTCGCTTGCTTTCTAAAGGGAGAATGGATTAAGCCGCCCGTTTACTTGTGTTGACTTGGTTTGCCATGTTATTTAAGAGCTTGAGTCCCTCCTCAATCACATGGCAGCAGGAACGCAAAGAGGGAAGCCGCTTTATCGATTCTCTCCCTCTTTGCGTTTTATTTTTGGCATGAACAACCTCACCCTATTTTATTCTTGTAATCAGGTGGTAGACCTTGATCGGAGGGCGCGTTGGACGAACAGAGTAATCCACGACTCCGCATTCTCATCCCTATGGTTGTCGCGATTGCGTTCCTGATGGAACAGCTCGATTCAACAATCATCACCACGGCGATCCCGGACATGGCATGCAGTCTTGCGACGACGCCAGTTCAGATGAATCTGGCAGTGACGGCTTATGTCCTCACCCTCGCAGTCTTCATTCCCCTGAGCGGCTGGCTTGCCGATCGCTTTGGCGCTCGCCGCATATTCATTCTGGCGCTGGCAATCTTTACAATCGGATCAGTGCTTTGCGGTATGGCTGGTACGTTCGCCGTGCTGGTTGCGACGCGGGTGATGCAAGGAATCGGTGGGGCCATGATGACGCCAGTCGGTCGGCTCATTCTGCTGCGAAGCTTCCCCCGAGCAGAGATCGTGACGGCAATGACGTATATAACGCTGCCGGCCATCCTGGGGCCTCTCATCGGCCCGCTGCTCGGTGGCATCCTAACGACCTATCTGTCGTGGCGGTGGATCTTCTACGTCAACCTGCCGTTCGGGCTGATCGGTATATCCCTGTCGATGCGATTCATTCAAGAAGAGCACGGAAACGCTACGCTGAAGTTCGATTTCCCCGGCTTTCTGATGGTCGGCTCCGGCGTTGCGCTGTTCCAGGTCGGTATGGATAATATTGGACGGCCGGCGCTTTCGGTCCCGGAGATCGTGGGCCTGCTCGTGGCTGCAATGGCGCTGCTCGTCGGTTTTTCCCGCTATGCGCGGCGCATCACCTCACCCGTCGTGGACCTCAGTCTATTCAAGCAGCGTTCCTTCTCTGTCGGCACCCTGGCCGGGGGAATCTGCCGCATCGCAATGAACGGCACGCCATTCCTGCTTCCGCTCATGCTGCAAGTGGGATTCGGCATGAGCCCCGTCGCATCGGGTTTCTTGGTCCTTTTCGGCAGTGCCGGCGCGCTTCTCGCTCGGACGGTTATCTCGCCGCTGTTGCGATGGTTCGGATTTGGCAAGGTGCTGATTGGCACCGCAGTCCTCGGAGCCACTATTCTCGCAGGTTTCGCACTGCTCGAACCGGATACATCGCGTTGGTTGATCGGGGTCTTTGTTTTTATATTTGGTCTGATTAGGGCAACCCAGTTCATGACCTCCAGCATGCTCTCCTATGCGGATACGTCCGATGCGCGGCTCAGCCAGGCGACAAGCCTCTTTAGTGTCTTCCAGCAACTCACCGTCAGCGTCGGGGTGTCGCTGAGTGCCATGCTCCTCGGCATCACGAGCCCACACAATCAGGTGCTAACGCCGGCCCACTTTCATATTGTCTTCCTGCTGACGGCCATTCTTCCGCTGCTTGCCGTGCCGAGTTTCCTGCGCCTGCGTCCAGAGGACGGTGCGCAGGTCAGACGCTATCGGTGTAAGTAAAGTTGATGACATGCTAAATAGAAGCCGCTCGGAGCATCTCATGCGGCAGAAACAGGCTCAGAGAACAGTTGTTTCACTTAAGAATTCCGCATACCGCCACCGTATCCACACCCATTGTTCTCAGAGTCTGATCCAGATCAGTTTAAAAAAACGCGCTGAACCGCCTTTTTTCCAGAATGATGTCCGTATCTTCGATATCCAGAGCAGAAAGTGGCCTGACGCCTGAAGTCCCCCGGATCGCGTGAGGTTTCATCCTGCTCTGGAAAATGAAGTCGTTTTCCAGAAAACTGTCGCATGCAAAGATAACAGGAATGGATATCCGGCGACATTGTTTGAGAAAATCCCGGACAAGGGGAATGATCTTTCTTTCGTCCCGATCGCCTGTTGGGATGTGTTCATAATTTCCTTCTAGCATATCAACGACAATCACAGATGGTTGCATCTCTTTTTCCTTGTCAATGGGCAACTCGCGAGGTTTTGGTAATTTAGGGCCGCATTACGTCATTTTTTTCCTTTTTCATTTGGGAAGCTATCGTTTTCATTCTTTAAGCAGCCAGTATGCAACGCTCACAAGCGTTAATTCTGGCTGTAAGTAGCGGACTTGACGCGCACGGCGACCAGATCCTCGGGACGGGTTCCGTATTTTTCGATATGAGCCTGAGCGTACATGGCGTAATAGGCCGGCATTATGGTGCCGAAGGGACTTTCCCACTGGATATCGACGCCGCATCCCATCCGCTCCTGGGATTCGGCCGAAGAAATCTCCGACATCTTCTGAAACCCCAGCACCGCCACGACATCGTGAAAACCCGAGGACACCAGCGAATAGGCCAGCTTCAACCCCGTGCTGCTCGATGAGCACAAGGTTTCCACATAGAAGGTGGGCTGGAGGTTGAGGCCGAGATACTCAGCGATGATACCTGCCCGAAGACCGCCGGGTCGCTGGATACCCTAATATCGGTGGTCATTCCGATCTCCTGGCCCCCGCGCATGCCATTGACGCGGCAGATGGTCGGTTTCTTGCATGTCAAAATGGCATCCACCATGGCGTTGAAAAGATCCATGTAGATACCGTACTCGTTTGGCCGCTTGCTGTAGTACTCCGCATATTCGCTGGTGTTGCCGCCCGTACAGACTACAAAGTTGTTTTCCGTTCCTGAGGCCACATCTTGGAGCCGCAGAAACGGATTTATCCGATCATGGTCAACCCGCCGTCGATGCTGAGGACCTGTCCGGTCAGGTACCGGGAGTCATTCCTGACAAAAAAATGCAATCACGTCGGCCACATCTTCGGGCGTTCCCAGACGGCGCATGGGAATGGCACGTTCAACCGCCTCGGTGACCTTTCGGCCCTTCTCTCCATCGTGAAGCTGGTCCCATAGCGCGGTTTTTACCGGACCCGGCGCCACGGCATTCACCCGGATGTTGTAGCGGGCCAGCTCTTTGGCCAGGGCCTTGCTGCTGGCCATAATGGCCGCCTTGGTACCGCAGTAAAGCACTTCGCCCGGATTGCCCACCCTCCCTGCATCGGATCCCAGGCTGACGATGTTTCCGCTATTCTGCCGGATCATATAGGGGATGCAGACGTGGCTGGCGATCAGAAAACTGCGGTAATTGACGTTGATGATCAGATCCCACAAAGCCTGGTCGGTATCCACAAAGCTTTTTGAACGGTCGATCCCTGCGTTGTTGATCAGGATATCGATGGTGTTCCATTGTTGATGCACCTGATCCACTGCGGATTTGACCTGATCGTATTGGGTCGCATCGCAGGCAAAGGACAGGGCTTTTACGCCCAGTTGATTGATCTCCGAGGCTGTTTCCCGGCCGGTTGATTCGTTCAGATCGAGCAGCGCCACATTGGCACCATCCTTTGCCAGGCGCAGGGAAATGGCCCGGCCAATACCCTGGGCGCCACCGGTGACGATCGCGTTTTTTCCAGAAAGAGACATGCTACACCTCCATTTGATTTTAAATTGTGTGCCCATTAACGGGTCGGCGGCACAATACTTCCGTCCTTCTTCTTCCATCGGGCGCAGATCACTTCCTGAAATGCACCCTCGGCCTCCCGGCACTCATTGCAGTAAATACACTTGAGAACGTCTTTTTCCCGGTTTTCCTTGTATTTTGTGGGCCAATAGGGATCGCACAGGATGGGCCGGGCAATGCCGATCAAATCCGCCTGATTCTTATCGAGGATGCCGCTGGCTGTCTGCGCATCCGGAATGCGGCCGGTGGTGATGACCGGAAGGGTGTAGCCCGATTGATTGAGAACTGCCTTGATCTCTGCGGCCAGATGGACATTCACTTTTTCGTCCATCCAGCTTGGGGGCATGGTCCGGTGGCCGCTGTAGCCCGTATAGGGATCCAGTGCCTCGCCCGGACGGGGGACGGCGTCCTCGAAACGGCCGCCGGCGGATACGCTGATATAATCCAGTCCCAGCTCGGCCAGTCTCAAGGCAATGGGCTTGGATTGGGCCGGCGTATTGCCGCCAAGCGTAAACTCGTCACCGTTGATGCGTGCGCCGATGACAAAATCGTCGCCAACTGCTTTGCGGGTGGCGATAAGCACTTCCTCTGCCAGACGCAATCGCTTTTTCAGGGTTCCGCCATAATCGTCCTTGCGGTGATTGTGGCGTGAAAGAAAAGACGCCATGGTATAGGCGTGGGCATAGTGCAGTTCCACCGCGTCAAAACCGGCTTCACGGGCCCTTGCCGCCGCCTCGGCAAAGAGGCGGGGAATGCCGTTGATCTCTTCGATGGTCAGATCCTCGACTTTCTGCCGGTAGCCGCTTCGGGCGATTTTCATGAAATGAATGATCTGGGGTGCGATTTTGCATGGGGTCAGGTCATGCACGCGTTGGGTCAATGCCTTCAGGCCCGGAACAAAGGTGTCCGAGTTCAAACGCAGTAACTGGCCGCTTTTTTGTTCCTTGACCGAAACCGCTTCGGTGATCACAAAACCGGCGCCGCCATCGGCATACATCAGGTATCTTTCGATCAGCTTTTCCGTGACATGCCCCTCGCTGGTGGCCAGGCGCGTGACCACGGGAGGCATGACGATACGGTTTTCAAGCTGCAGATTGGCGTTGATTCGATAGGGTTCGAATAAAAGCATGGGTTATCTCCTAATTATTTCATTTTTCCGGATGTTGCCTGCCGCAAATTACCTGTGGAAGCATTCCGGCAAAACCGTATTTTACCTGAACGGATAATTCGTGCCGGTAAAACTCGAATTTATAATTCTAAACAGGGTTTTTGTTCAGACGCGACAGGGTTATGGGCTGTTGCTATTTCAACAGCTCTCTTGCAATGAGCAGTTTTTGAATTTCAGCGGTTCCCTCCTCGAAATGAAAAGACCGGCAATCACGGAAGAACCGTTCCACCGGATAGGCTTTGGTGTACCCGACGCCGCCGTGCAGGCGCAGTGCCTTTTCCGCCACATCCACAACCATCTCTTCGGTAAAGAGTTTGGCCATGGAGGCTTCCATGTCGAAAGGAATCTTTTGCTCGTATAGCCAGGCCGCCTTTTGATAAAGCCCCCGGCCGGCGTTTATCGCCGTCGCCATTTCGGCCAGGCTCCATTGGACGGCCTGTCGTTTGGAGATCGATTTGCCGAAAGTCTGGCGCCTTTTGGCAAACGGCACACACAGATCCAGCAGCTTTTGAGCAACGCCGACGCAGCAGGCGGCGATGGAGACACGGCTGAGAGCAAGCATGTCAAAAGCCACCCGAAGGCCGTCTCCCGGCACGCCAAGAATATCGGTTTCATTCACTTCGCAGTCCTTGAACATGATATTGAAATGGCGGGGCCCCTGGGTGCCCGGGTTGTTATCACGGACCCCGAAACAGGTCACGCCGTTTTCCGTATTGGCGAAGGTGATGTAAAAACAGGGCACCAGATCCGGAAACACCGTGATGAGCCACTTGTGGCCGTTGATCACCCACTTGTCGCCGATTTTTTTGGCACGTGTGTTGATGTCTTTGCCGGTACCGGATTCCGGTTCGGTCAGGCAGTTGGCGACCATGATTTCACCCCTGGCCATTTTAGGCAAAAGTTCACTTTTGTGGTGCTCCTGGCCGAAAAAATATATCGCCCGCCACATCAGACCATTCATGCAATGGGCCATCATCCGGACAAACGCATACCCTCTGGAATATTCCTCCAGCAAGGGAAACCAGTCGTTCATGGGCAGCCCCTCGCCGCCGTATTCTTTGGGGATGGTGATGCCGAAAAATTTTCCGCGCTTCAGTTCTTCGTAAAGGGCCGGCGGAAAGATTTCTTTTTTCTCCAGGTCGATCGAGAGCGGATCGAGTTCGTTCTCCACCCACGCCCGGGCTTCCCTGGCTCTTTGCTGGATGTGTTCGGGTATTTGAAAGTCCATATTTTTCTCCTTTTAAGATTTTATTTTATATTTTTCCGCGATGATCCGGCGCAATACTTTTTTGTCGGCTTTTCCGGCGCCGGTCAGCGGGATGCTGTCGATAAGCTCCAGTCAGGCCGGGATCAGCGCCTTGGCAACGCCGCTTTGTTTCATTTGCAACACGATATCCTCATAGGTGATGCGGGCTCCGCCGATGGATTTGACAAACGCGCAGACTTTTTCACCCAGGTCCGCATCGGGCATTCCGACTGCGGCGACATATTCCACCAGGGGATGCGCGGAGATGATGTCTTCCACGTCGCGTGCCGATATTTTCTCGCCGCCCCGGTTGATGACATCCTTGATTCTTCCGGTAATACGGATGCGTCCCTTAGCATCGATAATGGCCATGTCACCGGTGCGGAAATAGCCATCCGGTGTAAACGCGAACTGATTGGTCTGCGGATTGCGGTAGTAACCGGAGAAGACACCGGGGCCCCGGGCGGCCAGTTCTCCTTCCACCCCGATGGGGGTTTTAGCACCATCTTCAAACATCGTGCAGAAATCATCATAAGGGCAGACCGGGATACCGATGGTTTCCGTCCGTACGTCCAGAGGATCGGTGGGCGGGTCTGGGAGCAGGGACCTTCCACCATTCCGAATGCCGTGACATAACGGCAGCCGAGCCGTGTTTCCACGCGGTTGACCAGTTCCGGCGGGCTGTTGGCGGCTCCCACATAGACTCGGGTCAGCGAGGACAGATCAAACTTGCTCATTTCTTCATATGCGACGAAACGGCTGATCAGGGTCGGCACCAGACCCGTGCACGTCACTTTTTCCTCTGCCACGGCCTGGAAGAAATCCTCGGGTTGGGTGGAATCCAGGAGCACAATTTTAGCCCCATGAAAAATCGGCCCGGAAATGGTCACCAGAAGGGCCAGGTTGTGGCCCACGGTGGTCGCCACCAGGCAGGTATCCGTTGTATTGATATCCCAGGCCCGCGATTTGTACTCGACATTGCACAAATAGTCGTTATGGGTCCTGACAGCGCATTTGGGCAGGTTCGTGGTGGCGCCCGTGGGCAAAACGATAGCAGACATCTCCGGGCTGCGGGCCTGGGCCAAGGCGTCTCTGACTTTCTGCGTATCGATGTCGCCGGCACTCAGGTTGGAAAAATGGATACATCCTGGCGGTGCGGCTCCACCGATGGTGATCACTTTATCCAGTGTCCGGACTTTTTCGGTAACCGCCTGGATGAGTGGCTGATAGTCCGTATCGCGATACGCGCGGGGCAAGATCCAGCCCCTGGGTTCGGTGAGTTCCGCCAGATGGGATATTTCCCGTGCCGTGTGATTGACGGTGAGCAGCACCATCACCAGGCCGGCTTTCTGGAGCGCGTAGTGAGCAAGGATGAATTCCGGCCAGTTGGGCAGTTGAAGCATGACCCGGTCTCCCCGGATCAGGCCTTGTTTGATGAGTCCGTAAGCCATCCGGTCGGCTGCGTCTCGCAGTCCGGCATAGGTAAATCGTTGCCCCTGTCCGACAAGGGCTTCCTTATCGGGGTAAAGATCCGCGTTTTTATCCAGAACGTCGCTGATCGTCATCCCGAGCCACCAGCGTTTCTGTTCATAATGGTTGACCAACACGGGGTCATACACATATTGCGTGTTCATTGTCGTGGACGCCTCACTTTTCTTTTCGGTTAGGGTTGTCATAACTTTTAAAGAAATAAAATAACCTGGTTGAAATAAGTATTAAATTTTATATGTGGCTCGTCTGCGGCCTTCGCAGACCGCCCTTACATCAGGCCGTAAGATGCCGGCAACCACAGCGAGAATACAGGAAAAACGTTAACGATCACCATGACCCCGATCAGGGCCAGTAAAAAGGGGACGGTCCAGTAAAAGATTTCTTTTAAAGAAACTTTGGCCTGGACCATGGCAACGTAAAGGCCCGGGCCAACCGGGGGTGTAATCAGACCGACCACGATGCCAAGACTCATAATGACGCCGAAATGGATCAGGTTGATGTTCATGCCTTGCACGGCAGGCAATAAAACCGGAACGATGATGATCATGACACTGATGGTTTCCAGAAACATGCCCAGTATGAAAACGATCACATTGATGCAAAGCAGGAAGACAAGCGGTGAAGTGGTCACACTCACGATCGCTTCGACCAGCCTGTCCGGAGCCCCTTCGAATGACAGGACCCAACCGAACGCGGACGCGGCGGCGATCAGGCTGGTGATAACGGCGGTGCTAAGTGCAACCGATTGCAAAATGCTCGGGATTTCTGAAAAACGGATGGTACGGTATATAAAGAGGCCGAAAATCAGCGCGATAAAGGATGCTGCGGCGCCGGATTCGGTGGGAGTCATGACACCGGAGCTGATGCCCACGATAATCACCACGGGAATCATCCCCGGAGCCAGCCCGGATATTAACTTGGGCGCGGATTCCTTCCACGGCTGCCAGTTCTCCTTGGGCAGCGGAGAGAACAATCCGATAATGAAGACCACCAACGAAAAGGCAAAAAACATCAAAAGACCGGGGAGAACGCCGGCGACAAACAAGGCGGCAATGGGCTGATAGGCGATCACGCCGTAAATGATCATCAGGCCGCCACAAGCGGTGATGGCTGCGGCAAACCCTTTATTATAACCGCGTTCATGCATTTGCGGAATCATGACCTTGCTCATGACGGCAATTTGTGCGATGGCTGATCCCAGGATTGCGGCTGCCATGGCATTGGTCAACAGATTCACGTACGCCAGGCCACCGCGAAATCCGCCGACCAGCACATTGGCCGCAGATATCAGGCGCTGGGTCAATCCGGCCCGGTTCATCACCTCGCCCACCAGCATGAACATGGGAATGGCAAGCAGGCCGTTTTTTTCGAGTGCGCCGTAAAAGTTCATTGGCAGCGTGTTCAGCAGTGCGTACAGGTCGTTGGCGGTGATCAGAATGATGGTTCCCATCATGAGCGTCAGCGCAACAGGGAACCCCAGAAAAAGAAGTCCGAAGAAAATGATCAGGGTCAGCATGGCTGCTCCTCAGGATGAGATGGTGTGATTATCAGGGTTGTCAGTCCGGCCGCCAGGTGGAAGGCCATGGCGTAAAAGGTAATCGGGAACATGGCATAATTTATCCAGATAGGAAGTCCCGTGGTGGGGGCTGATTCCATCCGTACATCAGGGCGTAAAATCCAGAGGGTTCCCTGATAGGCGAAGAATAGAATCACGCCAAGAGCCAGGATCTGCAGCAGAATGGTCAGTTTCGTTTTCAAAAGGGCAGGAAGAGCGGCAATGACCATATCGATGACAATCATTTGTCTTGTTTTGAGCAACAGGCTAAGGCCGGTCAATGTACTGAAAACAAGCAGTTGAAGAGATATCTCCTCGGCCCAGAACAGGGGCCGGCTGAATACGTATCTCAGAATAACCTGAACCGTCAAAATCAGAACAAGCGCGCCGGTAAACAGATTTAAAAACAGCTTCTCAACAATTGCCAGGAATTCATCCGCTTTTTTTATGAATTTTATCATATCAATATCCTGAACGCGATTTGTGGAGGAAGCGGGCGATGCGCCGGCGTATCGCCCACCTCCATTCCAATTGATTTTAATTCTTATTTTTTGATGGTTTCACTGACCTCAATTGCAAATTGTTTGATCAAGGCATTTTTGTTGATGTAATTTTCGCTGACCGGCTTGCCCTTTTCCTTGAAGGGACCCAGATCAACGTTAACCACGACCGCCCCATCCTGTTTTAATTTTTCAAGGTTCGTGGCTTCCGCTTTGACCTGTGTGTCGATTCCCCACAACCCGGCTTCATGGTAAGCCTTTTTGATCAGATCCTGGTCTCCGGGGGGCAGGCTGTCCCACCATTTCTGGGATGTAAACAACACGGCCGGAAATGCCATATGGTTGCTTAACGTCAGAAATTTTGCCTGCTGGTAGTATTTCAGTCCCACAATGATATCCAGATCCACGGCCGCGGCATCCAGAAGATTGGTGGAAAGCGAGGGTGCAACTTCCCCTAGGGCAGGGCCGTGGGTGCCGCGCCGATGGCGAGCAGCCAGTCATTGAAGATGGGGCTGGGAAAGGCCCGGACCTTTTTGTTGATCAGGTCATCAGGACTGTTGACGGCCTTCAGCGAAAGGATATGCTGCATGCCTGCAAACATGTAGCCCAACCCTACCACGCCATGGGATTCGAGGTTTTTAAGCATTTGTCCGGCTGCCGGCAGATCGGCTGCCGCACCGGCCTGTTGCACATCCTGAAATTGATAGGGCAGAAACCAGCCTATCAGGGACTCTTCCCGGTTGGACAGAAAGCCGACAGGCAGAATCGAAAAGGTAATGGCCTCGGATTGAACCATGCTGAACATCTGCTGCTCGTTGCCCAGCTTGGAAAGCGGAGTGACCGCTACTTTCATCCTATCCTGGGATGCGGTCGCCAGATTGTCGGCAAACCGCAGGGCGACTTTATGCCATACGTGGCTGGGGGGAACGGTGTGGCCAAGCATCAGTGTTTTTGCCTGAACCGCTGAACAGGCGCCCAGAACCAGCAAAACTGTAAAAACGGTTTTAAGGATGAGGAGATGAATCTTTTGCAGGTAAAGCCATACGCCGGAACCAGATATCATTTTTCGACAAGTCGTTCTCATTTGTTCCTCCCGTTTAAGTTGATTGTTCGTTCATGTGTATGTTGCGCACAAAATAGGCTCGTTATCGTTTTCTTGTTCCAAGAATGCGGCACAACCTGCCCAGCTCTTCAAGTTCGCCGGCGCTAAGAATCTCCATCTCTCCCTTCAGAAATTCAACGTGACGCGGATAAATGCTCTCAAACAAAGCCCGCCCTTCGTCCGTAAGGCGTACGTTCAGATAGCGGCGGTCGCCTGCATCACGTTCACGCAAAACCAGATTGCGTTTTTCCAGGTTGTCGACAACCATGGTGATATTGCGGGAGCTTTTTAGAATTTTAGTGGCAATGTCTCTCTGGCAGAGCGGGCCCAGGTGATAGAGCGCTTCAATCACGGCAAACTGGCTGAAACTCAGTTTTACATCGGACAAGTGCCTGTGCGAGCGGTTGGTGATCGAATCAGCCGCTCGCATCAGCTTGATATATGAAGACAGAACCAGATCGTTGTTTTTGGATGTCTTGTCTTGGCGTGGCATATTACCTCTTTGGCATCTTCGCAGATTGATCGGTATCTATATAAGAGAATATGTAATGGTTATATGTTTCACTATTAGAACAAACCATTTCATAACCATAAAAAAAGGCGATCAATTAGGGATCTGCGATGTGCAGTAATTTGTTATTGTAACGGTCAGTTTTTTCTGATAGCCGATCTTTGCTTTTGTACAGCAAAACGGTTTTTCAGGATTTTTACGATTTGATTGTGACCCGCATAAGAGAATGTGTAATAGTTACATGTTTCACTATCAAAATAAGCCATTTCATGTCAATAAAAAAATAAGGCAATTGGCCAAAGATATGTGATTCGCAATAATTAATTGTTATCGTTGGAATTATTAAGCTGGATTGTGCGCATGGCATGAAACAATGAGGCTTTGGAAGGATGAACGGTAACGAAGGCGTTGATCACCATTTGGCCATCCCCATACAGAATTCACCGCAAAAATCCTGGAGAAAGCAACTGTATAAATTAACAAGCTGTCTTCTCGGCAGTAAAAACATTTTTCAGGGTGGCCAAAATGATGATTGCGTTCTGAGGAAAAATCTTCAGGTATCGCGATTGAGCCCTATTTTTTCATATTTTTATCTCCTGTTTTTTTACCAGGGCATGCCGGCTGACCTTCTCTAATATGCTTTCCGCGTCTGTCAGATGTTTATTAATTAAAAGTTCTTCTGAAGAAAGACCAAAGCTGTAACCCATAAGCTGAGTGAAATACAGAACAGGCATTTGAGGATGTATGCCGTATTCCTTTTCCATATCATCCTGACGCGTGTCAAGGTTTGAATGACACATGGGACATGCAACCGCAATGGCATCCGCCCCTGCTGATCTGGCGTCCTGTATTATATTGTGGCTCAAATTCACCGCAATGTCCGGTTTGGAGAGGGAAAAGGAAGCGCCGCAGCAAATTGTCTTATGGGACCAGTCCAGAGTGGCGATGCCGGCTGCGCTTAGGACTTTATCCATGGTTTCCGGATTTTCTGCAATGTCGAATTGGGTTACTTCATGCGGCCGGGTTAAAAGACATCCGTAGTAGCATACGACTTTCAGTCCAGAAAGATTCCGCTTTATAAGAGCCGGAATCTTTAAAAGCAGCGGCTCTTCGACAAACATCGAAAGCGGATGGATAACCTTTGCCTCAATGTTGCAATCCTTGTGAATTGCCTCCACCACGTCTCTTCTTAGCTTTTTATCGGTTTTTACGTTATGTTGTGCAATCTTGAACTTAGAGAAGCAGGAAGCGCACGGCACTACAACCTCATCAAGTCCCATTTTAGGCAGAAGCGCCAGGTTCGCCATGGGCAATGCTATTGACATAAGCCTGGAAACGCCATGCGCTGCGCTTGAACCGCAGCAAAGCCACTTCTCAACCTCAACCAGTTCAACGCCCAGCCTTTCACAAACAGCCAGCAGCGACCTGTCAAATTCATCTCCTGTAGAGTGAAGCGAACATCCGGGATAATATGCGTATTTCATACCTTCTCCTGTTTTTTAATTCGTCTGAATATCCTGCGCATGGCCCATGAGTCCCTGAAATCAGGGACAATCTTGAACTTGCCTTTCCTGAACATTTTTATTGCCATGCCCATGTCCCGGAAATTCAGTGTTTTGAGCGTAAGTATGCCGGCCATGCTCAGTTCGTGCAGGCGGCCGAATAATTTCAGGTTTCCGACAAAAGTCTTTTCAAACTTAAGCACATTGGGCACCCGCGGCTTTTTCTTTTCGCGCTGCATTAATATCTTAATCGTATCCATTACTTCCGCGATATCCACTTTCTGAGGGCAGCGCGAGCTGCATGTCAGGCACGAGGCGCATAGCCACATGGTTTTGCTCTTGTAAACAATGTCTTTTAATCCCAACTGGATCGCGTGCATAAGCTGAGTCGGCGTCAGATCCATTGCATAAGCAACCGGGCAGCTGCTGGCGCATTTGCCGCACTGATAGCAGAAACTGACATCTATTCCACCCGCCGCTGCCACTGCGTCGCTGAACTGTAATTGCTTCTCATTTATATAAATAGTTGCTTCAGTCATGCTCTATGGACCCCCTTTGGTTGTTACCTGTGCTTTTTAGTTTACTTTAACCGTTGACTTATTTTACTACATCGTTCATGCGTGGAAGATGTCGTCTTCATCAGAAAGTCGTCGGAGAATTTCTGCAGGTATAGCTGGGTTGTAACTTCAGTGGTATTTCCAGTAAACACATCCCACTTGAACGGGTAGCCCTCATCGTTGATCAGTACGCCCAATAAAACTTGTCTGCGTCCGTGACACTCGATTTTGCCTTTGCCAAAGGCTGAGAGTTTGCATTTGTATCCAACAAAATACGACGTGGACAGATCATAGTTGATATACTGATAGGATCTGGCATTATTCGTAAATGTTTGGCGAAATAAATGGGTTTCGATGGACTCCTTGTTCTGTTCAATTTTATCCAGCTCATAATAAAGCTTATCATCATTTTATTGGAGTTTTCCGCGATCAAAATTTACGCGGCGTTTTCCTTATCCTTTCCTACGATTGTTCTTTTATCTTCGGGAAGAGGCGGTGGAACCTCCTTGCCGGTAATTTTCGTTACCGCGCTGAATTTAGGCGGGCATGCTGTTAAACAAGTCCCGCATTTAATGCACTTCTCCTGATCGACTATATGCGTCTGCTGTTTCGCACTTATGATCGCGTCCACAGGGCATCTCTTCGCGCAGGTCATGCAGGCCCGGCATTTCTCCTGATCGATCCAGTACGACGGAGCTTCGCGGATTAATCTGTCTACTTCTTCGCTTGTGTAAAGATTAGCGTACATTCCCTGATCATGATTATGCAAAGCCAGTTCTTTCATCTTTGCAAGCTTCAAGTAAGGGATCAGCTTTCCGGTTTTTTCAAGCCTTAATTTTAATTCAGTTGAATCAATGCCTTCGCTTTTGCCGAGAGGGCCTAATTCTTCTATCTCCCTGCCGAATTCATTCATAATATTGGCGAAACGGATCCCTTCGCCCGCGGATACCCACTCAAGCCGTAATCTTTTAGGGTTTATCCCTGCGTGCTCCAGTAATTTTTTGCATAGATTTACCATGCTTAACGCGTCATAGTTTCCTTCAGGATTGTAATGGCAGTCGTTAATGTGGCAGCCTCCGATGAACACTGCGTCCGCTCCGTTTGAGAAAGCCAGGAAAATGTGCTTAAGGTCAACCCTGCCCGAGCACATCACCCTTACTAATCTTATATACGTAGGGTACTGAAAACGGGATACTCCGCAAAGGTCAGCCCCTCCGTAGCAGCACCAATTGCATATAATACCTATCATCTTTGGTGTAAACTTGCCTTCCGCGCTCATTTTTACATTACCTCCTGTATTAATTGTTGGAACAAGCGGCAGCTCATCTCAACTGCAGCTTCAGTTTGCCGAATGATCTCCGTTTTTATAGAGACCCGCGAGAATCTGGCTGAAAAGTTCTTCATCCGTATAGTGTTTCAACTGTATGGCCCCTGTAGGACATTTCGAATTGCAAAGACCGCAGCCTTTGCATAGAACAGGGACAACCGCTGCCTTTCTCCCCTGTTTTGTATCGCGAAGCTCTACAGCGTTATACGTACAGGCAGGTGCGCATGCTCCGCATCCTATGCACATTTTTTCATTTACGGCGCATACGGAACCTGAAGCGACAACCGTATCGTTCGCAAGAAGAGTCAATGCCCGGCCCGCGGCTCCGTATGCCTGGCCGATCGTTTCCGAGATAAGCTTGGGATAATGCGCGATCCCGCACAGGTAAACACCTTCAGCCGCGAAATCAACAGGCCTTAATTTGACATGGGCCTCCTGGCAGAACCCGTCAGGCCCCAGGGTTACCTTGAACAGTTTGGATACTTCCTGGCTTCCTGCGGATGGAATTATAGCGGCAGCCAGGGCAAGCGCGTCGGCGTCTATTGTTACCTTCCTGTTCAAAGTTTGATCCGTTACGGTAATCCTTAAGATGTCCCTGCCTTTTTCCTTAACAGCTTCAACCAGGGGTTTGTCATCCGGTTCATAACGGATGAATCTTACCTTTTTGCCTCTTGCTTCCCTGTAATAATCCTCGTTAAATCCATAGGTTCTCATGTCCCTGAAAAGGATATAGATATTCATACCGGGATTTATTTCTTTCAGTTTCAAAGCGTTCTTTACGGTCTCGCCGCAGCATATCTTGCTGCAGTAATTTCTTTGTTCATTCCTGCAGCCAACGCACTGGATCATCACAAGATTTTTTGCACTGATCGCCTTTTCGTCTTTGCCGGCAATCTTCTCTTCCAATTCGAGATGCGTCATCACCCTCTCATCTTTTCCGTAAAGGTATTCGTCGGGCGTATATACATCGGCGCCTATGGCGAGGACTGCCGCCCCGTGTTTGATCTCAGTGATGCCTCTGTCGGATTTTACTTTAGTTACAAAATTGCCGACATAGCCCGCAGCTTCCGGTATGGCTGCGCTTGTATATACATGTATCAACGGATGCCGATATACCTTTCTTATAAGATCGCGCAGGTAGGCCTGTACGTCCAGCCCCTCCATGGTATAATGCAGTTTTCGCGCCATCCCTCCCAGTTCTTTTTCTTTTTCCACCAGGTGAACCTCGTGTCTCTGATTTGCTATAGAGAGAGCGCTTATCATGCCGCCTATGCCTCCGCCTACCACTAAAGCCGTTTTATTGACTGGCAGGTTAAACTCCTGCAGCGGCTCCAGATAACGCGCCCGCGCCGCCGACATTCTGATCAGATCTTTTGCCTTTTCGGTAGCCCCTTCCTTCTCTTTAGAGTGAACCCATGAGCAATGTTCCCTGATGTTGGACATTTCGTAGTAATATTGATTTATTCCGGCTTCGCGCAGCGTATCCCTGAATAACGGCTCGTGCGTCCTTGGTGTACAGGCGGCGACAATTACTCTGTTGAGCCCCTTTTCCTTGATGTCCTTTGCAAGCATTGCGGCAGCTTCAGTTGAGCATATGAAGAGATTTTCCTCAGCGTGAACGACATTCGGCAAGGTCTTTGAATACTCAACCGTTTCGGGTACGTTCACGATTCTTCCGATGTTCGCTCCGCAGTGGCACACGTAGACCCCAATCCTCGGCTCTTCCTGTGAGACGTCTCTTTCAGGTGGATATACCCTTTCTTTAGAAAGATTCCCGCGCCTGTAGAAAAGGAGTTCTCCGCATAGCGAACCTGCGCCGCTGGCAGTAAAAACAGATTCGGGGATATCCGTAGGTCCCTGGAAAGCGCCGCTTACGAAAATTCCCGGTCGGGAAGTTTTTAGGGGATTAAGGGGATTGGTCTTACAGAATCCATGGGCGTTGAGCTCGATGCCGAAGGCATCCGCGAATTTTTTAACATCAGCAGGGGGAGTCAATCCTACGGACAGCACGACCATATCGAATTCTTCCTCTTTTACACCGTTGCCGGGCGTGAAATACCGCACGGTCACGTTCTTTGTTGCCGGATCCTCTTTTACTATTGTTGTGTAGCTTCTGATGAACCTGACTCCGGGGAGATTCTCCGTTCTCTGATAAAACCGTTCAAAATCTTTGCTATAAGAACGGATATCGTTATGAAAGATAGTGCACTTTGCGTCTTCGTCATGGTCTTTTGTCAGGATCACTTGTTTCTGCGTATATGTGCAGCATACGGCTGAACAATAGCTATGGCCGCCATCTTGCTCCTGTCTCGAACCGACACAGTGGATCCATGCTATGTTATGGGGATGCTTTTTGTCAGAGGCGCGCAAAATTTCTCCTTCGTACGGCCCGGTGGCGCACAGCAGCCGTTCATAGTCGAAGCCGGATACAACGTTCGCGAACTGTCCGTATCGGTATTCAGGCCTTAACCTCGGGTTGAAAGGCTCAATGCCTGGAGAAACGATTATTGCTCCAACTTTTATCTTTATGATCTCCTCCGTCTGGCTGAAATCTATGGCCTTTGTCTTGCAGATCGCCTCGCACATGCGGCATTTTCCTTCCTTGAGGTAAAGGCAGCTTTCATCTATGTAGGTGACAAGAGGGATTGCCTGCGCGAAGTATATATGGATTGCTTTATTCTGGGATATGCCCTGATTGAACTGATCGGGATATTTGGCGGGACAGTATTCAACGCATACAGTGCATCCGGTGCATTTCTTTTCATCGACATACCTGGGCTTTTTTACTACGGTGACCGTGAAGTCTCCCGCTTCCCCTTTAACGCTCTCCACCTCGGCATAGGTTATCATCTCAATATTGGGATGTCTTTTGCATTCGACGAATTTCGGTGATTCGATGCACATGGAGCAATCGTTCGTGGGAAAGGTCTTGTCAAGATGGGCCATCTTGCCGCCGACTGTCGGCGATTTTTCGATAAAGTAGACCTTGAAGCCCGCGGTTCCGAGATCGAGCGCTGCCTGGATGCCGCTTATTCCTCCGCCGACGATCATCACGTCTCCGAAGCTTTTACACAGTTGTTGAATATTACCGCTTGACAATATTTCTTTATTCATTTCTCTGACTCCTCATAAAAATTTTTTCCCCGTAATGTCCGGTTGCAGCTGCTAAGTCCATTCATGAATTCGTTAAAATTCAGGCCATGTGTTTCTTTCATCGCAGATACGAATTACTTTGTCTTTTCAAAGTGTTTTTTCCGTAATTTGGATAATAATACGGAATAGCTTTGGACGAAAGTAAGGCCGCTGTGGCATTAAGATAATGTCGAAAACAGACTGACTGTTACATGTAAGTGTGATCTGACATGAAGACCTCCTGAAAATAGAAAATCCGGCCGCCTTCAAAAGCGCCGGAATCTCAGGAGGCATACTGAGGATTAAGGCGTGAGTAAGGCGGTAGGAAATTTAAAGGGAAGCCGCACGGACTCCCTGTAAGTTCCTCAATGTATTAAAATAAATATTTTGTTATTTTGAATCATAAACTTTTCTTTCAACAAGCACAGGTTATCTCAAAGCCTGTTTTTTAATTCTTTCTCGAATTGATACGCTTCTCTTTATATGAAAATGATTAGCGACCCATCCTTATTCACTGACATTCTTCGTTAATCAGCTTGATTCGTGATTTTGCATCTATTCAAATAATGAAATATAAAACATGGAAAAAAACAGCTTGTATTTTCCATGACTATATTAAATATCATGGAAAAGAGATCCAAATTTAAACCCGATCCGAAATTGAAGCTTATGGACCAGGTGCGAGAGGTTCTTCGCTATCATCACTATGCCTATCGGACTGAGCAAACTTATTGTGATTGGATCGTTCGATATATCAAATTTCACGGAAGCCAAATCCATCCTTCCCAGATGGGAAAAATTCAAATTGATGCCTTTTTGAGCAATTTGGCCACCCAGGGCCGGGTTTCCGCGTCAACCCAAAAGCAGGCATTGAACGCCATCATATTTTTGTATCGACAGGTACTGGACCAACCGATTGAAGATCAACTGGAGCCGGTAAAAGCCAGGAGACATGCACGTCCACCAACCGTCATGACGCAATCTGAAGTTCAGCGCGTAATGGCTCAAATGGGAGGAACACACCTGCTCATGGCCAAAATTCTGTATGGCTGCGGCCTGCGACTCATGGAATGTGTCCGCCTGCGGGTACAGGATCTGGATCTTGATCGCAAAATTCTTTACATACGGGACGCAAAAGGGGGCAAGGACCGCACGACCGTTTTCCCTGAGTCGATTCAAGCTGAGCTGCGCCGGCATCTGGAAAAGGTCAAACGTCTCCATGACGAGGATATTGCCAAAGGATTCGGCGAAGTTTACCTGCCGACGGCCCTGGCAAAAAAATATCCATCCGCTTCGAAAGAATTCCGGTGGCAATATGTATTCCCGTCGAAGAACCTTAGCAAAGACCCACGTAGCGAGGTTATCAGGCGTCATCACGTTCTCGAATCCGGCCTGCAAAAAGCGGTGAAGGTGGCTGTGGACAAAGCAGGCATTACCAAGCGAGTCAGTTGCCATACGTTCCGGCACTCGTTCGCTACCCACCTGCTGGAAAATGGGGTGAATATCCGGGTGGTTCAGGAGCTGATGTGCCCTATTTTATGAAAGGCGTGGTTATGGGCAGAATCTGCTTGCCGAAATGGGTATTCAGCGAGAGAGCGCCGGCCAGGTAAATGGCGAGGGTTCCGGCAATCAGCAGGGAATATGCCCCGGTCTTGGCAATCATGGCTCTTCCGGCAACAATCCCGAAATCCAGAGAGATCAGACAAAACAGGGCGACACAAAGGAAAGAGCCCAGGATGAAAAGGATTTTCGGGCTCTTCAGAAAACACGGCAGCACGATACAGATCCACATCGTTATTGCCAGCCACAACCATCCCTCGATGGAAGCGTCAAAAGGCATTCCTGCCCGGTGGAGAAAATATTTCGCACTGACGCTCAAAGCCCCGGTCAACATGAAAATTGCGGAAAATACCAGAAATACATTGGCGCCGGGCAAATTTTTATCTCTGAATTCAATGATTGCAACAACGATTTGAACAAAAAAGCCGCCAATCAGCCATGCAGCCAATATCGGCGCTGCATCATGGGTAACCTTACCCGATAATAACGCAAAAAAACCAAAGCAGGCCATAACCAGAGCACCCAGACCGGCGGGAAGGGGGTTTGCGAAAAGATGATCTTGGTTGGACATTAAACTCTCCTTTTTAACGTGTGATATTTGTTCTGTTGCATGCCTGAATGATAATGGACAACGTCATTATGCTATGAACTGCTCCCGAAGCTTGTACTTCAGCAGTTTACCGCTTGCGCTCATGGGCAGGGTTTCCACAAATACAACTTTCTTGGGCACCTTGTATCCGGCGATCTCTTTTTTGCAGAAAGACCGGATTTCCTCTTCAGTGGTATGGGAATCCTTTTTCTTCAGAACAAGGGCCGTAACCGCTTCCCCCCATTTTTCATCCTTGGTGCCGATTACCGCCACCTGGGCAACTGCCGGGTGTTTGTAAAGAACGTTCTCCACCTCGGCAGGATATACATTCTCGCCGCCTGTAATGATCATGTCCTTTTTTCGGTCAACGACATAAATATAGCCTTGGTCATCCACCCGGCACAGATCCATGGGATAGTACCAACCGTTTCTGAAGACTTCTCTGGTTGCCTCGTCTTTATTCCAGTAGCCCAGCGCCGTGCCCAATCCGCGGACCCGGATCTCTCCGATTTCTCCGGGAGAAACAGGCCTGTCATTTTCATCCACGACCTGGCTCTGCATGTCGGCGAACGACCGGCCGCAGGAAGAAAGGATTTCAGTCTTCCCTTCGGCTAGGGCGCGGGTAACATCTTCGATTCTTAAAACGGTTGCCTGACCCACGGTCTCACTGGTGCCGAAAAGGTGCAGGAAAACATTTCCGAATTTTTCGATGGCCTGTTGAAAGACGATCGGTGTGACGGGCGCTCCGGCAAAAAACAGTTTTTTAAGGCTGCTTAAGTTGTATCGGTCCGTGTTCGTGTTCTGTACGAGAAAAAGCAGCATGGGCGTGGCAATCATGCCCGTGGTAACCTTGTATTTTTCGACCAGGCGCATGAACTCATCCGTGTCCCACATTTTCATGATCACTGACGGCGTGCCGCTGAACATGTCATTCATCAGCACGACTTCCCCGGTTGCATGAAAAAGGGGCGAGGCTACAATCCCCACGTCATTTGGATCCATTTTCATTTCAAGCGTGAGGCTTCTGCCGACGTGGTATAAATTGCCATGGGTTCCCATGCATCCTTTGGGCGCGCCGGTCGTGCCGCTGGTGTACATCAGGACCGCCAGATCATCTTCAGTCAGGGGGACAGCGGGAACGTGTGAAGGTGCTTTTTCAATCAACGTTTCGTAATGGTGCCATCCGTTCGGGGTTCCGGCCTTATCGCCGATGAAAATGTACTGCTTTATGAAACCCAGGTTTTCTTTAAGGCTTTCTATCTGTTCCAGGTATTCTTCAGTTACCATCAGGGCCGAAGCCTGGGCATCCTTCAGAACGGAGAGAATCTCAGGCGGGGCCAGCCTGAAATTGAGCATCACCAGAACCAGACCCGCATTGGGAATGCTGAAATAGGATTCGGCATTTTCGATACTGTTTTTACTTAATATTGCAACCCGATCCCTTTTCTCCAGACCAAGATCCAATAAGGCATTTCCCATGCTGCGAGTCCGATCCGCAAATTCGCGGAAAGTGTATTGCCGCTGCCCTTCAATGACGGCCGTCTTTTCCGGGTTGTATTCCAGGTTTCGCGCAATCACTGTCCTTAGCGTACAAAAATCCTTCATATTCTCCTGTTCCTCCTGCTTTTAAGGTTATAGGGTTTATCTTTTGCAGTGATTTATAACTGACATCGTCTGTTCGAATTTATAATGGTTAAAACTGGTTCCGATTTTATCGGACAGGAAAATCAGGCCAGTAGCCCTATCCCAGATACTGCACCCTGATGATTGTGCGATGGATATACGTATCATATAGTTACAAAATAGCTACATTAAAGCTATGGGCTGGCATTGTCAAGCCATTTTAATGGTTATTTTCCGAATCAAAGTGGATTGATTGGGCGCGGTATGCGTGCGAGGAAGTAAATTGGCTTTCGCGATGTGGATATTCGCATGATTTATTAAGCAAAGAATTGAGGGACAGGGAATGATCAGGCCATCTGAAGATTCATGGTTGCGGGGGACAGTTCGAAAACCGTCCCCCGGGTTCTCATGACATGATGCCGTGGGAGACAAAATAAAGTCCGTTTTATTCCGACCCATCCTTAAGCACAAACCGCTTGATCTTTCCGGTGGCGGTTTTCGGAAGATCTTCCACGAAAGTGACCCATCTCGGATATTTGTAGGGAGCCAGGGCACTTTTCACGTGCGCTTTAAGTTGGTTTTCCAGATCCTTGGACGCCTCATATCCTTTTTGCAGGACAACGAAGGCCCTGGGTTTGATCAGATTTTCTTCGTCCGCAGCTCCCACAACCGCGCATTCGAGAACTGAGGGGTGCTCGGTCAGGCAGGCTTCCACTTCGATGGGAGACACCCAGATGCCGCCGACTTTCAGCATATCGTTGGATCGGCCCACGTAATAATAATATCCTTTTTCGTTTTTATAGAATTTATCTCCCGTGTTCAGCCAGGCCCCGAGCATGGTTTCTTTGGTTTTCTCGTGTTTGTTCCAATAATATGCCGCAGCACTGTCCCCCTTAACCAGAAGGGTGCCGATATCGCCGTCTGCGACTGGATTCAGGTTTTCATCAACGATTTTGGCCTCATATCCCGGTACCGGCAGCCCCGTACTGCCGGGCTGAATGTCCCCGATCCGGTTGGAAATAAAAATATGGGCCATTTCCGTTGATCCGATTCCGTCCAATATTGAGACTCTGAAGCGTTTTTCCCATCGTTTAAAAATATCCGGCGGCAGGGCTTCGCCGGCTGACACGCAAAGCCGCACACCTTCCAGATTTCCTTCTTCGGAAACCAGCATATTGCTGAAAAGCGTGGGGACTCCGAAAAAAAGCGTGGGCCGGTAGCGGCGAATGATATCGAAAACAGCGGCCGGCAGGGGCCGATCCGGAAGGTATGCTGCCGTTGCGCCGACATGAAAGGGGAAATATAGCCCGTTTCCCAGCCCGTAGGCAAAAAACAGCTTGGCTGCCGAAAAACAGATATCGTTTTCCTGAATGCCCAAAACCTGTTTTCCGTAGGTCTCTGCCGCAAAAAACATATCATGCTGTAAATGAACCGTCCCTTTTGCCTGTCCGGTGGTTCCGGAACTGTAAAGCCAGAAACAGGGGTCATCCGGAGAAGTGGGCGCCGGAGTAAGATCCGATGACTGGCTGGAGACCCATTCGTCGTAAGCAAGGGTTGAAACCGGTGCCGGTCCATTGGTCACGATGACATGCTCCAGGTAAATCAGGCTGTCTCGAAGCGGCTCCACAAGTTCCCAGAGTGTGGCCTCGACGACCAGAACCCGCGCCCGGCTGTCGTTCAGGAAATATTGATAGTCCTTGGGGCGCATCAGGGTGTTCAGACAGATGGGAACCGCGCCTGTTTTGATGGCTCCGAAAAAAATCTGCGAGTATATCTCCGTGTCATGCAGCAGCACTGCAATCCGCTCTTCCATTCGCACACCCAGGGATTTTAAGCCATTTCCGAACCGGTTCATTCCCGCCTGAACATCGGCGTACGTGTAAGAACGATCATTACAGAGTATCGCGGTTCGACCGCCCCGGCCTTCACGAATGTGCCGGTCTACAAAATGATCCGCAGCATTGAATACTTCAGGAAGATTTAAACTTGTTGTCATTGCACATCTCCTTTGCCCAGCCTTTTCGATTGTTATTTCCAGCTATTGTCGGCGCCCCGGTACAGGACGCGCTTATGAAAGATGCAAACGGCATGCCGGATTTAATACGGATAAAATAATAAAAAAAGGTTACCAAGACTGTCCGAAAATCAATCTCACTAACCTGTTGTAAACGTTGTTTATCGCAAATCAAATAAGTATGTTTGTTTATTTTGCGTTTGAGGCTATTTGCTGAATGAAGTTTATTGAAAAGAGATGGATGGCGATCATGAATTGAAAGAAATTATCAACTGGTGAAATAATTTTTCAGATATCATGCCATTGGCATATGGAACGGTTTGGAAGGCTGAAGACCGTATTTATGAATTTTGCTGCGAAGGGTTGGCAGGGAAATCCCCAGAAGATCGGCGGCTCGTGACCGATGCCATCGCGTATGCTCAAGGGCTTTCAGAATATGAGCCTGTTCTGAAGACACCAGAGAAAAATCAACAGAATTCGCTAAGGTCCTGCTGCATCCTGCAGCCAGTTCCCGTTCGATGTCTTCAAGAAGCACCCTTTTCCCTCTGGATCGTAGCGCCGCAGCCATGATAACGTTCTGCAACTGTCGAACATTCCCGATCCAGGGTTGAGCGCAGAGCACATCCATAACGCCGTCTTCGAATTGCCGAGCTTCCGTGCAGTGTTCTCTGGCGGCTTTCTGCAAAAAGTACCGCGCCAGATCCGGGATATCACAGATACGGTCTCTGAGCGGGGGAACAAAAATGGAAACGACTTTCAGCCGGTAATAGAGGTCTTCCCGAAAGCGGCCCTGACGCACAAGATCCGCCATATCCTGGTTGGTAGCCGAAATGATACGGCATCGGGATTTATGAATGCGCTGACCTCCCACCCGCATATACTCTTTACGTTCCAGAAACCCAAGGAACTTGGACTGCAGGGAAATCGGCAGTTCCGTCACTTCATCCAGAAAAAGCGTTCCTCTGCCGGCCAGCTCGATCTTGCCAGGCTTGGTTTCGACAGCGCCGGTAAATGCGCCTTTCGAGTGCCCGAAGAGTTCACTTTCCAGCAGGGTTTCGACAATGGCGGAGCAATCCAGCGTAATCATGGGCTCAATGGAAAAAGAACTGTTGTGGTGAATGGTCCGGGCGACCAGCTCTTTTCCGGTGCCGGTTTCCCCCTGGATCAGGACAGTGGCCTGGTTCCGGCATAAAATACCAATGGTCTTAAAAATATCACACATCTGTGGACTTTTTCCGATGATCACCCCTTTTGGCGACGGGACATCCGCCGGGATTTCATGACTGCCCGCCGGCCAGTTCATTCGAAAAGCGCGATCGACGGTACGTTCGATTTCTCCGGCATCCAGAGGTTTGTTGAGGTATTCGTATGCGCCCGACTTCATCGCTTCAATGGTGGTTTCCATATCCTGAAAGGCTGTCATCATGATAACTTTGGGCGGATTGGCAATGCCCAGCATTTCCGTTAAAATTTCAAGGCCGTTTTTATCCGGAAGCCGGATATCCAGCATCACCACATCGGGATGGTGCTGCCGGAATTTCATCTCGCCTTCCGCACCCGTGGCCGCCGTGATGACCCGATACCCTTTTTCTCCCAGAAACATTTCAAGTGATTCCAGAATCGGTGTTTCATCATCAACCACCAAAATCGTTCGCATGAACATCTCCTTCAGGCAGGGCAACGGTAAAAACAGATCCCCCGGGAACGCGACCAGTTACCGACACGCACCCGCCGTGGGCTTCCACCAGCCGTCGCACCACGCTCAGACCCAGGCCCGCGCCTCGGCTCTTGGTCGTAAAAAAAGGTTTGAAAATCGTTTCGCAAAGCACTTGCGGAATGGTTTCTCCTTCATCTTCCACCCAAAAGACCACTTCCGGAGGTTTGTGATCGGATTTCCTTCGACGGCTGCTGACCCGAATGGCCGTTCCATCCGGCGCAGCCTCGGCAGCGTTAAGGAGAAGGTTCAGCGCAACTTGCTCAATCTTGCGCCCATCCATGAGAAGGTCCGGAAGCTCGTCCAGATCCAGAATTACGTCCAGGCGTTTTTCCGCAAACTTCATCTCCAGGAGCTCGATGGTCTGCATGAGGATTGGATTGAGACTGCACGATGTTTTTTCCAGCGTAACGGGCTTTGCGAAATCAAGCACTTCCTGCAAAATGCCTTCAAGTCGATGCATTTCATGAACAGCGATATCCACCCGCCTGCGGTCGTTTCCAACAAGCTCTGGATGGCGCTGAAGAATCTGAAGATTCATCTTGATGGCGGAGAGCGGATTGCGGATTTCATGAGAAAGCGATGTGGCAATCTGGGCAATATCTGCAAGGCGTTCGGCCTCCCGCATCTTTTTCCCCAGCTCGATCCGTTCCGTGATGTCCCTGCAAATCCCGATCTGCGACCATCTGTCCCCATAATGAATGGTTTTGAATTTAATCTCTGTGGGGGAAATATCCCCGGTCCGGGTAATTCTATCATACTCCAGGGCCGGAGAATCTTCTCCATCCGCGGGGATTTGATGCAGCCGGCTTAAAATAGCCGCGTGGTCGCAAGGGGTTATAAGTTCCAGAAAAGATTTTCCCAGCAAATCAGCACCGCCATACCCGTGCATGGCGCTGAAAGCCCGATTGGTGAATACGATCAAACCCTCGTGAATGACAACATACCCATCCGTGATATCTTCCACAAGTGTTTTGTATTTGAGCTCGGATTCACGGAGTTCGGCGGTTTTAAATGATACTTCCGTCTTCAGTTTCCGGGCGTAATCAATGAGCCGCCGGCGATGAAGCTTTTGAAAAAGGTCGCTGAACTGGTAAATGGTATAGGCCATGCAGTCGTTCAGCTCAACAACTGCATGGTGGAAAGTCTCTATGTTGCAAGAAGCGGCAATAAGCGGCAGAATGATGTGGCGGAACAGATCAAATGCTTTTTGAACATCGACCAGGGGAAAGTCCCCTTCAAGTCGCAAACGGGATATAGCCGCGATAAAACGGTCGAGCTCGTCTTTTTCGCCAAAAATCAGCAGACGGCAGTTGGCCGCAAAGGAAGCGCTGATGGTTTTTTGGAGTTCAGATTCCGGTCTTTGGGAATACCGCTCGCTGATCTCCGTTCGCAGGCGCTTAACCCATTCGCGGATAATGGCATCCCGATATCGATGTAAAAAATCGGCCCAATCAAAATGGATGACTTCGGAAGGCTTCATGGTTGTTGCTGATCCCCATATGTGGGGGTCATGAACCACCCTTACAACGGCACATCGTTGAGAATGTTCATAACATGGATAATTTGCAAAATGTCAAATCAGATTTTTCATTTCCAACCTCTGATTCGCTGGTATCAGGATAAATCTATAGGGTTTCTTTGTCAATGTCATGTTGTCGATAACGCGTGGTAAATGTTTTTATGTTCATCCAGCGTTTCCCGGCCACCGTATGGCCTCGGTCAAGCAAAACATTTTCTTCAAACATAGGTGTTTTTATCGGGCTTTCAAAAGCAGTGCCTGTCCATAAAATGGCACTGCTTTCGACTGTTAGAACAGCTCTGCCTTGCGACTGTTATCGATTGTTACGGCAAGATTGAACTTATCCGCTCCGACCATCCAGATCCGCGGGGTCCGTGATATTGATTTCCAGCATTTTAAGACTGGCCAGAATCCTGGCAATATTCCGATCCAGGGCCGGAAAGAAAGCCCCCATTTCCTTAAGTTCAACGGCGTTCTGTTTCATCAACGCTATCTTTTGGCTCAGTTCCTTGATATCAAATTCCTGGTACATAGAACCTCCTCTGCTCAGGGTTTTGTGCGCAAATCCTTGAAGCGCCGAGCCTTGACTTCATATCGCGGCAATGTTCCGATTGAATAAAATTCTAAATTATATCTCAGATTGGTTTTGAGCCGCAATTGATCCGTCAACTCACGTTCAATTTCCCGGCGATTGTTCTCTGCATCCGGATTAAGTTCCACCTTGAGCGCGATCTGATCCGTATCGCCTGTTTTTTCGACAAGGACTTCATACTCGTTTCCCAGTCCCCGGATACTTCGAACCACTTCCTCAATGGCAGACGGTGCCAGAAGCACGCCCTTTACCTTGGTGATATCATCTGCCCGGCCCACGACGCCGCCCTTGATCAGCCGGTATGTTCTGCCGCAGGGGCACGCATGCTCCGCCCATTCAATCACATCCTTTGCATCAAACCGTACGCATGGCTGGGCGAGCCGGTCAAAGGCAGTGATGATCATCTTGCCTTTACGGCCCGGAGAAGTAATCATTTCTCCGGTCTCGATATCCTGGATTTCAACCAGAAACATCCCGTCATTCACATGAAGGCCGCCGGGCTGGGCCTGACATTCATAGGACCATGCCCCGATTTCAGTCGCGCCGGCATGGTCATACACCTTGGCCCCCCAGGCCGATTCCATCCGGTGTTTGGTGCTCGGAATGCTGGCACCGCACTCTCCGGCACAGGTGATTTTATCAATGGAAAGTGATGTCGGATCGATGCCCAGTTGATTCCGCGCGGTATCCGCCATTCCCAAAATATATGTCGGGGTTCCCATCAGGGCGGTTGCCTTCAGCTCCTGAATTTTCAATATCCTGGCGGCTGTATCCAGAACCCCTCCGGGGATCACTTCACATCCGATTTTTTCCGCTCCGTAATGACCGGCCCAGAACGCCACAAAAATATTATATCCAAACGGGATAAAGACCCGATCCCTGGGGCGATAACCCTGTGACCATAGAATATAGGACCAGCATTCCGCCCACCATTCCCAGTCCTGCCAGGTATCGGGCTGATAAACGGGCTGGCCGGTTGTGCCGCTGGTCTGGTGAAATTCGGCAACTTCATCCAGCGGCACACAGAGGGCATCCCCATACGGGAATGGATCTATTCGCTGAATATCCCGCATCATGGATTTTTCAACGGTCGGAACATGACGGATGTCTTCAAGAGACCGGATATCCCCGGGACGGATGCCGGCCTTATCATATAACCGGCGGTGAAATTTGGATCGATCGTATGCCCACTGAAAAATACGCTGAAATTTCTTCAATTGCAGAATTTGAAGCTTCTCCGGATCCATGGTTTCCAGAACCGGATTCCAATAGGGTTGTTCTGATATCATGCCTTAACCTTTCCTTAAATGATGAGAGGGTCTGAGAGATCAAAGACGATTGTCATATTTTGCAGGGCATTAACCCGGCATCAGCCCCGTGGCTCTCCAGTAAACGGAGCTGACAAGAATGCCCACGATCACGGCAACCGCGTAAAGCACGCCCGCCAGCGTTACATGACTGTTCGACCACCCCCTTGACTTTGTCACGGAGTCTGCAATTGTGATGAATGGCTGATGATAGGCCATGAAAAAGGAGTTCCCCGCGGCAATGACAGCAACACTGACCAGTACCGGATGCAGTCCGAATTTCTGATAAAGCGGGATGAAAACGGGAGAAAGAAGGGCGATCGTCGTAAAGCCCCAGGGGATATCGACAAATCGGATGCACCATAGAATGACCGTACCGACCAGCAGAAACGTCAGGGGGGATGCGGCCAGGGAAAGGATACCGGGCTCGATGATGGGTTTGAACCAATCCGAGATACCCGCCTTTACAAACATGGCTGTCAGGCTCATGACGATTGCAAAAAAATTAATGATATCCCAGTTCACGCCCGTTGAAATATCCGGAAGATTGATGATGCCAAAGATTATCAGGGCTGCAAAAGCCATCAGGGCTGCCACCGTTGTATTGATGCCCGTATATTTTTCCGTTGAAAAAAGAATCAGTGCAAGAATAAGGATGGTGGCACAGATGATTTCCTGCTTGGTAATTTTGCCCAGGGCCGCATATTGTTCCCTGAAAGTATCCCGGTTGAGCTGAAGGGGTTGCTCCGGCTTAAGGAAGATATAGAGAAGCACCAGAAACAGAATCGTGATGAAAAACCAGGGAAAGGCCATGTACTGAAACCATGCGCCGGGCGTGGCAAGCACCTTCATTTCGGGCGGGTAAAAACCCATCATGAAAATTCCCCACAACGAGCCGGTCTGCCAGCCAATACCCGGCAGAAGTGCTGTTCCCCATGCCGTAAAACAAATCAGGGCCGAGCCTTTGGATCGATCCTCCAGCTTGCAGGCTTCCACAAGGCTGATGGCAATGGGCATCACGATGGCGATTCTTACCGTAATGGATGGCGTCAGGGCCGAAAGGGCCAGGCCGATAATGAACCAACTGATACATATGGTCAGGTAGCTTGGCTCAAAGGTTTTCAGAACAAAATACGAGATCCGTTTCCCCAGTCCTGTTTTTATCAGGGTAAATCCGAAAAAAAGCGCCGGAACCAAAACCCATACTGCAGGACTGGTGTATCCTTTGGTAACGACATCCAGCGGCAGTTTGAAGATGAGGCCGCCGGCAAGCAGGATGGCGCCTCCCGCGAAATAGGGAATGCTGCCGGTCCTGAAAATCCAAAAGGATAGGCAAACCAGCGCTACTCCGATAATTCCATTTCCCTGGGGAGAAAGACCGGAAAACGGCTTGGCGGATGCAATGATAATCGCAAGCACAACAAAGACAAAGATACCCAGTTTTCGTGTGTTACTCATTAATCCCTCCTCTTTTTTAAAAATGCATTGTTTGAGTTCTTTATGAAAAAAATACGATTCATGAATTCAAAAACAATGCATTGAATAGCAATGGATGTGCCAAAAAGATAAGATTCAGAAATCAGGACGCAAAATAGAGCATTCAGAAAATACAGGTTTATAAAAACATTTGATATCCATCTGTTTTACAGGAATAAACGATTTGTTTTCAGATGGTTGTTAGAGGAGAAATTCTTGGGGAATTCCGACAAAGGAGAGGAATGTGAACGATATGCGATGAAAATTTATTTCGGGAAATGAAAATAATTTTCAGGGGTTTTTGCGCCAACAGGGGCAAGGAGAGGGTCTGATGTTTCTTTCAAGTCGTTTCACCGGTGCCCCCTTGAAATCAATATGTTTTTATTGATCGCGTAATCTGATGGTGCAAACCTGACCTTGGTTTGGATTATCCCTTGTCGAGGGCTGCTGCGACCTTCTTCGAGAGTTCGTTTATCGTTACGGGCTTCATGATGAACTCCCGGATACCCGTGGATCTGGCATTTTCCTCGGTGATCATTTCGTTATAACCGGTGCATAAAATGATCGGCTCATCCGGCCGGATGTTCAGGATCTCCTTGGCCAGCGCGAGACCGGTCATATGTGGCATCGTGTAGTCGGTAATCACCAGGTCGAATTGATCCGGTTGGGAGCGAAAGAGCTCCAGCGCTTCCATGGCACTCGTTCTGGCGATCACTTCATAACCCAGGAATTCCAGTATCTGCTGCACCAGTTCAACCAGGGTCTTTTCATCGTCCACAAAAAGAATGCGACCCCTGCCTTTTGAAACAACGGACAGGCTCTCGGGTGTATCCTTTTTCAAGTCTTCGATCCTTGGAATGAAAAGGTGGAAAACCGTTCCCTTGCCCACCTGACTGGAAACACTGAGGGTTCCGTTGTGGCGTTTTACAATGCCATGGACCACGGACAGGCCCATTCCCGTGCCTTCTCCCGATCTCTTGGTGGTAAAAAACGGATCGAACATGCGATCCATAACACCGCGATCCATGCCATGGCCAGTGTCACTGACGGTAAGTTGAATGTATGATCCGGGTTTCAGTTCCGGATTGGGCTGCGCATCCGATTCAGAATCCACATCCGAAAGGCTTACCTCCAGGATTCCGCCTTTTTCCCGCATGGCATGGGCCGCAGTGGTTCCCAGATTCATCAGTACCTGGTGAATCTGGGTCGGATCGGCCAGAATCCTGCTTTCAGATGAAGACGACAGATTCTGGCGGATCTCGATGGTCGACGGAAGGGTCGCACGAAGCAGTTGAAGGGCTTCCTTTACAATGATGCTCACGCGAACCGGCTTGAGTTCCTCGGCACCCTGGCGACTGAAAAGGAGAATCTGCTGGACAAGATCCCTGGCCCGGGAAGACGCCTTGATGACTTGTTCCAGGTTTCTATATTCCGGGGTTTCCTGGGGCATCGTAGATCGGGTCAATTCGGTATAGCCCAGAATGGCGGCAAGGATGTTGTTGAAATCATGAGCAATGCCTCCTGCCAGCGTACCGATTGCCTCCATTTTCTGGGCTTGTCGGACCTGTTTTTCCAGCTTGATTTCCTGCGTGACATCCCGGTTGACCGATACATATCGAATGACGTTGCCGAAGGTATCCTTAACAGGCGAGATTTTGGTTTCGAATTCACACAAACTGCCGTCTCTGATTCTGTTGACGATATGTCCCGACCAGACCTGGCCGCTGGAGATCCGGGTCCACATCGTTTTGTAAAACGCATCATCGTGCTGATCGCTTCGCAAAATGGTAAAATTATGCCCGACAAGCTCTTCACGGCCAAAACCGGTGGCCTTTTCCGTGGCAGGGTTGACGTATTCGATTTTGCCATATTTATCCGTCAGGATAATGGCATCTGCGGCATGTTCGATGGCAGTGGCGAGCCCCAACCGCTCTTCCTCTGATCGCTTCCGGCTCGTAATGTCGGTATAAAGCGCCTGGCTGGAGGGCTGGGTTCCGGATTCGATGATATTGGCAAAAACCTCCACCCAATGTAAGGTCCCATCTTTTCGAATAATGCGGAACTCGTATCGCGGTTCGGCGGGTTTTCCCATCAGCCGGTCCAGGTTGCGTTCCCTGACAAAAGCCCTGTCATCCGGATGGACCAGGTTCCAGATCTGTTCTGAATCCAGGGAAAGCGCCTCCTCCGAAGTATAGCCGAAAATCCGGGTCCATGTTGGATTGACGTAGATAAAAGTCGGCGGGATTCCTTTAAACACGGCGATTCCCTGAAGCGATTGATCAGCCAGTAACCGATATCTTTCCTCGCTTTCTCTCAGCGCAGCCCCCGCCAGTTTCCGTGTGGAAATGTCCCTGCATAGAGAAAGAATTACAGGACCTTCCGCTGTTTTGATCAGGGCGGCATTAATCTCTACGGGAATAATGGCTCCGGTTGCATCCACATAATCAATTTCAAGATTTCTTACAAAACCGCTCTCAACACACCGTTCAACCTCCTTAGCGTTTCTTTCAAGATCGTGTGTCGCAGTCCATCCGGTCACCTTTTTCCCCATTATTTCCTGCAAGGTGTCATGTCCCGTCAATCTTACGTATTCTGCATTTGCGTCCAGGACCCTGCCTTGCAGATCCAGAATCACGTACCCGGTATTCGTGGTTTCAATCAAAGTCCGGTATTTCTCTTCACTCTCCCGCAGGGCTTTCTCCACATTTTTGAGGTCAATGATGTTAACTTTGAGTTCTTCAACATTTATTCCCAAAGACTGGTACAATACTCTGATATTGCTTTGCATTTTATTTATTGAAAACACAAGCTGGTCCAGTTCGTCCTTTCCTGAATGCTTTTTCAATCCGCGTTGCAGTTCAAGTGGGGCATCCGCGCGGTTCATGTCCAGAGATCCGGCATAAACCGCGATGGAATGAAGATGCCGGCCTACCTGAAAATGGAAGAGGAAATAAATAAACATGGAAACAATAATAATTTCAAATGCCTGTGTGAGAAGGATGAGAATTGCCCTGTCAATCAGGCGCTGATAGACCCCGTCCATTCCGGCAACGACGGACAGCATGCCGAGATCGTATTCTTTACCATCGGATGTATAACGCAGCAGGAACTGACGGCGGATGCCGCCTTCGGATTCGGGAGTTCCCAGAGCAATGATGCGGCCATCCGTCTGTTTGATTTCCAGATACTGAATGTCCGGCAGTCTCAGAACACCTTCCATCTGAATCTTCAGCAGATCATCGTCAAGTTCCCATAAACTTCGGATAATCCCCGTCAGATGGCTTCCCGCTATTTGCCGGATTCGGTCCTCGATCCGTGAGACATCCTTACGATAGTCCAGAAACAATTGGAAAAGGGTCACAAGGCATATGAGCAGGGTGCTGAATAGGAAAATGTATAGAATCAGCCTGCGGGCGATACTGGATTTAAAGCTGAGCGGAAAATCGGTCTGATTGCTCATCTGCAATTGTCTTTACTGTTAGGGGGGAAGGATATGATGCCAGGACGGAAAAATCATTACATAAACGAAGTTTGCCGAATTTCTCGGATATAGTCAATTGAAAGAATGCATTTGATCCGAAGATTCCGGCGCAGGGTTTGCCGATTAGATCGCCGATTCTTTGCGATAGCCTTTTTTGCCCAGATAAGCCTGCTGTACATCCTTGTGTTCCAGGAGCATGGCGCCTTTTCCTTCGATGGCCACCCTGCCGGTTTCAAGAACATATCCCCTGTCGGCAATCTGGAGCGCGGCCCTGGCATTCTGTTCGATGAGCAGGATGGTTTTACCTTCCGCTTTCAGATTCTGGAGGATGCAAAAGATCTCCCGAATTACCAGCGGGGCGAGCCCCATGGAGGGTTCATCCAGAATGAGAAGCCGGGGCCGGGACATGAGGGCACGGCTGATGGCCAGCATCTGTTGCTCTCCGCCGCTCAGGGTTCCGGCCAGTTGAAGCCGTCTTTGGCGCAAAATGGGAAAGATGTCAAACATCCGGTAGATGTCTTGCTTTACCTGGCGGCTGTTTCTTCTATGGATAAAGCCTCCCATCTGCAGGTTGACCTCAACGGACAGGGTTGAAAAAACATGTCTGCCTTCCGGAACGACAGCGATGCCGCGTTCAACAATGGCCTCGGGCCAAAGTCCCTGAATGGCGGTTCCCTGAAATGTGACGACGCCTTTTTCCGGCCGCGTCAGGCCGCAGATGGTATGAACAAGCGTGCTTTTTCCGGCCCCGTTGGCGCCGATTAAAGCCACCATCTCGCCGGCTCGGACCTGAAGCGATATCCCCTTCAGGGCATGGATATTCCCATAATAGGTATGAATGTCAGAGACTGTCAGCATTCAACATATTCCTTTTATGCGCCTCCCAGATAGGCATCGATCACCTCGGGATGGTCCATGATCTCCATTGGTGTTCCCGAAGCCAGTTGGGATCCGAAGTGCAGAACCAGAATCCGGTCTGCGATCTCCATGACCAGGTTCATATCATGTTCGACCAGAATTACCGTCACCCCGCGGGCGCGAATACGTTGAATCAGCTCTCCCAGGGCTTCCGTTTCCCGCATGTTGAGCCCGCCGGCAGGCTCATCCAGCAGCAGGAGCCTGGGATCGGTGGCCATGGCCCTTGCGATTTCAAGGATCTTTTGTTTGCCCAGCGGTAGGATACCGGCCGGAAGGTTCGCCGAATCCCCCATCCCCACAAAGTCCAGATGCGATCTGGCTGTTTCCCGGATTTGCCGTTCTTCCCGGCGCATTGCCGGAAGCCTCAGTCCGGTTGCCCAGAATCCGCTTCGTGTTCTCGGATGCCGTCCCAGCATGATATTTTCCAATACGGTCATGGACTTAAAGAGCGCCACATGCTGAAAAGTGCGTGAGATGCCAAGCTGAGCGATCCTGTGGGGAAGCAGGCCGTTAATCCGCCTGCCTTCGAACAGAACATGACCGGATGTGGGCCGGATCAATCCGCTGATGCAGTGAAAAAGGGTTGTTTTCCCCGCGCCGTTTGGACCGATCAATGCCTGAATGATTCCGGACGGCACGGCATATTGAATGCCCTTCAACGCAACAATACCGCCAAAATGCATCCGGACATCACGCATTTCAAGAATGGGGGGAGAATCGGGAAAACAGGTTTCTTGCATGGTGCGTTATCGTTTGCGAAAAGATGTCAGAATATTTTGAGAAACGCCGATGGTCTTTGGAACCAGGGAAGCCAGGCCCCCGGGTAAGAAAAGCGCCGCACACAGCAGCATTGCGCCATATACCAGAATTTCATAATCCGAAAAAACCTGAAGCCATTCATTTCCCGCAAAGGTCAGCAGAACCGCGCCAAGAATCGCCCCCCAGAGACTTTGCATTCCCCCCACCATGACCATCAGTACAAAACGGATGGACCACATGAGATTGAAAGATCCGGGATTCAGGCACGTGACGTAATGGGTATAAAAACTTCCGGCAAGGGCGGATAGGATCGCGCTGAATACGAAGATCTGGACCTTGTAACGGGCCGTTGGGACACCCATGGATTCAGCCGCCATTTCCTCTTCGTGAATGGCCCTGAGTCCGCGGCCGACCCTGGAGTGGATCACGTGAAGGCAGAAGAGCAGCGCCAGAAAAACGATCGCCCAGATCATGTAATACCATGTCAGATCACTGGTCAGCTTCCAGCCGGCAATTCGAAGCCCCGGAATATCGACCATGCCGGAAGGTCCGCCTGTCCATTTCACTTCTTCGCCCAGAACAATATGGACAATCACGCCAAAGCCCAGGGTAGCCATGGCCAGATAGTGTCCTTTGAGACGAAGGGCCGGAACACCGATGATCCAGGCGACCAGAGCGGATAAAGCTGCGCCCGCGGGCATGGCCATCCAGGGATTCCAACCCAGACGGCTGGTCAGGATTCCCGAGCTGTATGCACCGATTCCGAAAAAAGCCGCCTGGGCCATGGAAACCTGGCCGGCATAGCCCATGAGCATGCAGAGTCCAAGGCTCACCAGGCTGAAAATTCCGGCAAAGACCATCACATCCACGTAATGGGATATCGGCTTTATTTTCAGGGCGATTCCGGGAAAGACGGCAATCAATACCACCATTCCCGCAAAAACCCATCGGTCGTTTTTATTCATCTGGGTCCATTCATGAAAGTCTCGATAATTTTTAAAATTTTTTCAGTTTGGCCGCTTCGCTGCCAAACAGGCCTTCCGGCTTGAAAAAAAGCGCCAGGAGCAGGAAAATCAAGGCCACTGCATCCTTGTAGCCTGAAGAAAGATAGCCGGCGCAATAGGATTCGGCAAGGCCAAGAATGGTGCCCGCCAAAAGCGCCCCGTAAAAATTCCCCAGTCCCCCGAGTACGGCCGCGCCAAAGCCTTTCAAGCCCAGCATGGCGCCCCTGTCATAATCCATCAGGGAAATCGGGGTGATAATGACGCCGGCCGCAGCGCCGATTGCCGCGCTCAGGATGAAGGACAGAAGCACCATCCGCCGCACGGGAATACCCGCCATTCGGGCTGCGATGGGATTGTCGGCGCAGGCCAGCATGGCTTTGCCATAGAGGGATCTGCGGAAAAAAAACGTCAGCGCAATGACGACCAGGGAGCTCACCCCGAATATCCAGAGGACTTGAGGCTGCAAGACTGCCCCGGCAATCATGATGGGGCCTCCCGTACTGAAAGCGGGCAGGCAATGCGGATCTTTCCCATATCCGAGCATTGCTGAGCCCTTCAGGAGAATGGATACGGCAATCGTAATAATAATCAGGGAAAGAACACCGGCGTTTCTGGCCCTGCGGATGATAAACCGTTCCATGGCAAAGCCCACGCACCCGGTGGACAGAACCGCCAGGGCAAAAGCCGTGAATACCGGAAAGTGAAACGATCCGACAAAGAAGGCTGCAAACAGTCCGCCCAGCATCACAAACTCGCCCTGGGCAAAGTTGATGATTTCGGTGACATTGTAAATGATATTATACCCGATGGCCACCATCGCATAGATGACGCCGACGGTAAGACCGCTGATCGCATACTGCAAAAGATCTGTTCCCAACGCATTCCCCCCGGTTGCAGTGATTCCGGCTCTCTGCTTCGGTTGACACACGGAAAAGGCCGAAATGGGGCTATTGATCAGGGTGCGAGCGCCCAATCCCCATTTTTCACCACGACCATTTCCAGATCGTCCTTGCCAAGACCATTGTGATCCTGAGGTGTAAAATTAAAGACGCCGTGCTGTCCGACAAAATGCTGCGTCTTTTCGATAAAATCCCGAATTTTTGTGCGATCCGGCCCCACGGATTTCAAGGCCGCAATGGCCAGGTTCAGGGAATCCCAGGCATGGCCGCCAAAAGAAGAAATGGGCTCTTTGTAACGCTCTTCATAAGCCTTGGTATATTCCATGATGACGTTTTTCTGCGGCTGGGCGTCTGCAAGGAGGGCTCCGACATTCACCCTGGCCAGGGGCAGCAGCACGCCTTCGGCTGCCGATCCGGAGAGCTCGAGATTTTTCCGGTTTCCGAATCCATGACTCTGGAAGAGCGGGGTGGAACCCATGCCCAGGTCCCGCCAGTTTTTTACGGCCAGCACCTGAGTGGGTCCTATGGACCAGTTGACAATGGCCTGGGGCTGTACGCTCCGGATTTTGGTGAGCTGGGCCGAAAGATCCGTGTCCTGGGGGCCGTAACGTTCATCCGCGGCAATGACAATGCCATATTCCGGCGCAAGGCGCACCAATTCTTCACGGCCGCTGGCCCCGAACCCTGTGGAATCGGTCATGATCCCGATTTTTTGAATGCCTTTGGCTTTCATGTAATCGAACATCTTTCCAGCCACGTGGCTGTCAGAGCCGGCAACCTTGAAAACCCATTTGCGGCTTTCAATCGGGGTTACGATTTTGTAACTGGCGGCGCAGGAAATCAGGGGAACCCCGGCATCTTCGGCAACACTGACAACGGCAAGGCTTTCTCCGCTTCGGGTCGGCCCGATAATCACGGGAACGTCATCTTTCTTGATAAGTTTTTTTACGGCAAGATTGCATTTGGTGGCATCGCTTTCATCATCGTAGACAATCAATTCGAGCGGATGCCCGTTGATTCCCCCTTTTTTGTTGACGTCTTCAACAATCATTTCCGCGGTCTTTTTCTCCGGTTCTCCCAGAAAGGACCCGACCCCGGTGATGGAAAACACCGCACCGATCCGATAAGGCGATTCGGCTGTCCATCCGCAAGGTGTTAGAGCGAAATGAAACAGCATTCCCCAGAAGAACAACCCGGCGACTCCCCACCATTGACGATATTGACGCATGTTACCTCCTGTTTCCTGTAAGATGTCAAAAAACCTGTTTGCGAGGCAAAAAAAAACCGTGGTTGAAAACCACGGCTCACAAAACAAAAAAGCCGTGGACAGCCCGCTTCTGCGGTCTGCCCACGGCCTGATTTCAAGGGCGCGTTATTGGGCAGACCGCCTGAAATAAGTATAATCGTAATGTAATGGATGGATCATGGTATCCTTGTCCCAAGCCGTGAAAAACTGACGGGCAAAAGCATTCATGCTTTCGCCGTATAGTAGATCAAACCTGTTTTTGTCAAGACAAAAGAAAAGCCGGGAACGGGAAAATGTTTCCGTAAGGCATCATCCGCAATATAATGATCCATGCGGTTTCAGTGAAGACCGGCCATCCGGCATTCGATGCATCGAATCCAGTAAAAAATTATGGCATGGATTATGCTTTCTAATATTTTCAAAAGCACGGAAGCCATCCGGCTTTTTGTTCCCGACCCATTCATCGTGTGAAGGGTTTTTTATCAAAAGGAGGAAGAAATATGCAATTAAACATGGTTCCGATTCAAATCGAAGATGCCAATCTGGAGATCATGGCCAGAATCGTGAAGGCTGCATCGCATAAATATAATTGTGATGTGGAAATTGACTTCCGCAACGGCGTTCGAAAAGTGGTTTTCACGGGCGATGAAGAGATGAAGCCCTATATTGCCGGGGAGGTTCTGGATATTTTTGAGTCCAAAGAAGGAGACGCATGCAGTTACCAGTAATGCATGAATTCAAGATGTCGACAACGCCTTTGGAAAAAATAGCCTGCTGTCAGTTATTTGACTGCTGATTATTTCATTCAGCGATTTTTCCGCAGGCGTTCAAGGGTGTGTTGGCTTCCTGAAATCCGAATACCTTCACTTATTATCATTGAAAACTCGGAACAACAGGGTGTCAGGTATTTCCCCTGTCTTCACCTGAGCTGATGAATGAAATACCCGAATGCCTCCAGCCGTTTTTTAACCTTATACAGATTTTGAGCAGGGATGAGGACATGATAGCCTTCAGCTTTCAGGATACTTTTTTGTAAGACTTCGTCCCTGGCCATTAATTCAATCAGTTCCGGATGCTCCTTCAGCCGGAAAACCAACAGGGTTGGATCGGGGATGAGCGGATCAATCTTATTCAGAATGCCGGTTAAAAAATCCTCCCAGATCCGGGGCGGATTTGCCGACACCTGTTTTCTGAACAGCCCGATCTTGCCTTCGATATCCTTCTGGGTGTCGCAGGCTTTTAGAAACGAACCGCAGGTCACCTTGTAGCAGTTCTCGCTGATTTTATCCGCAAGCTGTCCCAGCACCATGGCCTTGAGCCGATCCTTTCCGTCCAGATTGATCAACAGCCGTTTGTCGTCGAGCACCAGATTGGCGCTCTCCATCTCGCCCTTGAAGGCGTGGTTTTTTACCAGACCTGCAATGTAAGCTCCCAAGGGAGTCATACGGATATATTGGAGTCCATCAAAAACAGAGAGATAATCCATCTCCTTTTTCTGAATGCGGTCGTTTTTGGGGGAACTGTAGGCGATGTCCACAATCCCAAACGCCGCAAGCAGAAACATGAAACCTTTAAAAAACGGTGAGATCACCGCTTCCTGATAGA
This sequence comes from Deltaproteobacteria bacterium, assembly GCA_016219185.1. Classification (GTDB taxonomy): domain Bacteria; phylum Desulfobacterota; class Desulfobacteria; order Desulfobacterales; family Desulfatirhabdiaceae; genus RAAP-1. The sequence goes on from JACRBZ010000066.1 coordinate 41,607, forward strand.
TTGATGCGGTGATACCCGTAGTCCGATATTTATAATATCGATTTCCATCGTCTCGAATGTCAAAAGCCAGATAGTTATTTGCAAACGATCTGTCCACAATGTCCAGATCCATCTCCCGGTAACGGCAATAGTCGAGCAGTTTATGAACGGAATACCACTGGCCCGGCAGAAGCGCTGTCAGCAGGTTGCGCAGGGATGTTCGAACGGCCTGCTCGTTTTTTACTTGGTTTTGTTCATGATATCCACCTTGTAAATTATGGATCCCCTTGAGATGAAAAAGCAGCCGGTTTAAGCGGTAGCCTTTGTACGGGCGGACTTCCATGAAAAAGCCATCAAAAACGTTTTTCAAGAATTCCGGAGCGCTCTGGGTTTCCTTGATGGATTGATCCTGAAGAAAATCAATGATCAAAGCGGTGTTCAGATGCTCCAGTTCTGCATTTTTATCGGAATAAAATTCATGAATCTGACAATACGCCGTCATCTCCTTGACGGATGTTTTCAGTATTTTTGCCTTGTTTTTTGAATATTTCAGGTTCCCCTGCGCGATATAGGTGCAAAGCAGGTGGATTTGACGGAGTATCTGAGATCCATCTTGATATATGAAATCGGTTTTTTCAATGGCGTCCAGACCCGTCAGGTGGTATCCATCGGGAGGCGGCAGGTAGTTTTTTAACAGGACCCGAACGGGATCTGGAAGAAACAACATGGTGGCGTATATATCGTAAGATACGTATCGATAGTTATAATTTTTTTGAAACGGAATGATCGTATAGCAGGGGTTGAACGTTTCCACGAATACGGATTTGCCATTTCTTCTTTCTTCAGACTTGATGAGAATCGGCGGGTCGAGCGGCTCCGTGAAGGACTGGACGGCATGCCCCCCTTTTTCCCAGGTCAACCGGTTTAAAACCTGAATAACGCCCCGGGGAAGGAGGGACAATAATTTTTCAAACAGATCTTTTCGGGAAAACGCCTGGGAAAGGGCCCACACAAGTTGCCTCTTTGTCAGTTTGCTGACAGCAAACGCACCCTTTACCTGAAAATCGGTTTCCTGATACAAGGAACTGAGATAGCGGCTATAAATGGCCTTGAGCCCATCCATCGGGTAGCTGTCAATGATGACGGTTTCCAGAGGGGACAGTTCAGCGGGAATGGGAATTGCCGTGTTTTTTTGCTCTGCCGCAAACATACCTTGCTGCGCCGGGGGAGGCAGGACATTGATGGTTGCGGTGAATTTTGCCATTCCTGTCAGGTTGCCATCCTTTTGCAATTTCACAAGAAGTTCCCGGGCCCAGACAGATTTTTGATGGGAGAGAATGAAAACGATTCTTGTGCGAACCTCGGGAAGCGGGTGATTTGCGGCTTCTTCAATGAATTGCTGGACGCTTTTATCCTCTGGCCCAATCAAGCTGGCACAAAGGACGATATTATAATAAAACTGCCAGGGATTCCGTTTGTCCCGAAATTCCAGTAGCATCGGTAGAATGGATTTTCCAACCTGCTGAGCGGCATGCAGCGCCCATTGATGAACCATTTGATTCAGGGGGTGATTTATCTCACAGCCAAGATTTAACACCAGAAGCCGATGCATGGCGTTTACATCGAATGATTTCTGTTTTTCGGCAATGCCAACGGCTTCAGAATACCGGCTCAGTATTGCAAGGCGCCATCGCAGCGCTTCGTCCCCGGACAACGCACGGATATAATGGGAATAATGCCATGTTGCGATATCCTGTTTGGCGGCAAAATCGCGATAAACCGTTTCTGCGCATTGGATGCATACCCTGCCGGCGGGTGTTTCACAGGAGAATCCCTGAATGTTTTTTAAACACACTTTGCAGCGACGGCCGTTATCGTTCCAGTTGCCGGCATTATCGAAAACCTCGATATGCTTGCGTAGTTTTATGAGATGTTTCTGCTGCGTGATCGATACCATGTTCAGACTCCCAGGACGAACTCCACATCCGTTTCATTCAGCGATTTAATGGAGGCCCCGTCGCTTGAAATCAGCCGGTCAAACAGCGCACTTTTCTGTTCCTGAAGCTGAAGGATTTTCTCCTCGATGGTTCCGCGGGTGATCAGCTTATACGAAAAAACGGTCTTGTCCTGTCCGATGCGATGGGTCCGGTCAATGGCCTGATTTTCGGCTGCCTTGTTCCACCAGGGATCGAAGATAAAAATGTAATCCGCGGCGGTCAGATTGAGCCCGATGCCGCCGGTTTTAAGGGTCATGAGGAAAACCTTGCAGGATTCATCTTCCTGAAACTGTTCCACCAGAAGTTTTCGATCCCGGGTGGCGCCTGTCATCATCAGGTATTTTACGCCATCTTTTTCCAGATCCTCGGCAATACAGTCCAGGGCATTGAGATAATTGGCAAACACCAGTACTTTGTGGTTATTGGCGGCCAAATCCCGTATTTGTTCCACCAGTACCTCCCGTTTCGGAGAAATGATGCCGTTTTCGCTCTTGGATTCCGGGATGCTGGCAATCTGGCGCAGTTCGCTCAGGGCCTGAAGAATAAAAAACTGGGATTTTTTTATGCCGTTCCGGGCAATCTGGGCCTTCACGGTTTCATAGTAAAACCGGCGGCGCTGCTCGTAAAAAATTTTCTGCTCATCGCTCATGTCCACATACAGGGTTTGTTCCACTTTTTCCGGGAGTTCCTTGAGCACATCCCGTTTCAGACGTCTGAGAATAAACGGATATATTTTTTTCTTCAGTTCGTGCAGCGCATCCTTGTCATCGTTTTTCTGAACCGGAATGGCATAGTTTCGACTGAACTCTTCGGGGGAACCGAACATGGCCGGGTTGAGGAATCGAAAGAGCGCGTAGAGTTCGTTCAGGTTGTTTTCAATGGGTGTTCCGCTCAGGGCCAGCCTGTGCTCAGCACTCAGGAGCATCACGGCCCTGGAAATCTGGGAGTTCGGATTTTTGATGTTTTGAGATTCATCCAGGATGACATAGTAGAACGCTTCTGTCCGAAACGCCGCGATATCATTTCGAACCGTGGCATAGGTGGTGATGATCAGATTCTTGTCCCGGGCCCCCGCCAGATCCCGGATCAAACCGTGATGGATGACATAGGTGAGATCGGGCTTGAATTTCAGGATTTCGTTTTCCCAGTTGAACAACAGGCTTTTGGGGACGATCACCAGCGATGGCTTTTTTTGCCCGGGATAAATGCCGGCAAGAAGCGCAATCGCCTGCAGCGTTTTTCCCAGCCCCATGTCATCGGCCAGGCATCCTCCCAGTCCGTGCTGATGGAGGTAGTTCGCCCATTTGAGTCCCTGCTTCTGGTAGTCCCTCAGGGTTGCTCGGAGATCAGGGATATCGCATCTGGCCTTGGCCAGTTTGTTAAACCCCAGAAAAATCTCCCTGGATTTCTTGAATGAGCTTTCCGCGATTTTCTCGTCGATCAGTTCTTCAACAAGAGGAAGATCGAAAAAGGAGACTTTGACCTTGTCTTTTTGTTTTTTGAAAAGGCGCATCAGCCGGTTCATGTAATTCTGGCTGACGATGGCATGGGTGCCGTCACTCAGGGTGATGTAGGCGTTTTTTTTGTACTGGTTCAGAACGTCGAACAGGGGAAGCGTGAACCCTTCAATCTCCAGACTGGCATCCCCTTCCAGAAAATCGATGCCGTGAGACAGGGACAGGGACAGTTTCGGCGTGACGGCCCGCACCTTATAGGTTTTGAGTTTTTCAGCACCCAGGATGGAGAATCGCGCGATCAGGTTGGGCAGTTCAGCGTAGATAAAGGCGCTGGCCAGAGATTCTTCGATGATAAAGAGGTTATCGTCCATGAAAAAGCCGGGGCCATCCTTTATGGTCCGTTTGTGTTTTTTCAGCAGCTTTTCAATTTCCATAAAAACGGAAACGATTTCCTCGTGCCGGACATCGGATACGACGATCTTTTTTTCCAGATCATTGATCGCGGCCACCCGGGTCACATCATAGGATTCCATGAAATCCGGATCGAGTTCGGGCAAAGAGGTGGAAACCCGTAAATGCAGGGCATTGTCCGGGTCGACCTTTTCAATCATCAGCGTGGGCCGGGTCTGTTTGGGCTCCCCGGATGTTACGGTATAATCCTGGTATCGTACGGAGATATTGCTGAAATAAGAAAAGAGCAGGGAAAGATATCTTTCCAAACTGTTTGGTGACAGAACGGTCTGAAAAAGCGCCAGTACCCGGAAGTTTTCACTCAAAGCCTGAATCGGATAGATGACGCCATCGGCAAAGGCGTGGCTTTCATTCAGCAGTTGGACGGGTTCCAGTCGTTTCCCCCCGTGGGAGAGCACGATCCGGCTTTTGAGCATGCCTTTGCGACTCTCCTCGATGATCACCCGGATCCGGCTTTCTTCATCGGAGAACCGAAGACGGTTCATGCCGTCATCCACAAAATTGTCACAGTGCCGCAGGGGCCAGAACAGGTAATCGTATTCGCTCAGGTAAATCTGTCCACCGGGTTTATTCCAGTCAATCCGGAAACTGTTCTGCTTTTTGATATTTTCAATGGACTTCAGCACCTCGCGGGTGGGCCCGGCGAAATATTCATGACCGGGACTGATCTGCTTTCCCTTCTCATTGATCACACAAAGATAAGCGCCGTTGGCGTCGAAGTTGAGCTGAAAAAAGACCGTCAGATCGGATTTCTCCCTGGTGATCAGAGGCCGGGTGCGTTTCAGCTTTTCAAAGATGTCGGTTGTCGTTTCCTTCAGCGGGTGTTCCTTAAGGGCATGATGTTTCGGGGTCGTTGTACCCGAAACGTTTGATTGTGATTTGCGTGACATCAGTATCAAATATCACAATCAAACTCTTCTTGAAACGAAAACATTTCTGCAGCTTATCCTTGCTTGATTTCAAGGATTTTCCCCTTGACGCTGATAACAACCTCGGTCAGGGGGATGGTTGCGCCTGAAATCTGAAGTCCTTTTTTGACAATCGTCGGCAGGCCGGAGCAGCAGGGGACTTCCATACTCAGAATCGTAATGCTCTTCAGCCCGGCGTGGGTGCAGATTTTGGCGAACTTATCGATATAACCCTGAGCATCATCAAATTTGGGGCATCCCATCATGACGGCCCGGCCCTTCATGAAGTCCTTGTGGATGGAAGGATAGGCCACCGGAACGCAATCGGCCACAACCAGAAGATCCGCTCCGTGTAGAAAAGGCGCATTGGAGGGGACCAGGCGGATCTGGACCGGCCAGTGCGACAGAAAGGAATCATCTCCAGCTTCAAGGGATGCGGGCAGATTGGCTTTTTCACGGGCGGATGGGGGAGAAAATATTTGAAGCCCGGCGGACGGACATCCACCGGCAGTCGGGGAAGCCTTTCCATGTGTTTGGCCCAGAAGGGCTTCAACCGCAACCTCGTCAAATTCATCGGCTTCCCGTTCGGTAATGGTCAAGGCGCCCGTGGGACATTCGCCGATACAGGCGCCCAGGCCGTCACAATATTTGTCGGCAACAACGCGCGCCTTGCCGTCAACAAGCTTAAGGGCGCCTTCCGCGCATCCCGTGATGCACTGGCCGCATCCGTCGCAACGTTCTTCATCGATCTGAATTATTTTTCTAAGTACTTTCATGGCTCATTCCTCTTTATGACAGCAATGTTTCTCGGGCAACCTTGCGCCCGCTTTCGGTTAAAAATGATTTCTCTATCATCTGGTTCACGCGATCCGGTGAAGAAGGCGACTGCTTCTGGTTTTCCTCGATGTTGGTGACCAGATCGGCATCATAGAGAACCTGAAAATTGACGGTTTCCAGGGGCCTGGGATGATGGTGGTGGCCCACGATATCGCAAACCTCATCAATCAATTCCGCTTTAGCGCCTAGTTTCGTCAGAATGGATCTGGCGATGGGCGGACCTTCCAGTTCCTGAAACCGGGCAGCCGTGCTGCCGTGTTTTCGCTCGGTTTCGTGAATTCCGATGTCGTGGAGAAACGCTGCGCACAGAATAACCGCCATATTGCCTTTTTCAGTCCTGGCGATCCGTTCCGCGTACCGGGCCACCCGGGACGCATGGCCGATTCGCTTGAAATCGCTTTTAAAATACCGCTTCATTTCAATGGCCACCCGGTCTTTCAGCAGGTCTTCCTTCTGGGCCAGAAGTTCGGTTGGCATGGACCCCAGGCATTGTTCGGCAAACTGGCAGTATGAGGCGCACCCGAAATCCATATTGGGATTGACAAAACGGTGCTGACAGTGCGGGCATTTTCGGGTGGTGTCGTCCTTGAAAAATTCGACGCTGCTTCCGCACTCGGGGCATTTGGTTTCAAAAATCGCTCCTGGCTTCCAGTACTGGGTATCTTGTCCCGGGCATTTCATCTTTTTGTCCTCCAAAAAATGTTGGGGAAGTTGAGGAAGATTGAGATAAGAATTCAACCTTCCTCAACCTGGGTCCGTAATTTATCCCAAAATTGCCTTCAGGTCTTCATCCGGCGTTTTAATGGGCATGATGTTGAAGTTTTTTACCAGTACATCCAGCACATTCGGGGTAATAAAGGCCGGAAGACTTGGCCCCAGGCGAATGTTCTTGATGCCCAGATGGAGCAGGGTCAGTAAAATGGCACAGGCTTTCTGTTCATACCAGGACAGAATCATGGAAAGCGGCAGATCGTTGACACCGCATCCAAAGGCATTGGCCAGGGCCACGGCGATCTGAACCGCCGAATAGGCATCGTTGCACTGTCCGACATCCAGAAGCCGGGGAATGCCGCCGATATTTCCCAGATCCTTGTCAAAAAAGCGGAATTTTCCGCAGGCAAGGGTCAGAACCACGCAATCGGCAGGCACTTTTTCCACGAATTCCGTGTAGTAATCCCTTCCGGGTTTTGCCCCGTCGCAGCCACCGACCAGGAAAAAGTGACGGATGGCCTTGCTTTTTACCGCATCGATCACGGCTCCCGCCACACCCAGGACCGCGTTCCTGGCAAAGCCGACCATCACGGATTTGCCCGCGACATCTTCCGGAAAGCCCGGAAGCGCCAGCGCTTTTTCAATCACCGGAGTGAAATCCTTGGTGGCGATATGCGTTACACCCGGCCAGCCCACGAGCCCGGTTGTATAGATATTGTCCTGATAGATTTCCCTTGGCTTTTGAATGCAGTTGGTGGTCATTAAAATGGGGCCGGGGAATGCGGCAAATTCCTTGGCCTGATTCTGCCAGGCGGTTCCGTAGTGGCCGAAGAAATGGGGATATTTCTTGAGTTCCGGATACCCGTGACAGGGCAGCATTTCCCCATGCGTATAAATATTGATGCCTTTTCCCCGGGTTTGTTTGAGCAACTCCTCCAGGTCTTTCAGGTCATGGCCGGACACCAGAATGGCCTTGCCTTTTTTTGCGCCCAGGGAAACGGATGTGGGAACCGGATGCCCGTAATTTCCGGTATTTCCGGCGTCCAGAAGCTCCATGGCCCGGAGGTTGACCTCCCCGCATTTCAATGCCAGCCCCACCAGTTCGTTGACCCCCAGGCTCTTGTCCAGGGTTGCTGCCATGGCTTCATGAATAAAGGCATAGACGCTGTCATCGGACTGGCCCAGAATGGCGGCATGGTCGGCATAGGCGGCCACGCCTTTGACGCCGTAAATCAAAAGCTGCTGAAGGGAGTGAATATCGGGGTTGATGGATGGATCCGACTTGACGCCGACGGACTCGCCTTGTTTCACCATGCCTTCAAGGGTTCCTGCCGGAATGAAGTCCGCCGGACCCACGGGAAGGGAAGCCTGGATTCTGGACTTCAGGGTATCGCGCTTGACAATGCACTCTTGAATCATGCTGACAAAGCGGTTCGGATCAAAATCCACATTGGTGAGCGTGGAAAAAATAGCTTCACAGCTGAAGCGGTTGATGCTATCATCCACAATCCCTGATTTTCGTGCTGCAATGGCAACTTGAGACAGGCCTTTTACCGTATAAATCAACAAATCCTGAAGGGCTGCAACTTCCGGCTGTTTTCCACAAACGCCGATCTTGGTGCATCCTTCGCCTTTTGCCGTCTGTTCGCATTGATAACAAAACATGGTGAATCTCCTTTCGCTATGTCGTATGGTTTAGGGGGTTGGCCTCAAGGTTTTTGGGATTGAAATATTTTTCGTCCTTTGGCCTGTTTTGTTGAACGTTGGTTTTAGTAATTGTTGAGTCGGGTTTTACTCCGGATTCAACGCGAGTTCCTTGACTTAAGTCAACCTCAACCAAATAAAATGAAAATAAATGATAAAATCATGAAAACCGCGATAGAGATTATTTCAAAAACCCCGCTTTTCAGCGGGCTTGACGAGGATGCGTTGCAGGCGGTCTGCGCGATTACGGTGCGCAAGGACTATGATAAGGGGCAGATCATATTTTCAGAAGGAGATGCCGGCAACGGATTTTATACCATCGTGAGCGGCAGAGTGAAGATTTTCAAGGTTGCACCTGATGGCAAGGAGCAGATCCTGCATATTTTCGGCCCTGGAGAACCGTTCGGGGAAGTCCCGGTTTTCACGGGCCGGCCGTTTCCCGCCACTGCACAGGCCATCGCAGGGACCAGCCTGCTGTTTTTCCCCAAGGCTGCGTTTGTGGCGTTGATTCATCAAAACCCTTCTTTGTCCCTGAGCATGCTCGGCGTCTTGTCTCTGAGGCTTCGGGAGTTTACGGTTCAGATCGAGAATCTTTCGCTGAAAGAAGTGCCAGGACGCCTGTCTTCTTATTTGCTGTACTTATCGGATGAACAGGAAAGCCCGGGTACCGTTAAGCTGGCCATCTCCAAAAGCCAGCTTGCGAGCCTGCTGGGAACGATTCCGGAAACGCTTTCCAGAATCTTCACCAAAATGGCGGTTGCACGGCTGATCAGCGTTCAGGGTAGCGACATTCAGCTTCTGAACCGCAATGGACTGGAGGATCTGGCCGAGAACGGCAAACTTCCGTAAAAAATGAGCCGTGAATCGGTTATTTTTCCGTTACCAGTACCTTGCTGAGAAGCCGGATATGGCCCATTTCTTCCTTGATGATCCCATCTACCCGGTTTTTTCCCAGACCTTCGGGAACCACTTCCTTCATGCCCAGGTAAAATACGATGGAATCCTTTTCCGCCTCGATTGCGGCTTTCAGTATTTCTTTCATGGATTTCAAATCGATCGTTTTTTGAAAAAATACGCGGGTATCGGCCAGGGCCCGGAGGTATAGCACGGCCTCATGTTCCGGATCAAAAACCGTGGCAGCCTTTTCTTTTTCGTTCAGGCCGGCGCGCATCGCCTGAAAGGTTTTTTCATGCTGTTCTTCCATCTGCGCTAGCTGGATCAGAAATTTTTTGGACTGCGGATCCGTCACATTCCCGGATGCATCCCGGTAAAATTTCGCGCCGTTTCGTTCAAGCTGTTCGGCCATTTCAAAAATATCGTCCGCATTGAAATCAAAGCTCATGGTGATGTTTCCTTTCTAAAAAATCGTTGGGTTACGGGCACAATGGATTTTTTCATTGCCCAGGGGGTTGCCTCCATATTGATCATGAATCCATAGATCAATAATAATAAAAGGTTCCGCTTTTGTAAAGTATCTTGGAACCAGTTAATTGCACCCGCAGGAAAAGAATGCCGCAAGGTGATGAGATATTTTGTTGACTCGGTATCCATTCATCGCTACCGTAATGCGGGTAATACCAACGCATACGGGATATTCGGCATGGATGATATTTATTTAAAAGCATTGATTGAGAAAATTCAAAATGGCCGGATCGGCGCGGATGCAGCCATGGAAATCCTCAAACGGCTGCCGTTTGAGGATATCGGGTTTGCCCGCATCGATCATCACCGGTGTATTCGAAACGGCGCACCGGAAGTCATTTACTGTGAAGGAAAAACCCTGCCGCAAATCCAGGGGATCGTCCGGAAGCTTGCCGAGCGTCATCGGAACATACTGGCCACCCGCGCAAGCCTTGCCGTATACGAGGCCATTCAGGCCATTTCACTTCCCTGCACTTATCACGAGATGGCCAGAATCGTTGTGATCCATCCCGATCCCGTTGAAAAAACAGGCCGGATCGTCGTTGTTTCCGCCGGCACATCCGATATGCCGGTCGCCGAAGAAGCCGCGGTCACCGCCGAAACGCTGGGGAATCGGGTCAGCCGGCTGTATGATGTGGGTGTTGCGGGCATCCACCGGCTACTGGCAGTCTGGGAGGATCTGTCCCGGGCCAATGTGGCCGTGGTTGTGGCTGGGATGGAAGGCGCACTGGCCAGTGTGGTCGGCGGTCTGGTCTCCTGTCCGGTCATCGGCGTTCCCACCAGCATCGGCTACGGCGCCAGCTTCGGCGGCATTGCCGCGCTTCTCAGCATGCTCAATAGTTGCGCCTCCGGAGTTTCCGTTGTCAACATCGACAATGGATTCGGTGCCGGATATCAGGCCAGCATCATCAACCATCTGGCGTCAAAGAAGTGTGAAATGGGTTAATGCGGCAATCCGCAGATTTTCAGGATCATTCTGTCAAGGATCAGTTCCGGATTCAGGTTGCTGGATTTCAGGCTTAAATTCGCCTCATCCAGGCTGATGATGGCCTGAATCAAGTCCGCCCTGGAAAAACGATCTGATTTTTGCATCGAAAGGTAGAGCGGATACGGATTGGTGGACTGTTTTGCCAGCAGCATATCGGTTGTGGGTTGGGCTGTTTTTTTCTCAGCCTGGGCAGGCTTTTTCTTTTTTTTCTCCGGCGGCGGGGCATCGGATTCCGGTTTTGGATGTAGCCGGGTTTCCCATTCGCCAAGCCTGTTGACCAAAATCGCGTCATGGGCCTGAAGCGCGGGCAAAATGGTTTGGGAAAACTGTTTTTTGAATTGATCAAAAGTCAATCCGGGCCGCCAGAATTTGCCTGCCGGACTTTCCAGGAAATCTTTCATGATGAGCACTTTTCTCATCTGATTGATGATGGCCGCAATGATCTGAAGCGGGAAAAACCCTCTCGATAGCAGCGATTTCAGATAAAAGGATGCCAAGTCATAATTCCGGTCGGTTACGGCATTGGTCAGTTCAAATACGGGATCCTGCCGGGTGCGGGGAAGCGCGGATTCAACATCTTCAGCAGCGATGGTTTTCCGGTCTCCCACAACCTGCACCAGCTTTTCAAGATTTCCCGCAAACATCCGCAGATCAAATCCCGTCATCTCCACAAGCTTCTGAAACGCCGCCTTATCCAGGGTTTTGCCGGATGGGGCCAGAATGCTTTTCATCTGCTCGGTGAGCACGGCTCCCTGGGCCTGGCGGTCTGCCCAGGTCTCCCCCCTTGGCACGGAGCAGTCAACGACAAGACCTTTTTCCAGGATTGCCTTGTATAGACCCTTTCGCTTATCCACCATATCCGAGGTCAGGATCAGATGATTGTCCCCGGGGAATCCCTTTTCAACAGCCTGTTGCAGGATTTTGACAGGATCTTCACCCGCGGTTTCCGTTGCAGGGTTTTCCGCGCAATAATCCACCAGACTGTCCAGCCAGGCCGTATCGCCGACAGCATCCATGTCCATATTCAGACCGGCATAAGTTTTGTCGCGGACATCGTCTAATGAAAGACCCATCACCGACAGCAAACTGAAAAAATATCGGGCCGCTGTTTTCAAATCCTTCCCGTTAAAGGCTTCCCTGGCTTTTTCGAGAATGTCGGTGCTGTTTTTTTTGGCATAAAATATTCGCGTGTCCAGAAAACCAACGACTTTTTGACCCGAAAAAAACGAATAGGTATTGAGTTTTTCAATCACCGGATAAACGTTTTCCGGAATGCCGTCCACGGGCTCATAACCGAATGCCTGTTTATCCGGATGAATAATCGCATCCAGCAGGGTCTGAAGCGCGGATTTATAAAGAAGTTCATCTCCGAAGATCAGAATGACCGGCGGAAGCGGCCCGATGCCGGAAGCGGTTTTCAGCTCGCTCAAATAAGATTTGATTTCAGAATAAAGGATTTCTGGCATAATGTTTATGTGAAAAGAGTCGGGATCCTTTGAAATCCCGACTCCTGCGGGTGCGTGGTTATCTCGGAATGGCAGCCCGGATTTGGTGGCCAGAGGCGGTAAATGTCTCATCCGGCATTGAGACGTGTCAGCCAGGGCATAACAGGGGTAATGGATGAGAGTGCTATAACATTAATTACTGGTTGATTTTTTTGTTTCGATATTGAATATAGCCGTCTTTAAACGACTCATAGGGCTCAATGGCCGCATCCTTCAATTCCTCATATTGACCGATTCGAAACGAAAGATCATTCACGGATTCCTCTCCGTTCATTGACCAACCCACCCACGCCGGATCGATATAGGTCGTGGGGCTCAGAAAATAGTCCCCTCCCAGACCCGCTGTGTCCCGAAGCGTTGACGGCCCGAGAAAAGGAAGTACCAGGTAGATGCCATTGCCGACGCCGAAAAGGCCCAGGGTCTGTCCGAAATCTTCCTCAGGCGGGTTCAGATGGGGGTAATCTTTTGCCGGATCCCAGAATCCCAGTATTCCAAAGCTAGTATCGTAAACAAATCGGCACATCTCGGATGCTGCGGCATCCATCTTTCCCTGTAAAAAACAGTTGACGATTCGGACCGGCGATTTCAGATTATGGAAAAAATTCTGGATACCCTGTCGAACCGGTGTGGGAAGAGCTGCCTTATAGCCCTGGGCAATGGGTTTCAATACCCAGAAATACATTCTGTCATTGAATTCAAATACGGCACGGTTCAATCCGGAAAGCGGATCGGCAACGGTGACGCGCGGCTCTGCTTCGTTCATATAATCTTCATCATCGGATGAACCGGACTGGGCAGCCCGAGAATCGGCGGAATAACCCGCCTGAATGTTAGTTAATAACATGAACATACCGGATAGGATCAGGACAATCGCTGTCTTTTTCAAAAAAAACCTCTTTTTCGATGGGTTGAGTGGATAAACGCCATGCGCTTTAGTTTCCGATTTTCACGTCAACTTTCTTCTTTAACCGTTCGATCAACTGCGCGGGGGATTCCTTGACCAGAATCTGGTCAAACTGGGTCCGGTAATTCTTGATCAGGCTGACGCCCTCGATATTGACATCATATACCCGCCATTTATTATCGACCAAAAGCATGCTGTAATCCACCGATATTTCGCTGGGCTGGCGCTGGACTTTGGTTCTCACCAGGGCTTTTCCATCGGCAACCGTCTCCTCATTCAGAAAGACAACCGTTTCATTCTTGTATTCGCCCTGAATTTTATCCATATAGGAATTGCTGAGATGGTCGGCGAAAACATCGGCAAATTGAAGCTGTTCCTGAGGGCTGAACGATTTCCAGTTGCGGGCAAGCGCCCGCTTGGACATTTCGGTAAAATCAAACACCTGACGGGTAATGGCCAGAATCTTGTCCCGCTGCTGTTGTCGCTGACCCGGATCTTTATACTTCGGATCTTTTAAAAGACTCAGCACGGTTTCAATCGGAATCTTCAAGGATTCAAGGGGAGAGGCTGCCAGGGATATCCCGGCCTGTCCGGTCAGAAATAACAGCATGATCATCCCCAAAGCATAACAGCGGATTCGAGTCGTCGACATAAGCACACTCCTTTAAGCAAAGTAATGGAAATTACTTGCCGGCTTAGGCATTTTTCAGATATAAAAAACAGTTTACAACAGTTATCGAAAGCTTGGTGGTTAAGATTTCAATATTTTTAGTGTTACCCATTTTAAAAAGCAAGCGATATTTTATTGTTTCGGGAATTAAGACAATGGCATTGGCTTGACACATTATGATTATTCGCTGTAGTATGCGGACAAAAATCAAAAAAAGATAGTTGTGCAAAGGGGTTATCCATGACGATTCTGTCAAATATAAAACTGTCGGTTTCTGCCCTGGGCCGAATGACCCTGTCTCCTGTCCAGGAACTGGGGAAGATGACCGTATTTTTTTTCTGGGGAATGGTTCATGTTGTTTCTTTTCCGATACAGGTCTACAAAATCATAGAGCAGATTTATTTCATCGGCATGAAATCTGTTTTTGTCATCTGTCTGACAGGGGCATTCACCGGCATGGTGCTGGGTCTTCAGGGATATTATACGCTGGTGAAATTCGGCTCCGAAGGGGTGCTGGGTGCGGCCGTGGCCCTGTCGATGATACGCGAAATGGGGCCTGTGCTTACCGCGATTATGGTTATCGGCAGAGCCGGTTCCGCAATGGGAGCGGAAATCGGCATCATGCGGATCTCCGAGCAGATTGACGCGCTTGAAACCATGGATATCGATCCCATCAGGTTTCTGGTCAGCCCCAGAATTGCCGCGGCGCTCATCAGTTTTCCACTGCTAACCGCCTTGTTTGATGTAATCGGGATTTTCGGCGGATATGTGACGGGCTCGCTCCTTCTGGGAATCAATCCGGGCATTTATTTTTCCCGGGTTGAATCCAGCGTGCTGATGAAGGACATTTCCGGCGGCTTTGCCAAATCCATCGTGTTTGCGTTGGTGGTGGTAACCGTCTGCTGCTTCAAGGGATATTTTACCCATTTGCAAACCGAAGGCTTCGGATCCAAGGGCGTCAGCCTTTCAACAACATCCGCAGTGGTCTTGTCCTGTGTGCTGGTGCTGATTACAGACTATGTGCTGACTTCAATTCTCTTGTAGCGTCTTTACGGATGTCCGGAATCTGGTACCCGTTGCCGACCCCTGGTCTTGTTTTTTTACGGGATTTGACTGAAAACTTAACAATATCTGATGGTTATTCATGAAAACGCCACTGATCCAATTAAACGATATTCATAAAGCATTCGGCGCCAACAAGGTTCTGGATGGCATAGAGCTCAGCATTTATCAGGGGGAGATTACCACCATCATCGGAAAGAGCGGGGGCGGAAAAAGCGTTCTGCTCAAGCACATTATCGGTCTCCTGGAGCCGGATTCCGGCCAGATTCTTTTTAATGGCCACCCCCTTTCCGAAATGAAACGACCCGAAAGAAAAACCCTGAAACGAAAATTCAGCTACATGTTCCAGGGAAACGCCTTGTTTGATTCATTAACGGTGTGTGAAAATGTTGCACTGCCGCTTAAAGAAACAACGTCCCTGCCGGACAGGGAAATTCTCCGGCGCGCTGCGGAAAAGATGGCCCAACTGGATATTCAGGGAATCGAGGACAAATATCCGTCGCAGCTCTCCGGAGGCATGAAAAAAAGGGTTGCGCTGGCAAGGGCACTGATGACCGATCCGGAGATCATTCTATTTGATGAACCCACAACGGGTCTGGATCCCATTCGAAAAAACGCCGTTCTCAGCATGATATCCGACTATCAGAAGAAATTCGGGTTTACCGGCATTGTGGTCAGTCATGAAATCCCGGATATTTTCTATATTTCTCAGCGTATTGCCATGCTGAACGATGGCCGGATTCTGTTCGAGGGAAGTCCCGATGAGATCCAACGCAGCGTCGTTCCTGAAATTCGAAACTTCATCTATGGTTATGAGGATCGGCGGGGTGCCCATAATGGAAAGGGCCATCAGCCTTATATCGAGCTGCGTTTTTTGCAGGAAATGGTCCGCCTTCAGAATCACCATATCGCCTTTTCACTGGTTCTTTTCACGTTTGAAAATATCGATGAGATTCATGAACATGCAGTGCATATCGCCGGTCAGACCGTCATTGAGAACCTGGCCCTGAAAATCCGGCATAAAATTGCCATTACCGATTCCTGTTCTCGATTCGGGCTGGATAAAATCGTTCTTCTGATTTCCAATGCCGACAGCGCCCGGGCTCATGCATTCTGCGAGAGCCTGGCCAGTGAGATTCAAGGCAAAGACCTCATGGGGCGTAGCCCCAATCCGGAATTCTGTTTTTCCATCAGCGTGGGTTTTGCCCAGGCAACCCAGGATAGCAGCCTGGAAACGCTGCTGGAGACCGCAGAGTCCAGTTCAATCCCGTTTTATAAATTTAAAGTCTGCTGATTCGGAGGAATGATGCAAAAGACATCCATTGAAATGGCCGTTGGCGTATTTATGTTGATCGGAATTGCCTGTGTGGGATATTTGACCATCCAGCTCGGGAAAATGCAATGGGTCGGCGATAATTTTTATGCGCTGGATGCCCGGTTTAAGTCCGCGGCCGGGCTAAAGACCGGCTCTCAGGTAGAAATAGCAGGGGTTCAGGTGGGTCAGGTGGGTGCTATCCGGTATGATCAGGATCGCCAGATGGCCCTGGTTCGACTGAAAATTCAAAAAGGGATCGTGTTGACGGATGATGTCATCGCGTCCGTGAAGACTTCCGGTCTGATCGGGGATCGTTACATCAAGTTGACGCCGGGCGGATCGGATCTGGTGCTGAAACCCGGGGACCAGATCACTGATACCGAATCCGCCATCGATTTTGAGGATCTGATCAGTAAGTATGTATTTGGTAAGGTATAAGTCAAACGGTCAAGTTTCTTGACTTGCCCCCAAAAACCCTCTATTCATTTAATGAAAGTGACACGTGACGTGCTTAAATTAAGGGAGATGGCAGTTCGTGAATTCCCTTGATTAAAATTGACTTTCTTCACCGCAGGGGATGCATCTGTTAATAAGTTGTTTTGCGGCCCTTGCGCCTTAATATGATAACTTCACGGGATTTATTGTATTAGTAATGAAACAGCTACTCGAACAACTCATTTTGCAGGCGTTGACATCTGCGTATGAAAACGGAGCAATTCCTTCATCGGCTTTTCCGGAAATAGTGATTGAAGTTCCCAAAATATTATCCAACGGGGACTATTCTTCCAATATTGCAATGGCTTCGGCCGCCATCCAAAAAATGCCGCCCCGCAAAATTGCGGAAGCCATCGTCAAATATATCGCTGATACCGATCGATTGATCGACCGCATGGATATTGCGGGCCCGGGGTTTATCAATTTCTATCTTCGCCCGGAATCCTGGGTCGGTTTTTTAAAGAAAGTCCATGAACAGGGCATCCGGTATGGTGCGGTAAATGTGGGCAGGGGGAAAAAAATTCAGGTTGAATTCGTCAGCTCCAACCCTACCGGTCCCCTTCATGTCGGGCATGGCCGGGGAGCTGCGGTCGGCGACAGTGTTGCCAACATCCTGTCCTTTTGCGGGTACGATGTCCAGAAGGAATACTACATCAATGATTCCGGAAGGCAAATCAACACCCTGGGCAGATCGGTTTTCCTCCGCTATCAGGAACTTCTGGGCGAATCAATCCGGTTTCCCGATGACTGCTATCAGGGCGAATACATCAAGGAAATCGCCGGCCGGATTGTCGATCTGAAAGGCCCTGAACTTCTGGACCAGCCGGACGAAAAGGCCGTTATGTTCTGCGCCCGATATGCCGCGGATCTCATTTTGGAGGGGATGAAGCAGGATCTGGAATCTTTCGGCGTTGTTTTTGACAACTGGTTCAGCGAGCAAGGCCTGTATGATTCCGGAAAAGTCGCCGCTGTCATCGACTCCTTCAAAAATCGGAACATCATTTATGAAAAAGACGGGGCCCTGTGGTTTGATACCACGTCACACGGGGATGAAAAAGACCGGGTGGTGGTTCGTCAAAACGGACAAACCACTTATTTCGCCTCGGATATTGCCTATCACTATGATAAATTCGACAGGGGATTTGAACGGGTGATTGATGTCTGGGGAGCGGATCACCACGGGTATATCCCCCGGGTGACGGCAGCCATTGTATCCGGAGGGTACCTGAAAGAACAGTTCCGGGTCATTCTGGTTCAGCTCGTGAGTTTACTGCGGGCCGGCGCGCCCGTTGCCATGTCCACCCGCGCAGGTGAATTTGTAACGCTTCGGGATGTGATGCAGGAAGTCGGGAAAGACGCGGCCAGGTTCATTTTTTTAACCCGCAGTTCCGACAATACACTGGATTTCGACCTGGAACTGGCAAAGCAAAAAACCAACGATAATCCCGTGTATTATGTCCAGTATGTTCATGCCCGGATTTGCAGCATTGTCCGAAAAAGCACGGAGATGGGAATAAATGAGATCGCGTGCCCGGATGCGGCCCTTTGCCTTCTGAATACGGCAGAGGACATCTCCTTGATCAAGATGATGGTCAAATACCCGGAAACGGTCCGGTTCAGCGCCGAAATGATGGAGCCGCATCGCATCACTTTTTATCTGATGGAACTGGCCGCGGCCTTTCATGCGTATTACAACCGCCAACGGGTCCTGACCGATGACCCCGTGCTGACACATGCCAGGCTCTATCTGATCACGGCTGTCCGGCAGGTCATTGCAAACGGACTTTCGCTCCTGGGGGTTTCCGCGCCGGAATCCATGTAGGGACATCCGCTGTAAGCATGCAACAGACGCCGTTTTACGGGTTCCGGTTTGTTTTTATCACGGAAAAATTCCAATGAAAACCAAGACTCCTCCGAAAGATGAACGATATCCCCAACAGGATCCGCGCCAGCAAAGATCCGGGCTGTGGATCGGATTTATTTTGTTGATTTCCGGTTGGATGTTTTTCCTGGGCGTTTTAGTGGGCAGGGGGACCGCGCCCGCCCTGTTTGATTATCAGCGGATTGACACTGAAATCGCGGCGCTTGCCAAGTCTTTCAAAGATAGCCGGAAGGCTCAAAACGAAACGACGACAGACATCCTGGCGACGCAGGCCGGACTGGAATATCCGGAGGAACTCAAAAAGAAAACAGAGGCTGCTGAAACAATACAGATGCCGGTACCGGAGAAGCCGGAAAAGACAGAAAAGCCGGAGAAGCCGGTCAAGCCGGCTGAAACGCCAAAACCTGTTCAGCAGGAACCTGCTCAGGCCCCGACGCCTCCCCCGGCAAAATCTGATTTTCAGGCAGCAGCCAAGCCTGAACCCATCGAACAGCCGCCGGATTCCATAAAGACGGGACCTGAAATCAAGATTAAATCCATGTATGATATCAAGGCATCCCAGGCCAGGGAAACGGTTTCAGCCGCTCCCGAACGAACGCCTCCGGCGGCCCCGAAATCACCGCCGCCCCCTGCTTCGGACAACAAGACTGAATCGACTCCTCAGTCGCTTTCCATTCATCTGACATCCCTGGTCGATAAGAAATCCGCCGATGCCCTTATCCAAAGCCTTCG
The DNA here is from genome assembly GCA_016219185.1 of Deltaproteobacteria bacterium. Taxonomy (GTDB): domain Bacteria; phylum Desulfobacterota; class Desulfobacteria; order Desulfobacterales; family Desulfatirhabdiaceae; genus RAAP-1. The sequence goes on from JACRBZ010000066.1 coordinate 60,646, forward strand.
AAGCAAGGGAATTTCCGCTTCAAAGGCCCCGAGGATGCTTCCGGGAAAAGGCGTGTGGTACACGGTCGTTATCGGAAAATACACCAGTTCGGCCGAGGCGGATGCCATGCTGAACCGGTTGAAGCAGGAGAACGTGGATGCCTCTCTGGTCAAACAATAGCGGGTGAAGGCAATGCGGCTGCTCGGGGCGTTTCACGGCTATTTAAATGCTGACTCCCGGCTTCTGACTCATTTTATAGACAAAGGCAACATCATGAAAATATCAAAAGAAGATGTCATTCATGTCGCCCATCTGGCCCGGCTTGAGCTGGATGAAGCGGCGGTCGAAAAATTTTCCCATCAGATCGGAACCATACTGGAGTATGTGGATACGCTGAACCGTCTGGATACGACCGGTGTCAGTCCCACCTCTCATGCCATTTTTTTAACCAACGCCTTTCGCGACGATGAAGTCGGTAAACACCTGGACCTGGAACTTGCGCTTTCCAATGCGCCGGAAAAAGAGGAAGGAACATTTCGGGTCCCCAGGGTTATCGGATGATAGGATTAATCGGATATGAAACTGTATGAACTGACAATCAGCCAGGCTGCGGCCCTCTTGAGCCGGCGAGAGCTGACTTCACGGGAACTGACCCGGGCTGTGCTGGATCGGATTCACGATGTCGAAGACAGGGTCGGCGCCTTTATCACGCTAAACGATGAACAGGCCATGGCCCAGGCCGAAATCGCGGATAAAACCCTTTCCGAGGGCAAGGGCGTTTCGCTGACGGGAATTCCCCTGGCCATCAAGGATGTCATCTGTACCCGGGGCATCCGGACCACCTGCGCCTCCAGGATTCTGGAAAATTTTGTTCCTCCCTTTGATGCCACGGTCATTCAAAAACTGAAGGCAGCAGGTGCCGTCCTGGTCGGCAAGGTCAACATGGATGAATTTGCCATGGGATCATCCACGGAGAATTCCGCCTTCAAAACAACGCGAAATCCCTGGGATTTGTCCCGGATTCCCGGCGGCTCCAGCGGCGGTTCCGCGGCAGCCGTTGCCGCGGACATGTGCCTGGGGTCTCTGGGCTCGGATACCGGCGGCTCGATTCGTCAGCCGGCATCTCATTGCGGGGTGGTGGGAATGAAGCCCACGTATGGCCGGGTATCCCGTTTCGGACTGGTTGCCTTTGCCTCTTCCCTGGATCAGATCGGGCCGATCACCAAGGACACCCGGGACTGCGCGTTGATGATGAATGCCATTTCCGGCCACGACCCCCGGGACTCGACCTCGGTTCCGGAGCCGGTTCCGGACTACACCGGTTTTCTGAATGGCGACATCAAGGGACTTGTCGCGGGCATTCCCAGGGAATATCACACATCCGAAGGACTCGATCCGGAAGTGTCCATTGCCGTGGGCCGCGCCATTCAAACCCTTAAAGACCTGGGGGTCCGCTGCGTCGATGTTTCGCTTCCCCATACCGAATATGCCGTTGCCGCCTATTATGTCATCGCCCCCTGCGAGGCCAGCTCCAATCTGGCCAGATATGACGGCGTCAAATACGGTTTCAGGGACAAAACAGCCGGCACCCTGATGGAAATGTACCGAAACACCCGCTCCAAGGGATTTGGTCCCGAGGTTCAGCGCCGGATCATTCTGGGAACCTATTCCCTTTCCGCGGGATATTATGATGCCTATTACGGCAAGGCTTCCCAGGTCCGGACCCTGATCATGGACGACTTTAAAAAGGCGTTTCAGCAGTGCGATGTTCTGATCTCGCCGGTTGCTCCCACGCCGGCCTTTGCCATCGGCGAAAACACGGATGACCCGCTCACCATGTATCTGTCGGACGTGTTCACGCTTTCGGCGAATCTGGCGGGAATTCCGGGCATGTCCGTGCCCTGCGGTTTTTCCGAAAAAGGGCTTCCCATCGGACTTCAGCTCATGGGTCCGCATTTCAGCGAGGGGAGCCTTTTAAAGATCGCATACCATTTTGAACAGACAACCGATTTTCACAATAAAAAGGCGATATTATGACAACCATTCTCCCCGAAGGCGAAGATTTGAGAAAAGCAACCCGATGGATCACCGAGGAGCGCGCGGCTTATCCCCAGAAAACCATCAAGGAGCTGATAGAAGGCGCATGTTTGAAATTTGATCTTTCCCCCCTGGATGCTGAATTTGTCGAACGGTTTGTTCGGGAAAAGCTCTTTAAGTGAACCATGTCCAGAATCCGCATCCTTCCCGAAATTCTCTCCAATAAAATCGCGGCAGGTGAAGTGGTTGAACGCCCGGCATCCGTGGTTAAGGAGTTGATTGAGAATTCCCTGGATGCCGGAAGCACCCGGATTGTGGTTGAGGTTGAAAAAGGCGGAAGATCCCTGATCCGGGTCAGCGACAACGGCAGCGGCATGAGCCGGGACGACGCCTTGTTGTCCATCGAACGGTATGCCACCAGTAAGCTCTATTCGGACAGCGATCTTTTTGCCATCGACACCCTGGGATTCAGGGGAGAGGCCCTTCCCAGCATTGCCTCGGTATCCAAATTGACGCTGGTCACACGGGAAGAAGCAGCGGAATGTGGCACGGAAATCGTTCTTGAAGGCGGAAAGCTTCTGAAAGTGCTGGAAACCGGCTCTCCCATCGGTACCCAGGTCACGGTCAAACACCTGTTTTTCAACACCCCGGTCAGGCAGAAATTTTTAAAAACCATTCCCACGGAAATGGGGCATATTTCGGATGTGATTTCAAACATGGCCCTGGGCTGGCCGAAGATTCACTTCAAGCTTATCCATAATGGGTCAATTCTCCAAAACTGGTCTGCGGCGGCAGACCCGGCCAGCCGGATCACCGACATTCTCGGCAAGGATTTTGGCTCCGGCCTTTTCCCCGTCAAAACCGATTTTCACGAAAAAATCGAAAACGACGGCGTTTCTCTTTCAGGCTGGATGTCACTTCCCCGAATCACCCGAGCCACTTCACAGGGTATTTTCGTTTTTGTCAACGGCCGCATGGTTCGCAGCCGGATGGTTCAGCATGCCTTGATTCAGGCTTACGGCGGGCGTCTGATGAAAGGGCAGTTCCCGCTGGCGGTCCTGTTTATAACGGTTCCCTGCGACCAGGTGGATGTCAATGTTCATCCATCAAAACAGGAAATCCGTTTTTCCCGTCAACAGGACATTTATGACGCCATTGTTGCCGCGGTTTCAGCCGGGCTTTCCCATGAAGAAAAACCGTCCTGGACCCCGTCCAAACCCCAAGGTCCGACAGCCATATCCGAGGAACCGGTTCGAGCTGAAAAAAAATACCCTTACATCATCCCTGCTTCTGACAATAGAGCCCCCGCCACAGTGGCAGACTTGAAATCCGACCGGGCATCCGCGTCCGCGCAGACGCCTGATCCGCCGGTCCCCTTCAGGCCGCTGAGGCCAAAGGATCAGCCGCAGTTATGGGAAACACCGCAGTCCGTTAATTTAAATCCCATCGGCCAGTTCTTTGACTCTTACATCATCTGTGAGTCCGGTGAGAATCTGATTCTGCTGGATCAGCATGCGGCTCACGAGCGGATTCTTTATGAGAAACTGGCGGACAAGTCCGTGGAACGCCGGATCCCGATCCAGCGGCTCCTGATTCCGGAAACCCTGGATATAGGTTACCGCCAGGCCCTGATCCTTGAAAAACTCATTCCGGATCTTTGCCAGTACGGATTTGAGATAGAGCTCTTCGGGAAAGATTCATTTGTGATCAAATCCGTACCCATGATCCTATCCGGCAGGGAAATCAAGCCCCTGGTGATCGAAATGGTGGATCGCATCATGGAGACCGGTTTGACGGCAAACTTGGAAAAATCCCTGGACGCCTGCCTGAAGCTGATGGCCTGTCACGGCGCCATTCGGGCCAATCAGTCCCTGACCCTTGCGGAGATGGCAACCGTGATCAAGGATCTTGAAGCCTGCAGGATTCCCGCTCATTGTCCCCATGGCCGGCCCACATGGATTCAGTGGCCCAGACAGGAGATCGAACGGTTGTTCAAACGGACATGACCGCTTACAATCATCGCTGAAAGCTTGCGGCCGTTAACCCTGGAAAGGAAATGACCATGCAATTTCAAATGCCTGCCTTTCACGCTCCGGATTTCAGCCGCCCGGAACTTCAAAATGCCCCCTGCGTAAGTTTCTGCCCGGCGCCGGCAAATGGCGTTGCCCCGGATAACTACCACGCCACATCGATATATCCCGAATACCTGCAAATCGAAAAAGGCAACTGGGTCCTGCTTGAAAAATCCCGAATGGATTGCGTGGTGGTGCTCGGGTCCGGCAATGGCCTTACGGTTACGGAGCTTCGGCGTTTAAATGCCGGCGACCTGGTTGCCTGCGGCAGAAGCGAAAACGGCGAGGACGGCATTCTGGTTCACACCAAAGCCTTTGATTTTCCGGACCATATGGCCGAAAAATTCGCCTTCCGGTCCCATCTGACCCGCGAAACCTCTTTTTCCATTGACTATGATGAGCTGTACCGGTTGATTCATCACGAAAAAGAGCACGGATTCATCGTGTGGGTTCTGGGGCCCGCGATCGTCTTTGACCAGGATGCCCGAAACGCTTTTGTCTCACTGATTGAAAACGGCTATGTCCAAGCGCTTCTGGCGGGAAATGCCCTTGCCACGCACGATGTGGAGGGCGCCATTTTCGGAACCGCGCTGGGTCAGGAAATTTACTCCAAGCGAACGCTTCCGCTGGGCCATTACAAACATCTGGATGCCATCAACCGGATTCGGTCGGCAGGCTCCATTGAAAAAGCCATTGAAGCGGGACTGGTTCAAAACGGCATCATGCATGCGGTTACCTTAAACCACATTCCCTATGTTCTGGCAGGCTCCATCCGGGACGACGGACCCCTTCCCGAAGTCACCGGAAACGCCTACGATGCCCAGAACCAGATGCGGGAGCTGACTCAAAAAGCCACGACGGTTATCGCCATGGCCACGCAGCTTCATACCATTGCCGCCGGCAATATGACGCCATCCTACCAGGTCATGGCGGATCAGCGGGTCAGACCCGTCTATTTTTATTCGGTGGATATGTCGGAGTTTGCCGCCAGCAAGCTGGCGGACAGGGGGTCTCTCACCGCCAGATCCATTTTAACCAATGTCCAGGACTTTGTGGTCACGGTGGAAAGAGGACTTCGGGACCGGTTCTCCTGCCCCCCTTGACTGTTTTTTCAAAACTGGATGCGTTTGTCAGGTGGCCAGGGCGACTCGCCCGCGATGGGCCAGGAATCCTTCAACGCCGAAGATAATCAGCGCGATCCATACGATCCCGAAGCCGATGAGTTGATCGTGGTTGAACGGTTCCCGATAGATCAGCACCCCGATCAAAAATTGCAGGGTGGGGGTGATGAATTGCAGGATTCCCACAAGGGAGAGCGGGATGCGCTGCACCGCCGATGCAAACATCAGAAGCGGAACGGTTGTTATCAGTCCCGCGCCGGCCATCAGCAGATCGGATCCCGAGCCGGTATGCAGAAATGCCCCCTGGCCCATGCCGTCGGCGTGAACGAGATAGAGCAGGGCGGGCAGAAGCAAAATGCCCGTCTCCAGGGTCAGGCCGTAGAGAGCGCCAAGCGGGGCCGTTTTTTTGACCAGGCCGTAGAGGCCGAAAGAGAGCGCCAGTGTCAGGGCAATCCAGGGAAGTCTGCCATAGGTGAAGGTCAAATAGAGGACGCCCAGCGCCGATAGCCCGATTGGAACCCACTGAAAGGAGCGCAAGCGCTCGCGCAGGAAAATAACACCCAGAAAAATACTGAGCAGAGGGTTGATGAAATATCCCAGACTCGATTCGACGATAAAACCATTGTTGACGGCCCACACATAAATCAGCCAGTTGATGCCGACCAGAAGCGCGGCGGCGGTGTAGACGCGGACAACCGACGGCTTCAGAGCGGCCATGCGAAACTCCCGCGACCGGCGCATGAAAAAGATGATGCCAACCAGAATGAGGCACGACCAAAAAATGCGGTGGCAAATCAATTGCAGCGCTGGGACATGCTTAAGCCATTTCCAATACAGCGGAAACAGCCCCCATATCACATAAGCTCCCGCAGCACGCCATGTTCCTTTGTTCAAATATCTCTCCTATAATGCCGCATCACAATAATAAGGTTGATCCGTATAGCACCCTTTTAAACGCATAATTCGTTATAGTCAACTCTGTCGGTTCAGTGCTGGATTAAGCCGTATGGGTCAGCCGATTTCGATTCGCTTATTTGCTATCCCGTCACTTCCCTTACCGTGGCGACCAGATTCTTAATAGAAAACGGCTTCTGGATGAAGTGTAAGCCCGGGTCCAGTACCCCGTGATGGGCGCGTTGGCATCCTGGCTAAGTCCCGGCCGTTCATTAATCTTCTTAAATTCGATACCCCTTTGGAGGCTGCAATATCACTCGGTATGAGCCGCAAAGGCCCGTGGAGACTGGCGCGAACGCTTGCAACGCTAATCGGCATGACCAATCAATGGCTAAAGAAACCCTTACCCGATTGGCCGGTCAGTAAATGCAAGCATCTAATATGGAAAGCACGTCTGAATGCAACTCATCGTTTCCATGTTCAATTCGTTTGGCGCGACGAGAATGGAAATCGACCGATTTCACCTGCTCAACCATGATAAAACCCGTCAGTTTGCTGTCTTTTGGGATAGGTACATGAAAAGGGAAGACGCGATCTGTGTTTGTTATTGGGCAAACAATCGCCAAACCGGTGCTTCGGTTGAACAGATCTTTGCTGACGACACAGAGGGATGCGGATAAGTGCATGGATACAACCTGACTCCACACGCAGGTCAGAATTTTCACAAATGAGATGTGGAGTCTGTATTGCGTATAACGTCAGCGATCCATGCATTTAAACTCTTACCCGAAGCTTTGGCTTGCGTTGCGGCTTTTTCGTATAAATCCTGCTGCAGACGCAGATTGAATCGTCCAGTGGAGCGTTTGCGAGGATTTACACCGTCTTCATTGCACATATCCAAAAAAACCTTCAAAGATTTGCGGCCTTCTTCGTGCAAGCCCTGGACAGTGGCGGCATAAAAATCCGCTCCGCCATTCAAGCCGATAAATTCACCCCGAAAGAGGTCGATGTCTGGATCGTATTGGATAACTGCTTTGTAACCGTCAATAATCATAACATTGTTCATGGTTTCACCCCGTGATCGTTTAACCATCTACGAACACTTTCAAGTGCCCCTTTATCGGTATTGGGAGATGGGTGTGGGCGATGAAACACCCGTCGTTCGCCAAAGAGCTTTACCCCGACACGAGATCCTTCGCGTTCCGATATTTCTGCGCCGATATCCCTGAAAAGTGCCTCTATATCCAACCACTTTACATTCGCACTTGTGGGACGGGCAAAGATAAGCTCGAGTATCTTGTGGAATTTGCGTTTCACGATAAATTTGTGTGCCACAAAATGGCATCATTGTCAAATTTCTTTTGGTTTTGAAGCATTAATTCTTCTGCTGAATTCTTGCTATCCGGACGCAGATGGGTGTTTACGGCAACGGCCGACACCAAGAAAGGCAAGCGACTTTACGAATTCGTGCGCCTCTGCTCCATAGCCCCCAATAAGGGTGTTCTTCTGAACTGCTTGAGCCGTATTAAGGGAAACTTTTAAGTACGATTCTTAGGGGGAAAGGGACTGAGAGGCCCCTGAGCTACCCGGTTTTCAAAAATTGTCCTTAAGGATACGCGGTCGCCACAGCCTAACGGATCTTGTGACACGTATTCCAAAAAGCTACCAGCCCGGTGAAGTTGACTGGGGCGAGCCGGTTGGCAAGGAGGTTTGGTAGATGCCGGCCTATATCCCAAGACAGGGGGACATCATTGCGATCACATTTGATCCACAATCCGGTCATGAGCAAAAAGACCGACGACCCGTTTACCCGGGTGGTGCTATTTTAATTTCCTTGAGATATTTGAGAGGTCATTAAAATTACTTTCATATGTTCTTCTTTGACTTGGATGTTCGAAATCAATAAGCCACTTGTTCCCTGTCTTAAATAACCTTTCTGAAATAGGTTCTATCTCATTGAAAATATATGGACAAAATTTAAAAGTGCTACAACAAACAATAATGTCAGGATTTATAATATCAATTTGTCTTCGAAGGTAATCTTTGTCATTAATTGCATATTTCTTTATATCTTCATCAACGCTATATGCTTCGTTATTATATTCTATTCTCTCAGCATGCTTTTTAATATTTACATATGCAATACATCGATTAGGTTCTTCTTTAATCTCTATTGCTGAAGCAAAATCAGGTGTCCTGTCGTTAAATATTTCTGTAATAATAAACGTCCACATTCTCATCCTTCGCCAAAATGTATTACTTGTTCCTTCAGGCCCTTTTTCCCCTCTAATGATGTGGAAGTGTCTGTAAGTTTCTTTAAGTAAAAACATAACCTTAGGATTAGCATTCGCCCATTCATCCTCTATCAAAATCCCGTCTTCACAAAATATTTTATATTCTTGGCGTTTTGCCTTCCATTCATTTAAAAGTGAACCCAATAATTCGTATCGATTTTTATTCATGGCTGTTTTACTCCTTGCTTAGGAATTTCAATATAGGAGGGCAAACATATCTGTTGCCCTGACGAATCAATAAGTGCCATAACACCTGCGGCAACAATGCATGATGTAGTCTTCTTTTCTTTCTGTTGTATACAGAATTGGACGATTCATGCACCAGGCCCTTCAAGAAGGTGAGTGACTCTATGACCACAAACGGCGCAACTATAAGATCGCCATCTTTTACCACCCGAATAATTGATAATGCTGACAGCACTTCGGCAGTGTGAGCAAAGGACGTTTGCGAGAATTTTCTGTTGGAATTCCACAGGGATTGCTGTCCTAAATTTGGAGGCTTCTGGTGAAAATTGCCGTGGTTTTGATTCAGTCATTACAATTGGCCTGTTGTGTCGCCAAGCTACTGTTTAAATGTTTTCAGGATAAAACTACTTTCTGTATCCCAGCAACTGGCTTCATTCTGTTTAACGTGAATAAGAAATTCAGATGTTCCCATGTATGAATATCAGCATTTCAAGTCAACAACAATATTTTCATCCGGAAAGATTTGCTTCTGGTGGAGTATATTACCATAGACTGGCGCATGATCGTTCACCCTGGATCACCGGGAACGTTTCAACCAATTTGTTCCGAGCTTTTCTGTTTGGGGAATCAGGTTTGCTGTTATTGACCCCTTGACAAAATATTGGCTCCTCGCATTCATACAGTGGGAAACCCTGTTGATCAGATACTGGACCTATGTATTATCACTGGGGTTTCTTTGAAGAATCCCTCCTGCTTCCGCAGTTTTTCAAGCTCCTCTCCGGAAGCGATTTGCGTGGCGGTGCTGCCGCAATACCAGAACAGGCAGAGCACGGCATCATCGGTAAACTTCTCCCGCGTCCATTCCGCCAGCGGTTCAAATAAGTGTTTGATCCAAAGCTCCGCTCGGGTTTCATACCCCCAGCGCATTCTGTGGATTCTTTCCACATGGACCGTCGCGGAGGCACATGCTGCACTGGAAACGGCCATCCGGTGTCTGTTCTTCGTACAGGTCAAGATCCATAACGATATCATAGACCTCATTGCGGTAATACGCCAGGATCACGATGTCCCCTTTTTCGATAAAACAGCAGGAAATGTTTTCTGTGATTCCGTTGAAACGCATGCTGAAAGAGAAGTCATCTTCTTCAGCAAAGTAGGGCTCATGGCTGAACAATTGCTTGTTATTTTCAAGCCATTTAAAAAAAAGTTTTTTCTGATAGAACTCCTTTACAGGCGGTGATTTTCGCCGGTTTCCTGCCAGTACCGTTTGTTGCAGGACCGTCAGGTAACGTGGAATCGGGGCATCCGGCGCAAACAGCTCGCATTCATGAAGATGGTCGTGATCCTTGCCACCCTTGCCGTACAGCACCAGATAGGAATCATCAGCAGCGTCAAGCATTCCACTTACACCCCCCATTTGTGCGACAAAGGCGGGATCGGGCGGCAAAGCTCTCACAACCCCCAGCACCAGTTTGTGATGACCAAACTGGACAATGTTACCCAGCTTAAAGCGGCAATCCGCTTCCATGCGGCCTGGAAAACAGTCGAACTTATTGTTGTCATAACCGCCGTGCATATTGCCATTTCGGTCGAAGATCGTTACCGGATAACTGTAGTCGCCCCGGTACTCCGACATGGGCTCAAGCCGGTAACAGAAAAGATAAGGCCAATTGCCAGCAGGGTTGTTTTCTTTCAAAAAACCCTCAGCGCTGGATGCATCCGGGAAATCCCCGATAATGGTTCGACGCAACGGCTTTCCTGGTCGCGGTCCATTCTTCTGCCAGAAAGCTGTGAGGCGGCAAAGACAGGTGTTTAATATATTCACTGCTCGCCCTTTTCAAAAAAATCAAAGTTCGATGAATTTCTGAAGCCATTTATCGTTTTCTAAAACATATTCTTCTCATCTTTAAACTCAAATTTAACGCGATATCCACTATCGCCATCTTCGTCGCAATGATAATATTGCAATATTGACTGCCTGATAGCAGCCAACATGCAAACTGGACAACCTTCGGAAAGTTCCCTTAAGTTATTTACGCCTTCTCCGTCACCTTTTCCAAGCGCAGATATCAACACGGCAATTGGTTTTTGCTCTAACCCTGTAATGTCACACATTTTACATTTTCCTCCGGGTTGTTTGTGCATGAGCTTTCGTGTCGTTTAATACGATCGCCGTTACACCCTGATTTTTTTGCAAAAGTCACAATAAAACCTCCAAACTTGTTTCTTTTTCATTTCCTACCTTCCTCTTGGCTGATTTCGCTCTTGCTTTTTCATAGATATCCTCTTAATTTTGCGATGACCTGATCAGGGAATCGCTACCAATAAAACGAACTATATGCTTAGGAGACAATTCCCGCAACACCGGCCACAGCCGTGTTCCGGAACTGCCGGATATCCCAGAAGCGCGTTGATATCGCGCTTGAGCTTGCTTTCCGCCTTTACTTTCAATTGATCGGAAAGGGATATGATGATCTGGGTATGGTCCGGGCTGTTCAGGCGCAGAATAGCCGGACAGGCGCCCGGATGGCTGACCATGATATCCCGAAGCCTGAGCAGGGTCTCCCGCTGGATCCGGGACAGATCCAGGTTCACAAAAAGGGTTGCGGCCCAGGTTTCATCGGCCTTTTCCTGGGGAATCAGGGTTTTCGCCAGGATTTTGACCGCTTCAGCTTTTTCTTACCACCAATCTCCGTCGATTTCGCACAGATTAACATCGGGGTAGCCGTAGTCGCGCACTATTTGTTCGATCGGGAATGCCGCCATTTCCGGGCTGATCAGCGCCGCCAAGATGTCATCGATGTTGACGATGTTATTCTGAATGATCCCGTTCAATTCGCAGATTTTGTCATAGGCGAGTTTAAACAGACCGCTCGCTGTCAGTATAAGATCAGAAAACGACAGGACACGTTCGACGCGCATGCGATAACTAAACAGGGTTGCGAAGAACCTTGGCAACCGGACGTCGTCGGTCCAGGCGCTATGATTCATTTCTTCCGGAAATTCTACCGAGAGCTTTGACAGCAGGGAGTCGTACCGGTGGTGCTCCGAATGAATGAATTTGCCCTCAACGAAAGACTGGGGGTCCCATGGAATACCAAACGCTTGAAACAACGCTACCAATTGCCGCCGACGAAACAGGCGCGGCGGGTTGTCGGATAGCAGTTCTTCTGTCCAGTTGTCGAAATTCGGAGTCATACCCCGAAGGTCGAGAAATCCGAGCAGAAGATCGTGGGCTGTAATCGTTCTATTGTTCGCAATCGTCATAACGCATTCTCCCTTTAACACGGCATCCGTTGCCTAAAAAGACATTCAAATTTTATGGACATCCCCGTAAAAACATATGCCATGCCGGTTTATCCCGGTGATTTCGGTCCGTTCCCCTTTTTCTCTCGGTCAGTTATGTACAAGCTTGAACGCTTGTCCCTCGTACACCCTCACCGGATTGCCCCGCACCAATTCGTTATGGGCATCCCATCTTGTCTGTCGGGCCTTGTTCTGTTTTCGCTGCTCGTCACGGGCCACAAGAATTGCAAGCCGCTCCAGGGCCATTTTGCGGTTGGCCATCTGGGACCTCTCATCACGGGCAATCGCCACAAGTCCGGTAGGCAGATGAAGGGCTCGAACCGACGAGTCTGTGGTGTTGACGTGCTGTCCTCCCGGACCGGAGGCTCGCATGGTGTCAATACGAACATCCCTGTCGTGAAACGATTCGGTTTTCGGGATCGATAACCGCCGGACACCGACGAACCAGTTATTTCGCTTATGTCCGTGCCTGAAGGCGGACTTGCCGATCCACTGCACCGTGCCCTCGTATCCGGCGATAAAGGCCTCGCATCTCTCTCCGGCCAGATGGATCAGCGCAGAAAGAAGCGTCCCTTTCTGGCTGCCATCTTCCTTCTCGATCATTTCGGCTTCAAGCCCCGTCAACCGGACATCCGCCAGGATTGTATCAACCAGGCGGGCAACAACCCATGCGCATTCCACGGGCCCGCGTCCTGATGTTATCTGTAACAGAACTTCGCTCATCGTTCCCGCACCTTATAAGTCAGAAGCGGGGAAAACGAGGCAATGACCCGAACGAGTCCAAAGGAAACCATGTCGCCAATCACACTTTCTATGTCTTTGTACGCCTGGGGGGCCTCTTCGTAGAGAAGCTCTTTGTCCTCGCAGATGACATAGCTTCCCAGCTTAGTTCTGGTAAGGGAGTCGGCGCGGTAGCGCTCCCGAAGACGGCCTTTGCACTCCGACCGAATCCACTTACGCCCAGCCCCATGAGCCACGGACCAAAGATTGTGTTCCTGATCGCCAATCGGGGTCACAAGATAACTGTATGAACCCCGCGAACCAGGGATGATTACCGCACCACTGTCGGATGCCGCAGCCCCTTTCCGATGAAGAAAACGACCCGGGGATTTATTATCGATGGGAGTCAAGGAATTGTGGCAGCAGTCCACAATCTTCCGGTAGCCGCTGTGAAGCTGTTCAAGAAAACGGTGGGCGATCAATTCGCGATTTGCCCGTGCCCACAGGACTGCATTGTTATGACCGGCAAGATAGGCAAATGCCTCATCGCTTCCCATCTTCAGACTGCCGGCTTTGAAGCGATCCGTGTGGCTGCGAAGCAGTGACTCCCCAAGGCCCCTGGAGCCGGAGTGAACGATGAGGAATAGCGCATCCTCATCGAGTCGCATTTTTCGGGAAAGCTCCCTGTCCTTGATTTCTCCTATCCGGACAAGCTCGGCAAAATGGTTGCCGTGTCCGATGGTCCCCGCTGCATCGAGAAAAACCGGCTGTGCGGATCGTTCCTCCAGCCACACTGCAGCATCGCCATCCCAGGGTTCCTCCAATCCTTTCAGTTTTTTGAACCATTTTTCAGGCTTGGCTTTTGCACATGTCAGCCCGGTAGCGAACAGGGATATTCCGCATCCGACATCCGATCCTACAAGATGAGGATAGAACTCTCCTTCGGTGAGCATGGCCGCCCCGACCGGTATTCCTTTTCCCGGAAAAAGGTCGGGAAAACCTACGACCTTCATCATACCGGAAAAGGAGGCCACCCTTTCGAGTTGACGGAGAGATTCCCCCTCGATCCAGGTGCCTGGAGTGGTCAAAAGAGTTATTCTTTTTGCATTGTTCATAACGTTCGAGTTCACCTTGATGCCATAAAAGGATGTTGCTGAAGTGCCTCCGATGCGGGCAGCCGAATGGTTTCATGATAAAGAGAGGACAGTTTGGTGGCCTCCGGATTGATTTCAACGCACCAAGCCCCGTAATCTCTGGCCAGTTCCGGAAAACCGGCTGCCGGCCAGATAATGGCCGAAGTTCCGATGGAGACAAAGAGATTGCAGTGAGAAACCACATCATCGGCTCTTTTCATGACCTGCTCATTCATTGCGTCATCAAACCAGGTGATATCCGGACGGAGCCACGCATCGCAATGGGGACAGGTGTAATGGCGATATGTTTCTCCCATATCTTCAAAAATTCCATGAACCGGACAGCGCATCCGCCATATGCTTCCATGAATCTCGATGACATTCCGGCTTCCGGCACGCTGGTGCATTCCATCGATATTCTGGGTGACGATGATCACTTCAGGGTGCTGGTTTTCGATGGCTGTCAGCACCGCATGGCCTGCGTGAGGATGGCACGAAAGCAGTAAGTTGCGCCGCATTTCATGATATGCCAAAACTTTTTCTGGATATTTTTCGAAAGCTTTCTGGCAGGCTACATCCTGATAATCATACTGGTCCCAGATGCCGCCTTTTCCCCTGTAAGTCGGTACGCCGCTTTCAGCGGACATTCCCGCGCCGGTAAAAAAGACGATTCGTGAATAAGATTGAAGGCTATTCATATGATCTGCTCCTTGCTGTCTTGCAGTGGTTAACATTTAAGTTTTGACTGAAATACTCACCAGTCTGGAGCAGGTCGCTTCCATGTTTCTCAAAAACCATGAATGCCATGTGCTCTCCTTTTCTCAGACAGGGGGGATGTCTGTTATATTATTCCATGACACTCAAAATTTTCGGCCGGTTCTCCGGTCAAAAAGGTGTAAGCATTTCTGTAGAGAAAATATTCTCGTTGTAGAAGAACTTGAATAAATTGCTCAACCAAGTCGGCGGTCCATAAAGAATCAGATGGCGGCAGGTTCATCCAATTCGCCCGATCTTCCTGTGGTATGGCGCTCCAAGACCAAGATATATCGCTTGCCTCTTGCTCAAAACAGCCGAATAACGGGTGTCCGCCAAGAGATTCCAAAATAGATTCCATTGACATTTTCTCTGTTACAGAATCGTTACTGTCAGACCGATTCAAGCGCTTCGGCCAATAGCGGTAGTTACCTGTTATATTGGGCAAGTTTTTGCGAAAGCACCAATCTTTAACAAAGTGCGTTGTTGCATGGTAATCATCTTTAAAGAAGACACTGCATCCCTGCCTCAATACTTCCTCGTCCAACGCAATACGGAGTAAACGATTTCGTGCCACAATATGATCCGCGTCAAAAGGACGGCCCTTGCCAAAAAGAGATGGAATATGTTTTGGTTCTACTTTTCCATACATTTCATATAGTCCTTCCCGCTGGTTCCACATCAGAATGAAATCACTGATTCCGGAATAGACCGAATTTCTCAAGATTAAACGTTTTGCAGTCAGAGTGACAACCTCAGTGGGTGTGGGTAATGCCTTGCGATCAGGCATAACATCCTCGACTTCACCGCTTTCTCTCAGCGAAGGCTCGCTCCACTGAAAACCCAGACCTTGAAGAAGTTTGTTTTGTCCTTCATCTTTAAAAATTTTATCAAGTATTTCAGCAAATGAAAAATGGCCTGTCGTATTTACTTGATCGAACATCTCTCGGTTTAAAACAGTATGTTGGGGCATATTTGTCAGGCCATTGGCAAATAGAATCCACCGCAACATTTCGTCTCTGTGTGCGCTATCGGGCGGCTGACTCCCCGAGTATTTCAATTGCCATAACAACAGGGGGTGAAGTGTAATCGGCGCGACGCCTTCCCTGTCACGTGAGAACTTGGCGAGTTGAACCAGAGGAAAACCGTTTGGATTGCTCTGTGGATCGAACTTCAATATCCGGAAAACACGGTCGAATGCAAAACCAAGAATGGTTTGTTCAGGATCACCAGCGAGAGGTTCACAATATGTCCTTAATCGTTTTATAAAGCTTGCCCAGACATCTCCGTTCTTTTTTAGCGATTGTAAACGTTCAACACTCAATTCGCTCAAATCGTGCTTATCGGCTTTTTCCATATCATCCGGCTTCCGTTCTTCACCTATATGCGAAGCGGTCTTAACTTCCGCCAAAGCCACCCGAGCCAATGCGTGGATGACATCTTCAGTTTCCAGCAAACAACCATACCCGGATTTTTGAAAACTGGCGAGCGCATCGTTTCCTTCTTTTCCAAGCACTAACATCAGCTTGGAGACTGCAAGCTGTCGAGGGCTGATTTGCAAGCCTCCACGTCCGATACGTTCAAACAAGGCGTATCCACCGCCTTCATCCTGTTCCAAGTCGTTCAGATCGATATACTGTAGGGTCAACCTGGCTTTGCCGATGCGTTTCAATCCATTGATAACTTTTTGGAGAACCTCGGGGTTCGGTTCGCGTAATAGCCTTCCATATTTATCTGAAATTGCCCGCTGAGTTTGGATAAGTTCATCGATATGATTATTCAAGCCATCTGACGAGGTATCGAGTGTGAGCAATACCGAGAGCGGAACGGGACAACCGGCCTCCCAGGGGAAAGTCGTGTCCGGAGGAATTTCGTAAAATTCCTTGCCCGCATGTTCCGTCCTTTGCATACATTCCCATATTTCCTGAAAAGATCGGTCGTGCAGAGGATGGAAATCATGTTCACCACTTGCCTCCATGCGAAACCCAAATGGAAAAGCTCGGGTGCATGGGTGCAGCCAATACTGAAAGCGCAAAGGATGATATTTTTCCGGTGGCGCAAGGTCCACCCATAACCTGATACCAGGATCTTTGCCTGCCCCGGCTATAATAGCCCATAATCGTTGCTGTCCATCAAGCACGGCATAATAGGCTTCGGTATCGTCTGAAACGACTTTACACCTCGCTTTATCTCCAGCCAATGCACGGCCGGAACCATCGCCTTTGACCAGCAGGAATGAAGGTAAAGGAAAGCCTCGCAACAGCGAGTCCCACAGGGCGCAAATACGACCTACCGACCATACGGCATCGCGTTGATATAGCGGCAAACGCAATTTCTTTTCATCGAGACAATCAAGTATTCCCGAAATGGGAACTTCCGTGACATATCGGTCTTTAAACCATTCCATCACATCACCTTTATTCAGTTACGTTATAGCCATACCGTCATGGATCAGAGTCTTGGGTCAACCGGTTCACTCTCCAAAGCCAGCACCCCGAAAACGCATTCGTGCACTCGCCTGAGCGGCTCTTTTCGCACAAAGCGCTCCAGGGCTTCCACGCCAAGCGCAAACTCCCTTAAGGCAAGGGAGCGCTTTGGCCCCAACGATCTTGATCGAAGCCTGTCAAGATTTTCTTCGAGCGTGTATTCAGGACCGTAGATGATCCGCAGGTATTCGCGACCGCGACACTTGACGGCAGGCTGAACCAGGCCCTTCTTCCCTCTGCTTATGAAGTCATGGGGCTTTACCACCATGCCTTCGCCCCCCTTTCCGGTAAGATCTTCCCACCACCTGCATGCGGCCGCCATGCTTTGTTCATCGTCTACATCAACGACGCTGAAAGATGTGGATAGCAGGATTTCCTCTGAAGCCGCACAAATCCTTGAAATGATGTTCATGTGCCATTTGTGATCCTTGTCCACATGAACCTGGCCCTCGGTGGCAAGAACATGAAATGGAGCAATCCGCAGGTCTTTGAGTGAATTCACTGGCCAGCAGTATTGTTGATAGGCCGTGATGTAGCTCTCAACGGTGTCTTTGCGCGCCTCGCATTTTTTCAAGAGATCATCGATCTTGAATTCGCGGGCTGTACCTTCGGCTGACGGCTTGAAGCCGATATCGAGGTCAATCCGGGATCCAGCCATCCGAAGATTTTCGATGGCCGCTGAAAGGGATGCCGTTGCAGCAGCGCCCACAGCGGCGTATTGTGTTTTTAAGAGCTCTTTGGCTTTCTCCGACCATGGCATCAGTTCGCAGTCCAGACATATCCATTCAGTCGAGAATTCGGACCAGAAGTCCAAAGCATCGAGTGCGCCGCGGATGATCGCCAGAAGTTCCTGTTCAAGGGCAAGGTCGCTGAAAAACCGCCGACCGGTCCGGGTGTAAACAATGCCGATTCCCTCGTTTCGAACACCGAAACAGCGCATGGCGGCAGCCTCGTTTTTGCACACGATCACGACCGCTCGGGAGCCCATGTGTTTCACCTGACAAACGACGCGAGGGATGCCATTGGCGCGGTAATAGGAAAAAGCCTCTTGCGGATACTCAAGATAGCCTTCCCTCCGGCTCGTTTCGGTCGGAGACATGGTGGGCGGCAGGTAGATGAGCCATTTGGGATTTGCCGCATAACGGCTCATGACCTCCAGGGCCGCAATGGCATTGGCCTCGCGGATGGTTACATTCGAACGAAGGCGGGTGGTCACCAAACGCTTGCCCAGAACATCTTCGGCATCGAGCAGGTCATCGTGGTACTGCTGGGATGTCATGGCGGCTGATTCCGATTCTCCGCCCTGATGCTTGAACGGCCGTGCCGGTTCACAGTATATGCGCCGGGCAGGGACTGAAACCAGTTCTTTTTCAGGATAACGCAGGGCGGTGAGTTTACCGCCAAAGACACAGCCGGTATCGATGTTGATGGTCCTGTTCAGCCATTCAGCCTCGGGTACGGGCGTATGGCCATGGACCACAATGGCGGGCCCGCGATATTCGGCGGCCCAGTTGTGCCTTACGGGAAGGCCGAACGCATCGATCTCACCGGTTGTCTCGCCAAACAGACAGAATTCTCGAACCCTCGCAGATCCGCGACCCTGCATTTCTTGCTTCAGGCCGGCATGGGCCACGACAAGTCTGCCGCCGTCCAGAACGTAATGACTGATCAGACCATCGATAAAGCGCTTGATCTCCCCAATGAAAGCGCCTCCCGCGTCCTTGTCCAGAGCGTCTATTTCCCGCATGGTTTCCGCAAGGCCGTGGGTGATCTGCACGTCCTTTCCGTTGAGCTTCCGAAGGAATTTTATGTCATGGTTTCCAGGCACACAGAGGGCGCTGCCGGAATTGACCATGTTGGTGACGAGCCTGAGAGTTGCAAGTATTGCCGGACCCCGGTCCACGATATCGCCAAGGAAAATCATCATCCGGCCTTCGGGATGCGAGTAAATCGGACCGGCCATGGGGTTTTCCGGATTCCGGCTGCCTGGCGTATATCCGAGCTTTTCAAGAAGTTCCGTGAGCTCATCGAAGCAGCCGTGAAGGTCTCCGACGATATCGAAGGGTCCCTTGAGATTGTTCCTGTCGTTCCACATGGCTACCCTTTCGACGATTGTGCCATTGGCATCCGCCTCAGTTGAAATCGTATGGATGTGCCTGAATCCTTCCTTTTTCAGACCGCGCAAGGAACGGAGAAGCTGTGAATGCTGCTGCCTGATGACATGACCTCCAAAATCCCTGTCGGGGCGCGACCTGTTCCGATCCTGACAGATTTTTTCAGGAAGATCGAAGACGATGGCCACGGGGATGGCATGGTATTCCCGCGCCAGGGAAATGAGGGGTTTTCTGGCCTCGGGCTGCACATGGGTAGCATCCACAACGGTGAGTCTGCCCGCGGCGAGCCTTTTGGATGCGATGAAGTGCAGCACTTGAAAAGCCGCGTCTGTTGCAGCCTGATTGGTCTCATCATCCGATACGAGAGCGCGGCAATAGTCGGACGACAAAATCTCGGTTCCTTTGAAGCACTTCTTCGCGAAAGACGACTTCCCGGAGCCTGACACCCCGATAAGCACCACAAGGGATAATTTGGGTATTTTTATTTCCATTTTTATTCCTACCTTCACCAGGTTATCCAGCGAGAGTAAAAATGCACAATTGGGTCGGAGAACCATATCGTTCATCCACCGGACCGACTGGGGAAAATTTCGTGTCATAGCCATATCTTCTTGAGACTGTCATTGCCCAATCGTGGAATTCCCGGCGCGTCCACTCAAAACGATGGTCCTTGTGGCGGAGCCTATCGACCCCATTATTCTCCCACAGGACGTTGTATTCACGGTTCGGTGTCGTGAGAACGATTGTGCCGGGACGGGCGAACTCAAAGAGCATTCTTCCGAAGGACTCCAGGCGCGGCGCATCGAGGTGTTCCACCACCTCCACGACAGCAGCGGCGTCGTATCCATCAAGACGCCTGTCCCGGTACATGACAGAGCCATGCAAAAGCTCAATCCGTTCCTTCTGCCCGGTTGGCAGCTCGTTCAGGCGCAGGCGTTCGGAGGCGATCTCCAATGCCCGGAACGAAACATCCAGTCCGACGATCTTAGTGAACTGCTTTTCCTTAAGAAGCAACCGTAGCAACTTTCCTTTTCCGCAGCCAAGATCGAGAACACGCTCGGCGCTGGATGCTCTCAGAATCTCCATGACTGCCTCAAGCCGTTCTTCATCGAGGTTTATCGCCCTTTCCATCGTATCTTCAGAATGCGCATCATTCCTGTCGTTATCCGCCTCCTGCTCGGCAGGGTTGATATCCATCAGTCTGGCAAGCGCTTCCTCGGCGTAGCTCCGTTGATATTTGAGATATCGTTTTGCGATGTTTTCCCTTTCAGGATGCGCCGCAAGCCATCCTTCGCCGTGTCTCAACAGCTTATCGATTTCATTTCTGTCTACATAGTAGTGTTTCTGGTTATCGAGGACGGGAATGAGCACGTAGAGGTGTTTGAAAAGCTCGACCACCGTTGTCTTTTTTGAAATCTCCACCGTGTAATAGATGCTGTCTCCCCACTCGGAGAACTTTCTGTCCAGCTCATGACGCCGTGCCTTGACATTGTAGCCAAGGGGCTCAAAGAGTCCATGCAGGAACTGTTCACCACTGCGACAGGGCAAAACCGACATCTTGGCTGACAGGGGCATCCTGGCATCCACCAGTTCAGGCTTTTGTCTACATCTGCCGTTGAGCGTCTGGCCAAAGCACCGCGAGAGGGCCACACTCATGAACGAAGAAATCACGTAGGGTCGATCGTTTACATACTGTTCAAGAGGTGTCCCGGCATTGGCGTTGTTTTTGCCTCTCACGAGGTCCACGGGATCAACATCAAGCAGGATGGCGACGGTGCACGCCTCGGCCGTTGCCACCGGATAGAACACATGCACGGTACCGAAATGCAGCCTGGTTGCCTGACACCGATAAGGATTCTTGTGTAGCAGGTATCCCAGGTCTGTTGCCGGTTTATGCGTTGTTGTCAGCGTCAGGAGCATCGTCATTACCTTGTAATTAATTATGTTTTTTCTTTGAATTGCGCATAGATATAATTGGGCGCCATGTCGAAAAACTTGAGCAATGCCGGACAAAGCCAGCCTTCCATGTCCAGAAGTTTGGAATAGTACCAGTTGCCATCGGATTCTTCACGTCGCCGCTGAAATTCAATCTGATGTCCAGGAAACGGGGTTGACGAAAACAATAGGGTAAATCCTTTTTCTGCATTATTGATTTCAGCCACCATCTTTTCGATAACGTCGTCGGCGCCGGAAACAAATGGCTCTTGAAACAATCCCAATCTCTCATCGTCAAATACCCATGTGCCATTATATTTGTATGGGTGTATCACGTTGATTACGTTAGCCATGGCATGATCTCCTTTTGAAACGTAGATTTCAGATCTACTGTTGCATTAATAAATCTATGAAATTTGACGACTCGTAAAACGTCAGGATGCAGCGTTGCATGTCATCCGGCCTGCTTACACAACCGTCCGTCAATGAAGAATGGATTACAGCCTGCACGTTATCTCATCCTGAGGTTAAAAGCTTGTTCTCCCCAATAAGCATTACTGCCACCATCGTTCATGCCCAATTTGTAGTCTTCAGGACACCTTTTACTTCCATCCCATACTGTAATCGTGATATTAGAATCTGTACCCGTAATTGCAGCCAATACATTAGGAGCAGTAAGAGTTACACCGTGCCCACCATTCAAATCCGAAATCAAAGGCATTCCAACATGACTCGGTATCGCAAAGTAATCGGTTATAGCCTGAGCGATACTATAGGCATCGCACTCTGTAGCAGCGCAGTAAGTTTTATTCCTGTAAGAGATAAAGTTAGGAATTGCGATTGCAGCCAGAATGCCAATGATTGCTATGACAATCATGAGTTCAATAAGAGTAAATCCTTTTAAATTCCGAGTCGTCGTAATGTGACCTCCTAATTGCTTATTGAATATCTGAAAAAGAATATTTCATCTGATTTCCGGTGCCGGATTTTCAAAACGGGTATATGATTTCAGAAATGTGAGCGGTGCAAGACCCGTAGGTCCATTGACGATATGGTTGGCTTTTTCAATGAGCCGACGCAAACAACCTTTGTCATGGATGATTCTGGCATAATGAACGGCATTGACGGCGATAGGAACCGATTCCAGAATCTGTATGATACTGGATATGCCGCCCATGGTCTCAAGATGCCCCTTTACTTTCAGGGCATTGGCCAGGGTCACCAGGTCAACAGGCTCCCCCTTGCCAAAGAGTTCCAGCATGGTTGCGTAAATTTTTTGATGGGCGGAGCGATAAAAATCATCCGCAGCCAGAACTTCGACAATGTCCATCAGGGTGCTGTTATCATGAAGAATAGCGCTGATAATGGCTTCTTCAGCTTCGAGATTGTGGGGAGGAAGGTGGTAAAGAGAAGGATCTTGTTGGGATTTCATAAGGGCATTCTTTCGGTTGACATCCATTCGTTGCTCTTCCTGGAATTGATCCGCATAAATATTTTCACTGTTTGAAAGTACTATATCACGGTAGCGTTCCATATAACGGAACGACTATTCATCTTTTTTCAAGGGGTATGATGTCGGAAAAATGGACTGAACACAGGAGATATGGGGAGCAACTGATTAGCCTGTTTGTCAGGCTTCTCTTCACCGGAGCGGGCTATTCCCAGATGGAATTATCCAAGAAACTCGGCTGCTCCAAACAAACGGTCATCAGGCTTGTCAATTACATCCGGACGGCCTATGGCGTGGACATTGAGATGTGAAACCCTTTACGGAACATCTACTGATCCGCAGCACACTGGCCATAGGTCATATACCGCCGCTTTTCAGAAAGATTCTAAGGAAGATATCATTTATATCTCCACGAATAATCCGTGAAGTTTTCAGTGGATGATTATAAAAATACGCAAATGCATCAATCTGAGATCCATCATTTAACAATATGCAATTGATCTCTTTTCGCACATATAAAGAATGTTGTGCAGCTTTCGGGTTGTAACCTTTAATTTTGTCCAATGTCTTAAGCTTCTTGCTGTCAATGTCATATAGCTCACCGTAGGCAGAACCGTTTTCACTTTCGATCGTGGGATAATCGCCAAAATCATATGCCAAATCATATGGATGACCGGTAGTAAATCCCACACCCAAGAAATGAGTGTCGGATAATACCGGATTTCCACTCATGCCATTCAGAAGCGATCCATAAATGAATAGGTTCATTTTTTCCTCCTTCAATCTTGATGGGTTGATAATGGCCTCTGGGAAAAGTCGTTTCCCTTGAGCATGCATCCATTCGTTAATCTTCTTGAACCCGATCCGCATGAAATGTTTTCATTGTTTGAAAGCATGATAACATGGTAGCGTTCCATGTCGCAGAATGATTAATCATCTTTTTAAGGGGAGGGCATGATGCCGAAAAAATTGGATGATCACAAGAGTTACGGGGAGAAACTGATCAGCCTGTTTGCCAGGCTGCTATTTTCCAACGCGAGCTATTCACTTATAGAATTGTCCAGAATGCTCGGTTGTTCAAAACAGAGCGTCATCAGGCTGATCGATGATATCCGGATGGCCTATAGCGTGGAAATTGAAGAAACCATTCAGGGAAACAGAAAATATTACCGCATCGTCAAGCAGGGAAAAGCAACGCCCGTAATTCCGTTGACCGAGTCGGAACTTACCGCCTTGCAGATGTGCAAGACATTTACGGAACATCTCTTGGGTGATCAGTTTTATCTTGAGGCTACCCGGGCCTTGGAGAAAAACCTGTCCTTGACAGCAAGCGCAGGTGGATTACCGTCTCGCCATTTTGCCTCCTTCAGCACGGGAACGATCGATTATACCCCCCACCAGGAACAAATCCGCATCCTGATCGAGGCCATGAAAGCGATGAATACCTGTCGGATCACATACCAGGCGATAATGGAAAAGAAGGCCAAAACCTATCATATCAGCCCGCTGAAGATATTCTCCTATCGGGATACCCTGTATCTCCACGCTCGATTGGCCAGAGAACCGGGCAAAACTTACAGGGAACCGGATTTCGATCCATTGCTGGCGATTCACCGGTTATTAAAGGTGGAAATGACAGACCGGGGTTTTGAATACCCGGCGGATTATGATTTTGAGGAAGTTTTCAATAAAAACTTTGGTGTCATAAAGGATAATTGTTTCGAGGCAGAGGTGGAGTTCACCGGCTGGGCGGCACGACACGTGGCTGAGCGGACCTGGAGCCCGGATCAGAAAATCACAAATATTGATGACGATAAAATTCGTCTTACATTGTTCGTCACATCGGATGTGGAATTGATCGCTTGGATTCAGTCTTTTGGCGATGCGGCAAGAGTAATAGAGCCGGATTGGCTGGTGAAAGAAATCAAAAATAAAGTAAAAAGGACAGCGGCTCTGTACAAAAAATAATTGAATGATGAAAAACCATGGCCACCACGCCTGCTTTTAGTGATCACTGTGGATATATAGGTGGAGCGGATTTTCGCGATATCATATATTTACATGGCCGTAGCCAAGTATATAACGGTAGAAAATAGCCAATGTTTTCTTTTCGAAAACATTGGCTATGATGGAGGGAATTGACCTGAAAGACTGAATGACAAAAATGAAAAATTACATTTTCATATTCAGTTTTTCATCATCAGTTGCGCGACCGCCTTTTCCAGGCCGTCGATGGACAGTTCAAACATGGGAAAGATGCGGCCGATGGCCGAAATGCTCGGAGTGTAATTCCACATGGAAACCGGGGCCGGATTTAGCCAGACACAGTGCTTGAAGGTTTCGGACAAAAATTTCAGCCGCTCGATGCTGGGTTTGGAAGTGCGCTCTTCAATGTGATGGAGCCGTCCTGGGCCCGATGGGAAGCCACTGAAAGGGGCGCAAGCGCTCGCGCAGGAAAATGACACCCAGAAAAATACTGAGCAGGGAATTGATGAAATACCCGGCTCGATTCGACATCATCCTTGTCCAGAGATGGATACAGGGGGGGGGGTGAACTCCCATCACCCGATTATAAATAATTTCATATGGTTATTTGCAAAGCAATCTTTGGAGTTCAGATAGTTGTACACGCGAAGTCAAATCAACACTCAAAGGCGTAACAGACACAAACCTGTCAATTGCAAAAGCATAAATATCTGATTCAGGGTCAAGTTCCGCCCCATTAATATTTATGATAGTTTTTCCATCACCTATTCTGCTTTTAATTGTAGGATTTTCGATGGCTTTTGAATAATAACTTACCTTTGCTAACCTGGTGATTTTGAATTCAGTTAACAGAGTGGCATCACTAGGGACGTCAATTTTCAAAACATCGACATCGGATTGTATTTTTTTCGATAATAGAGATTTTGCAAAACGATTCAGGAAAAATGATGATGCCGTCCAATCCTGATCCGTATATCTGTGATGGGATTCAATATCGGTTTGTTTGGATATTGCTATACCAGGTATGCCAGAGCTCGCCCCTTCAAGTGCTGCACCGATAGTGCCTGAGCTTGTAATGTTGATTCCAAGATTTTCTCCATAATTAATTCCAGAAACAAGCAAATCAGGAATATTTTCTTTGAATATCGTTCTTAAACTATGTCTGACAATTAGAGCAGGTGAACACTCACAGTGATAAGCTGGAATTTCCCTTCCGTTTATTTGATATTCAATGGGTTTGAGACATGATAATTTGTCTCCGGTTAAGCCACGCCCGGTTCCTGTTTGCTGATGGCTTGGAGCAACAATTGTTACATTTCCAATGTCTATCACTGCCTTAACTGCAGCTCGGAGACCAGGTGATTCAATTCCATCATCATTCGTTATTAAGATATTGTAATTTCGCATTAACTTTTGATTTATTGATTCTAACGCTGGGCATCAGTAGGCGCGCGCTTTTGCGATCTGCTGTATGCCTTTGTTAGCAATGCATTTTTGAGATTCAGGTAAAGATCCTTCGCACTATTATTCACCATATATACGAAAATTATTAGCTGAAAATAAGTTCTGATATAACAATTTAATTATTCTCTGAGCTGCTTCAGTTCACGAAGGAATGAAGACGGTTCAAACCCATTTGGTCCAGACCACGGTTGTCCTTCCTTATTCTGTGGATATCTGTATTTTTGATCATGAGGATTGTCCTTCTCAAACTTTTCAATTATGATTTTATATTCTTTTACTTTGTCTGGCTCGATATTAGAAAAATCTGGCTCCTCTGATGTAATAAATAGAAGATAGAACATGTATTTTTTACCCGGATAGAGATTTTTGTATCTGTTGTTGAGAGTCCCGATGTTATGTGTTGTCCCCACATTTTCCTCGGGAACCGATTTTAAAATCGCGCCCTTTAGAAATAATTCGGTTGCGTGAAATGCAAGATACAATACAACGGAGCCCCTTACATATGTTGCCTTCTTGGTCGATCTTGCCAGTACAGTACATAAGCGAATAGCTGAAGATATGCGTTTGAAAATGTCGAAAACTGCTCGGGCACAGCCAAATTCACAACTTCTGAGTCGATTAACATGTTCCATTCCATGGATTGCCCCTCACACTGCTAATAATATTCGTTCTGCCTGTATTTCATCTACAGGCAGAATTTGTTTTCTATGCCGAACAGTAAGCATTGATATTTTGTCTTTCTCAACTCTGTAAATGATACGATAATTTCCATAAATCAATTCACGAATATCTTCTCTTTGTATTTCTGGAACTATCCGACCACTCTTTGGTGAAGATTTGAGGAGTTGAACCTTGTCGAACAAGGTTTCTACCCATTTTGCTGCAGCCAAAGGATTGTCCCGAGCTATGTATTCTGAAATTTCTGTTGCCCTGTCTATCGCGAGAGGGGACCATATGATTTTCATTTTCCGATCCGTCCCAGAATTGCAGCCTTGGCTTCATTATGTTCAATGCCAGCCCCAGCATTAATTTGTGCTATGGCTGTTTGTACGTCCTCCAATAACTCAATCTTTTCTTGCATGGATTCATACTCTGCAACATCAAGTAATACAGCGACACCTTTGCCATGCTGGGTAATGACTAGCGGTCTCTTTGTGTCATGCACTTGTTTTAGAAAAGAAGCAATTCCAGTTCGGAACTCTGACATTGGACGAATGTCTTGATCGATTTTTAATCTCTGCATAATGCACCTCTTGGTAGTTTTTTTTAGTACATTATACCGTACGTCATATCGTTTAATCAAGTTTGTTCTTGTTGAGCATAATGCTCATCCGACTCCAAACTATTGCGTACGCCCGGCACGGGCGTGAACTAATCATTCTTGAAAAAACCAATGATTCCTTTTCGAAATCATTGGTTGTGATGAGGGATTGGCTTGAAAAACTGAAACGATGGATAATTATAAATCCATTATCAGTTTTTCATCATCAACTGCGCGACTGCCTTTTCCAGGCCGTCGATGGACAGTTCAAACATGGGGAAGATGCGGCCGATGGTTGAAATGCTCGGGGTGTAATTCCACATGGAGACCGGGGCCGGATTCAGCCAGACGCAGTGCTTGAAGGTTTCGGACAAAAATTTCAGCCGTTCGATGCTGGGTTTGGAAGTGCGTTCTTCAATGTGAATGGAGCCGTCTCTGGCCATGAGTTCATAAGGGGCCATGCTGGCATCCCCGAGCAGAATCAGCCGGGTGTCCGGGTCAAAGGCGGCAAATTCCTCCACTCGCTTGGGTTCCTTGTATCGGGACGCGTCTTTCCAGAGGGTATCATAGATGGTGTTGTGGAAAAAAAATGTCTTGATGTCTTTGAACTGGGCTTTGGCGTAATCAAACAGGGTCTGCACCACCTCGACATATGGATCCATGGACCAGCCGCCGTTGTCGATGGCCAGAATCACCTTGAGCCGGTCTTTCAGGCTTCGGTCAAAGACGATTTCAATTTCCCCGGCGTTTTTCATGGTCTGGTAAATGGTGGATTCCACATTCACACGGTCCTTGGGACCGGAGGGGACCAGGTGTCGCAGGCGTTTGATGGCCTCTCCGACCATGGCCTGGGTCAGGGGGCCGTCCAGGGAATAATCCTTGTACCGCCGCTCCATGGCGACCTTTATGGCGGAACGGTTCCGGGACATGCCGCCCACCCGCATGCCGCCGGGGTGATGTCCGGAATGACCCACAGGGGACGTGCCGCCGGTTCCGATCCACTTGCTGCCGCCGTCGTGCCGCTCGGTTTGTTCTTTGAGGCGCTCCTTGAAATATTCGATGAGCTCCTCGGGCGTCATTTTTTTCAGCTCCGCTTCATCGATGCCCAGGGCATCCGCCAGGAGTTTGGGGTCCTGCAGCCAGGTGTCCAGCAGATTTCTGGCCATTTCATCCAGGGCAAACCCCTCCTGATCCGGCATTTCCGTGCCCTTGAAATGATGGGCAAACACCTGATCGAACAGATCGAAATACCGCTCGCTCTTCACCAGTATGCATCGGGAGGCTGTGTAAAAATCTCCAAGGCTGCCGACCAGTCCCTGCCGAAGCGCCCGATGCAGGGTCAAAAACGACGTGGGGCTTACGGGGATGCCGGCTTCCTTGATCTGATAAAAAAAATCCACAAACATAGGCTGTTTCCTATCGCAACCGTACCACGGTACGTGAAGGTTGGGATTTGATCATGATTTCAGTCAATCTAAAACAATCGCCTGCGGTTGACGGCATTGGCCGCGCGGGTAAAATCCTGGCTTTTTTTAAAGAGAATGCCCATAAATGGGACATCGCCTTTAGCCAGCCGGCTGGGTTTAAAATCCGGATCCGCGGACAATGCCCGGACCCAGTTGAGCAGCTCCCGGGTTGCCGGACGTTTTTCAACCGCCTCGAGTTCCCGGAGCTTGTAAAACGCGGCAATGGCGTTTTCCGTCAGTTCATTGTCCAGTTCCGGAAAATGCACTTTGACAATCTGTCGCATCATCTTGGGGTCCGGAAAGGCGATGTGATGAAAATTGCACCGGCCCAGAAACGGATCCGACAAGTCCTTCTTGGCATTGGAGGTAATGATGAACACCGGCCGGTGCCGGGCCTGGATGGTTTTGTCGATTTCAATGATGTCGAACTCCATCTGATCCAGGACATCCAGCATGTCATCCTGAAAATCCGTATCCGCCTTGTCGATTTCATCGATCAGCAGCACCGTTCGGGTATCGGCGGTAAAAGCCTGGCCGATTTTGCCCATCTTGATATAATCCTCGATATTGCTGACATCCCGTTTGGAGTCGCCGAAACGGCTGTCGTTAAGGCGGGTCAGGGTGTCGTACTGATAAAGAGCTTCCACCAGTTTCATACTGGATTTGACATTGAGAATGATCAGCGGCATGTGAAGAACCTCTGCAATGGCATGGGCCAGCATGGTCTTGCCGGTCCCCGGCTCTCCTTTTAAAAGCAGCGGCATTTCCAGCGCCATCGAGATATTGACGATCCTTGCCAGCTCTTCATCCAGAACATAGCGCTTTGCGCCTGTAAATAAATTGCAATCCGATGCGGTTGTGGTCATAAGTTCCCTATAATGTGATTATTGTTCTTCATCGCAAGAAATGAAAATTTCCGGATATGTCTGTCTTTGATTTTTCGATCTTGACCTTCATGGCGCTTGAATATACAGTACCAAATTGGTCAACCAAAACCTTTCCCCATATTCCAATGGCATTTGTCGGAATAATACCGTGTTTAATGCATCCCGATTTCAATATTATGGAGTTATTATTTTTTTGGCAAGATATTTACCGCGAAAAAACGGTTGCCTCCCTTCGGAACACTCGGAAATTGAGCGTTGAAAGTCAATTGCCAAAAGTGCTTGACAAGAAAAACACCGGGTGATATTCATGCAACCTTATATATATTATTGTGTTGTAATTTAAAGTAATTATCATGCCATTTGAGATAGATTCCAAATGGTTATATCAGGTCGATTTTTTATGGTTCTTTTAATTGAGCACTTTTAACCCATTCGCTGCAAATAGACAGCGGCCTACTGCAGCGGCCGCAGACAAATGAAGGGAGGTGCTGAACAGACCTAATCTTAGGCTACCGGAATTTGCATTCGCGTATTAACTTGAACTTATGAAAAGCCAAAAAACAATGGAGGTATCTTAAATGCCAAGTTTTGTAATTGCAGAAAAATGTGATGGTTGCAAAGGCGGAGACAAAACCGCATGTATGTACATTTGCCCAAATGATCTGATGGTTCTCGATCCCAACGCCATGAAAGCGTACAATCAGGAACCCGATCAGTGCTGGGAATGTTTTTCCTGCGTAAAAATTTGCCCCACCCAGGCCATTGAAGTCCGTGGCTATTCTGATTTCGTACCGCTGGGAAGCAGCATCATGCCGCTGATGAGCACCGAAGATGTCGTCTGGACCTGCAAGTTCAGAAACGGACTCATCAAACGCTTCAAGTTCCCCATCCGCACCACTCCGGAAGGCCAGGCCAATGGTTATCTGTCATTGAAAGGCAAAGATCTGGACAGCCAGCTCCTTTCAACGGAAGAAGCAGACGGCTACAAAATGATTAAACCGACATTGGTCTAACCCATCAGCATCGGATTATTTATTCAATCATCTCTTTGAATCAAATATAATTTTGAGGAGGATATAACATGGCATTACCGAACAAAATTTTGGGTGAAATCAAGGCCGAAAGAGATCCAAAAGTTGTAGAACGCGAAGTTGATATTCTTATTGTCGGCGGCGGCATGGCTGCCTGCGGTACGGCATTTGAAGTCAAAAAATGGGCCGCAGACGGCACCAAGATCCTGCTTTGCGACAAAGCCGCCATGGACAGAAGCGGTGCTGTGGCACAGGGCCTTTCCGCCATCAACACTTATGTTGGCACCAACAGCCCGGAAGACTATGTCCGGATGGTTCGTAACGACTTGATGGGTCTGGTTCGTGAAGACCTTATTTTCGACCTTGGTCGCCACGTGGATGACTCTGTTCATCTCTTTGAAGAATGGGGACTTCCTGTTTGGAAAAAAGATGAAGCCGGAAAAACCCTGGACGGTAAAAAAGGCCTTGAAATGGGCTCCCTGAAAGGCGGGGCACAGCCGGTTCGCACCGGTAAATGGCAGATCATGATCAACGGCGAATCTTACAAGAGAATCGTTGCTGAAGCTGCCAAGACGGCTCTGGGTAATGACAATATCATCGAACGCTGCTTCATCGTCGAGCTTCTGCTGGATGCCAACAATGCCAATCAGGTTGCCGGTGCAGTGGGCTTCTCGGTTCGCGAAAACATCGTTTATATCATCAAAGCCAAAACCATCATGGTTGCCTGCGGCGGCGCTGTCAATATTTATCAGCCCCGTTCCGTCGGTGAAGGTAAAGGCCGCGCATGGTATCCGGTATGGAACGCTGGTTCCACCTACACCATGGCCATGAAAGTCGGCGCTGAACTTTCCATGATGGAAAACCGTTTCACCCCGGCCCGTTTTAAAGACGGTTACGGCCCGGTTGGTGCATGGTTCCTGCTGTTCAAAGCCAAGACCCTCAATGGTCTGGGTGAAAACTTTGCAGCCAGCGACGCCGCCAAGGCAGAACTTGCAAAATACGCTCCGTACGGCACTGCAGCGGTGACCCCGACCTGTCTGCGTAACCACCTGATGCTGTTTGAAATGAAGGCAGGACGCGGCCCGATCATCATGGATACGGTTACGGCCCTGGCAGCTCTTGGAAAAACCATGGACAAGAAAGAACTCAAACACCTTGAGTCCGAAGCATGGGAAGATTTCCTGGATATGACCTGCGGTCAGGCCAACCTGTGGTGCGCCACCAACACCGAGCCTGAAAAGAAAAACTCCGAAGTTATGCCGACCGAACCGTATTTGCTGGGTTCACACTCCGGCTGCTGCGGCATGTGGGTTTCCGGTCCGGATGAAGACTGGGTCCCGGCTGCCTACAAATGGGGACACAAAGGCAAAGTTTATAACCGCATGACCACGGTTGTCGGTCTCTTTACCTCAGGTGACGGCGTTGGCTGCTCAGGCCACAAATTCTCCTCCGGTTCACATGCCGAAGGCCGTATTGTTGCCAAACAGATGGTGAAATTCGTCCGCGACAACGCGGATTTCAAACCCGCCATCAAAGAGTCTGCCGCAGCACTGGTTGACATGGTTTACAAACCGGTCAGAACCTATCTGGACAACTGCGCATACACCACTGCGGTTGATATCAACCCCAACTATGTAAAACCCTCCGGCATGGCCCTTCGCCTGATGAAGGCCACCCATGAATACGGCGCTGGAACGGCAACATTCTATCAGACCAGTTCCAAGAGTCTTGAAATCGTCATGGATCTTCTGGCAACCATGCGCGAAGACTGCGAGAAACTGGGCGCCGGCGACCTTCATGAACTGATGAGAGCATGGGAAATCAAACACCGTATCTGGACGGTCGAAGCTCACCTTCGTCACATCCAGTTCCGAAAAGAAACCCGTTATCCCGGATTCTACTATCAGGCAGATTATCCCGGACAGGATGATGCCAACTGGTTCTGCTTTGTCAACTCCAAATATGATCCGGCTGCGGGCACATGGGATGTCTTCAAGAAAGACTACATCAAACTGATTGCCTAATGATGGATATTTTCATTGACTTAGTTTAGCAGGATTATCACGCCTCCAGGTATCTTCAGATGCCTGGAGGTTTTTTTTAAACCATGTTTTAAGTTTTAAGTTTTAAGTTTTAAGCCTGACACGGGCAACAGCACCTAGAACCTAAAACCTAACACTTAAACCTGTAACAGAAAAACAAACCCAAACCTTATAATGCACGGAGGGATAGCATGACAGCAGACAAAGCAGCCCCTGCTAGTGGAAGCATTTTGGTAGTTGGTGGCGGGATCAGCGGACTGACCACTGCCATCGAAGCTGCCGAAGTGGGATACGAGGTGTTCCTGGTCGAAAAAAATCCTTACCTGGGCGGAAGAGTAGCGCAGTTGAATCAGTATTTCCCAAAGCTATGTCCTCCGTCCTGCGGTCTTGAGATTAATTTTCGAAGAATCAAGGACAATCCCAAAATCAAAGTGCTGACACTGGCCGAAGTCGAGAAAATCAGCGGTACCCCGGGAAATTACGATGCCGATATCCGCATCAGCCCCCGATATGTTAATGAAAATTGCACCTGCTGCGGCGAATGCGCTGCGGCCTGTCAGGCGGAAGTATCCTCGGATTTCAATTTCGGCATGAACAAGATCAAGGGAGCCTATCTTCCCAATGATTTGTCCCTGCCGGCCCGATTTGTTCTTTCTCCGCAGATCATCGGCACAGAAGATGCCAAAAGGTGCAAGGAAGCCTGCAAGTATGATGCGGTTGACCTGGACATGGCCGCTAAAACCATCAGTCTGAAAGTGGGCGCCGTGGTGTGGGCAACCGGTTGGACGCCTTACGACGCCGGCAAGATCGACAATCTCGGCTTTGGCCGCTATCCCAATATCATCACCAACATGATGCTGGAAAGACTGGCTTCCACCAATGGCCCCACCAGCGGGAAAATCACCCGTCCCTCGGACCAGAAGGCGCCGGAAAGCATTGCCTTTGTCCAGTGCGCCGGCTCCCGCGATGAAAACCACTTGCCGTACTGCTCCTATATCTGTTGTATGGCTTCCCTCAAACATGCCACCTACATTCGCGAACAGTATCCGGATGCAAAGATCTTTATTTTCTATATCGATCTTCGGACCCCGGGCTATCGTTACGAAAAATTTTACGAGAATATCAAGGCAGATAAAAATGTCTTCTTTATCAAGGGAAAAGTTGCCGAAGTCAGCGAAGACCCCAGTTCCCGCAACGTTACGGTCGTGGCTGAAAACGCCGTAACCGGCGAGAAAATCCGCCAGACCGTTGATCTGGTCGTCCTGGCAACCGGTATGCAGCCGACAACGGCCCTTGCCAAACATCCAGCCGATCTGACTTATAATGAAGACGGCTTTATCGTGAATGATTTTGTCAAAGGCGGAATGTTTGCTGCTGGATGCGCCAATAAGCCTGCGGACGTGGTGTCATCCAATCAGAATGCGACGGGCATGGCCCTTAAAGCCATTCAAACTCTGGTAAGGAGGTAAGAGGTTAACCATGGATAAAAAATATGGCGTTTATATCTGCACGGGTTGCGGAATCGGAGATGCCCTGGACATTGACGGCCTGTGCGCTACGGTCAAAAAAGCACGCAAAACAGCCAAGACGCATCCGTTTCTTTGCGGTCAGGACGGCGTTGCCATGCTTAAAAAAGACATCAGCGAAGAAGGCGTCAACACCCTGGTCATAGCTGCCTGCTCCCGCCGGGTCAATTTTGATGTTTTCCGTTTTGACGGATGCATCGTGGATCGGGTGAACCTGAGAGAACAGGTGGTATGGTCCCATCCCAAAGGCGACAAATCCCTTGAAATAAACCATACACAGATGCTGGCCAATGACTACCTCAAGATGGGTATGATCAAGGTTGAAAAAATTCAACTCCCCGATCCGTATAAGCTGGAAAATTTTACCAAGAAGATTCTGGTCATCGGCGGCGGCATCACCGGTATTTCCGCGGCACTGGATGCGGCAAAAGTCGGTTATGATGTCACGATCGTTGAAAAAGAAGCCAAACTCGGTGGTTATGCCACCAAAATCCGCAAACAACTGCCCGTCAAGCAGCCCTACACCAGCCTGATTTCCCCGATGATCGCAGATAAAATCCGTGAAGTCGAGTCCTTCTCCAACATCACGGTAAAAACAAATACAACCGTGGCCCGTATTGCCGGTCAGCCTGGCGATTTTACCGTGACTCTGAAAAAACCCGGTGAAGCACTGGAATTTGATGTTCCGTTTCCGCTGCCACCGGAAATGAAAGTGGATGCCAGCGGCAAGGATCTGGATAAGGACAAACTGAACGAGCTGTATAAAGAATTCAACAAGGGTAAAAACGACATTCTGTCTTTTGATCCCAATGGAGAGAAATTCGGTGCCGTGGTTCTGGCTGCCGGCTGGCGGCCCTATTTACCTGCTGAAGGTGAATTCGCCCACCTTGGCTATGGCGCCATTGCCGATGTGGTCACCAATCACCAGTTCGAAGAAATCGCGGCCAAGGGAAAGATTCTGCGCCCCTCGGACGGCAAGGAAGCCCAGTCCGTCGTTTTTATTCAAAGCCCCGGACAGGGGGATGACAAGGACTTTGCCTATACGGGTTCCATCACCAGCATGGTTGCGCTGAAACAGGCCAAATATGTGCGGGAAGATTTCCCGGACGGCAAGGCCTATATCTTCTATCAGCACATGAGAACCCCCGGACTTCAGGAACTTTTCTACAAAAGCCTTCAGCAGGACCCCGGCATTTTTCTCACCAAGGGAGAAGTGATCAACGTTTCTCAAAACGGATCCGGCTTGATTGTTGAAGCCGACAATACCCTTTTGGGAGAGAAAATTCAGGTAAAGGCCGACATGGTCGTTCTGGGAACCGGCATGGTGCCGGCTACCGTGGATGATCCGGTGGTGAATCTGGCTTACCGTCAGGGACCCGGATTCCGGGATAATGCCATTTTCAATGGATATGCGGATTCCAATTTCATCTGCTTTCCCTATGAAACCCAGAGAACCGGGGTCTATGCGGCAGGATGCATCCGCCGCGGCCTGACCATGGAAGAATCCATGGAAGATGCTACTGGCGCGGCCCTGAAAGCCATTCAGTGCGTTGAGTCCACCAACCGCGGAGTTGCGGTTCACCCGAGGTCCGGCGACATGTCTTTTCCGGATTTCTTTTTTCAGAGATGCACCCAGTGCAAGCGATGCACCGAGGAATGTCCGTTCGGGGCACTGGATGATGATGAAAAAGGTACGCCAAAGCCAAATCCCACCCGCTGCAGACGCTGCGGAACCTGCATGGGTGCCTGCCCCGAGCGGATCATCGGCTTTGCGGATTACAATATCGACAGCATCGGCTCCATGGTCAAGGCCATCGAGGTTCCCTCGACCGACGACTTTGATGATCCGCCGATGCGGATTCTGGGCCTGGTCTGTGAAAATGATGCGTATCCGGCCATCGACATTGCGGGCCTTAACCGGCTGCAGTTTTCCGCGGATGTCCGGCTGATTCCGATTCGCTGCCTGGGGTCCGTCAATGTCATCTGGATCAAGGAAGCCCTGTCCAAAGGCATGGACGGCGTCTTTGTTCTGGGCTGCAAGCACGGCGATGACTACCAGTGCCATTTTGTCAAGGGCAGTGAACTGGCCAGCATCCGGATGAAAAAGATCGGCGAGGCTCTGGCAAGTCTGGCTCTTGAAGTGGAGCGGGTTGCCCAGTTTGAAATTGCCATCGATGAATTCGATAAAGTCCCCGTAATCATCAACGATTTTGTCAAACTCGTCACGGATATGGGACCGAACCCCTTGAAGGGTTTCTAAATAAACTAGCCTAAAAGGCTGATGACGGACGGCAAAAGGAGATTGAATCACTTCAGCCGTCCGTCATCCGCCTTTCAGTTTTTTTAAGGAGGATTTATCATGTCTGATGCGTATCTTGTTGAGCCAGATGTGGGGTTTATCAAAGAAGTTGCCGCACTTGGCGGAGGCGATCTGAAGAAATGCTACCAGTGTGCCACCTGCTCCGTGGTTTGTCCCATTTCCCCGGATAATAAGCCTTTTCCAAGAAAGGAAATGATTGCGGCATCCTGGGGACTAAAAGACAAACTGATCGGAAATGCCGATATCTGGCTGTGCCACAATTGCGGTGATTGTTCGACGCGATGCCCGCGCGGCGCAAAACCCGGCGATGTGCTTTCGGCCATTCGTGCTTATGCGATCACCGAATATGCAATTCCCAAGGCTCTGGGAAAAGCGGTGAACGACCCCAAAAAACTTCCGATGCTCATGGGAATTCCCGTAGCGATATTTATCGTTCTTGGCCTCATTACCGGACTGCTGCACTTTTTTCCGGAAGGAGATGAAATCGTCCATTCGCATTTTTTCTCTTCCTGGCTCGTGGACATGATCATGGTTCCGCTTTCGATCTGGGCGGTGGCCATTTTTGCGCTGGGTCTCAAACGGTTTCTGGCCGATATTCACGCCAATGCGCTTCTGGAAGGAAAGACCGATAAGAAATCGATTGATCCCCTGGAATTTGGAAAAGCATTTTTCCGCATCATTCCCACGATCCTGAAACATGACAAATTCAATGAATGTACGGAGAACCGGGAACGGTCCACTGCGCACATGATGGTGCTGTTCGGATTTATCGGACTCTTTGTCGTTACCAGCATTTTCTTCGTCGTTCTGTATATATTCCAGATTCACGGGCCGTATTCCCAGCTCAATCCGGTCAAGTGGCTGGCCAATTTCAGCGGTATTGCGCTGGTTATCGGCTGCGTGCTGATGATAAAAAGCAGGCTTTCCCAGAAAGATTCCGTTTCCGCTTACAAGGACTGGTCTCTTTTAGGCCTTGCCCTGGGATTGGGCCTGACCGGCATGCTGACGGAAATGACACGGCTCGGCGGGCTGGCGGGGTTGTCTTATGCCATGTATTTCATCCACCTGGTTTTCGTATTCTGTTTGTTTGCCTATCTGCCTTTTTCCAAACTGGCGCATCTGGTTTATCGGACGGTGGCCATGACTTACGCGGAATACGCCAATCGGAAATAATGACCGTGGGATGTTTCCGGGGGGGGGCTGGTAACACGAAATCCCCCCTTACTCCCCTTGCCTGAGTGCGGGAATTTGTTTTTTTAAATCCACTGATATTGATGACATAAAAGAGCCCCTTTTCTTAAATGGAAAGGGGCTTTTTTATTTTTGACTCCCGATGTTTTTGCTGAAAATGTTTTTGCAAAGACTATGATAAACATTTAGAATACAATAAAGTGAATTTAATAATCCATTTTAGAATTCCGGTATAATCGATCCAACTGCGCGTTCAATTTGCTGCTGGCGCTGCTGGTTTTTATGATTTGAAAACCGGAGCATGGCTTGTTATTTTTTTCTCTTTTACCCGACACCGATATCTCCAATGACCTTAAAAAACAGCGAACTTCCAAACGAATTCTATTCCCAGTTTAAAATGTTCCATGAGATCATGTCCATCAAGGTCCGGGAGATCCTTCTGATTTCCAGCCCTTATGACGCCTATATCATGGAAGAGGACCGCAGTCTGGCGTCTCGTATCGTCAATGAGTATATCGGCCTGAATCTGAGCCTGCCGCCACGGGTCACCCGGACATCTTCCGGCCGGAACGCGCTGACCCTTCTAGAGCAAAAAACGTTTGAAATGGTCATCACGATGCCGAATGTCGATGATATGGACGCCCAGACACTGGGCGTTAAAATCAAGGCAAAGCATCCCGATCTTCCGGTCATTCTGCTCAGCCACAGCCTCCGGTCCATCTTCCCTCAGGGTGAATATCGGAAATTGATGGGCATTGATAAAGTATTTATCTGGTCCGGGAATTCAGATCTCCTGCTCGCGCTGGTTAAAAACGCCGAAGATCGGCTGAATGTTGACCGGGATACCCAGCGGGCCATGGTCCGGGTGCTGATTCTGGTAGAAGACTCGCCTCAGTATTATTCTTCTTTTCTGCCGCTGATTTACAAGGAAATCGTAAAACAGACCCAGGCGGTATTGGGGGTCGGACTGAACGAAGAACACCGGCTTCTGCGCATGCGATCCAGGCCGAAAATCATGCTGGCCGAAACGTATGAAGAAGCCATGAATCTCTTCCGGAAATACCGCTCCTATTTGATCGGCATCATATCCGACACCCGAATTCCCCGAAACGGCAAACTGGATGACCACGCAGGCGCGGATATTCTGGCCTTCATGAAACAGGAAATTCCGGACCTGCCGATTCTGATGCTTAGTTCGGATCCGCATAACCGGATGAAGGCTGACCGCATTCCTGCGATATTTCTGGACAAAAATTCACCCAATCTGCTGATCGAACTACAGGATTTTTTTCTGAACCACCTGGGTTTTGGTGATTTTGTTTTCAGGTTGCCGGACAGAACGGAAATTGACAGGGCATCGAGCCTGAGAACACTTGAACTCAAAATATCCCGGATTCCGGACGAATCCCTGCTGTACCATGCCAGCCGGAATCATTTTTCCAACTGGCTGATGGCCCGTTCCGAATTCGCCCTGGCATCTACGTTCCGGAAAGTTCAGGCCAGTGAATTCCAGAATACGGCGGAACTGCGTCAATACATCATTTCCGGTCTGCACACGGTCAGAAAGCTTCAGCAAAAAGGGGTGGTGGCCCAGTTCAGAGCACAGACCTTTGATTCCGACATCATGGATTTCGTTAAAATCGGGGACGGATCCCTGGGCGGAAAAGCCAGAGGCCTTGCATTCATGTCTGTCCTGTTGCTTCAGCACCCCGCGCTCTTGATCGCTTATCCGCAGGTGTCCATACAAATTCCCAAAACCCTGGTCGTCACCACCCAGGGTTTTGAATCGTTTATCGCATTAAACCATCTGCAGTATTGCGCAAAAAACGATTTTTCAGACCAGGATATCTCGGAAATATTTTTAAAGGCGGAAATGCCGGAGTGGCTGGTATCCGATCTGGAGGCATTTCTGGTTCAGGTTCATTATCCCCTGTCCATCCGGTCTTCCAGTCTTCTGGAAGATGCGCAGTTTCAACCCTATGCAGGTCTGTACAAGACTTACATGATTCCCAACAATCACCCGGATCCGACCATACGGCTCAGGCAATTGATCAATGCCATCAAGCTGGTCTATGCCTCGACTTATTATGAGGACCCCAGGTCGTTTGCCCGCAACTCGGTCAGTCAGCCCCAGGAAGAATCCATGGCCGTGATCATTCAACAACTGACCGGCGAGGTTTACGGGGACTATTTTTATCCTGCATTGTCCGGTGTGGTCCAGTCCCATAATTTTTATCCGGTTTCCCATATGAAATCCGAGGACGGCATTGCCCATATCGCCATTGGCATGGGAAAGACCGTTGTGGAAGGCGAAAAATCCGTCAGGTTTTCCCCCAGATATCCCCGGATTTTACCGCAGTTTACCACGGTCGAAGACATTTTGAGCAATTGCCAGCGATATTTTTATGCGCTCAAGGTCCGGGACTATCCGGATGCGCTGAATTTCGACCGATATGCCAATCTCGAAAAACGGGAAGTAGACGAGGCGCAAGCCGAGTATCCCATTCGAGTGCTTTCCAGCGTCTATATTCCGGACGAACACCGGATTCGGGACAGCGGCCATTTGCCGGGTTCCAAAATTGCCTCATTTGCATCCATACTCAAGCACAATTTATTCCCCCTTCCCCAATTGCTTTCCGATCTGCTGGATCTTGGTAGAAAGGGCATGGGATGCCCGGTGGAAATCGAGTTTAGCGTCAATCTGGGAACCGAAGACCAGCGGAAAAACGAATTCTATTTTCTTCAGATGCGGCCCATGGCTACCGAAATCGACCAGCAGGATGTGGTCATTACAGACGATGACCTTCAAAAGCCCCTGTGTTTTTCCCGGCACGCACTGGGCAATGGAAAGTTTGGCTCTATTTCTGACATCGTTTATGTGAAGCCGCTGGAATTTCAAATCAATGCCACCGAGCAGATGGCCGATGAGATCGGCAGGATCAATGCCATGCTGAGCCGGGAAAAGCGGCCTTTTCTGCTGATCGGCCCGGGAAGATGGGGAACGGCGGACAGGTGGCTGGGCATTCCGGTCCAATGGCGAAATATCTCGGGCGTGGGCGCCATCATTGAATTGAAGAACAGCCAGATCCATGCCGATCCTTCCCAGGGCTCCCATTTTTTTCAGAATATCACTTCCCTCGGCATCCCCTATATCACGGTGGCTGAAGATTCGGACGATACCCTGGATTGGAAACGGGTGGAAGCCTATTCATCCGTTCAGGAAACCCGGTATATCCGGCATGTCAGGCTCGACCATCCGGTGATCATAAAAATTCAGGGGAAGAAATCCATCGGCGTGATTTACGAACTTAACCCTTAAACGAAAAGGAGATTTGTTATGACGGATATTATTCAATACATGAAAAACAGGGATCCATTTGAAAAAGAATTTCATCAGGCGGTCGAAGAGGTTTTTGAAACGGTTCAGCCGGTCCTGGAACGGTATCCGGATTATCGGCAGACCGCGATTCTGGAAAGGCTGATTGAACCGGAACGGGTGATCCAATTCCGCGTACCCTGGGTGGATGATGAAGGCCAGGTTCAGGTCAACCGCGGATATCGCATTCAGATGAGCAGTGCGATCGGGCCCTACAAGGGCGGCCTGAGGTTTCATCCATCCGTCAATCTCAGTATTTTAAAATTCCTGGCTTTTGAGCAGGTGTTTAAAAATGCATTGACGACCCTTCCCATGGGCGGCGGAAAAGGCGGATCGGATTTTAACCCGAAAGGCCGGTCCGATCAGGAAATCATGCGTTTCTGCCAGAGCTTCATGATGGAACTTTTCCGGTATGTCGGGCCCAATACCGATGTTCCGGCCGGCGATATCGGGGTCGGCGCGCGTGAAATCGGCTATCTCTTTGGCATGTACAAAAAACTGCGTAATGAATTCTCCGGTGTTCTCACCGGCAAAAGCCTGGGCTGGGGCGGCAGCCTCGTCCGGCCCGAAGCCACCGGATTCGGGAATGTCTATTTTGCCTCGGAAATGCTGGCCACGCGGGGGGAGTCGCTCAAGGGAAAGATCTGCCTGGTCTCCGGCTCGGGAAATGTGGCACAGTACACCGTTGAAAAACTGATCGAACTGGGCGCCAGAACCGTGACGCTTTCCGATTCCTCCGGATTTATTTATGACGAAGAAGGTATTGATGCCGGAAAACTGGACTTTGTCAAACGACTGAAAAATGTGCGCAGGGGTCGCATCCGGGAATATGTGGATAAATATACCAAGGCTGTTTACGTTGAGACGGATTCAGCCCTGGATCACAACCCCATGTGGAATTACCCGGCAAACTGCGCATTCCCCAGCGCCACTCAGAATGAAATCAATGATAAAGACGCGGGCAATCTGATTAACCGGGGGATTTCACTGGTCAGCGAAGGCGCCAATATGCCGAGCACTCCGGAAGCCATCAAAATATTCATCGATAAAAAAATTCTTTATGCCCCGGGCAAGGCATCCAATGCCGGGGGAGTCGCCGTATCCGGCCTGGAAATGTCACAGAACAGCATGAGAATCAGTTGGCCAAGGGAAGAGGTGGACAATCGATTGAAAGGAATCATGAAAAGCATCCATAAAACCTGCCTCGATGCGGCTTCCGAAACAGGCGAACCGGGCAATTATCTGGTGGGTGCCAACATCGCGGGATTTGTCAAGGTGGTCAATGCCATGATGGATCAGGGCGTGGTGTAGGGGTTAGGGATCAAGGGTCAACCTTTGATCCCGTATTTCTTGATTTTCTGGTTCAGGCCGCTTTTCCCGATTCCCAGAAGGTCGGCGGCATGGGACTGCACATTGCGGGAGATGGCCAGAGCCCTTTCAATCATGGCTTTTTCCACCATATCTAGGGTTTCATACAATTTGGCGTTATCCGAAATACCATCCAGGTGAAGGGAATGGCCGATGCTTTTTTTGAATTCCTTGGGCAGGTCGGAAACCCGGATGATATTTCCGGGACAGAGAACCATGGCTCTTTCGATGGCATTTTCAAGTTCCCGGACATTTCCCGGCCAGTTGTACCCGTAAAGCAGGCGATCCACTTCCTGATCCACGCCGGTCACCTGCTGGCCCGGCCTGCGCTCTGACGCGTATTTTTCAATCATATGATCCACCAGCAGACGGATATCCTCAACACGCTCTCTTAGCGGCGGCAGCGCAAGATAAAGGACATTCAGCCGGTAATACAGATCTTCCCGAAAACGCCCCTGTTCGGTCTCATGTTTCAGGTTTTTATTGGTTGCTGCAATAATCCGGATATTGACTGGAACCGGTTTTACGCCGCCGACGCGTTCGAATGCCCTTTCCTGTAATACGCGAAGGAGTTTTACCTGAAGATTCTGTGAAAGCTCTCCGATTTCATCCAGGAAAAGCGTGCCTCCGTCAGCCAGTTCAAAGCGCCCTTTTTTCATGGCAATGGCGCCGGTGAAGGCGCCTTTTTCATGCCCGAAAAGCTCACTTTCAAGAAGATTTTCAGAAAGGGCCGAACAATTGACGGCGATAAAGGGTCTGTCTTTGCGGGGGCTGTTAAAATGAATGGACTTGGCTACCAGTTCTTTTCCGGTCCCGCTTTCGCCTTCAATCAACACCGTTGCGGAAGAAGGCGCCATTTTTTTAATCAGCTCGAATACCTCCTGCATGCGCTTGCTTTTTCCAACGATATTGCCGAAATTATA
This sequence comes from Deltaproteobacteria bacterium, assembly GCA_016219185.1. Classification (GTDB taxonomy): domain Bacteria; phylum Desulfobacterota; class Desulfobacteria; order Desulfobacterales; family Desulfatirhabdiaceae; genus RAAP-1. Next base: position 103,968 of record JACRBZ010000066.1, read on the forward strand.
CCGGGTTTCAACCACATCTCTGAGTCTGAGGTTTTCCTTGACAACCTGGTACATATCAATGGCTTTTTTGACAAAAATAATCAGGCCCTCATTGTCAAATGGCTTGAGGATATAATTATAAGCTCCTTTTTGCATGGCTTCTACGGCCTTTTCAACCGTTCCGTATGCCGTCATCATCATGACGGGCAAATGCGGATTGATGGCCTTTATCTTTTCCAGAAGCTCAATGCCGTCCATCACCGGCATTTTCATGTCGGTCAGGACCAGGTCCACGTCCGCATTCGCGTGATTCAAAATCTCCAGCGCTTCCATGCCGCTGTTGGCGGTCAAGGTTTCATAGCCGACATCCTGGAGCACGGCACTTAAAATGAGCGGATAATTTTTTTCATCGTCAACGATCAGAATCGTTTCCATGCCATTCCTTACATGGCCAGGCCGATTTTTTTACCCAGCTCAAAACAGGCTGCAATGGCCTTTTCATCCGGTACGTACTGAACCTTCATTCCCGGATCGATCATTTCAAACTTCATGCCCTCAAGTTCCTGGGTGAGGAGCTTGACCGCTTCACCGCTCCAGCCGTAAGAGCCGAAGGCAGCCCCGACTTTGTTTTTGGGTTTAAGGCCCTTCATATAGGTCAGAAAGTCTCCCAAAGTCGGGAAAAGGCCGTTGTTCAGGGTTGGAGACCCGATCACAACGGCTCTGGCATCCAGCACCTCCGTCATGATATCGCTGCGATCCCATTTTCGAAGATGCATGGGATGAACGGCGACACCCTGTTCGCTGAGGCCCCCGGCAATGGCATGTGCCATTTTTTCGGTACTGTGCCACATGGTGTCATAGACGATCACCGCCTTTCGAGCGGTTTCCTGGCGGCCCCACCGGACATAGGCGTCGATGATCTTGCCCGGATCTTTCCGCCAGAGAATGCCATGGTCCGGACAGATCATGCGGATGTCCAGCCCCATGGCCGTCACCTGTTCCACCAGCTTAAGAATCAGCGGCGCATAAGGAAGAAGGATGTTCGCAAAATATTTTTTGGCATGGGGCATGATGTCATCACGCATGCAATCGTCAAATTTTTCGAACCCCGCATAATGCTGGCCGAATGCATCGCTGGAAAACAAAATCTTTTCTTCATTCAGATACGTAAACATGCTGTCCGGCCAGTGAAGCATCCGGGTTTCCATAAAAGTCAGCGTATGATGGCCAAGACTCAAGGTCTCGCCGTTTTCAACAGCATGATAATTAAAATGCTGCGGATAATGCAGGGACAGGTTTTTCTGGCCCATTTTTGAACAGAACAGGGGTTTGTTCTCGCCAACCCGGTGCATGATCCGTGCAAGCCCCCCCGAATGATCCATCTCGGTATGATTGCTGATCACCACATCGATCTTTCCGGGATCAACAATCCGAGTGATATTCTCAATTAATTCATCCGAGAACTCTTCTTTAACCGTGTCAACCAATGCGATTTTGTCGTCCACAATCAAAAACGCGTTATAGCTGCTCCCCAGATGGGTGGAATACCCGTGAAAATCCCGGATATTCCAGTCATTCACACCGACATCATAAATTCCTTTTGCGATTTCAACCGGTTTCATAAATTTGCCTACTCTTTTTCAAAATCGGATTTGGCCGCGCCGCATATCGGGCATTCCCAACTATCCGGAATATCCTCAAATCTGGTTCCGGGTTTTACGCCACTGTCGGGGTCACCCAGAGCCGGGTCATAAACATAACCGCACACCGTACATACATATCTGTCCATTCGTATCCTCCTGGTATTTTGCAAGAAAGTTCGAGTGTTGTACTCCTAAGCCATACCCTTTATAAACTCAGCCACCCTTGCTTCAATGGCGTCTCGTACGCGACGCGCGGCATTCAAATCTTCAGGCGCGGTAAAATTCCACAATTCCCGAGGAATGCCATCCAGCACCACGGCCGTGTCGTCTCTTCCCATCGAAATGATCAGCCCGGGTTTTTCCGTTGTCAGCACCGCGTTTATCGATGCAGTCTGGCGGAATCCCATGTCAATCCCCTTTTCCTGCATGGCTTCGACCATGAGGGGATTGAGCTTTTCAGCAGGCTGACTGCCTGCGGTGAGCACATCCAGTTTGTCCCCTGCAAGAATCTGCGCAAATGCCCCGGCCATCTGGCTGAGGCAGGCATTTTCCCGGCAGGTGAACAGTATTTTTTTTCTTCCCTGAAATGGTTCCAAAAGCGTTGCAACTGCTGCCTGAACATCATCCCGAAGCGTTGCGTGTCGCTCCATATCCCCGGGTTTTTCAATTTCCCGGTAGGTCAGGCTGCCGACGTACTCGGCACCGACTGCATCATAAAAATATTTCATGGTCAGGTGCAGCCCATCAAACAGATTTTTCCCGCGGGTTGCACCCACGGCCAGGGTATATCCCCTTCGCCATTTTCGGTTGGGGTCCGTAAGGTGAAGTTTGTATTTTCGAGCCCAGAGGGTCTGACTTCGATCAATCAATGCCTTAAGCTGTGCCGTTGTATTGTAAAAAAAAATCGGGGTAGCGGTAACAATGACATCGGCTTTTCTGAGCAGCGGGTAAATCTCATGCTTCATATCATCATCAATCGGGCAAATCCCTTTTTTTTCACAGAGAACATATTCCATGCAGGGATCTATCTTTTTCTGACAGACCTCGATCATCTGCGTGTTGGCGCCCAGTCTTCGGGATTCTTCCAGGAACGCCGAAAGAAGAAACCGGGTGTTCCCTTTTTTTCTGGGGCTTCCCTGAAGTCCTAGTACAAACATCTGATTCTTTCCTTAGTGATCGCCCGCTTTTTAAAAAAAGGTCGGGGGGATTTTGAAACCGAGTCCAGGAATCCCCCCCTTAAGCAATCATATTTTGCAATGTGTCATGGCCGAAGAGCGGGCTGCCGGTCTATTTTACATGGCATTGCGCGCAGGTCACGGGACCTGATTTTTCTCCGGCCTCTTTCTTTGCTTTGTGGCACTTCACGCACTGCTTGTTCATGACCTGTTTCTGGGCAAGGGTTCCTTTTTGCTTTAAGTCCTGAATGGAGCCCGCCTGCTGGGGAAAAAGATCATGGCAGAGCATGCAGTCCTTAAGCGCTTCCTGGTGCTGATGGTGGGGAAATTTCACGTCCCCCTGATTTCCGGATGGAATCACCATCTCTGTTGCCCCATTGTTGGTTTCGGCAATGGACAGCCCTGCAACCCATAGCGTGGCGGCACATATCAATAGAACCATGCATTTCCGCATATATTATCCCCTTGATGATTCACCGAATGGGAGCGCCGGGTAAATTTCCTTGGTCCGATGGATCATGATGGTATCGTTGAGGTCGCCGAACCGGAAAGCGTGCACTGGGTAAAATCGATTTCTTTCCCGCAGGATTTGCATGTATGTTTTTTATCAAATTCATCCGAAAAAATCTCAAGCTCTTTTGAACAAGAAGGACAGTTGCAGGAAAACGATTTCAAATTCTTGAATTCTTGAAAACCCGGACAATGTAATGGTGTTGTCATAATTTCCTCCTTTAGGTGGTCAATAATTTAGCAATCTCTCTGCCATAGTCCTGAGCCATCTGAATGCCGCCGCCCAGAGAACTGGCTTTGAGGCGCAGCGGCGCTCCAAACGCCAGGGCGTCATATCCATTCAGTTCATTGGCATTCTTTATATCACCGGCTTTCATTATGTCAACATCAACTCCGGAAAAGCGCAAGCCTTCAGCGATTAATCTGCCGATATTTTCGGTTTCTCCGGTTCGTGTTGCATATACGATAAGCGTTTTTGGCATAACATACTCCCAAACGAATATTATTTTTTGGCGATGCGTTTGTCCATGCCATCGTCTTTGCAATCGGGCGTGTAGCAGGAGTTATCCAGAAATTCACATTTTTCCTTGCAGGACGGACACTGGTCCGGCGGAGCGTCCGTTGTAAAGGTGTAACCGCAATTTTGACATTTCCAGCTTGTCATATTCCCTCCTTTTAAACAGGCGGGGCAGAGGTAAAGAAGGCAGAGGATATATCGGAACATCTTCTTTCTTTGCCTCAAGCCTTTCTGCGTTGAATTTGCTGATCCTTATGCCTTCCAGAGGCCGTGAAGATTACAATACTCTCTTGCGGTAACTGTTGCGGCATCCAGCGTAAATGTAGCTTCAGGAACCTGACCGGGATTCAGAAACTGTCGATAGGCCTTGCCATCGGCAATGATTTCAATCCATTCAATAAAATGTTTTTCTTCCATGGGGTGAGCGACACTGCCAACTTTCACCTTGAAGCCGCCCGGCACCTTTTCGATTACCGGAACATGTTTTTCCTTTGCCGCGTCAACAGTGTTTTCAACCGTCTGTTTCATGGGCTGGCCGCAACAAACAAGCTCACCACCACCGGCATGAAGGACTTCAACGATATTGCCGCAGATCTCACATTTATAAACTTGAAGTTTCTCGGTCATACAATCTCCTTTCAACTGGTTAATATATGGATTTCGGATATTCTGGTTTGCCCCGTTCAAGGGGGGAAAGCCGAGGGATCGTTAATAATTTTCTCCCAGAAGCTCATAATGGGCCTGGGTATGGGCACAGGCCGGACACATGTCCGGCGCTTCTTCGCTTTCATGAAGATAACCGCAGTTCCGACATCGCCAGGTCACTTTTTTGTCTTTTTTGAATACTTTTCCAGTCTGAACATTGGCTGCCAGATCCCTGTAACGCTTTTCATGCTGTTTTTCAGCAACCGAAACTTTTTCAAAAACCATGGCAACGGTTTCAAAACCTTCTGCTCTGGCGACTTTGGCAAACCCCGGGTAAAGGTCCGTGTGCTCTTCATGTTCCCCTGCTGCCGCTGCCAGCAGGTTTTCAAGGGTTGTTCCCACAGCGCCGGCTGGAAAACAAGACGTTATCTCCATCATGCCGCCTTCCAGAAAATTGAAGAACCGTTTGGCGTGTTCTTTTTCCTGATTGGCTGTTTCGGTAAAAATATCGGCAATCTGGACATAACCTTCCTTGGCGGCCTTGCTGGCAAAATAAGTATAGCGATTTCTCGCCTGGGATTCACCCGCAAAAGCCTTCAGCAGATTTTTTTCAGTTTGAGTTCCTGTGATACCGGGCACGTATTTCCTCCTTTTAAGTTGATATTTTTCTTTTATCCTCATGCCACCAGCCTTTTTGCTGGTGGGCTTTTTTTTCCTGTTCTGCAATTTTTTTCAACCGGTATGCTGCGTCCCGCAGTATACCATACATAATTCCGCAGCCGACATCCTCTCTTTCTACATCACCCTGATCCGCAAGTGCAATCATCTCGTCTACGAGTTTGAGTGTCCGGTTAATGTTGGTATCGCAGGGTTTCACGGCAATGGCTTTCTTTCTATTAAAAGTTGTCTGAATTATTGTTTCCAATGTCATTGACTTAAGGAATTCATCCGGAAAAGTCCTGTCTTTGAAAAAGGGGGACTTTTGCTTTAAATGGCAATCGGATCAATTGATTTATTCGATTACTATAGTTGCTTATCAATTTTCGTGCCATGGAAAAACATTATCTTGAAATTTATATATTTTAAATATATACAAGCTGTTATATAATATAAAATATTCTATTCGAAAACAGGGTCCATTTTAATCTCTCAGGATGATACAGCATCAGAAAGACATATTCATCTCCTGGAAGAAGATAACCTGTTATGATTTATTGTTAATAAATATTTTATCATCTGTGCGCCTTCAAATTTAGATACACTTGTGTATCATGAGACACAATGACCATGTCTCAAAACCGGTCTGCCGGTGAACCATTGTTGGCGCAGCAGGAGGAATATGACATTTCGAACCCTTAGACGCATTATCCTGGCACTTTTTCTGGCTGTCTTATGTTCCGGAACCGGTTTATTTCTGATGATGCGCAATCCATCGGTGCAGCGCTACGGACTCACTCGGATTTCACGGGAAATCGGCTATGACCTGAATGCCGGAAGCATGGGTTTGAGCTTGGGAATAAAACCCGGCATCCGTGTTCAGGACATTCAGGTCAGCACAAAGCAGGGAAAGGTGTTGCTGTCCGCATCCGTTCTTACCCTTACCCCGCATCTTTCCGATCTTTTTCTTTCAGGCGCCGGGACCTTTTTTTCCGGGTCTGTTGAAGCCAGAAACCTGAGGTTTCAACTGGATGAATCCGGTGGAATCAAAGATTATGCCCTGCCTCAAGTTGTTTTTCAGGGGAAATATGACCTGAACAAGCGGCTGCTGCAGATCGCATCCCTGAAAATCATCACTCCCGAGACATCCTTGTCGGCAACAGGACATGTTCAGCTCAGCCCCACAGCATCTCCTTATCTGGACCTGTCCGTTTCCAGCCCGTTTATGACGGTTGATACCTTAAAATCCCTGCTTCCGGCGCTGCTGCTCCCCGAATGGATCGACCGCGAACTGCTTTCCGTGATTAAAAAAGGCGATATCCGAATGGATACTGTTTCGCTGAAGGGCGATCTGGAACAGATTAAAACCCTGGATCAACTGGAACATGCAAAGGTTCTGGGTTTGAATCTGACCCTGCGAAACCTGGTGATGCAACGCCCTGATGGGAACACTCCGGAGCTTCGGGATGTCTTCTGCGCCTTAAGCATCAAGGACGGAGCGCTTTCACTGGATGGCCTTTCCGGCCGCCTTTTGCAATCCGCTTTTCAAAACTCATCCGTTGACATTCCAAATATATACGCAGACCGCATGCATTATCTGACCAAGACTGAAGCAAGCCTTAGCTTATCGGATGTGAATCATCTGAAAAACCTGTCGTTTTTTCCTGCGGATGTTCAGCAGGAAATCCGGGCGCTGCAAGAGATCGACGGTACTGCCGACATCCGTGCATCGATTGAGTATGAAACCGGCCAGCCTTTTCCGAAAATCATCACCAGCGCCATCTCGCTGCAATCCATCAAGGTGGCTCACCCGCTGTTGCGGCTGCCGTTGATTCTCGAAACCGCTGCAATCGATTCGGAACCCGATCAACCCATGCAATTTTCAGGACGCGGATCCTGGGGAAAGAGCGAATTTCAGGTTCAGGGCACTGCCGATAGTACCTGTGAACACGTATCCGCAAGGGCAACCACCCGAGCGGATGTCAGGGAAGTGATTGAATTGGGGCTGCCGCATGCAGTGATCGGCGACTGGATTTACGGTCCGCTCGATGCCGAAGGTCTGTTGAGTAACGGTTGTGCAATCCTTGATTCTGCCAGGATCGATATGGGAAAAGGGTATCTGCGGTTCAAGGGCAGGCAGGCCAATTTGGGATTTGGCCGCCTTGCACCCGAAATGCATTGGATCGGTCATATTCATCTTGTTCAAGAACGGGCGCAAAACCTGATTCAACTGATTCACCCCGGTGCTGATTTGCTTGATGGCAGTGTCTCGGTGGAAGGTGTGTTGACACTGAAAAATTCAGACGGAACCGGCGCTTTTTCCGGATTGGACGGTCATGCCACATTGGTGGTGGAAAAAGGCTGGATTCGCCAGAACAATGTCATTTTGAATGCGCTGGCCCTGATCAGTCTGGAGAATATTTTCAAACCGGGCACATCCGGAGTTCAGGATGGGCGGCTCTATTTTGATCGGATTGAAGGAGATATCGAAATTGAAAAGGGGAAGATTCTGGTTCAGAATCTGACCTTGAAAAGCCCTGCGATAAATGTTGCTGGAGCCGGAACCATTGACCTGAATCGGGATCATCTCCAGCTCAGGATCGGGCTTGAACCCTTGGGGATGGCGGACAAACTTGTCAGCAGTATCCCGGTAATCGGAAATATTCTGACTGGAAAAGAAAAATCCCTCATCGTGTATTCCCTGGATGTTACCGGCTCGCTGTCAAATCCACAGATCAAAAATGTTCCCATGAAAAACCTGGGGGAAAGCGCTCTTGGATATCTTGAACGGTTGGTGTATACCCCGGAACGCATCATGAAGTCCTTGAAATCCCTGAAGGGCCCTGCCCGGCCGGTTTTTCCGGATTACCATGCGGAATTTGATCGGATGGCTCCCGGACCCTGTCCCCCGTCTCCTATCATATCTGTTCCCAGGTGACCCGGAGGACTTCCTGATAGGTGGTTTCACCTCCCAGGAGCTTTTTAACGGCATTCTCCCTGAGGGAGATCATTCCCTGAGAAATGGCCTCATGCCTCAGGACATCCAAATCCACATTGCTGTTTGTCAGGCGTTTCATGGCCTCTGAATACGCCAAAACCTCATAGATGGCGACTCTTCCATGATAACCGGTTCCTCGGCAGCGATCGCAGCCCTTTCCTCGGAACAGACGGATGATTCCGCTCCGGCGGGTTGCAAGACCCATTTGCAGCAGTTCCGCGGCATCCATTTCAAAGGCTTCCTTGCAGTGAGGGCATATTTTTCGAACCAGTCGCTGGGACAGTATGCCCACCAGGGTTGCCTGAATCAGAAATGCCGGCACGCCGAGATCCAGCAGCCGGATGACGGTGGAAGGCGCATCGTTGGTGTGAATGGTCGACAACACGAGATGCCCGGTAAGGGCCGCCTGAATGGCATTCTGGGCGGTTTCCAGATCCCGCATTTCTCCGACCATGATGATGTCCGGGTCCTGTCTCAAAATGTTACGCAGAATCGTTGCAAAGGTGATTCCGATCGCAGGCTGCACCGCAATCTGGTTAAAATCCTCATGCACCATTTCAATAGGATCTTCAATGGTGGTAATGTTGAGGGTGGAGGAAGACAATTCCTTGAGCGTGGAATAGAGGGTGGTGGATTTTCCGCTTCCCGTTGGGCCGCAGACCAGCACAATTCCGTGGGGCAGCTTGATGAAATGGTTGTAGCGGATCAAATCCGTTTGGCTGAACCCCAGTTTATCCAGATCCTGGAATAGAATGTCCGGATCCATGACGCGCATGACCACTTTTTCGCCAAATGCAACCGGAATCGTCGAAATACGGATTTCAACCTCTACTCCCGCCTTGCTGGTCTTGATTCTTCCATCCTGCGGCCGCCGTTTCTCGGACATATCCATACGGGAGAGATTTTTAATGCGGCTGACAATTGCCGGATGCACGTTCCTGGGAAGCCGGTAAATGGTGTGAAGCAAACCGTCAATCCGCATCCGGACCAGACTGACATCCCGTTTGGGCTCGATGTGAATATCGCTTGCCCGCTGATCCAGCGCATAGGTGAACAAGTGATTGACGGCATTGATAATGTGCTGATCATTGGATGGAACCTCGTCCGCGGATTTCAAACGGACATACTGCTCCAGATTGCTCAGATCAACGCCGGTACTTCCAAAGCGGTTTTCGGCTTCTGAAATGAAATGCCTGAAGCCATAGAACTCACTGATGTACTTTATGATATCCGACCGGGAGCTGAAAACCACCTCCACCTTCATCTGGCTGGCGCGGGAAATATCATTGATGGCTTCATGGTCAAAGGGATTGGCCATTGCAACGGTCAGGGTGTTATTCTGAATGGAAAGCGGCAGCATCAGGTTTTTGAAAGCAAATGACCGGGGAATGGTCGTTGTCACCTGGGTTAAATCCAGCTTCAGGGGGTCTATTTTCCGATAGGGAACCTGCCACGCTTCAGCCATGATCCGGCACAGGGTATCTTCGTCCAGAAGGCGTGAAGGAGAATCCGCGCGGGTAAGGTTCAAGGATGCCAGCACATCAATGGCGGTCAGGGACGCGCTGTCTTTCTGGTGGTCCCCATTGCCGGACGGGGAGTGCTTTTTCTCAAGCTTCTGCAAAAGGCCATCATAATGCCTGCGTATTTCCCTTGCATTATGCTCGGAGATGGCCCCTTTCGTCAGCAATACTTTCAGGATATCATCAGGGGATGACAAACGCCGCGCTGCTATGGTCATATCTAATAGAGTCCAGTAACAATTTGAATCTTCTCGTTAAGCATCGCGATGAGTTCGGTGGGGAAATACACAGCCTTTCCTTCAACCTTGGTGATTGGTGCGACGATGACCAGTGGACCACTTCGATTGGCTGCATCCGGTGAGATGATGACGCATGGACGGGTCTTTTTGATTTCAGCTCCCATTGTCGGATCCAGGTTGGCCCAGTACACATCGCCTCTTTTAGGATAACTCATTTCCAATTCTCCAATGTGGAGTCCTCCCATTGTGAGTTCACTAAAAGATCTTCGGCGGCGGATTCCAGGCAAGCCTTTTCCAATTGCTGATAAGCCCATTCCTTTTTCAGGTCATGCAGGTAGCGTCGACACGCTTCTTCAAAAAACTCCCTTCGGGTTTTAAATGGATTCGATCGTTCGATCTCTTCCACTAAAGACTTATGAAAAAGCGTAGTGGTTTTTATCATTTCGTGGTTATGATGCATTTTAATTAGACTCCCGAGTTAAGGTTGACGATGCCATATCTGGCTTCGAAACCTTCCAATTCTTCGGAAAAGCCAGATTCTTGGAAAAGGCAACATCTGCAATTCCGATCTTGAGTGCCAACTGGCTTAACATGTCGTATTAACCTACTCGTCATATAACTCAAATATATCACAGGGCACCAAAGAATCAAGAAGCTGTTCATCGGCCGTGTCAGAACTGGCGGATTCGAAAAGAATTCCTTATTCCTCCTATTCGAATCCACTGATTATATATTACACGGTATCGGGCTGGGTTTATGGGGATAACGGTTGGGGGGGTTGAGGCGCAGGGGCCAGCCGTTTTTTGACACTCGCGTCAAAGGTGTCGGCTTCTTTTTGAAATACGGCCCGCCGCTTTTCATAGTCATCCACCCGCACATCCAGGGCGCTCACTTTTTCATTATAGGCCTTGATGGCGGCATTTCCGGAAAGGGTTTTCCTTTCTTCGGAAAGGGCCAGCGATTCTTTTACGAACTGAGCATTTTCTGCGTCCAAGGCGGTTTTGATTTTCAGAAGCTGGTCAATCCGGGACGGATCAGTCGAAATATCCTCTGATTGCGATGAGTCCGCAGCCGAATCGCCGCTCTGAGGTTTTTCCGACATCTTCAGGTTCTGACCGTTCGTGGTGTTTCGGCCAGAAGGTTGTTCAGCCGCTGAAGGTACGGCAGGGGAGGGCGCGTTTTCATAAACAGATATCCCCTGCCGCTGTTTTTCCGGAACATCGGCAAGATTGTCCGTAAAGCGGATCACCCCGCCGGCATCCTTATACCGGTACATCTCCGCCCAAATCGGATGTGATGAAAGGAACACTCCCATCATTGCGATGAGAGCAAAACGTTTCATTCTCCAAGAACTCCGAGCAATAAAGCTCAACACCATCATGTAAGCGATCTCCTCAGTTGGCGGGGTCAGTTGAGTGAGGTGACATTTTTTTAATGCTTTCAGCCTTGATAGCGCCCCCGGAAAGTATAACCCCTTTCACCAGCACCCGTTGTCCTTTCGTGAAATCGTCTAATTTAATTTCTCCATCATTTTGATCCAGCAACGCTGTCTTGAACTTACTTCCCGCAATGAACTTTGTAATAACAATTCGTTTTTCCCCGACAATTATAAAGGATTCTTTCTGATTTACTTCCATCACCAATGCATTGATTGTAACATCCTCCGCATCATCAGGATCGATCGTCGAGTCTGTGGCTGCAGTCGAAGGATTCAGGTAAAAAAATCCCAATATCCATACGGTCAGCAATCCCAATAAAAAAACATTTCTAAAGGTTCTTTTACAAAAATTCATTAACCCCTCCCCCTATTGTAAAATCTGGCGCCAATAATACATGTTCATATCCGTTGTTGCTACTGGAGTTTCGGTTCTAACACCGCCTTCGGTACCGGTAAAAATTTTTGATATTCCGCCGGGAAGTATGGCAACAAACGGAGATGACGCAATGGAAGTTCCAATCACTTTACTGCGATCTGTTTTGCCCTTCTCTACAACATTGCCATCAGCATCCTGCTCTACCGCAGTGCTGTAGTTATAGACAGCAGCTCCAGTACGATAATTGAGGGCATAGAATCTCGATTGTCCTCTTCCGGCAGCGGCGGCACATGGATCGGAAGTGGAAACGGCGCCGGTTTCAGGTGTATAGGTCGTAAAATATAACACACCACCAAAGATGGTCACTGAAGATGTCATCTTCTCACCTGGATTTTCCAATCGAATATACCAACCTTTTGAATTCTCAAGTGCAACCTGAGTCGCTGCCTGCTGTACCGCAGTACCCAACACGATCAGGTCGTCGGTAACATCCGTCAAATCGGATTCGGTGAACGTGGCAGGGGCTGGCGTTTTCCATTCGTTTTTGATGCCGTATATCCGATTGACGACAGTAGTGTCATTAGGATGTTCCCTGTCGCCGGTGCCGAAGAAAATCATATCTCCATAAATTTCTTTCTCCGCATCCGGTGCATAAAATATCTTTCTTTTAACATTATCCACGGCTGATGCTGAAAAAAGAGTTCTCTTGGACCAGGTGCCGCTTCCAGCGTCGTCCTCAAAGGCAAACATCTTTCCGGCAAGGTCCCCTGCATAGACTCTATTGACATAGCCGTCCCCATCGCTGTCAAATCCGGACACATCCACAATACAGTTGGTCATGTCAGTATTATTTCCAGCATTCACATTCAGGTTGCCGACCGTTCCATCGGAAACTCTTAAGGTAAACACTGCTCTGCCCTTCGTGTCGGAAGCCGCGGGAATGGCTGCATCCTGGTTGACGTCATACCCTCCGGCCATTAAAAACACCGTATCGTATCCGCTGCTGGATGTTTTGATCTTGGCGATGGCGGGGGTGCTCCACGATTGGCCAAGTGGCGCGGTGCTGCCCAGGAGATTTGGATTTATCTGGTAACGAAAAGAGGGAGATGCCGGGTCTGTGACAGTCAGCGCGTAGTAGTTAGATCCTCCCCGACGCTCTCCAAAAAAGAGAATCTTCTGACTGGTGTCCGTGTATAATACCGGCGAACCATCCACAAAATAGTCGTGAGTGGTGGTGGAATCTGAAAGCATTTTCAAACGACTAAGCTGATCCGGCGGTATGAACCCCCACTGTTCAGCGCCGGTACTGTCATTAAAAGCGTGCATCATGCCGTCATTGCTTCCCGCAAAAATATATGAATCGGATGCATACTGAACAACCAAGGGCTGAGAATGAAGAATGTCGCCCAATATCCAGGTCCGGTTGGTGCCGATAATATCGGTGATCACGGCGGTTCTTTCCGTGCTGCTTGTCACATCCAGATCAGTGGCAGTAAGGGCGGTATTGGTTTCAGAAAAAGCATTGGACACATCTGTAAGAGATGTTTTGGTTCCTTTATAGGTATAAAGATTCCGGGTGGCCTGATCCTGAAGGACCGCTCCGACGCCTCCTTTGACAACATTCGGACCATCAGCCGAACTTGACCAGTATGATTTGGCATTATCCTTGATAGAACCGTCGGAAAGTGTAGCGATAACGCTGTTCGCATCAACTATTTCACCGGACGAATCCAAGCCGTATTTTTTGATGTTTCCCACCCATCTGCCGTCTTGCTGGGGCTTAAAGAAGCCCAGGTAAAGCTTGTCCCCTGCGTAGGTTCGGTTCATCTTGCTGACTGGTACCACCGGCGAGACAAACACGGCATTTACATCGGCTATGGCGGAAATAATATCCTTAAACGCATTCTGAAGTCCGGAGGCGCTGTATGCGGTGTAGTATTTTCCGCCACCGTTGTCTGCCGTATCCTGCAACAACTGCTGGGCGCTCGTAAACCCGATGGTATAGGTGATGATATTCTGGCGTTCAAATGAACTTCCCGCAGCCCCCAGGTCGGATCGGATATCGTTAACATACAAATACTTAGCAACATCATCCAGGTAATCCGTACCGTAGTCGGCATAACTACCCGGATCCTTACCGTCTTTGTCGTAATCGCCGATTTTATCGCCGTTAATATACAGGCTATTAGTGAGCTTGGGAGAGTTGTCATAGGTTGGTTCGCCGTCTGTCATAAGGATAATGTAATTCTTCTGGCACGTGTATTGTATGGGGCTGGTATAGGTGGTATTGCTGTTAAACCAACTGGGCTTGCCCGCAAAATACAGTCCGGCCTCGGCCAGCGTCTCGGCAAGAGGGGTCCAACCATCGGCCGTAAGGTTAGCGATGGCAGTGGTCAGTTCCGCTTTGCTCGCTCCGATTTCCTTTACGATTCGCCCGCCACTATTAGTTTCACTGCTATTATAATTGAACCGCATGAGTCCAAACCGCACGTTATCCGTGTCATTGATAAGGTTGGTGATCACCTCCTTGGCCACGTCAATCCGAGTCCTTAAGCTTGAACCGCCAGCCTTATCGTAATTGAGATAGTTTCCCATATACAGTGTCTTTTTGCCTCCTGTGCACGAGAGGTCGCTGGTTTTGATATTCATACTCACAGTACCTAATGTTTGCAAGTTGTTTACACCCGTGCAAGAAATATTGGCGATGTTATTTGTGAGTAAAGTTTTATAGCTCCCATAATAGACCGAATTTGTGGTGTAGGTTCCGGAATAAATTTTATTGGGGTCATAATACTCTCCGGGCACGTCTTTGGTTGACATGCTGCCCGACGAGTCAAAAATAATAAGTATGTTGGGCTGTACAGAGGTTGTTATCGTTCCATAAATATCGGTGTCGTCTGCCCGGACGATGGCCGTAGGTCCGGATAGACACAATGCAAGAATAAGGATTGCTATTGATATGACTTTTTTCATGATACATCCTCTGCAATAGAGATGATTGAAGATATATAGCGCTATTCTGGCTTGTCTGCCTTTAAAATTTGTTAAAAACCTTCCACACCCCTGCTTGTACCTGGGTATTTCCGGGTATCGAAGTCACCGTAACACCATACCGGTGTACTTCAAACTTCCCCATACTGTACCCTGACCCGGCCGGAGGGGGGCCGGTGTGCGAACTTGTGGGAAGACTGTTGGCAGCCGAACTCAGGCCGGCAACAGGCGTTCCTGTCTTTTCGATATCTCGGATTTCCGCTATGGCATCATTTGTTCCGCCATTAAAGTTTACGGCGGTCGTGAAATTTGCCGTTGTTTGGCTCGCAAGCAGATAGGCATTGGTCAGCCAAACATTAGAGCGCTCCAGCGTATCGAGAAGTCCGCCTTCAGCTTTATAAAACTCATCCACAAGTCGCCTTTCGTTGGAAGCAAGCTGTACCTCCGTAGTCGATGTTTGTGTGGCACCAATGCCTAAAATAGTAATTATGGCCAGCATCAATAGGACAATGACCATTGCCATGCCGTTTTCATTATTCAATGTATTTTTAACTGTTGCTGCCATAACATTCCTCCCAAAATCCAATTACATCCCCAGGTTCCTGCAACTGATCCGGGTTTGCAGCGTTCTGGAAATATCCTTTCTTTTATAATCCTTGCCCTGACAGGTGATGGAAATATCCACCGTTCGGATGTTGGCCAGATTGGAAGCTGACACGGGCAGGACGATGGCAATGCCGTCGACATCCCGATATATGAACGATAAGGCGCTCACATTGTCGATCAGGGTCTCTGTCGCCGGAGGTGGCGGTGTGCCAAGATCGGCCCCTTCATAAAGACAGAGCCTGTTGCCATCATACTCATAAGTCAGACGTTCACGATTGATATTCTCAATAGCCCCATTCATATTTCTGTCTGCGGTAAACCGGATTTTGGTGGCCGTGGCTGCTTCGATGCCCGCTACGGCAGTGCCCATCGGATCCAGCCCGGCTATCCGGATATCTCTGACCATGAAATCAAGGCCGATACGCGCCCGTTGCTGCGTATCGGTAACAGCGTCCTGGGTGAAATACGTCTGATTGGCAGAGAAAAAAATGCCGTAAATGGCTCCCATAACAATGCCTGTCATGGCAATGGCGATCATAACTTCTATAAGGGTAAAACCCTTCGGGTTGGATTTGCATAATCGGTGTGGTTTATTTCCCATCAGGTTCCGCCTCCTCTTGTGATGGTGCTCATCACCACGGTGCGGTTGTTCCAGGCAACTGTAACATTTATCAGTTGCGAAAAAGGCGTATTATTAACAATCGTCCAGGTTCGGGTGAAGATTCCGCCATTCTGACCCCTTTCGTTAATGGGATTATTTGGATCGGCATAAGCTCCAGCCGTCAGGGCAGGAGAGCCAAAATCCGCGATTTTTAAAGTCTCGGTCTGCATCTGGGCCAGCATCGTCGCCGTGGAATATGCATTTCCGACTCTGTTGCTGCTGCTTGCAGTTATCAGCAGGTTCGCTACTGCCAGCAGGCCTATAGCAAAGATAGAAATAGCGATCAGAATTTCCAAAATCGAAAAACCGTTTTCGCCTGACAATTTTTTTTCATCTAAAAAAAATGAGTTGTTATTGATCAACATTTTCCCAAGGCCCCCCAAGAGTCGTGCTGGTCTGAATCCTTACGGTTCCCACCATCGAAAGCGAAATCCCTCGAAAATTGTGTTTTGTATTCTCCATGTACACGTGTCCCGGATCAGTTGGAAGCCCGCTGCCGTTAAAGCTGCATCGGGTTGCAGCATTAAAAACGACCTCGCGCATGGTAACTCCAGCAGGAAGGGTTGCCGATTGTAACAGTGCCTCCCCGCCATCCCGTATCCCGTTGCTGGCGATACCGCCTCCGGCTCCGTTATCCACAAAAATCTCATAGCTGTTGGTGGCAATGCGGAAGACCACGGCAACGGTAGCGTTTTCACGGATCGCTCTGAGCTTGGCCATATTCATATTTGATTTCAAATCCCGTACAGCAGCTTTCATCCGATTATCTGACACCCAGCTCATATAATTCGGTATAGCAACAGCGGACACGATTCCGACGATCGCAATCACTACCATCGTCTCGAGTAATGTAAACCCCTTGTCTTTTCGCATGCCCAATAAATCCATTCAATCCGTTAACTCAGAAGCAGCTCATATTCATCATAACCTTGAGCGGGCGTGTTTGCCAAAATCTTAAGAAATTTCAAAAAATTGACGGGCTCAAGGAAGGAGGCGCCAGCAAACGTGTCATCGCAATAGTCATCTGTTCAAAATCCAAAATTGCCTACTTCATTAGCGTATCTGTGTTATCTTTTAAAAAGATATTCGAATGACCATAGCCAAATCATTTCTTTATGTTTGCGCCAAGAGGGCATTCTACAATCCGCGATATGCAATGCTCAATCAATCCGTATCGTTTTGCACGTTTCGGTCAAAGACCTCCGCGGCAAGGATATGATATAAAAAAAGAAGAACATCTTCTTAACGTTATATGCGCGTAAACATCAAGAAGTTTTTGCCGGAAAAATGAACCCAGCATGAATTTGTTGTTCACGTACGGCTAAAAATTAGCAAGCAAATAGCATGCCGCTATTTATGAAGATGCCAAATATCAGCAATACATTGCAAGGTGTCAAGGCGCTATTTCTAAAAAACCATTTTCATAATCAAGCATAGAGGGCATCGAGCGTGTCTTCGGCATGCAACATGACGCCGGTTGGTTAAAACCGATTTCTCGTCATCGTGGGGAAAAAAAGAACCATCGACAAAAAATGTAAACTTTTCGTCGGTTTTTTGACAAACAGACATATACCAGAGCGACGTATTGCCTTTCGGCAGGACGCCGACATCCGATAGCAGTTGAGGTGCGAAGGACAATCAGTGTTCTTTTTCAGGCGATTGGGCAACCGCCATAACAGTTTGGATGTCAACATCCAGAAGACGCGCAACTTCCTCGGCGTCAATTCCATGCAAAAGGAGTTTTCTGATGCTATGATAAATGCCTTGCTGTATTCCCTGCTGCAAGCTTTCTGCTTTTATTAAATCGTAAGCTGCGGATTCTATCATGATGTCTCTCCTTCTGTTGAGCAATTTCACGGGAAGATCCGGCAGCTAAACGAGCCTGGACAAAATCGTCATGGAAGTCAGCATGTCTGCCTTGTCCATACGGCTCATGTCACTGTAATAAATCAACTCTTCAGCCTGAAGCAGAACTTCTTTGCCATGCGTTTACAGAAACTGTTTCCTGGGGTAGTTCGTTCAAGAACGACACTGTGCGCAACATCGATTCCCAGAAAATACGTCAGCAGCGCCTCCCTGCATTTTTCAATCAGCACCTTACCTGCAATGTCATATTTCATGATGTCATCCTGAACATCAAGCAGAGTTCTTCCGCCGATAAATAGTCCGCATCATTCACCCCCTTACCCGATTAGGCTGCTTGTGCCACTTGCTCGGCGAGGCGCTCTGGCAGAGGTATAGCCAGGAAAAATGATTCGGGATACAGATAATCATCTCCTGGTTCATCAACGACGCGCACTTGATGATGCTTCGCCGCGTCTGAATCTGGCAGAACCTGATAAAGCTTTCGTGGCTCCAGCGACACTTCGTAGCCGGAATTATGAATACAAACAACAAACTGATAACTGGTCATGTTTTTACTCCAAATATCGCTTGATCTTGAACTCCCGCTTTCCAAAGCTTTGGCGTTCCCCGGATTTTTCATGCACCCCTTTGATATTTCCTGACGCTCAAACTATATCCCAAAGCGTTCAGGATTGTGCCTACGGTACTTAGCCGGGGGTTTCCTTTGGCAGAAAGCGCCTTGTATAAGCTCTGTCTGTTAAGATTTGCAGTTTTGGCAAGTGTAGAAATACCCCCCCCCCTGTGCTTCTGCTATGGTCCTTAAAGCCAATAAGAATGCTTCCGTGTTTCCATCTTTTGCATATTCTTCCAGAGCTGTTTCAATATATCCGTCCGATTCATCAGGATTATTTTTAAGGTCATCAACCACTACGGACCTCCAGGCTTTATATTTGTTCATGATATTGCCTCCAATATTCTTTGGCTTTTTTGATATCTCTGGATTGAGTTGCTTTAATCCCACCATAAAGCAAAAAAATCGTATTTCCCGATTCTCCAAAATAAATACGGTATCCAGGCCCGAAGAAGGATCTCAATTCATAAACATCACCCCCAACTGATTCGTAATCGCCATAATTTCCCAATTCCAATCTATCCAGTCTTGTCCGGATTCTGTTTTTGGCAGCCTTATCCAGGGTATTGAACCAATCCAAAAATGGCTCTCTGCCGACCGTGTTCATATATACCCATACTTGTTTAGGCATGAAAGGTTCTGGCGGTTGATAACTCCCTATGTGCTATTTTGTAGTCGATAAGCGACAAAAATCAAGGCTATTTCCCCAACTCACTGCCACCCAGATGTTAAAGAAGATCTGGAAAGCATTGCCCTCCCTCGGCACAAAGGATCTATCTGCGAATCTCATACCATGACGACATTGCCACATCCTTTGTCAGATATTTGTCTTTCAGGGCGATATCAAAATAAAAATTTCCGGAGTTTTTCACGTCAACGGTTTTGGCAAGAATGGCACCGTAAATCGCTGCGTGGTTAAAGATATCAAGGTCGGCAAAGGGCACATAAACAACGCCGTAAAACGCGCTTGAGTTTGATAATGATACCGGATCGGATCTGTCCGATAAAATGGCAAATTTCTTGGGATCCCCGCTATCATGGGTAATCGTCCCGTTTTTTCCATTTAATCCTCCGGATATGAAAAGATTGACCGGTCCAGCCGAGGTGTCGATATTCAGGGTTGCGCCGGTTTTTAATTCAATATTCGTAAAATAATAATTGGCGCCTCCGGATTTTCCGACCAGTGTAACGGATTCTCCGATTCCAAGTATCAGGTCAGCCGGAATCGTCCTATTATCACCGAATATGCGACAGTTATTCAGTTTTTCCGCATACTCACCGCCAACAATGCCCAGAGGATCCGGCTCTACGCGCCCAACAGTCCGGACAGCATTGCCTGTGCCATAAATCCGGGGTTCGGGAGTTCCGGTTGGATTGTAGACGGCGGCTATTGTTTCAGCGCTACCAAGTCCGATATGGCCGTGAACTTCGGTGTTGCCGGACAGGGACACGCTTTGGTTGGAACCGATGTCACACTGGTTTGTCCCATCATCACCCACTGGGGTTAAAGAGACGGAACTGTCATATCCATAGAAATTTGAAAATTCCGGCGCTGTGATTCCCTTGTTGCCAAATGCTCCAAATTTAAAGGCGGAACGGTTTTTAAAGGTGGCGCGAATGTCCGCATCCGCATTTCTATAGCTGTAGCCGCGAACGGCGAACTGGTAGGTATTTGCGGCGATTCGGGTCAGGACGGGCGCACCGGTCGGCAGATATTCAAAACGGATATCCGTGATGTCAGGGTCGGACGACATCAAGAAAGATGACAAGGATATGGCATCTCCATCCGTTGCCGGAAGCACCAACGCGGCAGCCTTAAGATCTTTTTGGATTGATGCAAGTGCAAAATGAACCCCAGCCTCGGCACTGTAAAATGCTTTCCTGGACACTTCGTGATTGAGGGCTGTCGCCGAGTCGTTTGCTGTAATGATGCAGGCGATTGTACCCAGTATTGACATGATCAGGACAAACATGAGGGCCGTGAATAATACCACTCCCCGGTCATTGTCTGAATTTTTCGTAAGGTCCAAAACATGTTCTCCCTGTGTTGCGAACATACGTTACGAATTGCCTTGAATCACGCTCCGCCTGTCAACGCAAACTCAGATTTCGGGGAAAAACTTCTTCTGTAAGTGTCAGGGTTGCGGTTCCGATGCCCGGATTGTGGGGGTCAGTTTTTATCGTCCTTGCGGTTATGGTGATTCTGATTTTACGAATCGCTTCATCCGTTGCAGCGGGGTTGTCATCCGCGTCAAAATAAGAAAAGGAGAAACCTTGAATATTTTCAGCAAAAGGCTGGGCTCCTCCGCCGGTATTCCTTCGAATCATGTTATTGGTTGAATCAAAGGTATAAATGATCATCTCATTCTCATCGTCCGTATCTCCATCGCCTGTCAGATCAGCCAGAATCTCCAGGCGGGCAATTGTATTGGGTATGCCGACAAAATTCGGATTTGCGGAGTTGTCCCGCTGCATGGGATTTTCGGGATTGAAATATCCGGCCATTCGCACTTCCCGGCCGATCATATCCATTGCGGCCCTGGCAATCTGCGTCATTTCAATGACCTGTTCCTGTGAGTTGTACGCTTTTCTCTGCAGAATAAACGTGCTGGTGAGCGCTCCCAGAACGATCATTCCGATTGATAGCGCAATCATCAATTCAAGCAACGTCAGTCCGTGCGAGGTGTTGACAGAAAAATTCGGCATTTATGTCGCCTCCCGTTATCTGCCCCTACACGATAATTCCGAAGAAAAACGCCGGATCGTCCTTACTGCTAATCCGGGCCGGTATTGGATATCAAGGACTGGAGCCGTACCCATCGGTTGTTATTATTCCAGTACACGTCCACCGAGATGAGTTTGATATCCGTATCCGGTTTATCAATCTTAATGTCGGTAATCCGTTTGTATGAAGGATAATTTGCCATGTCGTCATAGGCTTCGGTAACGGTCTGATCCGTTGAAGGCAGGTTTAAGTATCCCTTTGTAATCATTTCTTCCATTTTGCCCTGAGCCAGGGTGATGGCCACGGTCTTCTCGGCGCTGTTTCTGTTGATGGTTACGGTGATGTTGATCAGACTGGCCATTCCCAGCAAAACGATGGATAAGACAGCCATCGCGATAAAGACTTCGATAAGGTTATAACCAAAATTATTGTAAAATTTACGCATATGAATTCTGTAATTAACAAATAAAACACTCGTTTTCGGAAATAATGGACGAAACAAATCTCATTTTTCGGAAGGCGGCTTCTATGGCGCTAATTTATCTTAACGCGGCCGGTAATGGCTATCGTAATTTTTTTAATGCCGCTGGAATTCTGCAATGTCAGTGTTCGGGGTGATGTGGTTCCCCTCGATGAGAATAACACGCTGGTAAAACTCAGGACCGTTCCCGGATAATCCGGCTGTAAATCCTTGATGCTTGCGGGTTTGCTTCCGACAGTCACCGAATATGAATGATTGTTCAAATACCTTACCACCACACTGACGTTTTCCTTGACAGATGACATCCGTGCCGCAACCAGATCGCTCATGACCTGATGCGCAGCACCATTCAGGCGAATTTTTGGAATCCAGGCGTTGTAATTGAGAATTGAAATGGCGGATACAATGGCAATGATGACCATCACCACAATGACTTCATACAGCGAGAAGCCAAATTTTGTGTTTATTGTTGTTTCCGATGCGGATGTCATGGGTTCTTCGCAATTCAGTTCGATCTTCTTCTACCGCTGACGACTTCCCGGAATTGATTCATTTTTTAAATAATGCTACATTTAGCATATCAACACATTTTTAAAAAAATTCAACATTTATTTTTTGGCAAATTGACGATGGTTCCTCAAAATCCAATTGGAAAATCCAAAACAAATTCGGACAGAGATACGAAGATGGAAACCTTATGATGAATATCGTGGCTGTTTACGGAAGCCCTAGAGAAAATGGGAATACCGCCTTGCTGCTGAAGCAAGCGGTTAAAGGTGCCAGAGAAGCAGGTGCGCATGTTGAAGAAATATTTCTGCGGAAATTAAAAATCTCGCCCTGCCTGGAAATCTATGGGTGTAAGTCAACCGGTCGTTGCGTTATTCAGGATGATTTCCAAAGGGTCCAGGATCTCCTGCTGGCATCCGACGGGATCATGCTGGCGTCTCCCATTTTTTTCTATACCGTAAGCGCCCATACAAAAATATTCATGGACCGATGCCAGTCTCTTTGGGTAAAAAAATACTGGATCGATCAGGTTGAGTATGGAAAATGGGAGCCGAAGCGAAAGGGGTTATTCATTTCCGTCGGCGCAACCAGGGGAAAAAAACTGTTTGAAGGCCCGCTGCTGACGGTAAAGTTTTTTCTGGATGTGCTGGATGCGGAACTCTGGCGCTCTCTTCTGTATCGGGGACTGGACTTTGAAGGGGATGTGCTGAAACATCCTGAATATCTTACGGAAGCCTTCGAAGCCGGGCAAGCTTTAGCACGGGCACTTGCCCAAAACGACCATACGGGGATATGAAGTCCTGGAGCCTGCCGAAGGATGGGTTTATTTTAAGTGAATTTTTTCAAAGGGGTCAGGGATCCCCGCCCCTTCAGTGACTTTCAGCAGGGGATAGCCGGTGGCTTGGAATCTTTTTACGGATACATGTCTTCAATGATGCCCTGATATTTGTCGACCACATTCTTGCGCTTGATTTTCATGGTTGGGGTAATCTCGCCGCCTGCAATCGAAAACTCGTTCGGCATCAAGGTGAACCGGATAATCTTTTCATAACCGGCAAGATCATTTGAGTGCGATTCGATTCTTCTGCGGAAAAGCTCGATGATTGAAGGATGCTGGATCAGGTCTTCCCGGCAGGTCCATTGGATTTGATGGGCTCTTGCATATTCCTGTAACACCTCAAAAGCAGGAACAATCAGGGCTGAAACATACTTTCGGTTGTCGCCGATAACGGCAATCTGCTCAATAAAATGGTCGCTGCCGATGACAGACTCGATATACTGGGGGGCGATATATTTTCCGCCGGAGGTTTTTATCAAATCCTTGATGCGGTCTGTAATGCGAAGCTCACCATTGTCATCGAACTCACCGGCGTCACCGGTTTTGAACCATCCGTTTTCAAACACTTCTTCGGTTTCAGCAGGCTTTTTATAATATCCCTTCATGACCGTGCCGCCCTTGACCAGGATTTCCCCGTTTCCGGATATTCTGACCTGGACTCCGGGCATGGGCTTTCCCACCGGCCCGAACTTGAAATGGCGGGGTTCGTGGCAGGTTACCGTTGCCGTTGTTTCGCTCAGGCCATACCCATAACAGATAAAAATACCCGCGGCGTAAAAAAATTCTTCGATGCTTTGAGAAAGCGGCGCACCGGCACAGGGAAAGAATTTGATTCTGCCGCCGACGATGTCCCGAATCTTCTTCAGGACCAGCGCGTCGGCGATGCGATACCGGGCTTCTAGAAAAAGGGGAACCGGCTGGCCATCCTTAATACAATTGTTTCGTCTTGCACCGACGCCAAGCGCCCATTCGAAAAGCCGCTTTTTAAGCGGAGATGCCGCTTCCAGGCGGTGATGGACCGTGGCATGGATTTTTTCATAGAACCGTGGTACCGCGCACATAATGGTGGGTTTGACTTCCTGAATGGCTTCAACAATGGTTTTTGGATCTTCCAGGTAGTTGTTGGTCATGCCGCGATGCAGAACGTAATACGTCCATGCCCGTTCAAAAATATGGGACAGGGGAAGAAAGCACAGTGAAACATCCCGGTCATTGGGATCCAGAAGACGAATGTCGTGTGATGCCGCGCTGTGAAACATATTGGAATGGGTCAGCATCACGCCTTTGGGCTCGCCCGTGGTGCCGGAGGTATAGATCAGCGTCAGGAGATCGTCCTTGGATGCCCGCTCCAGCCGGCTGGATATTTCCGGGCCTTTGGATGAGCTTTGCCCCAGTTCCAGAAACGCATCGAAATACATGGCCAGCGGATGATTGTTCAGGTTGATTTCTTTTCGAAAGGCAATGATTTTCTTCAGGCATGAAGAGGCGGAAATGAACGAAATGACCTTGTCATACTGATCCTGGGTTCCGACAAAGATGATTCTGGACTCAGAGTCATTGACAATATATTCGGCTGTTTTGGCTGGATTGGTTGGATAAATGTAGACCGGGACCCCCCGGATGCTGAGGGATGCAACGTCGGCGATCGTACACTCCGGCATATTGGGTGAAAATATGCCGATCATTTCGCCTTCGTTCAGTCCCAGCTCCAGAAGCGCCTTTGCTGCTGCATGCAACTGCTCCCCCAGCACACGCCACGTGATTTCCTGCCAGGAGCCATCCCGTTTGCACCGCATGGCCACCTTGCCGCCATATTTCCGGGTCTGTTCCAGAATGGAAATGGCCAGGTTGTTTTCGGCAGGCAATTGCAATATCTGTGATGAATTCTTCACGTATCGTCCTTTATGGCAACATCGTGCCATGGTTCATGAGGTTCCGGTGCAGCTCATAACACCGGGTCAGGTCGTGACGAATGTGGCCGGAGCGGGAGTTTTGAATATACTGGTTCAGATAGTCCCGGTACAGGGGGTGAGCGCAGTTGTCGATGATGGATTTTGCACGCTGCTTGGGGCCCAGCCCGCGAAGATCCGCAAGACCCTGTTCGGTGACAATCACCTGGACCGAATGTTCATTGTGGTCAATGTGCGGACACATGGGAACAATTGCGGAGATTTTTCCGCCTTTTGCAATAGAGGGCGTCATCATCAGGGACAGATACCCGTTACGCGTGAATTCGCCGCTTCCGCCGATGCCGTTCATCACATCCATTCCATAAAGATGGGTGGAGTTGACATTGCCGTAAATATCGGCCTCCAGTGCCGTATTCATCGCAATCACACCCAACCTGCGAATGATTCCCGGGTGATTGGAAATTTCCTGGGGGCGAAGTACAATCCTGGAAGCAAAATAATCCATGTTTCCGATGATTTGCTGTAACTTGGCCCAGGATATCGTCAGGCTGCATGCGCTGGCCCCGATTAGCTTTCCGCTGGCCATGATGTCCACCATGGCATCCTGTATCACTTCCGAATACATGCTGAACGGCGGGATATCCGGATGTTCCCCCAGAGCCGCCATCACCCCGTTGCCCACGCTGCCGACACCGGCCTGAAGCGGCAGCAGGTTCTTTGGCAGGCGGCCGGCAGCGATTTCATCACACAGGAACTTGACCACATGCTCGGCGATCAGGTGACTGACTCCATCCGGCGGGGGCATTTCGCCGACATGATCCGGTTCGTCATTCACCACGATTCCCAGGACTTTTTCCGGATTGACCACGGCATAGGGCCAGCCGATCCGGGTCATCGGTTCATGAATCGCAATGGGGTCCCGATGCGGCGGGGGCGGCATCACGACGATGTCCGCCATTTCCCTCAGCCTGGGGGAGTGTCTTTTGTTGATCTCGATGATCACCTTATCCGCATATTGTAGAAACGTGGGAGAGGCACCGATGGACGAGGTCAGATACACCCGGCCATCCCGGGTGATTTCCGTGGCCTCGACAACGGAGACATCCAGCTTTCCCAGAAACCCATATGCCAGCATCTGGGGAACATGGGAAAGGTGAATATCCACATATTCCACCTCCTCGTGGTTGATTTTCTGTCTTAAACTGGTCTCTCCCTGATAGGGTGCGCGCCAGGAAACGGCGTCGGCTCTGGCCAGTTCGTCATCGATGCTCTGGCCGCTGGATGCGCCCGTCAGGATTCTCAGTTTAAAGGGGCGGTTTTTCTCATGTTCTTGTTTTGCGCGATTGGCCAGCGCTACCGGAACTGCTTTTGCGGCCCCGGCCGGAGAAAACCCGCTGAAAGCCACTGTGCTGCCATGTTGAATGAAAGATACGGCTTCTTCAGCCGTTAATATGGGGTAGGGATCTTTTCGAATCATAAATCGACCTGTCTAAATGAGTTATGGATTATGGGTGGAATTACCGAAGCAGTTCCTTGATCTTAAGGTTTCGAATCTTATGAGAATGAAGGTCTTTTTTTTCAAATGCCAGAGACAGCTTGACCAGGAGCTCTTCCAGTTTGATCGGCTTCAGCAGATAATCAAATGCGCCGAGTTTAAGGCCTTCGATGCTGGTTTCCACAGAGCCGTGGCCGGTCAGCAGAACAATTTCCGCAAGGGGCTGGATTTTTTTCATCTCCCGCAGGGTTTCAATGCCATCCATGCCGCCTGGCATCTTAATATCCAGAACAACCGCATCAAACAAGTCGTCTTTCATGATTTTAAGCGCTTTTTCACCGCTGGCTGCACCGATGGTATCGATGTCCCGTTTCATCAGCCGATTGACCAGCGTTTCCAGAAAATCCTGCTCGTCATCCACCACCAGAACCTTGAACCGTTCCATAATCACCCCGTTTTGTATGAAAGTAAATGGTCATGAGCCAGTGAGCAATTGAACCCCACGAATGAAATTACATTATTTTTTCTCGGGAGTCGTGATGGGAAATTCCACCGTAAATATCGCGCCTTTCCCGACCTCGCTTTTCAGGCCGATTTTCCCGCCTAATTTTTCGATGATGCTGTAACTGACCCAGAGTCCCAGGCCGGTTCCTTTTCCAGCTTCTTTTGTTGTGAAAAATGGGTCAAAAATCCGTTTTTGTTTGTCTTCCGAAATTCCGGGTCCGTCATCTTTGATGCTGATGGTAACCAGCGCACCTGAAATTCGGCTGCTGATTTCAATCAGGCCGTCTTTTCCGATGGCGTCTATGGCATTTGAAATCAGATTCAAAAATACCTGCTGGAGCTGAGCCTGGTCGCTGGCGATGATGGGAAGCCGCGAAGAAAGATCGGTCTGAATATCAATATTGTTGTTTCGTGCATAGTTCTCAAGCAGACTGATCGTTTGATTGATCGTATCGTTGATGTCCACATCCTCGAGATGGGGCTCCATTTTTCGTGCATAGCCCAGCATGTTGTGAACCACTTTTCGAGCCCGTTCCACATGCTCCTCAATTTTTCGAATGGACACCTTAAATTCTTCGAGATTGTTGCTGCCTTGAAATTCTTCCTCAAGAAGAAGGTCTTCCATCCATCCGGTCTTCTGCAGAATCACCGCCAGCGGGTTGTTGATTTCATGGGCCACGCCGGCAGCCATTTTCCCCAGGGCCGCCAGCTTGTCCGATTGCATCAGTTGCGCGTTGAGCTCATTCATCCTGGCATCATTGGAAATCAGCCGGTTAATGGTCATGCGGGTGGTCAGCACGGTTGTCAGGATGATGGCCATCACGCCGGAGAGAATGATGAATATCTCCATATATTGAGTTGCAAAAAGGTTTTCCATCTCATCGGATACTTCCTGGCTGATAACCAGAAGCCATTTGTTGTTTTTGAGCCAGCTTCCGGCGTAAAGAGAGCGTTTCCCGTTCTTGCTGTCGGCAGAGATCACCGTTGTGCCGCTGCCGAACAGGGAAGGCTGGATCATCGACTTTGACAGGATTTCACCGTCAAAACGGGGCAGTGTCTGAAATATTCCTTCTGAATTGACGATATAAGCATCGCCGGTTTTCCCGACCTGGGCGGATCGGACGATTTCGCCGAAAACCTCCGGATCAATGGTTGCGCGAAGAATCCAGGTCTGCTGGTTTTCCTGGCGGCGAACCGCGATGATAAAGTGCGGCAGTTTCCGGTAGCCGGTATATACGTTGCTGATATAGATCCCTTTACTCATTACCTCATCAAACCAGGGCTCGTGAAAATAATTAAATTTTTTAATTTCATAAGGGCCCACATAGGCCCTGTGCTGCCCGATATTGTCAATCACGCCAAGGTCCACGAAATTGCCCTGTCGCAGGTTCATGATTTGAAAGAGCTGAGACAGATTGTTTTCATCGGTCATCTGCCAGAATGAGTGGGTGTCCGCCATCGAACCCAGGATGGCCATTCGGGTTTTCAGAAATCGGTCAACGGCTTCGGCCTGGGCCTGAGAACGGTATTTGATCTGCTCTTCAATTTTTTCTCTGTACATTTTCTCGAACTGATAATAAATTGTTGCACCCAAAAGAATCAGTGGGGCAAGCGATACGGTCAATGTCAGGGAAATAATTTTACTTCTCAGACTGCTGTATAAGGTTTTTTTCATATGGATTATCGGATTGCCTCCAGAATATCATCATGAAATGTCACAATTAAAAATAGAAAAGCAATCCACATGCCACGGGAACGGGATTGAATTTCTATGGCGCCTATCTGTCAGGAATAATAGCCGAAAACAGAAAGCGTCACAGATGAATGCATATCAGGGAGACCAAATTCTGTCAATGTTCTTTACAGGCTGTAAAGACGGGACATTGCAAACTGAACAGTGATTTTCATCAACGATGCATTAAAAAATCATAAGGAGAATTCATGAAACTTCGAAAGTTGATCCCATGGATAAGTTTGGTGACGCTTCTTGCAGGAGTGGGGCAGGGGATAGCCGCGGAAACCGAATCGCATACGCTTCAGCCCGTTGAGATCAACGGTCTTGTTCCGGAAAGGGGGCTTTCCGATGACAAGGAGCTCAAACCCGGCCTTTCAGCAATCTACATCTATAAATTCTTCAGACATATCGATGAGATGCCGGTTTTTAACCCTAAAACGACGACAGAAAAAATGGGTAAGCCCATCCTTTTTCTCAATCATCATTTTGATAAAAAAGATCTGATCTTCGACAGCGGTGTCAGCCAGGGAATCGGAGTTCAAATGAATGGTTTTTTGAAATTTTCAGAAGCCGGGAAATACGAGATGATGGCATTATCGAATGATGGGATATTGGTTCAAATTTGCAACGATACCATTTTGGCGGACCCGAGAGTTCATTCCGACCGTTTTTCACCCCAGGCAGTTCTGAACATTCAAAAACCGGGCTGGTACCCCATCATGATTCAGTATTTCCAGCGAAAAGGTACGGCTGCCATTGAGATGCACTGGAAACTGCCGGGGAAAGCCGACTTTTCTATTATTCCGGCTGAAGCCTATGCCCATGCCCCAACTTCAGATGGCTTACCATGACGCTACGAGAAGGCGTCGTTCAGTTCAATCTGACTTTTTTACCGGCTGATCCGCTGCCTGAGGCAATGCTTCGAAGCCTCAATGCCTGGCGTCAGATTCTACACAGGATAGGATTGATCGGACAGGAACCCCATCGCTATGGCGGGTTGGGATTTGGAAATGTCAGCATTCGGCTGGAATCCGGAAATCCAGATTC
This sequence comes from Deltaproteobacteria bacterium, assembly GCA_016219185.1. Classification (GTDB taxonomy): domain Bacteria; phylum Desulfobacterota; class Desulfobacteria; order Desulfobacterales; family Desulfatirhabdiaceae; genus RAAP-1. The sequence continues at coordinate 133,641 of JACRBZ010000066.1, forward strand.
GTTTATCATCAGCGGCACACAAACCGGCAGCATGGATAGGCTGTTCCCAGAGCATTATGCCCTTGTCAAAACCTTTGATCCCGCAACCAACAGCGTTGTCGCCGAAGGTGTTGTTCGGCCTTCGTCCGAATCCCTGACCCACGGAAGCCTCTATCGCGTGAGCAGTGCAATCGGTGCGGTGATTCATGCGCATTCACCGGAGATCTGGGCTCAGGCGGAGTCGATCGGAATTCCTGTTACCCATCGGGATGTCCGTTATGGAACGCCTGCAATGGCTGACGAGGTCTGCCGGCTGTTTCAAAACACGCCGGTCAACATACTGAAGATTTTTGCGATGGGTGGTCATGAGGATGGCATCGTTTCCTTTGGCAGTAGCATCGAAGAGGCCGGACTGACCATTGTCCGGTATCTGGCACTGGCAACCGCCAAAGGAGTCGACACACAATAAAAAAAGGAGATGCTTTTTTAGTGCATCTCCTTTTTCTTTAATCAGGCGAAGCCGGGTTGTTTATTTGCCGGTTGCAGCGGTGTGCAGCTTAACCTCAACTTTTTCTTCAAGGCCTGCATAGTATTCTTTAAGAATGACGAGTACTTCGTCACGGCCGAAATGATCCGCAATCGGCGTTCCTTCGGAAAGGCCCTTGCGCAGTGCGGTACCGCTTAAAAGAACGCGGTCTGCTTTGCCGTGGGGGCAGGTTCTGAGGGATGCCATTCCATCGCATTTATAGCAGTAGAAGGTCCAGTCGATTTTGAGCGGCGTGCAAAGAAGCGCTTTTCCACCGGCTGGTTTGGGAATCTTGTCAAAAATGGTCTGAGCTTCGAACATGCCGTAGAAGTCACCCACGCCGGCGTGGTCGCGGCCGATGATCATGCGCGAGCACCCATAGTTCTGGCGGAAGGTGGCGTGAAGAAGGGCTTCACGGGGACCGGCATAGCGCATATCCAGCGGATACCCGCCCTGAACGACCTTGTCTTCCACAAAATAATTCTTTACCAGAGCATCGATACATTTCACGCGGACTTCCGCGGGAATGTCGCCGGGTTTCAGGTTGCCGACCAGAGAGTGGATGAAGACGCCGTCGCAGACTTCAACCGCAATTTTACACAGATATTCATGGGACCGGTGCATGGGGTTACGAAGCTGAAGGGCAGCCACTTCATTCCAGCCTCTTTCGGAAAAAATCTTTCTGGATGCAGCCGGTCTCATGTAAACGCCGGCAAATTGGGTGGGGTATTCGGCTTCGCTGAGCACTTTAACCGGACCGGCCAGGTTGACGGCTTTCTGCTCCATCACCATCTGAACGCCGGGATGATCGTTTTTGGCGATTTTCCAGAAATCTTCGACGGTTTTGGTGCCTTCGCCCATATACACTTTTTCACATTCAAACTTCTTGTCCGCGTCGGTCATCTCAAATTTTTCAGTGACCTTCATGGTGGCCATGAACTCTTTGCGTTCCGGATCAAAGAGCGCAATTTCTTCGCCGATTTTGATTGCGGCAGCTTCTTCCTTGGAAGCGGACATGGTTACCGGAATGGGCCAGAAAGTGCCGTCTGCCAGAAGATAATTTTCACAAACGCCTTTCCAGTCGGCCTTGGTCATGAAACCGGTCAGTGGGCTGAATCCGCCGATGCCCATCATGATCAGGTCACCTTTTTCACGGGGGCTGACGTCGATTTTTTTAAGACCCTGTGCTTTTTTCAGTTCGGCTGCCAGTTCTGCGCCTTCGAGCAAACAGCAGGTCAAGCCTTTTCCGCCATGAGGGGGGAGTAATTCTGACATGTGTTACCTTCTCCTTTCAATAGTTGTTGGGTTAACAGGTTATCGCATGGTAGCTTCCATGATTACGTACATAAAGGTTTCGAATTTAGTAAAACTATCAGGTGAAGTCAAGCAAAATAATGTGCTTGAAGTTGATACAGAAAAGGCGTTGCTTTGGCTTGAATTCTTTTTATGAAAACTCCGGTTGCTTTTTCCGGCTTGACACATCAACACGTCTTTATTTATAAAATCAGGAATAAATCTCTTTCGAAATAAACTGGACATTGCGGAGAAAAGCACTTATTGTGCCAAAATCGCCATGACATCCGTACCTTGATGATCCGGGATGATCCGGCTGCCGGCAGTGTGATATTTGAAAATGCTTTCTATCATGAAAATCCATCGTCACTTCAAAAAAGGGAATCGCTGTTATGGAAAAAGAACGAATTCCTATCGTTAAACGGTCTCTTTTTTCGTGGGTTCTGCCCGGAAATGGCAAACTTCAGGTCGCACTGGTTTTGTTGATTGCCGTTACCGTTTTTGCCAGGGTGATTCCCCTCGAAATGCAAAAGCGGATCGTCAACGAAGCTATTAAACTGAGAAAGATGGATCTTCTTCTGATTTACTGCGGCATTTATCTGGTATCGGTGCTTCTGGCCAGCGGTCTCAAATACATGATTACCATTATTCAGACCCGGATTTCTGAAAATGTCCTGGCCAATATGCGAAAGGACTTGTTTGCGCACATACTGAGCCTGCCGCTGAATTTCTACCGGAAAGCTCAGCCCGGCATGGTTGTTTCCGCCCTGGTTACCGAATTGACATCCGCCGGCAGTTTTGTCGGGCTGGCCATTTCAGCTCCGGTCATCAACATTATGACGCTGCTGGCATTTGCCGGATATCTGATATATTTGAATCCGATTCTGGCAATCATTTCCCTTGCCCTCTATCCCATCATTCTGATCATTATTCCCATTCTTCAACGCGGCGCCAATACCGCCAACAAACAGCGGGTGGACAGCACACGGACCATTTCCAGCCTCATCGGGGAAGCCATTTCCGGAATTCACGAAATTCAGGGAAACGGCACATTTCGCATGGAAAACAGGCGGTTTGGCAAGATTGTGGACCAGATGCTGAAGATCCGGATCATCTGGACCCTGTACAAGCAGGGAGTGAAAGTCACCAATAATTTTTTTGTCAGCCTGGGGCCGTTCGTGATTTTTATTCTGGGAGGTTACCTGGCCATGCAGGGGCAACTGGAGCTGGGGGCCATGGTGGCGTTTTTGTCCGCGCAGGAAAAGCTGTACGACCCCTGGAAAGAGCTTATCGAGTTTTATCAGGTCTATATGGATGCAGCGGTCAGTTATAAACGCACCATGGAATATTTTGATACGCCGACCGAGTTTGCCATCGAGCCTGAAGATCGTCAGCCCTTTCAGCTTGCCGGCAGCATCGATATCAAGGAACTTTCTTATGTAACGGATACGGGCATTCAACTGCTCGACAACATCAATTTGTCCATGAACCCTGGAGAAACCCTGGCGCTTGTGGGGTTTTCCGGAAGCGGGAAAAGCACGCTGGCGCTTTGTATCGGGCAATTGTACAAATATTCGGGCGGCCACATTCTTCTTGGCGAAAAGGAAGTCGCAGACCTGACCAAAAAAGATCTGATAATCAACATGGGTTTTGTTTCCCAGAGCCCGTTTATTTTCTCCGGTTCCATCGAGGAGAATCTGGTCTATTCGTATGCGGCCGTCCATGACGGAGAAATGGATACGGATCTGCTGTCACTGGATGATAAAATTGCCGTTTTGCACCAGACGGGTATTTTTGTGGATGTGCTTCGGTTCGGGCTGAACACGATTCTGGACAGGGGGAGTCAGGGGGATCTGGCAAAACAGTTGATCCGGGTACGGGAAAATTTTCAACGGGAGTATGGGGAAAAGCTCTCGGATTATGTTGAATTTTTTGATGAAAACAAATATCTGTATTTCTCGAGTGTTGCTGAAAATCTTTTTTTGGGAACGCCTAACGATGGTTCTTTTTCGGAGAACAACCTGCCTCAGAACCACTATTTTCTGGAGTTATTGAGCAAGGCCGACCTGACAACCCCGCTCTTGAGCCTGGGTGCTGAACTCTCCAGGCAAACCGTCGATATTCTGGGTAATCTGACGCCTGATCCCGTCTTTTTTGAACAAAGCCCGATTTCGCTTGAGGAATGGGATGAGGCCATACTGCTGGTTGAACGACTCAAGCGTACCAGGTTGCTTCAATTATCGGATACAGACCGGGATTATCTTTTGAAACTGGCGCTTCGATTTAAACCGGGGAAACACAATCTGGTTGCCCTTCCAACCATCCTGGAGAATCTGATCCTGGAGGGAAGGACGTTGATTCGCAAAAACATCACTCAGAACAAGCCGGACGCTTTTTCGTTTTACCAGATGTCCGACTATATTTATAACCAGACCATCATGAACAATATCTTGTTCGGGCAGACCAAAACATCCAATCCCAAGGCATTGGACATGATCAATCAAAGCATCATTCAATTGGTTATCGAAGAAGACTTTCTTGAAACCATCGTTGAAATCGGAATGCAGTTCCAGGTCGGCAGCAAAGGCGACAAACTGTCCGGTGGTCAGCGTCAGAAGCTTGCGATTGCCAGAACCTTTCTCAAATCCCCTCGGATGATGATCATGGATGAAGCCACTTCAGCTCTGGACAACAAATCTCAGACCCGTATTCAAAACCTCCTGGAAACCCGGTGGAAAGGGAAAACAACACTGATATCCGTTGTACATCGCCTGGATATTATCAGGAATTATGACAAGGTTGCGGTGATGAAGGCTGGTAAAATTATTGAAATGGGATCTTATGATGAACTCATTTCCAAAAAAGGAGCACTATATGAGCTGGTCGGCGGAAAAAAGTGAATCTTGCCCAAGCTGTGAATTTCAGGGAAATCTGAATATCTTAAGAGAAATCTATTTTTTCTCTGCGCTTCCCATCGATGCCCTTAAAGTGTTTGCCTACCTGTGTACGCGAGAAAATTTCAAGCCAGGGGAATACCTGTTCACCCAGGAAGATGATGATGGCCAGGCGTTTTATCTGATTTCCGGAGAAGCGACATTAATTCGGTCAGATAGCGGCAGCGAGGTGATCATTCGGAACTATACGGCAGGAGATTTTACCGGCGCTTTAACCCTTCTGGGAAATACGCGAAGACTTTTCTCCCTGAAAGCTTCCACGCCGGTGACCTGTCTGATTCTTTCCCGTGAAAGATTTGTTCATGCAATGGATCAGTATCCACAGCTAATGTCCAGTATTTTTCATGCAGTGATTGAAAAAATCCATCACTGGGAAGAACATTTTTTAAGCGATCGGTCCGAAGGGTGTAATGCCTGCAAGCAAAAGATCGGAGTCAGCCTGATATAGACCGCATGATTGACCAGTACAAGGTAAAAAATGGATATCAACGAAACACGACAGCAGCAGATTACGATCTTCAGCCTTGCGGGGCGTCTGGATTCCGGCTCTTCGCCGGAATTTGACAAACGAATTGTTCAAGCAATGGAAAACGGATCCCGCTATATTGTCCTGGATTGCCAGAAGCTGGATTACATCACCAGCGCGGGACTGAGAGTCGTTGTCAAGACCGCGAAAAAACTTAAACCCGAAGAGGGAAAGATCATTTTATGTGCGATGGCGGATTATGTGAAGGAAGTATTCGAAATTGCAGGATTTGATTCCTTCCTGCCGATTCTTCCGACGTTGGAGGACGGCCTTAAGATGATAACCGGCTAACGGAGAGGGCAGAAAGGAACCATACGTTTCGATCAATACCAGGATTCATAATACTTAACCCCTACCTCATAATGGGTTGGTTTTTCAGAGGCTTGCTTGCACCACCGGACTTCGGCAAGCGTCGTCTGGCGCAGCCCTTCCGTATTTTTCGGCATACTCTGGTGCGAACTGTCGTTTTTAGCCCGGATGAACACTGTGGACCCAGGGTGAAAGCTCATGTCTGAAATAAAATACATGCCATCCCGACTGTAATTGATGGTTCTGGCGCTGGCGCTGGCGGGCATGTTGAAATAAGAGCAGAGAATGGGCGTTTCAATGTTATGCCGGCTGGTTCGTCTTTTCTCATGTGTATTTGTCATTTTTACCTCCCTTCCTGCCATGATGGGCAGTGCGATTTCCTTCCAGGCTGGCAATCCGGAACATAAACCTCCGTTCCCGATACACAAAGCACGCAACAATCGTTTTTTCGGGAAAACAGGGAAAAGCTTCCGGCGATTTATTCAACAGGGTTGACAGAAAGCGGGCGTAACGCAGAGAATTCAAACAGGAAAGAGGGCAGATTCGACACAAGTTGAATAAATCGAAACTCTTAACAAAGCTGACGACAATATTCATCAGCCAATACCTTTACACTAAAATAAGCATGACGCGTCGAGTGGTCAAGCCCCATTGTCATAAGGCAAAAAAACAGAGGTCCCTGTGCTCGGTTCGTTCAGGATCAAGGCGGGCAAATCGTGTCTATGATGAGTGATGCGGCAATGACAATGGATCAAGCTCAACACGGATGTCGGGTTTTCTAACAAGCCATTAGTGTTTAAACCGCATCAGGATATTGCCGGTATCCACGGCCTGGCCTTTTTCAATCAGTATCTCAAGCACTTCGCCATCGCAGGGAGAAGCCACGCCGCTTTCCATTTTCATGGATTCCACAATGACCAGTTCCTGACCGCGGTAAATCCGGTCCCCTTTCTGGACGCGGATATCCACAACAAGCCCGGGCATGGGGCACTCCAGGACGTTGTCCAGAACCCGCTTCTGGACTTTGGGCATGAATTGGGCCAGTTCCCATTCCTGGGGGCTGTAGACCTCAAACACCCGGGTGATGCCGCAAAAGGCAGCCCAGATGAAATTGCCCCGGAACTGAAGCCGGAACATCTGGGACTGACCATTGATATTGAGCTTGATACGTCTGCGGTAAAACTCCAGCTCCGGAGTGATCACCTGATACTGATTGCCATTGGCCCAGATGGTCCAGGTTCGCAGATCGGGATTTCCCTGCAGCCGAAGTTCAAAAATATCCGTTTCGCCCTTGACCATGTAGTGATACCAGGACCTAGGCCTTTCAAATCCGCCGACATGAGCCGCCATGGGCTTTAAGGAATCCCTGACCAGCTTTTGCCGGTTGTGGTACACCAGCGTGGTTGCAATGGCCATCAGGCTGAGCCGTTCGGTTGATGGCGGAATCTTTGCTTTCTCATTGTCAAAATGTTGTTCGATAAACCGGGTCGACAGCTCTCCGGCTGCAAAAGCCGGATGATTCAGGATCAGGTTGACAAAATCGACATTGGTGATGACGCCTTCAACATGATATCCGTTCAAGGCATTGATGAGCGTCATTCGCGCGCCTTCGCGGGTTTCCCCCCAACTGATCACTTTGGACAGCAGGGAGTCATAGTAGACGCTGACCACGCTTCCGGCCACAATACCACTATCCACCCGGATGCTTCCTCCCCGGGGCGAGGCATACCGGGTGATCATGCCGGTTGCCGGCAGAAAATTGCGGGAGGGATCTTCGGCGCAGATTCGGGCTTCAATGGCCGAGCCGTTAAAGGATACATCTTCCTGGCGAATGGAAAGCACTTCTCCGTAGGCGATTTTTAACTGAAGCTCGACCAGATCCAGGCCGGTCACCAGTTCCGTAACGGGATGCTCCACCTGAAGCCGGGTGTTCATTTCCAGAAAATACATGTTCCGGTCTTCATCCAGAATGAACTCAACGGTTCCGGCATTGGTATAGCCGGCTTCCCTGGCAAGGCTGCAGGCCATTGTCCCCATTTTCAGACGAAGAGACGGGTCCATTGCCGGTGACGGGGTTTCTTCAATGATTTTTTGATACCGGCGTTGAATGGAGCACTCTCTTTCGCCGAGATGAATCACGTTTCCATAGCGATCCGCCAGTATTTGAATTTCGATATGCCGGGGATTGGCGATGTAACGTTCGATAAAGAGTTGCGGATCCCCAAAGGCTTTTCGTGTTTCTTCCTGACAGGCGGAAAACGCAGGCTTCATATCCTCTTTGCAGGATACGATCCGCATGCCTTTTCCGCCCCCGCCGGCAGCGGGTTTTAACAGAACGGGAAAGCCGATCTGCTCTGCGATGGATTCGGCCTCTTCCAGACCGGACAGCATGCCGATGTGTCCTGGAACAACCGGAACCCCGGATTTCAGGGCCAGGGCCTTGGAGGCGATCTTATCCCCGAGTGTGGCAATCGCCGCAGCCGGCGGACCGATGAACACCATGCCGGACTGGCAGACTTTTTCGCAAAATCGGGCGTTTTCAGATAAAAACCCGTAACCGGGGTGAATGGCCTGACAGCCGGTTTTCAGCGCCGCATCAATGATTTTCTCGGGAACCAGGTAGGATTCCGCTGAACGCGCTTTACCGACGAATACCGCCTCGTCCGCTTCCTGAACATGAAGGCTTCTGGCGTCTGCCTCGGAATAAACCGCAACGGTCTGGATACCCAGTCGTTTGCAGGTTCGGATGATCCGGACAGCAATTTCTCCACGATTGGCAATCATTATTTTCTCGAACATCATCAACCTCTCACAGGGGAATATTGCCGTGTTTGCGATCCGGCTGGCGGGTTTTTTTGCTTTCCAGGAACTGAAGGGTCCGAATGAGCCGGTGCCGCGTGTCTCTGGGAAAAATCACATCATCGATGTACCCTCTTTTGGCCGCCAGAAACGGGTTGACAAATGCTTTTCGATATTGCTCCATTTTTTCGGCCATTGTGGCATCCGGGTCTTTGGACTCCTTGATTTCTTTGCGGTAAATGACTTCTACCGCGCCCCGGGGCCCCAGGACCGCAATTTCGGCCGTTGGCCAGGCGTAATTGATATCGCAATGAATATGCTTGGAGTTCATCACGAGATAGGCACCGCCGTAAGCTTTTCTCACAATGACCGTGATCCGCGGCACGGTTGCTTCGATAAAGGCATACAGGAGCTTGGCTCCGTGCCGGATGATTCCCCCATGTTCCTGCTCCGGGCCCGGCATGAATCCGGGAACATCCACCAGGCAGATCAGCGGAATGTTGAATGCATCGCAGAACCTTACAAACCGGGCAGCCTTGGTGGAGGCGTTGCTGTCCAGGACTCCCGCAAGGACCGCGGGTTGATTGGCCACCAGACCAATGGTTTGCCCTCCCATTCGGCCAAACCCGCAGATGATGTTCCGGGCGAACCCCGCATGAATCTCCAGAAATTCCGCACCATCCAGAATGCTGTAAATCAGGACATTCATGTCATAGGTCTGATTTGGATTTGGGGGAACCAGATAATCAAGGGCCGGATCCGAGCGTTCGGGCGGATCCCTCAAATCGAGGAAAGGGGCTTTCAGGCGATTGTTGGAAGGCAGAAAATTGATCAGCCTTCGAACTTCCCGGAGGCAGAGAATGTCATTGGGGACCACAAAATGGGCAACACCGCTGACGGTTCCGTGAACCTGGGCGCCTCCCAGTTCCTCCGAGCTGATATCCTGATGAATGACGGTTTTGACGACATTCGGGCCCGTGACAAACATGTTGGAGGAATTTTCAACCATAAAGGTAAAATCGGTCATTGCCGGGCTGTAAACCGCGCCACCGGCACACGGTCCCATGATGCAGGAAATCTGGGGGACCACGCCGCTGGCTTCGACATTTCGATGGAAAATCTCCCCGTATGCAGCCAGCGCATCCACCCCTTCCTGAATCCGGGCGCCGCCGGAGTCGTTCAGTCCAATGATGGGCGAGCCGACCCGGACCGCATGGTCCATGACCTTGCTGATTTTTTGGGAATGAGCCTCCCCCAGGGACCCCCCGATAACGGTAAAGTCCTGGCTGAAGACAAATACCTCCCGGCCATCAATGGTTCCATGGCCCGTTACCACGCCATCTCCGGGATAACGGCCCAAAGATCTCTCGGCGTCTCCTCCCAGGGAGCCGCCCCTTCCGGTCTTCAGAATATCAAATTCCTCAAAAGAGCCTTCATCGAGTAAGAGGTCGATGCGTTCGCGGGCCGTGAGCTTTCCTCTCCCGTGCTGGGCGGCAATTCGATCCTCTCCCCCGCCTTGTATCGACTCCCGGCGCATCTCCTCGAGTCTTGAAAGATTGTCATGCAAAGGCAACACCATAAATTCCTCCAGGGGATGGCTGAATCCCATTTCAGGGCAGTGGACCAACATTAAAAAATTATTATCTAAACCAATTTTGATAAAATATCAAATATGAAATGTCGGAATTACTGAATCCAGGGAGTTTTGGAGCTGTCATCCAAATTGACTTTGCAATGCACGCCAAAAAAAGGTAATGAAACAGCGAATTGAATTTTCATGCTGCGTTGTGTTGAAAAATCAGGGTTGCAGATATAAAAGACATCGGGATAGATTCATGACACAGATACGACTTAACAGATATCCATCTTTTTATTATCGGTTAAAACTCTTTTTGGCACTCTCACGAACTCCCCATGGCCTCATTGATATGGCAACCCCTGTTTTTGCGGCATTGATCTGGCTAGGTCATATTCCTTCCTTCTCCATTGTGTTTCTGGGTCTTTTGACCACATTTGCCGGTTACACGGCGGTTTATGCCTTAAATGACATCGTGGATTATCGCCAGGATCAACAGACAATTTTGCAAGGGGAAACCTGTCCGGCTGATGGGGATCTGGATGCCATTTTGGTGCGTCACCCGATGGCCTGCGGTTTTCTGTCCTTTCGAGAAGGGCTGATATGGACAGTGTCCTGGGCCGCGCTGGCCATTATCGGGGCCTATCTGTTAAATCCGGTATGTCTGTGGATATTCACGGCCGGATGTGCGCTGGAAGCCATATACTGCGTGATGTGGCGGATCAGTCATTACCGCACCCTCGTCAGTGGAGCGGTAAAAACCCTGGGTGCAGTAGCCGCGATATTTGCGGTTGATCCGCATCCCTCAGTCGTATTTTTAGCCGCGCTTTTTTTATGTCTCTTTTTCTGGGAAATCGGCGGACAGAATATCCCCAATGACTGGACCGATGTTGAAACCGACAGCCGGTTGGGGGCCAGGACCGTTCCCGTCTGGCTGGGTGCCCATCGATCGAGTATGATCATTCTGGGAAGCATTCTGGTGGCGCTGCCTTTAAATACCGCGGTTTTTCAGCTTTCTCCGGTCCATTATCCGCCGATGTATCTTATTGCCGCGCTTGCCACCGGTGTTTATCTTCTTCTTCTGCCCGCCCTTCGGCTCTGTTATTCTCAGTCCCGGCAGAATGCCATGACGCTTTTTAACAGGGGAAGCTATTATCCTCTGGTTCTGATGGGCATTGTTCTGATTAAAGCGATTCTTTAGGGTGCCGGTATTGGCCCTCTCAATATAAATTTATGATTTTCTAAACCATCGGTTCTTAAGTGACCACTTGAAACTTGACTCCTTTCGGTTTTGCAGACTGACCCATTCCCGCCTTCCCGTTATTCTGGCTGTAACGGCTGTCATTTTGTGCCTGCCGGCGCTTTGGGTCGGCTGGCAGTGGGACGATTATGCCCATCAGTTGGCATTGCGCCAGTTTCCGGAAACCCGGCAGTTAACCCCATCGCCCCTATTCATGTTTACTTTTGCGGACGGCGATATCGCACGGAATCACCGGCTGATGGAAGCCGGATGGCTTCCCTGGTGGTCTTTGGAGAATCTGCGTCTGGCGTTTTTTAGGCCATTAACGGTTCTGACCCACTGGCTGGATCATCTCCTCTGGCCCGATTCTCCGTTTCTCATGCACATTCACAGCCTGATCTGGTTTGGTTTGCTGATATATGTTTCTGCGATGCTGTACCGCCGGTTGATGGGAACAACCTGGATTGCGGGAATGGCTGCGCTGTTGTTTGCGCTCGATGACGGGCATGGGGTTCCGGCCGGCTGGATTGCCAACCGGAACGCACTCATTGCTTCTGTTTTTGTGGTTCTGATGCTGATTTCCCACGATAACTGGCGAAAAAAAGCATGGAAGCCCGGCGTGCTGATCGGTCCCGTTTTGTTTTTGTGCGGTCTTCTTTCCGGTGAAATGGCGCTTGCCGGAGCCGGATACCTCCTGTCCTATGCTGTTTTTCTTGATCCGGATACCGGGATAAAACGGTTTGCCAGCCTGGTGCCGTACGTGGTTGCAGGCGGAATCTGGTTGATCCTGTACCGGAAGCTTGGCTTCGGGGCGCTGGGATCTTCGTGGTATGTCGATCCGGTCAGGGACCCGGTTGCGTTTTTCCAGGCGTTTTTCGAGCGGGCGCCGATCCTTCTGATGGGCCAGTGGGGATTTATCTCCTCGGACCTGTATATGATGCTCTCGATTCCGGCCATTCGAGTCTTCTGGGGGATTTGCGTCCTTTTCTTGATCGTGCTGTGTCGGGGAATTCTGCCGGTGGTCAAATCAAGCCCCCTGGCAAGATTTTGGGCGCTGGGAATGGCGCTGTCCCTGCCCCTGGTTTGTACCACGTTTCCGTTTGACCGGCTGATGATCTTGTCGGGGCTGGGCGCCATGGGCATTCTGGCTATTTTTTTCAAAGACGCCTTTGTTTGCAACCGGCTTTTGCGCTCGATGATTCCTTTTGAAGCATCGAATCGAATGCCCGAAATGACGCTACGGCAATCGTTTCCGGGAAAGTTGGCGATAGCTCTGGCCGTCATCCATCTGATTCTTTCCCCGCTGTCCTTGCCATTCAGGGCCTGGAGTCCCGCGCTCCTGGGGAAAATGGTTCACAATGTCGCCGGCATTTTTCCGGCGAACATGCCCCTGAATCAGCAGGAACTGGTGATTGTCAACGGTCCATGTACTCCCATTGGCGGTTTTTTTCTGTCCGCGATCCGCCGCCTGAATGGAGATTCCGTTCCAAACCGTGTTCGCGTGCTGTCATCCACCATTTATTCCGTAAAAGTCACACGCACCGACCTGTACACATTGATCCTCAGTCCCAAAGGCGGATTCTTGAATCATGTGGGTGCGGCTTCTTTCGAAACCGATCAAAAGCCGGCTTTCATGCACATGGACTATATGTTTCAGCAGATGGACAGAACTTTTCGGGATGACCGCTACCCATTTGTTGCGGGTCAAAAAATAGAGCTGGACGGACTTTCCATTGAGGTTACCGCAGTCACTTCGGATGGCCGGCCTGCAGAAGCTGTTTTTCGTTTTTCGGTCCCGCTTGAAGATGCATCGCTAAGATGGCTTCAGTGGCATAACGATACCTTGATTCCGTTTTTGCCGCCGCCGGTCAATGAAACCCGCTACCTTCCGGCGCCGGCTCTGTCCTATTGGTAGGGACTCATTCCGACAGAGGGAAAGGAAACCGATCATGACAAACCGTTCGTCTTTTTTTCGGCATTTTTTGAACATTCGCATGCCGTACATGGACCTGGCGACCAAATTTCTCTGCTGCCTGCTTCTACTAATGGAGATGGTCTTTCTTGGCGTCGCCATCTGGCCGACAAGCTGGCTTCTCTTCACTTTTTCGCCCAAGGCAACAAGCCCCGCAGCCTGGACACTGTTGATTCTGGCTTCTGTTCTTGTATTCAATTATGCGTATCTGATTGCCATCTTGATCGTTCGAATTCTGATCCCAAGGCCCCGGGAAGGGTATTTCCCCAGACGGGAAAACGGCAGGCCACCAGCCGAGGGGTTCCTTCTCATGCTCAATCTTTTTCTGGTCATGGCACGATATCTGACGCCCTGGGCAGCGCTATTTTCCTCGGTGCTGGTGAATCTTTTTCCGCTTCACTTTTTTTTCCGCCGGTTTTTTGGCCCCAACACCCCGACCATCACCCTCGGCGATTTATATCGCTGCCTTGACCCTTATATGATAGAAGCCGGCAGAAATGTTCAATTCGGGTTTGCCTGTACCATTCTTGGCCATATTTTTGATGACAACGGGCTGTTGATCCGAAAGGTTAAAATCGGAGATCATGCGGTTGTGGGCGGCGAATCCACCATCATGCCCGGGGTGGAGATCGGACATCATGCCGTCATCGGTTCCAGGTCCCTGGTCCTTGCCGGAACCCTCATTAAACCTTATGAACTCTGGGCAGGAACGCCTGCCCGGAAAATAAAAGATCTGATCCCGGGAGATCGGGTTCAGGAATAGGGGAAAGAGCATGATGCATTCCAAGTATTGCCACCTGCGCTGTCCGCAATGCGAAATTTCTGGAAACATGGTGCTGGATTTAAAGCCGACCCGGATCGGGAAGGCCTTTTGCAGCAACTGCGGGTATGATCTGCCGCTGCATGACGGCATTTCGGATTTCGCTCCCCATGTTCCCCTGATGGATCCGAAGCTGCGGCCCATTCAAAAGCTGAATCAGTCTCCTGTTTTTTCCGCGTTTTACGAAAGCGCTGTCTGGCGGGCTTTCCTGACTCGATTGGGATCCGGGATTTCCATGAAAGATGAATTGGAGCGGATTTTGTCCCTGGCTGGAAATGGCGCCATCGAAACGGTTGCGGACCTGGCCTGTGGTACCGGGCATTATGCCCGGGCTTTTTCAGGAAAATTTCCCGATGCGGTTATCTATGGGCTGGACATTTCACTGAGCATGCTGGCCCGGGGCCAAAAACTGGCCAGGCGAAGCAACCTGAATTCCATTCTTTTTTTACGCGGCGACATTTATCGCCTTCCTTTTGAAGACAGCTCCATTGACCGCGTGAATTGCTGCGGAGCGCTGCATCTGTTTTCAAATGTCTTTCCCATCTGGCGTGAAATATTTCGAATCCTCAGGCCCGGCGGGGTATTTACCGGATGGAGCCTCTATCTCAAGCCAGGCCTTGAAGAACGAATTCAGCACCGGATGATGGAGAAAAAACTGGCGTCTTTTTTTCAGCCCGGTCAACTCGGCGACGAATTAAAACAGGCAGGCCTGACGCATTTCCATTGTGAACGGGAAAGACTCTGGCTGATTTTCAGTGCCACAAAAACTAAGGATGGCTTATTATGACACCAGATAAAGGCAGCATTCTGATCACCGGTGCTTCTTCGGGAATCGGCAGGACATGTGCCTTGATGCTGGACCGGGCAGGATATCAGGTTTTTGCCGGCGTCAGGACGCTTCAGGCACTGGAGGAGCTGTCCTCTCTGGCTCCAGGCCGTATCCGCCCGGTCATGCTGGATATTACGGATGCCATCCTGATTCGTAGCGCCTGCCAGACGATAGACTTGCGCCTGGAGGGAAAGGGACTTACCGCATTGATCAACAATGCCGGCATCACCCTTCCGGGCAGCGTGGAGTTTTTGTCTCTTGAGGGATTCCGCAGAGAGCTTGAGGTGAATGTCATCGGTCATCTTGCCGTAACGCAGGCGTTTCTGCCCTGGATTCGGAAAGGCAAAGGCCGGATCATCAATGTGGGTTCCGCGCTGGGGAAATTTGTCATGCCCCTTACCGGCGCTTATGCGGCATCCAAATTCGCTCTGGAAGCCCTGACCGATTCGCTGCGCCGGGAGTTGCTGCCTTCAGGAATCTATGTTTCCCTGGTCGCGCCGGGATCTGTGGAATCCGCCATTTGGGACAAGATCGATGCGGAAGTGGCGCAGATGGAGGCAGGACTTACTGAGGAAGCCAACGCGCGTTATGGGCGAACCGGAGAAAGCATTTCAAATCTCTGGAAAAAGGCGCACCGCCGGGCAATTCCGCCCGAGGCCGTAGCCGAGGTGGTGCTGAAGATTCTCGAATCCTCACGCCCTGAATCCCGATATCCGGTGGGCCCGGATGCGCACTTTTTATCCATTGTGGGGCGGTTTGCTCCGGATTCTCTGGTCGACTGGGTTGTGGATAAAATAGTGACTCTGTCCAGAGGTCGATGAATCCGAAAAAGATTCTGAAAGACGAGGGCTTTCCCAAATGATTATTTTCGGGTTTGCATTGAACATCTATTGACAAAGTGATCATCTTAAGATAGGCGGTAGTATTCCAAAACATTTGACTTCTTATCCCCAAAACGGTCATGAATTGAAAAGAATATCAACCAGTGACGGAATCGGTTATTGCATCAAAAAACGACCCATTAACTACTGCGGTAGATCAAGATACTTGACAGTTGTATTGAAAGGAGGTTGATATCTCATAAAGGGGGACGGCAAATGATGCCTTCCCATAGTCAGAGGAGTCCGTATTTATGGAGTTATCCTATTTCTAACACCTTTTTACCATCTAACGAAGGAGGTAACATTGGGCTTAGACATTTTTAAAGAAACATACGCCGGCGGTATCAAGGAAATCACTTTGGGCCAAGGCCCCAAGGCGGTGACCGTCGGAGGAGAAACCTGCTACCCGTTTTATCAGTTTGAAGGCAAGATGGCCAATAAACCCAGAATCGCTATGGAAGTCTGGGATATCACGCCGGAAGACTGGGCCGAAGCTGCGCTATCACCATTCAAGGATGTGGTCTCGGACCCGGCAGCCTGGGCGAAAAAATGCGTGGATCAGTTTGGGGCGGAAATGATCGTTCTTCAACTGAAGAGCGTCGATCCCAATTCAAATAATGCCAGTCCGGAGGAAGCGGCTGCAACCGTCAAAAAAGTTCTGGCAGCCATTGATGTTCCGCTGATTGTCTGGGGCTGTGCCAATGCCCAGAAAGATGAAGCGGTGTTTAAGAAAGTCGCCGAGGAATGCCAGGGCGCAAATCTGGTTTTGGGCCCGGTTGAAGATAAAAACCACAAGGGGATCGGGGCCGCGGCCATGGGTTATGGTCACACCGTAATTTCCTCCTCTCCCATCGATGTCAACCTTGCCAAGCAGATCAACATCCTCCTTGAAAATCTGGGAATGCCTTCCAGCCGCATGATCATTGATCCCACCACCGGCGGTCTGGGCTATGGCCTGGAATATTCCTACTCCGTGATGGAGCGTCTCCGGATGGCTGCCATGGCCCAGGGAGATGACAAACTTCAGCTTCCCCTGATCAATAATCTGGGAAACGAGGTGTGGAAGTGTAAAGAAGCCAAGCAGACGGCTGCCGACGCCCCGACCCTGGGAGATCCTGAAAAACGCGGGATCCTGATGGAAGCTGTGGGTGCTGTCACCTATCTGATGGCAGGTTCCGATATTCTCATCATGCGGCATCCAGAGGCCATCCGCATGGCCAAAGCCTTTATTGGCCTTGTGGCTGATGGTGGCTCGGCTGCAAGTGTTGCGCCGATCAAGAAACAACTGGATGATGTGAACCTGAACCTTGCGGCCCTGTCGCCGGCCCCGGACCTGACGATCGAAGAGGACAAGGCCAAAGTCGCGGCTCCGAAGGCTGCCAAGGCAGAAGCTCCGAAGGCTGCGGAAAAACCCCAGGCCGCGCCTGCTAAAGTCGAGGTCAAGGCCGCACCGCAACCCGCAGCCAAGCCTGCCGCAGCGCCTGCGGCGGACACCGCTGCTCTGGAAGCCAAAGCCAAGGCAGACGCCGAAGCCAAGGCCAAATCCGACGCAGAAGCAGCAGCCAAGTCAGCATCCGCCGCAAAAGCCAAGCTGGAAGCCGATGCCAAGGCCAAAACCGATGCAGAAGCCAGGGTGAAGGCAGAGGTGGACGCCAAAGCCAAAGCCGATGCCGCAGCAGCAGTTGCCAAACGTGAGGCAGAAGAAGACGCCATTCGTCAGCAAAGAGCCAAAGAGCGGGAAGCCCGCATGGCCGAACACCAGGCTGCAACCGGTGAGGCCATTTCCCTGACGCCGGCTGCCGTGCAAAAGACGGCTTCTGAAAAAATCCTGGAACAACTGAATCGAATTCATCGCAGGATCTGATAACGACAACGCCGTCTGGCAATTGTTTTTTAACGCCAGCATTGCCAGAATATCCATAATAATGAGGAGAACCTCAAAATGGCAGAAGAGACCAAATTGAAAAAAGTAGTGGAAGCCAAAGAAGTAAAAGAAGCCAAAGCGCCCAAACTGGCCGATCCGGTTGCCGCATCCATTGATATTGCGACCCAGGAGATGATCCGCCGGGCACAGGAACTGGGCGTTGAAACAGTGTTTGATCGGGCTGTATCCATGAAGCCCTGTAATATCGGCATTCAGGGAACCTGCTGCAAAAACTGCGCAATGGGCCCTTGCCGTCTGCCGTTGACCAAATCCGACACAGACGGTCCGGATGAGCGCAAAGGCCTTTGCGGAGCAACCGCCAATACCATTGCCGCCCGCAACTTTGCCCGCATGGTGGCTGCCGGCGCATCTGCCCACTCGGACCATGGTCGAGGCGTGGCAGAAGTATTCATGTCCGTTGCCAAGAAAGAAACCAACGATTACAAAATCAAGGATCCGCAGAAACTTCTCTCCATTGCGCCCTATTTGGATGTGGCCACAACTGTTGAAGTCGACGGCAAAACCGTTGACAGGGATCTGGACGAAATCGCCCTGGAAGTGGCTGAAAACGCTCTGAATGAATGGGGGAAATCATCCGGTGAGTTGAGGTATCTGAAAAGGGCTCCCGCGCCCCTGTATGAAAGATGGAAGAAACTTGGCGTTCTGCCCAGAAACATCGACCGGGAAACCGTTGAAATCATGCACCGCACCCACATGGGCGTGGATCAGGATTATAAAAACCTGGTCAAGCAGTGTACCCGCTGCGCTCTTGGCGACGGATGGGGCGGATCAATGCTGGCAACCGATCTTCAGGATGTCATGTTCGGAACCCCGTTTCCGCTTCAGTCCGAGGCCAATCTGGGGATCATGAAGGAAGACCATGTCAACATCATCATTCACGGCCATGAGCCCATTTTGTCCGAAATGATCGTTGCCGCAGCCCAGTCCAAGGAAATGATTGACTACGCCAAAACCAAAGGCGCCAAGGGCATTCAACTCGGCGGTATCTGCTGCACGGGAAATGAGATCCTTCAGCGCCACGGCGTTCCGCCCGCAGGCACCTTTCTGCAGCAGGAACTGGCCATTATTACCGGCGCCTGCGACGCCATGGTCGTGGATGTCCAGTGTGTTTTCCAGAATTTGGCCAATGTTGCCAAATGCTTTCATACCAAACTGATCACCACCCACCCCATCGCCAAGATGGAACAGGACAATGTCATCCATATCGAGTTTGACGAACACCATGCCATGGAAGATGCCAAACGCATCGTAACGATGTCCATCGATAATTTCACCAACCGAAGAGTCGAAGTCATGATTCCCCGTCAGAAAGCCACTCAGATCGCGGGCTTTGGTGTGGAATCCATCAAATATCACCTGGGCGGAACCTTCCGCGGCGATTATTACACCCTGAATGACAATATCATCAACGGTCGCATCCGCGGCATCGCAGGTGTGGTCGGATGCAACAACGCCCGAACCCGCCACAACGAAGCCCATATCGCCATTGTCAAGGAACTGATCAAAAATGACGTTATCGTTCTGACCACGGGCTGCAACGGCATTGCCTGCGCCATGGAAGGGCTTCTGTCACCGGAAACCGCGGCCGTTTTCTGCGGACCGGGTCTTGCCGAAGTCTGCGAAACCGTCGGTATTCCGCCGGTCCTGCATCTTGGCTCCTGCGTGGATAACAGCCGCATCCTTCTGGCCGCTACCGAAGTTGTCAAAGCCGGGGGTCTGGGCAAGGACATCTGCGATCTGCCCGCGGCCGGAAGCGCGCCCGAATGGATGAGTGAAAAAGCCATCAGCATCGGCCATTATTTTGTGACATCCGGCGTCTATACCGTGTTCGGCCTTCACCTGCCGATGAGCGGCGCGCCGGTTTTCCAGGACTACATGTACAATGAACTGGAAAAGATTTACGGCGGGATGTGGGACTGCGAAGCCGATCCCATTAAACATGCCCATAAGATGATTGCGCATATTGACAAGAAGCGCAAAGCCCTTGGCATTGACAAGGCCAGGGAGCGCGTGCTGATGGATATGGCGGACCGCCAGAAACTGGAATCCGCTTAATCTGGAAATTCGGGGGAAATGCATGAGATCGGCATTTTCCCATGCCGTTATTTGAGTTCAATCTAAATCCTCAACGAAGGAGGAGTTTCTATGTCAAGACTAGTTGCATTTGCAGCCATTCAGGGCGGCTATAATATTGTCTCGAAAGTTGAAGGTAAATATAAAAAGGCTCTGGCGACCTATAATGCCGACACCAAAGTCGGATTTCCCAACACAGCCTATTATCTGCCTGTTATTTACTCCCTTCTGGGCATGAAGGTCGAAACCCTGGAAGACATGAAAAAGCCGCTGGATTTTGCCCGCGGTCTGTTGCCCCCGCATGTCAAGGGCTCTCATCATCTGCCCTATCTGGGGCCATTGCTGGATGCCGGCATGGCCGCGCTGCTGGCGTTTGAAATCGAAGAGGCCCTTCGGTACCTGACGGATCCGGGGTATTATCTCCATTCGGAAGACATTGATGAGGCCAGCGGCAAGATCTGGCTGGGCGCAGCCGATGACACGGTGTTCAGAAAACGCGGCGTGGAGTTTGTGGATGGTTCCGCACCCGGTTTTGCCGCCATCGTGGGCGCAGCCCCCAGCCCTGAAATCGCCAAAATGATCGTTGAAGAATATCAGAAACGCAGTCTTTATATTTTTCTTGCCGCCAACCAGAACGGTACCACGGTTGCCGAGCAGTTGATTGAAGCCGGGGTTCAGATCGGCTGGAATACCCGTATCGTTCCCTTTGGTCCGGATATTTCATCCGCCATTTTTGCCCTTGGCTTTGCCAACCGCGCGGCCATGGCCTTCGGCGGGATCAAACCCGGCGACTACAAGACCATGCTGCTCTACAACAAAAACCGGATTTTTGCTTTTGTCAATGCCCTCGGCGATGTGAATGCGGAATGGGCCGCAGCGGCTGCCGGCTGCGTCAACTGGGGTTTTCCGACCCTGGCCGACACCGATATCCCGGAAATTCTGCCGACCGGTATCTGTACCTACGAGCATGTCGTGGCCAATGTCAAACATGACGAAATGGTTCAGAAGTCCGTTGAAGTCCGCGGTTTGAAGGTCACGGTTTCCAAGATCGATATTCCCTGCGCATTCGGCCCGGCATATGAGGGCGAGCGCGTCAGAGGCGCGGATCTGTACTGTCAGTGCGGCGGTGGCAAGACCCAGTGCACCGAGCTGGTAAAAATGGCTGAAATGGGTGAAATTGAAGATGGAAAAGTCACTGTTGTCGGCCCGGATCTGAAAGATGTGAAGATAGGCGGCACTTTCTCCCTGGGCATTTATGTTCAGGTAGCGGGACGGGAATTCCAGACCGATTTTGAACCCATTCTGGAGCGCCAGATCCACCATCTCATCAACTATATTCAGGGCATCATGCACATCGGACAGCGCGATATCTCCTGGGTCCGTGTCGGCAAGGCGGCAGTGGAAAAAGGCTTCTCCCTGAAAGATATCGGGGTTGTACTTCACGCCAAGTTCCATCAGGATTTCGGAAAGATTCTGGACAAGGTTCAGGTCACGCTTTTCACCAACAAGGACGATGTGGACAAGATCACGGCCCGCGCCCGCGCCGAATACAAGACGCGGGATGAACGCGTCGAGAAGATGACGGATGAAGGCGAGGAAATTTTCTACTCCTGTACGCTGTGCCAGTCTTTTGCACCCAACCATGTCTGCACCGTCAGCCCGGAGCGAACCGGCCTCTGCGGCGCATACAACTGGATGGACTGCAAGGCCTCCTTTGAAATCAATCCCACGGGCCCCAATCAGCCCATTGAAAAAGGGGAATGCCTGGATACAGTACTGGGACAGTTCCAGGGCGTGAATGAATTTATCAAGAAAGCCTCCCGCGGAGCCGTGGAACGTTATAATCTTTACTCCATGGTCACCGATCCCATGACCACCTGCGGTTGCTGCGAATGTATCGCTGCAACGCTTCCCACCTGCAACGGCGTCATGACCGTCGGCCGCGACTATGCCGGCGAGACACCTTGCGGCATGAAATTCACCACCCTGGCCGGTGTCATGGGTGGCGGGGCATCCTCACCGGGATTTGTCGGCCATTCCAAATACAACATTACCCAGAAAAAATTCATCAAGGGTGATGGTGGGCTTCAACGCATGGTCTGGATGCCGAAGATGCTGAAAGAAGAGCTGAAAGAAAGAATCGTCAAACGCGGAGAAGATATGGGGATTCCCAATTTCTACGATATGATCGCCGACGAAACCGTGGGCATCACCGAAGAAGAAATTCTGCCCTTTCTCCAGGAAAAAGGCCATCCGGCCCTGTCCATGCCTTCGATCATCGGAGGTTGATGGGCCGCGGTTTCATGGACTTGAAGTCTGACCCCAAGGCTGTGCGAGTCTCGATAGCCTTGGGTTATCGGCTTTGGTCTTTAAGCCTGCTTTTTTGTATGGTGGTTTCAAACGCCAACAACATTTCCGGACGCCAATGACCCTCATTGGCGTTCCTGGTGAATACAAATAAGGAGATAACAATGGCATTAACCGGTATTCAGATTTTCAAACTTCTGCCGAAAACCAACTGCAAGGAATGCGGGGTTCCAACCTGTCTGGCATTCGCCATGAACCTGGCGTCGGGCAAGGCGGAACTGGATAGCTGTCCCTATGTATCCGAAGAAGCCAGAGAGAAACTGGCTGAAGCCTCTGCCCCGCCCATTCGGCCTGTGGCCATCGGAAAAGGGGTTCGGGCATTGACTTCAGGCGGAGAAACCGTTCTGTACCGCCATGAGAAAACTTTTTTTAACAAAACCGGTCTTGCAGCACTGGTCGGGTCCGATATTCCGCTTGCCGATCTTAAGACCAAATTAACCGTATGGAACGCTTTCCAGTATGAACGCGTTGGGCTGAACCTGCGGCCCGAGCTGATCGCCTTGAAAGATGTTACCGGCGACAAGGCGGCTTTTGCGGAAAAAGCCAAACTGATTGCCGAAACATCGGAATTCAACCTGGTCCTGATGACCGGCGATGCCGATGTCATGAAGGCAGGCATCGAGGTCAGCAAATTCAAAAAACCCCTGATGTATGCGGCGACAGCAGCAACCGTCGATGCATTCGGCGCTCTGGCCAAGGAAAACAATCTGCCCCTTGCTGTGAAGGCGGATTCTGTTGATGCGCTGATTCCCCTGACTACCAAGCTGACGGGAATGGGACTGAAGGACCTTATCATCGATTCCGGATCCAGAGAGATGAAGCAGGCCCTGGAAGACCAGGTGGTGATTCGTCGGGCTGCTTTAAAACAAGGCAACCGGGCGCTGGGATTCCCCACCATTACCTTTCCCTGTGAAATGGCGTCCAATCTTGAAATGGAAACCCTGATCGCAGGGATGTTCATCGCAAAATACGGTGCCATAGTTGTGCTGTCCGATTTCAAGGGTGAATCCGTATTTCCGCTGCTTTTGGAACGGCTCAATATCTTTACAGACCCGCAACGTCCAATGACCGTTACCGAAGGCATTTACGAAATCGGCAGTCCGAACGAAAACTCGCCGGTTCTGGTGACCACCAACTTTGCCCTCACCTATTTTATCGTATCCGGTGAGATTGAAGGCAGCAGGGTTCCGGCATGGCTTCTGATCAAGGATTCCGAAGGTCTGTCGGTCATGACGGCTTGGGCCGCCGGCAAGTTCTCCGGCGATGATGTCGGCATGTTTGTCAAGAAATGCGGAATAATGGATAAAGTAAAGCATAAGGAATTGATTATCCCGGGTTATGCAGCAGCCATAGCCGGTGATGTGGAAGAAGAACTCACGGGTTGGACGATCACGGTCGGCCCCAGAGAAGCAGCCCATATCCCGGCGTTTTTAAAGGCCAGATGATCCATTTTCCCGAAAAGGGGTAGAAAACCCGGATTTCAGGGCAGACCCGTGTCTGCTCTGAAATCCGGGCTGGGCGGACGCAGAGGTCTTTGCCCTTACCCTCACCATTTTCACCCAAGGAGGTAGTATGTATCTAATTGGCGAAAGCTTGAATGTTATCAACACGAAAATTGGCCGGGCATATAAAGAACGGGATCCCAAACCCATTCAAGAAGAAGCCCTGTTCCAAAAGTCAAAGGGAATGGATTATATTGACATCAATCTGGGTCCGGCCAAAAAAGACGGACCGGATCTGATGCCCTGGGTGGTTCAGGTGGTTCAGGAAGTCGTGGACGATATTCCATTGGTCCTGGATACCTCCAACATCGACGCCATTGAAGCCGCATTGAAGGTCTGCAAGCTTCCCCCGATTATCAACTCCATCATGTGCCGACCGGCGCGATATGAGCGGATGATACCGATCGCCGCCGAGTATAATGCGGATTTTATCGCCCTGATGTGGGGTCCGGAAGGTCTGCCCCGGGACGAAAACGAACGGGCCGCGCTTTGCGTGGAACTGCTTTATGCGGCCAATGAGGCCGGTATCCCCAATGAAAAGATCTGGGTTGACGGGATTGTTACACCGGTAAACATTCAGCAGCCGCAGGCCATCAGCCTGATGAATTTTCAGGCCATGATTCAGGACATTGCCCCGGGCGCCAAAAGCACCTGCGGTCTGTCCAACATTTCCAATGGCCCGCCGACACATCTGCGGCCCATTTTGAATCAGACCTATATGGTCATGCTCCAGAAATACGGGATGTATTCGGTGATCTCCGATCCCCAGGATTTCCAGCTTACAGCCATTGCCAAGGGAGAACGTCAGGATATCGTGGATATGATTTATGGCATCATGGACGGCAATCAGCCGAATATGGCCGGCCTTTCCAAGGAAATGCAGGATTACGCCAAAACCACCAACGTTATTTTAGGAAACGTTCTGTACTCGGACTCCTGGCTCGAGGTATAGATTTCATTTTTCATCACCGCATTCAAAGCCCCGGATCAGCGGGGCTTTGTAGTTTATGGAATAAGGTAATTTTCTATGCCCCGCATTGATGATTATTATAATGCTGCAAAAATTGCGATTGAAGCGCTCTGCCGGGAATCTTCGAAAGATATTCTGAAACGGTCCGGATTTGAGGCCGATGTAAATGGGATTTGCATTCCTTTCCTGAGCAGGTCCTACAGCATCCGCTTCCCCGATTTCGTCTTCAGCGATACGGACACAGACCCCAAGGATGTCCCGATCCAGGAGCAGGTCTTGATTCTCCATTATCTCCAGGCCCGGGGTATCCAATTTCCAACCGGTAACTGGATTGCTTATCGCGAAATTCAGGGCGCATCTTTTTATTTCAGCGCCTTTGTCAAGCGTGCCATCGATCCCCTGAAGAAAACCTTCGGCTCGAACATTCAGGGACTTGTCAAGGCTGCCGAACGACTCGGCGGGCAGCCCATTCCCGCTGGAGACGCCGGATTTGAATTCCGTATCCTTCCCCGAATTCCGATTCAACTCATCCTCTGGGAAGGCGATGCGGAGTTTCCTCCCGAGGCCAACATCCTCTTTGACGAGACCATCGGTGATATCCTTTCACCCGAAGATGTCGCATGGCTTGCAGGCATGCTGGTGTATCGGCTGATGGCGCTAAGCAGGTAGTAACGCTGCCGACCTTTGACCTTCCCCTTTGAAAAAAGGGAGAGGCCAAGGGGAAATCATCTGGTAGTCTGTATCATTCGAATATAATTCATAACAACCATCCTTAGCGTTATTCTGGTCGGAGGTGCCCATGAGACATATATCGTTGATACTTTGTACGCTTTGCGGGTTCATAATTCCGATTACCGGCTTCTGCGAAGACAAGCCGGTTGTTAGCAGCGCCACTCAGCAGTGCCTGGACTGCCACGCTACATTTCATTCCGGAATTGTGGAGGACTGGAAAAAAAGCCGCCATGCCGTGATGACACCGGAAAAAGCCATGGGCGCTACGGTTCTGAGCCGGAAGGTCTCAAGTTCTTCGGTTCCGGATGCCATGAAATCAGTTATTGTGGGCTGTGCCGAATGCCATACTCAGAGACCCAAATCCCACGCCGATACGGTTTCACACAATGGATTCGATGTGCATGTCGTGGTCAGCCCCGAGGACTGCGCCACCTGTCACAGCCAGGAACGGGAACAGTATAGTGGAAACATCATGGCCCATGCCTGGAAAAATCTGGCGGAAAACAAGATATACCAGGACCTGAAGCAGAGTATTATCGGAGATCCCGTCCGCAAGGTCGGCAAACTCGCCTTTAATCCCCCGGATGAACATACGAATGCGGAAGCCTGTTTTTACTGCCATGGCACCCGACTCACCGTTACGGGTTTTGAGAAACGCGACACCGATGCCGGCGAGATGGAATTTCCCATCATCGAAGGATGGCCCAATCAGGGGGTCGGTCGCATCAACCTGGACGGAAGCAATGGTGCCTGCACGTCCTGTCACAACCGGCACAGCTTTTCAATGGAAACCGCCAGAAAACCCTATACCTGCAAGGAATGTCATAGCGGACCGGATGTCCCGGCCTATAAAGTATACGAGGCCAGCAAGCACGGCAATATCGCAGCCTCCAAACAGTCTTCGTGGGACTTCCAGGCCGTTCCCTGGACCGTGGGCAGGGATTTCACGGCCCCGACCTGCGCGGTCTGCCACATCAGCCTGCTGACCAATTCCGACGGCGAAGTGGTTGCCCAGAGGACGCACCAGGTGAACGACCGGTTGTCGACCCGGATTTTCGGCATCATCTATGCGCACAGGCAGCCGAAAAATCCCGACACCACGCTGATGCGAAACAGCGCCGGGCTTCAACTGCCGACCGATTTTGACGGCACCCCCGCCTCCCAATACCTGATTGACGATACGGAGTATCAAAAACGCCAAAAGACCCTTCAGGCCGTGTGTCTTTCCTGCCACAGCCTGTCCTGGGTGAGGGGACACTGGCAGCGTTTCGAGCATACCATTCAGACAACGAATGCCGCCACGCGAACCGCTACCGACATCATGCGGGAAATCTGGAAAAAAGGCTACGCATCGGGACTTGACAAAGGCGCCAGCCCATTTGATGAGTCCATCGAAAAAAAATGGAGTGCGATCTGGCTTTTTGATGCCAACAATTCCCGGTTTGCATCAGCCATGGCCGGCGGCGGTGACTACGGCGTATTCGCGGAGGGCCGATATGCGCTATCGACCCGGATGGCGGAATTGAATGAATGGTTGATGTTAAAAGGAAAAAAAGATTAGGCCGTCATTGTCGTTCACCACTGCGAATCATCAATACCACGGCGAACAGGATGACGGCACTTCCCATGTAACTTTGAACGGTAAAAACCTCATTCCACCAGAAATACGCAAGAGCGGCTGCAACAACGGGTTCAAGAGTTGCGGTGATGGAGGCCCGTCCGGCATCAAGATATTTCAGCCCAAGGTAGTAACAGGAGTTGGCGCCATAAGTGGATATAATTACAAGCAATATCAGCGCAAGCCAGGCAGTCGGGGTTTTTGCGGTAAACGTGACCCAGGGCAGCAGTCCCAAAGCCCCTATGGGCAAAACATACAGAAAGAGATTATAAGAACTATACCGGCCGGAAAAATATTTTCCAAAGATGTAATACAGGGAATAGCAAAAACCGGATGACAATCCAAATACGATTGCTGAAACATGGATCGGACTGCCGTCATGGCCCGCGTCCTTGCCCATCGAAATGGCCGAAATTCCGATGAGCGTTAAAACCATGGCCACTATTTTCGTCGGGGTTATGGATTCTTTAAGAAATATCCGTGACAGAACGATGACCCATGCCGGCGCCGTGTACAGGAGGACAGCCGCCAGAGCCGCCCCCCCCTGTTTTACGGCCATCTGATAGGTAAAATAGAATAGCGAAACACCGCATATCCCGAACACCAGGATATACGGAACGTCTTTTCGATGCAGGCTGACCTCATGCCGGATCATCGCATGACCGCCAAAGAGGACCCATGCCAGCAGCGCCCGCCAGAAAGCAACCTCCATGGGCGAAATGCCCTCATGAAAGGCCAGCCTGGAAAAAGGGCCGATCATTCCCCACAACACCGCTGCTGCAACAATAAATGCATATCCTTTAAAAACCATATGACGCCTGATCACTTTGAGGACAGATTTAAAAACTTTACGTTTAATCCAGGTTCCGGAAAATATCAAACCCAAACTGCTTCATATTTGATTGACTCATCGTAAAAAGCATGGCATTTAAATAAGATATGATAAAAAATGATATTTTTTCTGTTGCAGTGGAGGATGTTTACAAGTCTTTCGGCCATCTTCAGGTCTTAAAGGGGGTTTCCCTGTCTGCAAATGAAGGCGATGTTATTGCATTGATTGGCTCCAGCGGTTCAGGGAAAAGCACTCTGCTTCGGTGCATCAATCTTCTGGAAACGCCGGATTCAGGCAGCGTGCGTATTGCCGGAGAACTGATCCGAATGAAGAAAAACCGCCGCAAGGAAACCGTTCCGGAAGATCCCAGGCAGGTGGACCGCATCCGCAGTCGGCTGGGAATGGTTTTTCAGCATTTTAATCTCTGGACCCACATGACCATTCTGGAAAATATCATTGAAGCGCCGGTGCATGTTCTGAAGCGGTCCAAAAAGGATGCGGTCGAACTTGCCATGGCGCTATTAACAAAGGTCGGCATCGATGACAAGGCCGGATATTATCCGTCTCAGCTTTCCGGCGGCCAGCAGCAGCGTGCGGCAATTGCCCGGGCACTGGCCATGGAGCCCGCTGCCCTGCTTGTGGATGAGCCCACGTCGGCCCTTGATCCGGAACTGGTGGGAGAGGTGCTTCGCGTCATGCAGCAACTGGCCGAGGAAGGCCGCACCATGCTGATTGCAACGCATGAAATGGATTTTGCACGGAATGTATCCAGCCGCGTAATTTTTCTTCACAATGGCCGCGTGGAGGAGGAAGGGCCACCGGATCAAATTTTCGGCAACCCGCAATCCGAGCGTTGTAGAAAGTTCCTGGCGGGATATCTGGTAAAGCCAGGCCAGGGGAACAGGGTTTAGGGATCGGCATATAGGGTATCCATTCGACGGATTTTCCCTTTAACCGGCCAATGATTTCCGGCTTCCCCAATTCAGGGCCGTCGGTTGACTAATTAACTTCAAGGAGGCGAAACATGAAAAAATGGGGAGTTGTGGTTCTGGTTGCGGTTCTGGCGGTTTGTTGGATGGGAAATGCCTCGGCGGCGGATGCAAAAAAGAAGCTTCGCATCGGTACGGAAGGCGCTTATCCGCCTTTTAGCCTGGTGGACAAAAGTGGACAGGTCCAGGGATTTGATATCGATATCGCCAAGGCGCTGTGCAAGGAAATGGGAATGGAATCCGAGTTCAAGGTTCAGGATTGGGATGGCCTGATTCCCGGGCTTCTGGCGAAAAAATTTGACGTGATCATCGCCTCCATGTCCATTACGGATGAACGCAAGCAGAAGGTCGACTTTACCAACAAGTATTACCAGACCCCGGCCCGGTTCGTGGCCAAAAAAGGTGCCGCTATCACCATTTCCAAGGAAGGCCTGAAAGGCAAAACCGTTGGCGTGCAGCGGGCAACCATTCACGAGAATTTTGTCCGCGATATGTTCGGGGATGCCGTGAAGATCAAGGCCTATGCGACCCTGGATGAAGCCAATATGGACCTGGTCGCCGGCCGCCTGGACCTGGTGATTGCCGATGCCACTGTTCTTCTGATCGGATTCATCAACACGGATGCCGGTAAAGGATTTGAGTTTGTGGGTCCCAGCTATGTGGATAAAAAATGGTTTGGCGAAGGCGTCGGAATCGCGGTACGAAAAGGGGACAATGAACTTCGCCAGAAGCTGAACAAAGCTATTGACGCCATTCGCGCCAACGGCGTTTACCAGAAGATCAATGCCAAGTATTTCGATTTTGATGTGTACGGAAAATAGCCAAAAGGAAGAGACGTGTTTGACATCAAGGGGTATGGATGGCTGCTGTGGGAAGGCGTTCAACTGACCGTGCTGGTCGGTGTCTTTTCAATGGCCATTGCCATCATACTTGGCCTTGTCGGGGCGTGGGGAAAGCTGTCCGGATCCCGGATCGCACGGGCCATGGCCGGAGCCTATACCACCATTATTCGCGGCATCCCGGAACTGGTGATGATCCTTCTGGTGTATTACGGCGCTCCCACGCTGATTCAGGATATTTTTGATGTCAACATCGATTTCAATCCCTTTGCGGCCGGCATTGCCACCATCGGATTCATTTACGGGGCCTTTTCCACGGAAGTCTTTCGGGGAAGTTATCTGGCGGTGTCCAAAGGGCAGATTGAAGCGGCAAAGGCTGCGGGAATGAATCAAATGTTGATGTTCCGCCGGATTCTGCTGCCCCAGATGTGGCGGTTTGCCCTCCCGGGTCTGGGAAATGTCTGGATGGTTCTCATCAAGGCAACGGCCCTGGTTTCGGTGATCCAGCTTCCGGAACTGATGCGAAACGCCGACATCGCCGCCCGATCCACGCGACTCCCCTTTACCTGTTATTTTGCGGCTTCCCTGATTTATCTGCTCCTGACCATCGTATCCATGAGCATCCAGCAGCGGGCCGAAGCCTGGGCCAACCGGGGTGTTCGAAGGGCATAAATTTTATGGATATTGCGATCATTCAGGACAGTATTCCCCGGTTGCTCCATGGCACCGTGATCACGGTCGGGATGACGGCCGCGAGCGTTGTGATCGGGCTATGCCTGGCAGTGCCGTTTGCGCTGATGCGGACCCACCGCAGTCCCTTGCTGTGGATGCCGGTGTACGGGTTTAATTTTTATTTCAGGGGAACGCCCCTTCTGGTTCAGATTTTTCTCGTTTATTATGGAAGCGGACAGTTTCAGGAGTTTTTGACGCAAACAGGCCTGTGGACGTTTTTCCGGGAAGCCTGGTTCTGTGCCGTCCTGACACTGACGCTGAATACCGCGGCCTACACGTCCGAAATTCTTCGCGGCGGTATCGAGGCGATTCCCTTTGGCGAGATTGAGGCCGCAAGGGCATGCGGCATGTCCGGACCCCTCGTCCGTCGCCGGATCATCCTTCCCAAAGCCTTTCGACTGGCATGGCCGGCGTATACCAACGAGGTGGTTTTTCTGCTTCAGGCCACATCCCTGGTTTCCATCATCACCATCATGGATATTACGGGAGTTGCCCGAATGGTGGCATCCCGTAGCTTTGCCTTTTATGAGATGTACATGACCGCAGCCGTATTCTACCTGATTCTGGTTTACGGGGTCCTTTTCGTGTTTAGAAAGGTGGAATACCGCCTGTCCGGACATCTTCGCAGCCCGTCGTTAAGCGCTTAAGAAAATTAATAACCTGTTGACGTATCGATTAAAACGCAACTTTTTTGTACAAGGAACTTTTATCATTGAATAAACATGTTTTACGGGCAGACTGGCTCCTTTTGCTGACAGCGGTGATCTGGGGCTGTGCCTTTGTGGCTCAGCACTCGGGGATGCGCTATATGGGGCCGTTTACCTTTAACGGCATCCGCTTCACGCTGGGAGGCTGTGCGCTGATTCCCCTGATCATGTATCGCAACCGCCGGTACGGGACTCAATCCGGAGCGGGCCCTTCATTTTTTTCATTCGAATTCATCAAAAAAGGGCTGCTGATCGGTAGCGTGCTGTTTTGCGGCGCCAGTCTTCAGCAGACCGGAATGGTCTTTACCTCGGCCGGGAAAGGCGGGTTTATTACCGGACTCTACGTCATTCTCGTGCCGATTATCGGGCTGTTCCTGGGGCATCGACTGAGCTGGAGCGGCTGGGCCGGCGCGATTCTGGCAACATCGGGAATGTATCTCTTAAGTGTTACGGAGACCCTGACCATCGAATCCGGAGATCTCTGGGTTCTGGCCAGCGCCTTTTTCTGGGCAAGCCATGTGCTGATTCTGGGATGGCTGTCTCCGCGGATGGATACCATCAAACTGGCCTGCGCTCAGTTTTTGGTCTGCGCGGCCCTGAGTCTGATAACAGCGGCCATTACCGAACCCCTGTCTCTTTCCGGCATTACGGACGGAATCCTTCCGATCCTATACGGCGGCCTGATGTCCGTGGGCATCGCCTACACCCTGCAGGTGGTTGCCCAGAAGGATGCGCCGCCGGCCCATGCCTCGATCATCCTGAGCCTTGAAACCGTTTTTGCCGCCATTTCCGGCTGGATACTGCTTGATGAATATTTGACCCTTCGTGCGATCATCGGTTGCGTGCTCATGCTGGCTGGCATGTTCCTGGTTCAATTGTGGCCGGCATCCATTCCAAAAGAGGTTCTGTCACGCATGGAACCCCGGACAGCGGATTTGAGGTGAAACTATTGGAGCCGATTGATAAACGCTATGTTATCGGGATTGATCTGGGGACCACCAATTGTGCCGTGGCCTATGCAGACCTTCAGGGAGAAAAGGATGCCGGTGCCAATATCCGGCTGTTTAAAATTCCGCAGTTGACAGGACCCGGGGAAGTTTCCAGGCTTCAGGTACTGCCATCCTTTCTGTATCTTCCCGGGGCCTTTGATCTGTCTTCCGAGGCCATTCAATTGCCCTGGGGCTCCTCACCTGGCGTCGCGGACCATCCTCAATTTGTCGGCGCCTTTGCCAGGGATCACGGCGCAAAAATCCCTTCGCGACTGGTGTCTTCGGCCAAAAGCTGGCTCTGCCATCCACACGCCGACCGAAAGGCCCGCATCTTGCCCTGGGGGGCCGGCAGCGATGTTTTCAGGGTATCTCCGATTCAGGCGACCGCCGCCTATCTGGAACACATCAAAACGGCGTGGAACAGTTTTCGCGGGGAGGACGAAGATCAGTATCTGGAAAATCAGCTCATCATTTTGACGGTTCCGGCTTCGTTTGATGAAGTTGCCAGAGAGCTGACGGTGGAGGCTGCCGCCATGGCCGGTCTGAAAACGGTCACGCTGCTGGAAGAGCCGCTTGCGGCTTTTTACAATTGGCTGATCCGCCACGAGAACCGCTGGAGCCAGTTCGTGTCTCCCGATGAACTCATCCTGATCTGTGATGTTGGCGGCGGCACGACCGACTTTACCTTGATTTCCCTGAGGGAAGTTGCCGGCAGTCCCCGGTTTGAACGTATTGCCGTGGGAGATCACCTGATACTGGGCGGAGACAATATGGATCTGGCGCTTGCGCGAAGCATCGAAATGTGCCTGGGTAAATCAAAGGCCATTTTAACCGGAGATCGCTGGAAAACCCTTTGTCACCAATGCCGGCAGGCAAAGGAAATGTTGCTGAATGGAACCGCTGAGTCCCGAAAAATCACGATCATGGGTGAAGGCAGCCGGCTGATCAGCGGAACCCTTTCTGCGGACTTGGACTATGGAAGCGTTGAACAGACCCTGATCGAGGGATTTTTTCCCCTTCTGGATGCGGGTGAAAAGCCGCCTGCTCAGCCTTTTCGAAAAGGCATCACCGAGTTCGGGCTGCCCTATGAACAGGAACCTGCCATCACCCGTCATCTGGGATGGTTTCTGGATCAGCACCAGACCGAAGTCTCTCAATTTCCGGGAAAGACATTTCGCGCTCCGGACTGCATCTTATTTAATGGCGGGGCACTGAAACCGCCGGTTATTCAGGAGCGCATCCGGCAGGCCATCCGCCGCTGGTATCATCAGGATGACGCCACGCTTCCGCGGGTTCTGGATAATCCGGACCCGGATCTGGCCGTGGCCCTGGGTGCCGCATATTACGGGCTGGTCAAGATGGGCCGCGGGGTCAGGGTCGGCAGCGGCAGTGCCCGGTCCTATTATATCGGTGTTTCAACAGGATCTGCTGAAACGGACGGTGCAAGCAGCCGGCAGGCCATTTGTCTGGTCGAGCGGGGGCTGGATGAAGGCAGCCGGATTCAGCTCGAGGACAGGGACTTTCAGGTCCTGACCAATCAGCCGGTCAGTTTTGACCTTTACAGCTCGAGTTTTCGCTCCGGCGACCGCTCCGGCCATCTTGTGGCTGTGGATGATTCCCTTACCCGTCTGCCGCCGACTCAGACCATCATTCAGTATGGGAAAACGGGTGAACACAGCAACATTCCGGTTGCGGTCGAGGCCAACTATACGGAAATCGGGACCCTGGACCTGTGGTGTCATTCCCGTATCAGCGATCACCGCTGGAAACTTCAATTTCAGATCCGGGGAACCGGTGACACGCCGGATATCGGTAATCCGGAGACGTTTGAAGCCGCCCAGATAGAAGCGATTCATGCCAGTCTCCGGTCTGCTTTTTCACAGCCGATTGGTGGCTCCTTCCTGGATGCGCTGGGCAAGGATATTTCACGGATTATCGACAGGCCCAGGGAAAAATGGCCGCTGTCGCTCATTCGCAGCATGGCGGATGTCCTTCTTTCCCTCATTCAGGCCCGGCAGACGGCACCGGATTTCGAAAGCCGGTGGCTGAACCTTCTGGGTTTCTGCTTGAGGCCCGGATTTGGCGACGGCTTTGACGCTAATCGCATCAAGGCGATCTGGAAGATTTATAAACAGGGCCCGGTTTACAGCCATCACAGCCAGGTCCGGTCAGACTGGTGGATTCTGTGGCGACGCATATCCGGAGGTTTGAGCGCCGGCCATCAGCGTCAGTTTTTTCAGGATTTGACCCCCATTCTGTTTTCCGCCAAATCCGGCAAGCAGCGAATCCTGCCCCAGGAATACCTGGAGATTCAAATGGCTGCAGCCAGCATGGAACGACTGGCGGTCAAGGACAAGATCAGGCTGGGCAGCTTGCTCCTGGCCGATCTTAAGTCCAAAAAAGCAAGACCGCAGCAGTTCTGGGCTTTTTCCCGAATCGGCGCCAGAGAGCTGCTGTATGGCCCGGCTGACCGGGTGATTCCGCCTGCTCAAGTTTCCCCGTGGATTGAAGCCCTCATTTCTGAAAACGGGTCAAATCCCGGGCCTGCGGGCCAGGCCCTTCTGCAGTTGGCTAGAAAGACCGGGGACCGCGCCCGGGACGTGGATCCCGCTCTGGTCGAACGGATTCAGAACCGGCTATCTCAACAGGGTTTTTTGCCGCATCAGGTTCGAGTCCTTTCCGAAGTCGTTCCACTCCGAAAACAGGAAACCAGCGCCATTTTTGGCGAGGACTTGCCATCCGGGCTGATTCTGGGAGCACCTTAAAACAATCTCAACTGGAGGTCTTTTGCGATGACAATCAAGGACATTCTAGAAGATTTTTCCCGAAAAGAAGAACTGCACAGGCAAAAAATGCAGGAAGATGAAGCCAAAACCCGTCAGAAAATTGAACGCCGCATCCAGGATATCAGTCAATGCTTTGAAGCTGTGATTCTGCCGGCGGTATATTCCGTGGAAAACGATCTTCAACAGGCGGGATACTGGTATAAGATTACCATAGGTCAGTTTTCTGCCCCGGAATCTTTAGAATCCGGGGTTCGGGAAGTGATATTTCATTTTTACCCCGAACGCACCCAAAATCCGGTTTATACCCAAAAAGCCCTGGATTCGGCCTATAAAGCCTCCATTGGCGCAACCGGAGATTACCGCAAACTGACATTTTCCATTTTCTTTCCCAGAAGACTGCCGCCGGTGATTGAAAAAGAAGAGATTAACCGGGCAGTCAGCGACATCAACCAGCCCGTGGTGGATGCTTTCCTGGAAAAATTCATCAAGGGTGCCATTGATGTGTATCAGTCTGACCGGGTTTTGCTGTGAATGTAAAGATGAGAGCTCAAAAGAAAATAAAGGACAAACCAGTCCGAAGCCCGAAGTCGTCCAGACTGCGAAATGCCTCTGAAAGCCTTTTGACTGCTGTGGTTGCCGGTGCTTCCGGAGAGATATTCGAGCTTGAAGGGTATGCGGCAGTCGGCATGGACGGTCAGCGGATGGCGACGCTGGCCGCTGACCAGGCGCTGCATCTGCCTTATGGGAGCGAGTTGATGTTTCTGCCGGATCGCATGCCCATATTGCACAATCTGTCGACCGGCAAACTTGAAGTCCTGCGGGAAAATCCCTATCAGCCCGGCAGCCCATTATTTCCGGTGGCTGCTTTCAATTCTCCGGGGTATGTGGTGACGCACAACTGCGCTTACCAGGAAGGGCCTGACGCCAGAATGCTGCCGCTTTTTTCGTATGGAGCCGTCGGCTGGCATCGGGGGCAATTTTGCTCCGCAGTGGTTCTTGTGGACAGCGAGCCCCGGCAGGACCTGCGGTTTATGAAGACCGAAGATGTGATGAAAGGCATCAGGGCGCTCCGAAAACAAATTCCCTCCAACCGGCTTCGGGCGCACCTGGAGCATTGCGCCATGACCTACGGATGCCCGGCTGGGAAAAATTTTTTTCTCGGCCGTTATGAAGCGCCGCTGCCCACGGCCCAATCCTGTAATGCCCGGTGTCTGGGGTGTCTGTCCTTGCAGCAAGAGGGCGTTGTTTCAAACAGCCAGGAACGCATTGCCTTTACGCCCACGCCGGATGAGATCGCGGAAATCGCCCTTTTCCATATCCACCGGGTAAAACATGCCGTGGTCAGTTTCGGCCAGGGCTGCGAGGGAGATCCGCTGATGGCAGCCGACGTCATTGCGCCGGCCATACGCCTGATCCGTTCCAAAACCCTTGAAGGGACCATCAACATTAACACCAATGCCGGCAGACCCGAAATCCTGAGTCAACTGCTCGATGCGGGCATGGACAGCATGCGTGTCAGTATGAACAGCGTCCGAAGCAGTTGCTATGAAGCCTATTTCAGGCCAAAAGGATATGGATTTGAAGATGTTGAAGCCAGCATCGATCATGCCATCGGCCGTGGCCGTCATGTGGCCATCAATTATCTGAACTGTCCGGGATTTACCGATACCCCTGAAGAAGTTGAGGCCTTGCTCGGCTTTTTATCCAGACATCCCCTTCACTTCATTCAGTGGAGAAACCTGAATTTTGACCCGTTTCGATATCTGAAAGAAATGCATGCGGCGGCAACCCACAGCCGTCCGATCGGGATGAAGACGGTGCTTGAGCGAATTCAAGAACGATTTCCGGGCATTTCCCATGGGTATTTCAACCCTCCCAAAGAACGATTTTATCATCAAAGGATAACTTAATGAAATGGATGGCTGCAGTGGTCATCGTGGATGCGGATCCCGCCGAGCCGGCGGTGGACCTGATTTCAAGCCTGTTTTATGATCTTGGTCTTTCAGGGGTGGTGGTAGAGGATCCGGATATGGAGCCGCCCGAGGGCTGGGGAGATAATGCCCTGCCAAAGCCCGAACATCACAGCGTAACCGGATACTTCCCTCAAAATGATACGCTGGCGCCGAACTGCCTGAAACTGGAGCAGGGGCTGGAGACTCTGAAGCAAACCCAGGGGATTTTCTTTCAGATCCATTATCGCGAGGTGGATGAAGAAGACTGGGCGGAATCCTGGAAAGCCTATTTCTGGCCGGAAAAGCTTACGGACATCCTGGTGGTCAAGCCCACCTGGCGGGAATACACGCCGGCTGAAGGCGAGATGATCATTGAGATCGATCCGGGAATGGCCTTTGGTACGGGAACCCATCCCACAACCGCGCTGTGTATTCAAATGATACAGGATTATCTGCAGCCAGGAGATACTTTTCTGGATGTGGGAACCGGTTCCGGCATTCTAATGGTTGCAGCATCCAGGCT
Organism: Deltaproteobacteria bacterium; assembly: GCA_016219185.1. Taxonomy (GTDB): domain Bacteria; phylum Desulfobacterota; class Desulfobacteria; order Desulfobacterales; family Desulfatirhabdiaceae; genus RAAP-1. Next base: position 170,901 of record JACRBZ010000066.1, read on the forward strand.
GGGCGCATCAAGGCTGTTTGGGACCGATGCGGACAGCCTGGCCTGTGATATCGCACGGCAAAACCTTCTCTTAAACAAGATTGATCCGGAAAGGTTTTGCGTAAGATCCGGAAATCTGGTGGACACGGTCACGGAAACCTTTCAGTTGATTTCGGCGAATATTTTATCAGAAGTCATTCTGGTGTTGCTGGATGATGTTCGGAAAGTGCTTGTGCCGGGCGGCATATTGATATGCTCGGGAATCATTGAAGCCAATCAGAAGCAGGTTGTAAAAAAAATGGAGGTCACCGGATTTCAAACTCTTGAGGTTCGGTCAAAAGACGGATGGGTGGCGATTGCCGGCAAGCTGAAGCCGGAAAATGGATAATTTGTATTCAATTGGATATAAATTATCCGCAATGTCGGTGCTTTCCGTGAACCCATGGTGTTGCAAACGGGGCTCAATTATAACCTTTCTGTGGTAATGGTCTTAACAAGATACCGCGAATGTCTTATTTTTCATTAAAGAGCAGAAAGATCGTAGTTGGCACCTGAATTGCTTATCTTTTTCGGCATCACGGCAATCGGTGAATACGTTTTTAAATCTACAAGACAGGGAGTATCGCGATGAAAAAAATCGGACTGACAATAATTGCAGCATGTTTTATTGCAGGATTGGTAACAGCCAGTGCCAGCGCCCAAATGGGTGGCGGTAAGGGTAACGGCATGGGTATGAGCGGCGGCATGGAAATGTGTGGCGGAGGCGGCATGGGAATGTGGGATGGCGCCCATGCCATGCACGTCATCAGCGCTCTGGGGCTGGAGGGTAATCAATCAACGGAAGTGAAAGCGATTTTAGTGAAACTTCAGAAAGAGATGATTCAGAAAAGGGCCGTTATCCAGGTGGCTGAAATAGAGTTGAGGGAAATCCTTGACAAGGATACGGTCGATATCAAAGTTGCCGAAATCAAGGTCAAGCAGATCGCATCATTAAAAACAGACGCAGCCATGATGCATATTCAGGGAATCGAGGATGTTAAGGCCAAGCTGACACCGGAGCAGAAAAAGAAACTGTCCGAAATGATGCAAATGAGGGGGATGGGGCACGGCAAGGCAATGATGGATTGTCCCTTGATGAAAGGTAATATGGGGTCTGATACCGGAGTTTCAGATGTAAAGCCTGCAAAGAGTAAAGCTCCAAAGACCGCTCCTCCCGCACATCAGCACGATCAATAATCTTCCGATCGAATTAACGATACACGATATCAGGTCGGATTTTTGCCGACCTGATATCATGTCCGTCACAACAGTCCGGCTCCGGGATTTTCATTTCTTACTCCTCACAGCACAATTCTCCGTTTCTCGATCAGACAACCCTTGACATCCCGTGCGACCTGAATGTCCTGAAGAGTCGTTGTCTCTTTTTTTAAAGCTTTTCCGTGTAAGCTCCTCAAAACCCTGCCGTCCTTTGTTATCCGTTGTTCGTGCCATTATTGCGCTTTCATCAAGAAATTACTTGAATATTTGAACATATTTTGCCTATAGAGTTATAAGGAAATTTTATATTTTCAGCAGGTTTTATTTTAATTAAAGTTTTCAGGTGAGTTGTAAATCGAGACAAGAAATGCTTTGACTCGTTACGATTCGTCATTGTGCAATTTGTATGACCAAAGTTTCTTATAAAGGCTTTTAAAATGACTGATACTGTTCTGGTTACCGGAGGCGCCGGATATATCGGGAGCCACACCTGCAAAGCCCTTGCAGCCCTGGGTTATTTGCCTGTTTCTCTTGATAATCTGATATATGGTCATACCTGGGCGGTTCAATGGGGGCCGCTCATTACCGGAGATATTACCGACGCTTTGATTCTGGATCAGGTTTTTTCCCAGTATCGACCCAAAGCCGTCATTCATTTTGCAGCCTTCGCGTATGTCGGTGAATCCGTGGATCATCCGGCAAAATATTATCAAAACAATGTGGTCGGATCCCTTGCCATCCTGGATGCCATGCGCAGGCATGGCTGTCGGAATATCATTTTCTCAAGCAGTTGCGCAACCTATGGCATCCCCGAGGAAGTCCCCATACCCGAGAACCACCCGCAGCTTCCCATCAATCCTTATGGTCGCAGCAAGCTCATGATGGAGCAGATTATCCAGGATTATGGCAGTGCTTACGGAATTTCGTACGCTATCCTGCGATATTTCAATGCTGCAGGCGCTGATCCAGAGGGGCAAATCGGTGAAGACCATGACCCGGAAACCCATTTGATTCCTATCCTGCTTCAAACCGTTCTGGGACAACGAAGTCACACTGATGTCTATGGCACCGATTACGATACTCCGGATGGCACCGCCATTCGGGATTATATCCATGTAACAGACTTGGCCAGGGCCCATGTTCTGGCCTTAAAATATCTCACTGAGTCTCAACAAAGCCTGTGCATCAACCTGGGGACGGGGCATGGATATTCCGTAATGGAAGTTATCCAGGCAGTCCAGCAGGTCACGGGAAAGCCCGTGACCTATCGAACCGTGGGGAGACGCCCCGGCGATCCTCCGGCCTTGCTGGCAAAGTCTGAGCGTGCCGATTCTCTGCTGGACTGGAAACCAGATTTCAGCGACATTCTGGCAACGATTTTAACTGCCTGGAACTGGTGTCTGTCCCAGTCAGCGAAGAAAAATCTAAAACAGCCATGAAAACTTTATCGCGTGATTTCGCTGTTCGAATACTGATGATTTTGGCTACAGTCTTTTACTCTGCAGATTCAGTCGCAGACGATGCGCTTTTGGACACCACAGCATTTTCCAAGCAGTATCTGGTGCAGCTTTCCGGTACGGTGATGAATGAAACCTTCTCAGGGGCTCAGGCATTGTTGACCCTGATGACCCCCGCTCCTGGCAGCAGTAACCCGTACCAGCTTATTGTTGAGGGTTTCCCTAAGAAAAATTCCCGAAATAGCTTTTTCTGGAATGCTGAATATTCAGAAATGACGGGCTTTGCAAATGAAATCACTTGCGATATCAAACGAACGTTTGTCAAACCCGTGCCGATGCACTTTATTTTTATGAGTCCGGCGCTGTTGAATGTAAGGGATGTATTACAGGAAAAAGACAAAGAACAGGAAATAGCGGCTGAAAAAGTGGCCCTTCCGACATTGATAAATGCCAGGGCTGGCAAGTTGAAGCTTCACATCTATTCGAATTCGGTTTCTGGAACGGTCTGGATGAAAGGCTATGATCCTGTTGAACACGCGTTTGTCCAGTACAGTGCAAGGTTGTACGGCAGAAGATCGTATAATCTTAAGTCCAAGCAGGAAATCAAAAAATAATGCGCAGCATATCCTTTATCATCGCCGCAACCCTGCTTTTATCCGTGATTTCAGCTTTTGCCATTGCGGAAAATATCCGCATGTCATGGATGTCATCGGGGTATGGCGGCGGCGGACGATTTACAGCCATTGCCATGGACCCGTCAAATTCCCGGATTATTTACATTGGTTCTGATGTGGCCGGGGTTTTTCGAAGCCGGGACGGCGGAAATCATTTTGAACTTATCGGAAAAGGTCTGGGAAGTTTTGCTGTCGCCGATATCGCCGTATCCCCTGAAGATTCCCGCCAAGTTTTTGCTCTCACCGATGCAGGCCTTTATTATAGCATCAATCAGGGTGATACCTGGGCTCGGCTGTCAGAAGAAATCCGGTATCGATCCCGTTTTTTCGGGAGTCAACTTTTACTCTTTACTCGAAAATCCCTATGGATTGGGACGGATGAAAAGGGTATTTTTCAGATTCCGTTAAGCAACCTCCAGTCTCAGCCTCAGCGTATTCAGGGACTGGAATCGTCCAAAATCAACGGGCTGACGGTTTATGATGGTTATCTGTATGCAGGAACTTCCAGTGGTGTATATCGACTTGAGGAGCGAATCTGGAAACCGCAGCAGGAAGGACTCCCCAAGGGATCTCTTGAGATAACGGACATTGGTGCTTCTATGCAATCCCTTTATATTGCTGAAAAACACTCCGGTTTGTTCTGTTGGAACCAGATCTCCCGAGTTTGGGAAAATCGCCCGGTCCCAACACAGATCAAAGGGTATAAATCGATTGCCGTTGATCCGAAAAATCCGGATTTGCTGTTTATTGGCTCACATCCGGAAAACTGGCCCCATCTGCTATATAAGACCCAAAACGGAGGCAAGACGTGGAAAGCCATTCAATCGTTTCAGATGGATTCGGAAGCCCCTTCCAATTGGACCAGCACTCTGTCTGGAGCAGAACGCATCATATTTGTCCCAGGAAGCGCCGATTCGCTGTTTTTGATTGACTGGTGGAATGTCTGGAAGTCATCCGATACTGGAGAACACTGGATACAAAAACATCACGGACTTCAAAATACCGTGATTAACGACCTGAAAATTCATCCTTGGAAGCCTGAGGCTTTGTACCTGTGCGCTGCGGACAATGGCTTGATGATTTCCGACGATTCTGGAAAACACTGGCGCCGGTCTATGAATGGCGTGGCCGACGGCCATGCCCAGGAAATCGAAATCTCTCAAAACGATCCGTCCCGGATGGTTTTACTCATGAATCCCTGGGGTAAAAAGGGAAGGGTTTATGTCTATGAGTCCCGGAATGCCGGAATAGCCTGGAGGGACATCGGTTTTTCCGTTCCTGTTGAAACCCTCCCCCATCTGGGATATGTCGATGGATTGGCAACCAATGTGGAGCTGGACCCCCTCTCAGATGACACGATATATGTCGGAACCAATGGATATGGTGTATATAAAACCATCAATGGCGGTAAAGACTGGACCCAGATGAATCTGGGGCTGAACACTCCTTATATCAAGGGACCGGGTGCGCTTCGGGTTCATCCCAGGTACCCATCTACCCTTTTTGCCAGCACGCAGGCTGGCGGCATATATAAATCCATAAATGGGGCAAACACCTGGCAACGTGTGACGACCGGAGAGCGGTTTACCTTTGGAATGGCCATAGACCCTGTCAATCCATCCCGGATTGTGGCCGGTTGTGCTGGAAATACGCTTTTGCTCTCCAATGATGAAGGCAAAACCTGGCAGGAAACCCCCCTGTCAGTTGCCCCATCGCCTCAAATGGCAGTATATTGCGTCGCCTTTCATCCCCAACACCCGGAACTGGTTCTTGCAGGAACAGTTCGATATGATGTCAGGGCAACCGAAGGACTCTTTATCAGCACTGACAACGCAAAAACATTTCAGCAGGTTCCGATGGAGATTCCAAAAGTTAACATCAATATCATCGCCCTGATGGCAGGGTGGCCTGCATCAGGATATATTGGGTTTAATGGAACCGGAATTTTTCGAATCGAACTGGGAGATAACCCTTAATGCAGATGATTTTCTGTAACAAATATTTTTTCTTAAACGGGGGAACCGAGACATATCTTCATAATATCATGAAATACCTGTCTGCCAGGGGACATACGACCATTCCTTTCAGCGTCCGCTATGCCGGCACCTGGCCCTCTGCCTATCAGGATTATTTCCTGGGACCTCCGGGAGACCCTGATCAGGTGCATTTGAGCAACATCCGGTTTTCACCGGCCAATATCCTGCGATTTCTGGACAGAAGCACATACTCCATTGAAGCCAGAATGAAGTTGAGCCGCCTGCTGAAAGCTGTCGGCGGAGCGGATATCGCCTATCTCCTGAACATATACAACTACATGTCGCCAAGCATTATTCACACTTTCAAACGTTACCGCATCCCCGTGGTCATGCAGATCGGTGACTACAATCTGCTTTGCCCCAGCTATTCCCTACTGCGAAACGGAAGCCCCTGTACCCTCTGTGTTCAAGGAGATTATTATAACGGCCTCAAATACCGGTGTGTGAAGAACCATCTGGCTGCCTCGGCTGTTCGGGTTGCTGCCATGTATGCCCACCGCTTGCTCGGATTGTATGAGCTGGTAGATGCCATTGTTGTGCCTTGTCAGTTTATGAAAACCAAACTCATCGAAGGTGGTTTTTCTGAAAACAAGATGTATGTACAAGAATATCCAGTTGAAAGAAGGCAAAGAAACCGGAGAAAACCGGGAGATCGGGAAGGGGAGGGACGAAGGAAAGGAGAGAAGTGGCTGAAAGATAAGATTCAAATCCTACAGTATCCGGTTGAAAGAACTACCGAACCGGATAAAGCCTGGTACAAAAAGAATTATATAGTCTATTTTGGCAGAATATCATACGAAAAAGGGCTGGACACGCTAATCGGCGCATTTCAAAAACTGAATCCACCGACAGACCTTTATATCATCGGCAGAAGTTATGACGGAGAAGCGGAGCGCCTGAATGCTCTCATTAAGCCTTATGCCAGAAACCGCATCCATTTTCCAGGATTTCAGACCGGTCAAATCCTGACGAAATGGATTTCAGAAGCCTTATTCAGCGTTGTTCCCAGCCGCTGGTACGACAATGCACCGCTCAGTATTTATGAGAGTTTCCTCAATGGCACGCCCGTTCTGGCCTCCCGGATTGGGGGCATTCCCGAGCAGGTACAAGAAGGAGTAACCGGGCAATTGTTTGAACCCGGTTCTTGTGACGATATGGCGCAAAAAATGGGCGAGATGCTGTCTGATAATGAAAAACTGGTTCAGATGGGAATAGCCGGTCAGTCTTATGTAAAAGAACACCTTCTCATAAAAGATCAAATGGACAGTTTGATGAAACTGTTTGAAACCGTCATCGATGATTACAAACGGAAATAACGTCATGACCAATCCCCGAAAAATTCGCGTTGCTGTCGTGGTATCCCACCTGACCATCGGCGGCGCCGAGCAGTTGTTGCTGGAGCTGCTGCGCCACATCAACCGACAGCGCTTTGACCTTTATGTCATTTTTTTAAGAGAGCCGGGCATCCTGGGCAAAGAAATCCTTCAACTGGGCTTTCCGGTCATCACCGGAATCATTCGATCCAAATTTGACCTGACTGGGGTTTTCAAGCTGACAAGGCTTTTTAAGAACTTTCAAATTGATGTTGTTTTTTTAATCAACCATCTCAATACCCTGTTTTTCGGGGTTCTGGCAGGCAAATTGGCTGGCGTTCGAAACTGTATCAACTGGGAGAATGAAACCTTCAAAAAATATCCGTTTCATCACTTGACCATGCTTGGAAGACGTATCCTTCACCTTGGCATTGACTATGTTGTGGCTGCGGCAAAGGGTCACGGCGATTACATCGCGGTTGAAGAAAAAATCCCCCGTTCCAAGATCCATGTCATTTATAACGGCGTGGATCCAGAACGGTTTCAATCGTCTCTCAGTCCGGAAGAAGCTCTCAGTCGACTGGGGATACCAACCCAAGGTCCTGTTGTCAGCATTGTGGCGGCACTCCGGCCGGACAAAGCCCATCATGTTTTTCTGCGGGCCGCCCGGATGGTTGTGGATGCCATATCCGATGCTCAATTTCTGGTTATTGGAGATGGCCCCCAAATGTCATTTCTAAAAACCCTTGCATTGGATTTGAATCTTGAAAAGCATGTGCACTTTCTGGGATTTCAGCGCCAGTTGGGGGATATTTTTGTAGCGGTTGACGTCAACTGCCTGTCCTCTTATCCCCAGCAGGAAACATTGTCTGTCGCAGCAATCGAAGCCATGTCTGCAGGCATTCCCATTGTTTGTACCGATGTGGGCTTCATGAATGAGATTGTAATCCCGAATGAAACGGGGTTTCTGGTTCCCGTGGATGCACCGGACAGTTTGGCAATGAAAATCATTCATGTTCTGAAAAACCATCAACAGCAACAATATATGGGCCATCAGGCTCGCAAACTGGTGGACGAAACACTCAGCGTTCATCAGATGGCAAGAGCTTTTGAGAATTTAATGCTTCTTTCCAAACCCGGATGAACCATCACGTTGTTCATATCAAATATCGTTTTAAAACGATGGCTGCAGGGTCGGGTAAATACGAAACTTAATATCTATACTGAGGCAATAATGGTTGAAAAATCCCTCCGTGTGCTGCTACTGGTGGACTGGAATCCCGATAACGGCTCTTTGTTGCTGGATTATCTTCGAAAAGCCGGCCTGAATTGTGATATTATGGGTACCGACTTTAAACAATCGTTATGGACACCTGCAAACAAAGTTTTTTTTCATTGGCCAAGATGCCTGTGGGTCAGTATTAGAGCTTTTAGCAAGAGACATGACTATGACTATGTGATTGCTTGGCCGCAAATCATGGGAATGTTTTTGGGCTTTATTAAACTCATTACGTGTTCAAATTCTCCAAACGTATTCCTGCTAAATACGACTATTGTTGAAAGGAAAAACCCCCTGCTGGAAACACTCCGGAGGTGGTTTCTTTCATTATCCTTCAAAAAGGTAAATCATATCAGTTTTTTGTCCAATGCCTACATGCATTTGATTCAGGATCGGTTTAAATTGTCAAAGGCTCAGGTTTTTCTTCTAAAACAGCCCATCACTTATAAGATAAATCCTGATTACAGTGGCTTTAAACCAAACAGCTATCTCTATTCTGTGGGCTTAAGCTACAGAGATTTCCCTACCCTGATGGAAGCCGCAAAGAGCTGCTCGAAACAATTCGTATTGGCAACTACGGATGCTTTCTTAAAAGGGCTATCAATTCCGGATAATGTAACTGTTTATCGTAATGCATTTGGGAATGAAGCTGAAGAGTTGATGAAACAGTCTGCCGCAGTCATTTTCCCTTTAGAGAAGATATCTTCGCCCGCAGGAGAAACCACGCTTGTCAGCGCTATGTTTTATGGAAAACCGGTAATCACCACAAAGACCATTACAACTCAGGAGTATATCACACATGGTGAAAACGGTTTGCTGGTTCCTTCCAAGGATCCAGATGCTATTGTTGATGCAATAAACGTCATCTTTTCAGATCTTGAAAAAGCTGACACCATCGGACGACGGGCCAGGCAGTCTGTGCTGAAAAACCATACAATGGATTTATACTCAAATAAAATTATCGATATTATTCAAAAAAATATATAGATGTTCAAAACATTCTGATTTATTAGTAAATACCGATTCCCGGGGCAAGTATCACCGTAAATTAAAGCTAAATGGTACCTTGGTGAGATATTTACATTTTTTGAGTTTGAATAAATACAGGATTATAGAGTACCCTTTGAACAAATGGCAGAATCTGATCATAAGTCAATGGCATTGAAAATTAGACTACAGACTCAATTCATGTTGGGGTTCACATATTTTTAACTGAGCATATAGGTGTGTGATTTATGCAAACGATATCTCTATACGCAGCTTGCCGTCGGCTATACAGCTTATTGCCAGGACAGATACACGGGCTACTCGCACTTACTCCTATATTTAAGCAAATAGCACACATGCTTGTTTCATCCGACGAAATTTACACTCATGAGTATTTTGTGAGTGAAGTCGAATCCACAGCAGGTTGTTCGGCGCAGGTCATATCGGAATCGATTTTAAACGAATTCAAGCCAATACGTGTTGTTGATGTGGGTTGTGGTACGGGTGTCTTGTTATACGCATTGAAGGAACATGGTTGCATCTGCTTTGGTTTGGAAAATTCAAGTGCTGCCCTAAATCTCTGTCGGACACGTGGACTCGATGTCAGAAAATTCGATCTGGGGCATGACATTTTAGCAAAAGATATAGAAACTTTTGATGTTGCCATCTGCATGGAAGTAGCCGAGCATTTACCTAAGAAATTTGCAAATCGTCTTATTGATTTACTTACCATATTGTCACCGATCACGGTTTTTACTGCTGCCACACCCGGCCAGGGAGGAAAAGATCATATAAATGAAAAACCTCACGATTACTGGATCGATAAATTCGGGTCACACGGTTTTCGTTACGATCTAAAGCTTTCACAAACATGGCGTCATCAGTGGGAGATGAAAAACGTTACTGGATTTTACCAAAGAAATCTCATGATCTTTCGTCAGATAGAAAGTCCGAATCCGACAATTATTTAAGATTGTCTGGATCTATTACTAATTATGTTATTATTTTGTATCCTGATTTTTGGTTAAGATCAATATTAAGTTATGTAGATTATCCATATGTATGATGACATTCAAGAAAAAATAGCGCTGATAATTCCTTGTTTCAATGAGGAGAAAAGACTCCACCTCGATAAATTCAATTTATTTCATCAGAATGTATATTTTCTTTTTGTGGATGATGGTTCTGTGGATAATACCGCCAAACTCATCACTGAGAATCTGCCGTCTAATTCTTTTTTTATAAAGCTGAACCGTAACCGAGGAAAAGCGGAAGCGGTCAGGCAAGGAGTATTTTATTTAAAGAATATGTCTTTATATGAAGAATTGTCTTGGATTGGTTATTGGGATGCTGATCTATCAACTCCGCTTGAGGCTATTTTTGAACTTCTAATATTTCGAACTTTTTATTCTGGGGAGATTTATGGGGTATTTGGAAGCAGGATTTGTAAATTAGGCAGTGAGATAACGCGATTATATATAAGACATCTTTTGGGAAGATTGGTTGCAACATTCGCAGCTTTATTACTTAGGGTGAAAAGCTATGATTCGCAATGTGGGGCCAAGCTATTCAGAAAAGAAATCATCGGACTCGCTTTTGATCATCCATTTATTTCCATCTGGTTATTTGATTTGGAAATTATCTTGAGATTAAATAATTACAGGATTGTTGAATGCCCTTTGAAAAAATGGCAGCATGTTAAGGGCAGCAAGTTGAATTTCTTTAAGGACACACATCGAGTACTCATTGATTTATTTAGAATAAGAAATGAATATGTGAAAAATATAAACGGATTTTAATAGGTAGCGGTTGATCAAACTGAGGTTGCCATTTGTTTTACTTCACTAATAAAGCGATAATCATACCAATCAAATCGGGGAGGGACATAATCACATGTCTATTTTAGTTACAGGAGGTGCTGGATATATTGGGAGTGTTGTTGTGGAACGCCTCATTAACTCAGGCCAACGGGTTGTGGTATTAGATAACCTCTCTACCGGATATCGACAGGCAATCCATTCTGAGGCAGAATTTTTATTGGGAGATATTCGCGATCTGTCATGTTTAGAGCATGTGTTTAGTCATTTCAAAATCGATGGCGTTATTCACATGGCCGCTAAGGCACTGATACCCGAGTCTATTACTGACCCAGCCCCATTTTACGACATAAATCTCATGGGTGGAATTAAACTGGTTGACACCATGGTAAACTACGGAGTGAAGCGTATTATTGTGTCTTCTACTGCCGCTGTATACGGACAGCCTGACAGCATTCCCATCGATGAAAGCACAACAACAAATCCCATGAATTCATATGGCGAGACAAAACTAAGTTTTGAAAGAACGCTTTACTGGTATTCGCGAGCATATGGTTTTGAAGTAACGATTTTTCGTTATTTCAGTGCCGCAGGTGCATCCATAAATTACGGAGAAGCCCATATCCCAGAGACCCATCTAATCCCCCGTCTTCTCCTTTCAGCATTAAAAGGAACTTCTGAGGCTGAAATCTATGGTACTGATTACGATACTCAGGATGGCACTTGTTTACGAGACTTCGTACATGTAATTGATTTAGCTGATGCTCATATCCGTGCACTTGAGGTTCCGAATATTTCCGGTTTTAGAGTTTATAACATGGGTAGTGGAACTGGCTACTCAGTTCTGGATGTTGTTGATAAAGTCGAAAGAATTACAGGGAAAAAGCTACAAAGGAAATTTCTTCCCCGTAGAAATGGAGATCCAGCACGTTTGTTAGCTTCCTCTGCCAAAGCGATTCACGAACTTGAGTGGAAACCAACTTATCAATCATTGGATGATATTCTTGTGTCTGCATGGAACTGGCACTGCAGGTTTCCAAATGGTTATCAAAAATGATGGCTTCGAAACAGTCTAAACAAGGCAGGGCGTGGCAGTCTCCAAATGGTTCATGCATAGCAAGGATCCAAAATGGGCAATAAAAGATATTTTGTCATGATTTTTAATTGTATCATGATTATTGCAGCAATTACATCAGCTACTATGTTTGGAATATTCGGATATGGTCGGCCAAAAGGTCCCCAGCATTTCTCGTTATATGATTTTAATGTTTTTTATTTAGCCGGGAAAACATGGCTGAACGGATTAAACGCATACGATGCTACGACTGCCTGTAAGCAAGTTATCGGATTATGGGATCCGAAATCCTATAATTTTGCGTATCCTCCCCATTCTGCTTTATTGTTTATGCTCTTGTCTGCACCGAATTTTGAAAATTCAAAGTTATTGTTAATAATCTTAAATATTTTCTGTATGATAGGGTTTGTATATATTTGTCTGAATATATACAAACTTTCAAGTGAAAGAAAACAATTTTTTCTTTTAGACTTTAAGTCATCATTATTAATCTCTATTATAGTCGGAAATAGTTTTATCGCCAATATTTTATGGGTGGGTCAAACAAGCATAATACTTTCTACAGCTCTTTTAGCATCATATTATTTTTACATTAGATCAAGAGAGATAAGAAGCGGAATTCTCCTGGCTTTTGCTTTAATGAAGCCGCAATTAGCATTCACTTTCTTATTGTGGTTATTACTAGAGAAAAAGTGGAAAACTCTCACCGCTTCAATTATTTCAGTAGTTATTCTATCTATCGTTCCAATATACAATCGTGGTATAATAACCTCAATCCACGATTGGATGCTTGCCATGAATAATTATTTAAGAACAGGGAATAGCGAAGGTGCTTGGAATCTTTTCGGCATTCAAAGTACATTATATGACTTAGGATTTCAAGTTAGTAGTCCAATAATTTTTATTTGTTCAATATTATTAGTACTAATAATACATCAATTTGTTATGAAAATTAATATATTTAATTTGTTGGGAATATTAGCTATTATTGGATTTCTTTTTGGACAAGCAGCTCACCAATATGATATAATAATAATAATAGCTTCTATTTTACCATATTATTTAAGAAAGATTTCAAAGAAAGATTTCATAAATTATTTTTTCTTTTTTTTAACAATTGTTGCCATCAACTTTCCAAGAAAGCTGTTGTTTTTATCAGATAATCGTATATTACACCATCATCGTGAAATTATATTAATTATTGTGCTGTTGTTTCAGATAGTAAGGCGAGAAGAGCGCCAATCAGTACCTATATGAATTCGGCCTTAATCCGTGCTGAGACCGAACTTTCCCCGAGAAGTACCCAGAAGCGCTTTTCCGGAGTTCGTTAATTGATATATCCAATTATCTGTTCGGGTGTACTGGCCAATTGCTACAGCAATGCATGCAGCAATTGAGAAAGGAAGAAGCATGATGAAATCCTTTTCAACTCTTATAGCGTTTGTTTGTGGAATGGCTTTCCTGGTATTTCCCTTCAAGGGGTATCCTGTGACCACTCTGAGTGTGCAGTTCGAGGACACCCTCAGCCTGATCAGCTTAGACATTTCCCGTAAAGAAGTCATCGAAACACTTGGAACCCCTGATATCATCAAAAGTGAAGGGATGTGCCTGCAATATGAATTCCTTGGATTGAGTGTATTTTTGAATCAGAACGATCATGTTGAGCAAATCTATCTTTCCAGAGACTTTGAAGGTTCTGTCGGCGATAGAAAGCAATCCAGAGGTATTCAGCTTTCCGATATAGAAAATGAATTTGGATCCCATATCTCTGTTGCAAAGCTCAATTATCAACCCTCCCCTATCATTCAGACCAAGGCCACGACTGAAACCGAAAACGAGACCGACCCAAACGGCAGAAAAAAAGAAGAATATCCGCTTCAATATCCTGGAAATAAAAGACTATACATGTTTTATAATGCCGGAAAGATCATAAAATACAAATACGTGATGGATGAAGAAGGCATTGCCTTCTGGCTGGATCACAACCAGCAGCTTTACTCCACGGTTCTTTATCTGTCCAGGGATGAAAGGGCAGCGATCAGGTCGTCCCATCTGGCAAAGGCGAATACGGCTGCCGGAGCAGAAAGAATGCGGCTGGCAATGGTTCATTTTGATTTTGACAAGCAAAATATCAAAAAAATCTATGTACCCGTGTTGGATCAGCATGTGGCATATTTGAACGAACACCCGTCATCGCCAGTTCTTGTTGAGGGCCATACCGACTACATGGGCTCTGATGCGTACAATCAAAAACTTTCAGAAAGGCGGGCCAATGCGGTTCGCGACTATTTGATTCAAAAGGGTATTTCATCGTCCCGCATTCAGGTGATGGGATACGGTGAACACCGTCCCATTGCCGACAACAAGACTGCTGAAGGACGGGCAATGAACCGAAGGTCTGGACTGGAAGTTACTCTTGAAAAATGAATCCGCAAGAATGGCCAGCCAGATTGGAAGAGCCAGCGCCATCATCATGATCTGGTCGCTGGTGGACAAAGCCCTGGCCATCGGAAAGGAAATGCTGACCGCTCATCGGTTTGGCGTTTCAGCGTCACTGGATGTTTTTAATGTGGCCTATTCATTTCCTTCCACCGTCGTCATGCTGTTTTCTGCTGCATTGGGTTCAGCGATTGTTCCCCTATATTTGGAATGGCGCAATCATTCTTTTCTTGAAGCTGATTCCCATACCACCTGGTTAATTTATTTAACCACGCTTCTTTTCGCACTTCTATCGCTGATCTTTTTTGTCTTCTCCCCGGAAATCATCCAGATGATCGGCTATGGCTTTAACCCGGAGCAAAAGCAACTGGGTATCATCATGGAACGCGTTTTGATTCTATTGACTTTCATTGATGGTGCAGGACTCCTGTTCAGAGGAATTTTATCCGCCAAAAAGATGTTTTTTCATCTCTACGTTGCACCGATATTTGTAAACATCACAATTATTATTTTCCTTGTCTATGACATGGGCTTGAATATCTATGTTCTGGTATGGGGGTTTCTGATCGGAACATTGTTGAAATCCGTTTATATGGGCGTTGCACTTTTTCGGGAGGGATTTAAATTTGACACTCCCCTGCCGTTTGATCCTCAAATAATAAAAACTTTCTGGTTATTGGCTATCCCCATGCTGGGGAGTGGATTGATAGCAAATTCCAATCTGATGGTAGATCAGGTTATGGCTACTCAGCTTCCCGCAGGCTCTGTTTCAACTCTTCGTTATGCTTTTCGGATCAACGACTTTCCCATCCAGGTGATCATTCTCGCGATTTCAAGAGGTATTTTCCCGTTTATCAGTGAAGAAGCTGCCGCTGGAAATCTGGATAATCTCCAGCGTATATTCAAATATGCTCTCATTCTTCTCGGATTTTTAACCATTCCCGCCACCGCCCTGATGTTGTTGTTTTCTGAAGACATTGTCATCCTGTTGCTTAAACGAGGTGCATTCGATCTGGAAGCCGCGAGGCAGACGGGGCAAGCCCTGTCCTGCTACAGCCTGGGTCTATTTTTTTACGCCTATACGTTTATAAATGGCTCATTTTTCGCTGCCCTGAAAAACACCAAAGCGCTTTTGTATATGGGTGTTGTTTCCATCTTTCTGAATGTTTTTTTCAATTATCTGTTTATGTATTTTTGGGGCGCCAAGGGCATTGCCCTATCTACCAGCGCCACAATGGGAATCATTTCGATCTGGTTTATTTCTCAACTCAAACGCCATCTGGGCATCACCAATTTGTCTCAGACATTTTCCAGCTTCACCCGAATAATTCTTGCAGCCGCAGGCATGTTGGGGAGCGGACTGGTAATCATAAAACTATTTGAATTGACATTGATCCCCCGATTGGTTTTTATTCCCGTTGCTACTGCGGCAGCATCATCGTGTTATCTTGGGATCATATGGGTGTTTCGGACTGCAGAGCTTGATGACTGCATCACAGTATTAACCAACATGATTACCATGTGGAAAAAGGGGCGATTCGGCACGAATGAAGAATAACTCTGACTCCCAAACGATTCGGCGATCAAGATTACTAATGATGATTCACTGGGAAGAAGCCGGCAAATGGGATTTGTACCAGGCCCTTGTTGGACGGGTGGAGAAACTGGATGTATTGCAGCCTTTCGGATTGAACCGCTTTCGATCCCGTTTCTGGAATCGAGTGACCTTCTTCCTTTCAGAATTCTATCTCCCTCTGGCGGCGCTCGTACGGCGGGACTCATACAACATTGTGATATCCTGGTCCATGAGGCTTGGAATTTGTTATGGTATTTTGAACAGACTGGCAATCAAATCAGCAAGGCCCAAGCATATCATCTATGATTTTCACATCAACTTAACCCGAAATGATCCATTTTACCGGTTTCGTATCAACCTTCTCAGGATTGCGCTTCCCGGCATCGATTTCTTTTACACGACATCTGAAAAAGAAAAGGAAATCTACACCAAGCGGTTCAATATTCATCCGGATCAAATAGCGTTCTATCCCATGAAGCCGGCAGCCTATTTACTGGAAAAAGAAGCTTATTCCAAAGGCGGATATCTGTTTTCTTATGGCAACAGCGACAGAGACTATGATACACTGATTGAAGCAGTGCGTCGTCTGCCGTTTCAAACGGTGATTGTATCCAAAACGTATCAGCCGATGCAACCGCTTCCACCTCGGATTGTGCTGATTCGGGAAAAACCCTGGGATGAGCTGCTGGCACTTATCGGATCATCCTGTATGGTGATACTTCCCCTTCAGAGTTACTGGATCGCGGCAGGTCAGACAGCCATGCTGGAAACGCTGGCACTGGGGCGCCCGCTCATAGTTACTTCTAATATGGCAACAATCGAGTACGCCACTGACAAGCAAACAGCCCTGTTTTTTGAAGCAGGTGATGATGGGAATCTCAAGAAGCATATTCAATTTTTGATGAACAATCCTGTAGTTGCAGAAAATATGGGGCGACAGGCTAGATTGTCTGTTTCAAAAAATGCTGAAAGACGGCTAATCGTATTTTTGGGAGTTCTGGATTATCTTTTGAAGGATTGTTAATGGGCAACAAGAATGTTGTTTTAATTACCTCAATGGAAGACTTTTTTTCTCTGAAACAAGACTTGGAAAATCTTTTATCAGCGAACAAAGACGATAATCTGTATCACAGTTTTGATTGGTATTATGCAGTATCTCATTTATTCATCCATCCGGTTAATACGCCCTGTATTTTTTGCATTAAAGATGATCAAAAAACCATTGCCATCCTTCCCTGTTGCATTGTCAAAAGACGGCTGCGTTTATTTTCATTTAAGAGTCTTGAGTTTATAGGAAATATCTATTCGGCGTACCGAGGTGGGATCATCCTGAAAGGCCGGGAGCAGGAAGCTGCCAAGTCGGTCATCCGCTTTCTATTAGCAAACCGTGTATTATGGCACATGCTTCATTTTGAGGACATCCCGGAATCCGATCCATTTCTGAATGCATTGATTCAGGAAATACGTCAGAAGAAACTCATTTTTCGCATAGAGCCGAAATATGCCAAACTTGTTATACAAAGGAGCCCAGGAAAATGTTCCCGGGACTACTGGCATCTGCTGAGCAATAATCTACGACAACAGATTCGCAGATCCATTAACAAGATGAATCGGGAAGGGACAGTGATTATTGTCCCAACGTTGTTGCCGGAGCATGACATCAAAGCAGCAATGGATCACTATTACGAGATTTATCGACAAAGCTGGAAAGATCCTGAAATGGATTCGCAGTTCCATCGCAAACTGGCAGAATATCTCCTATCAAAAAGAAAACTCCGCCTATTTACGTTGTATTTTAGAAAAGAGAAAAACCATCCTGACAACTCAATGGATATCCCGATTTCATCATACGAATCCACCATCAGCCCAAGCCAGTGTATTCCCAAAGGGTATCTGCCTATTGCCACAGCATTTTATGCTGTCAATGGCAATTATGCCTGCTTTCTGAAAACTGCCTACCGCCAGGACTACGCCACCTATTCAGCAGGGACTGTGTTGACTTGGTTCGTTGTGAAATGGCTTTTCGATTTGGACAATGTCACTATCATCGATCTTCAGAAAGAAGATGATGCCTATAAATTCAAGTGGGGAAGATTTGAGGAAATGCATGTTCTGTTTCAGGTAGCAAATCCCATAAATCCTCTATCTATACTTGAAATATTGGGAGAGAAATGGATTGTTCCTGCAATACGAGAGTTAAGAAAGGCAGTTGACCGCCGGGCCACGAAGTGTCTTAATGCTGTAAAGTCGAGTTGAAAAGCCGATTGAGGAAGTGGTCATGGGTGAATAATAATTGAACCATTGTGCATCAATACCAGAAACAGGATTTAAGAATGAAGCACCCCGAAAGCGTCATCCTAAGCGGCAATCACAATATCAATCCATTGGGCGTACTCAGGGGATTGGGGAGAAAGGGAATCCCCATAACACTGCTGGATGTAGATCCTCACAGCATGGTGCGATATTCTCGTTTTGTCTCTCAAAGGTTTTCCTGCCCCAATCCCCATGATTCCGAGATAGGTTTTATTGATGCACTTATTGAACTGGGGCGATCCCTTGACCACCAACCCGTGTATATACCGACCGGTGATGCAGAAGTTCTGGCTCTTTCAAAACATAAGGAAGCGCTCTTGCCTTTTTTCAGAATGCCGGTGGCTCCTTTTGAAATCATCAACCTCCTGGTGAACAAAAAACGGTTTTTCCAGGACGTGATCCGCAGGAATATTCCCTGCCCCAAAACAAGTTTTCCAGAAACTACTGATCAGGCACGCAAAATGGCCACAAATATTGGCTATCCCCTGATTGTCAAATCCGCCTATTCCCATGTATTCATAACTAAATTTCATAAAAAAGTTTTTCTTATTCATTCTCCATCAGAACTTGAAACAGCCATGAATTTGCTGAATGACGCGCATCAGGACTATTTTCTGCAGGAAATCATTCCAGGAAACACTCTTTTTTTGTTTTATGCCTATTTGAATCGACAGTCTGTTCCCTTGGGCATTTGCGGATATGATAAGATCCGGCAACGTCCCAATGATTTTGGTATCGGCACTATCTGTCGCAGCATGAACCGTTTCCAGCCGATCCATGCTGCCATACAATATCTTCAGAACATCAATTACTATGGGCTTGCAGAACCTGAATTCAAATGGGATCCGCGGGATGGTCAGTACAAGTTGATCGAAATAAATCCCCGCTCCGTCACCCAGACGCAGCTGGCAACAGCCTGCGGGGTTCATGTGGAGTATTTGGCATATCAAGATTTGATATGGGGAAACATTGAGCCGTTGAAGCCGGCAAAGGAAGGCATTCTGTGGATAGATGAAATCAGCGAACTCCATTATCATCTGTCTAGAATCCGAAGGGGTCTTTTTTCTTTTACAGAGTTCGATTCTTTAATAGGGAACAAGGTATTGGCTGGAGCTGCATGCGATGACCCCATACCATTTTTCATCGGATTGGCTCGCTTTTTCAAGGAACGATTAACTCTACAACGCAACATAAAGTGTTAAAAACAACATGTTGTGTGTATTGTAGCCAAGTTGCATTGTAGGGTAAATCAGCTATTTCATCCAAGGATAAATCAATGTTTTATAGTGAGGGTTATTGATTACAACGTATTGATTTGTTATCTAATTACATATTAATGTCAACGAAACACCGACACTTCCCAGTGGTATCTGCGGCTGGATATGTGTCGATTCATTGATGATAACTCAGGAGAATCTTGCTGGTCATGAAAGGCAAAAAAGAACTTCTGGCGGATGTTCTGTTCAATTCCAAAGTGGTCAATCTGTTCAAACGGCTGCCCTTGCGGAACAAACTGATCATTTTGAATTACCATCGGATACGTCCATCTAACCCCCAGTTTCGAACTGCGTTTGACGATGGGGTATATTCTGTGAACGAAGATGAGTTCACCCGGCAGATCAAATGGTTGAAGCACAATACCCTCATTCTGTCAGAAAAAGATCTGATTAATCAACACAATAAGAGCGGTTTTCTCCCGCCCCGGACATCAAAGCCCTGCGTTGTTATTACCTTTGATGACGGATACAGGGACAATTACACCATCGCATTTCAAATTCTGAAATACTTTGAGGTCCCGGCCATTCTTTTTGTGACCACCCAGATGATCAACACCCGGCAATTATCCTGGTGGGATATCATTGCCTATCTGATCAAACATAGCAAGGAACCATTCATTGCTTTCGACGGACAAAAGTTTTTCCTGCCGGACCAGAAACAGGATGCTATCATGTTTTTTCAGCAACGGATGAAACAGGGACAATATGAACTAACCAAATACCTGTTGTCCGAGCTTTCCGAAGCCTGTGAAGTCGCACTCCCGGACTCTACGCTGCAGGACCGGGAAATCCTTACCTGGGAAGAGATTCGGGATATGGCCCGGCATCAGGTTGCCATCGGTTCCCACACCCATACTCACAGGGTGCTATCCTCAATTAGTCTGAATTCCCAAAAAGAAGAAATGATCCTATCCAAACTCATTATCGAGGAAAATATCGGCAGTCCGGTTCTGACCATAAGTTATCCGGTTGGGGAGCCCAGGTTTATCTTGCCGGAAACATCTGAACTTGCAGCAGCCAGTGGATATTTGCTGGGATTTACCACAAATACCGGTGTGAACGACTGGAAAAATATTCAACCTTACAGGGTCAAACGGATTGCGCGCCTTCTGGAGAAGGTGTCCACGGTGTCGCTGCTGACGGTTTTGCCGGAGCTCTTTACCTGGGATTCTGCTGCAATGTTTCAAATAAAAACGATGGAGACCAACCCGACATACGCCGATGCCTACTACCGGCTGGGAATTATTCACCTGGGGCAGGGGAGAGTCGATCAGGCCATTCGCAATTTTCAGGAAGCAATTGGTTTCAACCCGAATTATACGGAAGCCCGAATCAAACTGGGGATCAGCCAGGCATACGCGGGCCGCTACATCGAGGCGGAAAACAACCTGAAGGTGATTCTTGAGAAGCGGCCCGGATTTGCCGATATCCATTATTATCTGGGCATTGTCCACGCCTGCAACCGCCAAGCTTTCTTGGCTATTCATCATCTTGAAAAAGCCATTGAAATAAATCCAGGATACAAAGACGCTATCCTGAAGCTTGGCGTTCTTTACTGCCGGCAGCAGCAATACAGCCTGGCGTTGAGCATGCTGGAACGGGCCAGTCAGATCGATGCGTTAGATTCTGATTTGAAGGCGCTTGTGGAAGCTGGCCAACAGATCATAAAAACCCATGGGCGTGCATCCCCGGTATTAACCCCACTCTTTGCATCCTATATCGGCAGCATCGATCAGCTTGATGAGCTTATCGATGGGTTTGTTACCCATCTTGGTATCAGCCCGAATTTAAATGATATTATGGCGATCGTCGAAAAAGGGGAATTCCCCGTGGAAAACCTCGAAACCCTGCTTAACCTTTTTCAGGAATACGTCACCACATTTCCGCAATATGCCGATATCCACTATATCCTGGGAATATTATTCCGGAAACTTGACCTTTCAAAAGATGCGGAAAGATGTTTTATTGAATCTATTCGTCTGAATCCCAACTATATCAAAGCCCGCTTGAATCTGTTCAATCTTCTAAAAGAGCAGAAGCGGTTTTCGGAAGCCATTGAACAAGGATATTTTCTAGAACGATTCAGCCTGCCATATCCTGATATGTATTGTGGTATGGCGGAGACGCTCCTGGGGATGGCCAGATATTCGGATGCCAAACGGTTCGTCCAGAAAGCCATTTCGATCAACCCGACATACCCGATGGCCCAGCAGGTGTTGCAACAAATCGATGAACACAGAGAACTGTGTTGAGGATGTCGCCGATGAATGGAAAGCGGGAATGGATTTCTGATTTCTTGTTTAAAACCGGCATGATATATTGGATCCAAAAGCTCTATGCGCATAACAGCATTGTTGTGCTAAATTATCACCGGATCCGCCCGTCAATGTCCGATGCGCCGTCGGAGTTCGATGACAACGTTTTTGATGTCAATGTGGACGAGTTTGCGCGTCAAATGAAATGGCTGAAACAACATACGAGGATCCTTTCCGAAAAAGACTTGATTGACGCAGTCACAACTATCTTGTATAATACAGAAAATTCAAAAACCCCTTTAGTTGCAATTACTTTTGATGATGGGTATCTGGATAACTACTCCCTGGTGTATCCGGTGCTGAAATCGCTGGATATTCCGGCATTCTTTTTTGTCTGCACGGCGATGATTACAGATCGTCATTTGTGGTGGTGGGATATTGTTGCTTATCTGATCAAAAAATGTCAAAAACCCTTCATTGTAATGGACAATCAACATCACGATCTGCTGGCAGATCGTTCAGGCGCCATTCAATTTTTTCAACACGCATTAAAAAAGCTATCCGTTGTTCAGATCAACCAATTTGTCCAAAATCTTTCGGAAGCTTGCGAAGTGGCGCTTCCCTCAACCGATCTTCAGGACAGGGAATTGATGAACTGGACCCAGATTCGGGAAATGGTTGCAAATCAGATGACGGTCGCGTCTCACACCCATACCCATCCGGTTCTGGCATTGCTGGGGAACCAGGAAATACAGGCAGAATTAATGCTGTCAAAACAGATATTGGAAACCCAGACAGGACAACCCGTTTTGTCCATTTCTTATCCATTTGGGGATTACTGTTACATCCCTTCAGTTATTCAAACGATTGCCCGAAATTGCGGTTATCAACTGGGTTTTACCAGCAGCTTTGGTGTTAATCCCCTGAAGCGGATTCAGCCCTTGGCGTTAAACCGCATTGCCGGCCATCTGGGAAAAGAATCGACGGTCAGTGTGATCTCCGTATTGCCCCATTTATTCACCCGAAGAAATGCTTTCCGGAACATGATCTCATGAGACGCATATTTCACCCGACGCAGACCTATTGCAAGGACACCGGATTAATTATTGTTCTTGCCCTGCTTCTGACAGCTTACTGGAAGAACAATCTGACTCTGATTCTTCCTGCTGTTGGAACACTGATTGCAGCAATGACGATCCCAATGATTTTCGTGCCAGTATCTGTGATCTGGTATTTTTTTTCACTTTTCCTGGAAAAAATTACTAACCGAATCGTGCTGGCGTTTATATATATTGTCATAATAACACCGGTTAGTCTGGTCCGAAGATGTGTGGGTTTTGACCCAATGCAGCGAAAAAAGTGGAAAAAAGGAACTGATTCTGTTTTTTTTACAAGAAATCATACGTTTGTGGCAAAGGATTTGACAACGCCATTTTAACGCGAGATGATTCTGCAATAAGAGAATTTGCAATACATCCTGTTTTTTGAGAGGATAATCGTCCCGTTCATGGCCGTTCAGGAGAATTAATGGATATAGTAAAGGATCTCTGGGGATTTATGCGGGTGCGGAAAAAATACTGGCTGCTTCCGATCATCATGGTTATGTTGCTGTTTGGCGGGCTTATTATTTTTTCAGGCGGATCTGCTTTGGCGCCATTTATTTATACTCTGTTTTAATGCCATGAAACAGCCTCATGCAACGGAACATCTTAAAACTGGCTATCCAATGAATCGTTTGTATCAAATTCTGGGCATTTCCCTGATTATATCCGGTGTTGTTTTAAACGAATGGGTTATTAAATTCATATTTCAGGGACAAGCCAAATTTGCTGAAACGGAAAAACAGATTTTTCTGGCAATTGTTGATATTTTTCTGGTGTTTCTGGGATTATTAATTTTCCGATATAAAAAAACCGTTCTGCAAAATTTACTGCTTATTATCTGTTCGATTTTCTTTTCATTCTGGATATTGGAAATCGGATTAAATTATGTTCCTTCTAATCTGGAAACTGAATCGCCAAAATGGATCCCCTATAAGCAAAAAATGCTTAACAATCGGATCAATCAAAGCCATCAAGACAGGGCCAAATTGAATTCTTATGGGTTTAACGACACTGAACATTCCCGCCACAAATCCCCTGGCTTTACCCGGGTTGCTGTTTTGGGGGACTCTTTTATCTGGGGCGTTGGCGTTGATGATCAGGTGATCTGGACACATAAATTAGAGAAAATGCTGAACCAAAACGGTATCAGGTCTGAAATTCTTAATTGGGGAAAACCTGGCTGGTCCACGTTTGACGAATTTCGCTTTCTTAAATCAGATGGCATTCACTATGATTTCGATCTTCTTCTGGTGGATTTTGTTGTAAATGATCCGGTTATGGATGATAGTAATATAAAACGCTTTATTTATGACGGTGGAATCATCGACAAATTCCTTGTTCAACCGATCAGCAGGCATTTATTTCCCAATGCAATTTCTTTTTTTGTCGATTTGGTGAATAATTTTTTTAGTACATTTTTTGACTATGGTTATACCAAGTGGCTGAACAAGGTGTACACGGAAGATAATCTCAAACAATACCAATCATTGTTGAAAGAGATGTCGGCGTATTGTAATACCCATGGTATTCGATTGCTCTTTGTCATGACCCCTGAAAATCATCACCCCGAGTTACAACAATATTTTGAACGTGTTATTCCCTTATTAAAAAATGCAAATATTGACTACTTTAATCTTTATCCGGATGTTTATAAGGAGTTACATCATCTCTCCAACCGGAAGCTGTGGGCTAATCCCGCAGACGGACACCCTGGGAATATGGTAACCGAAGTTTATGCACAAAGCACATACAAGTATTTATGTGCTCATGGCTATCTGAATGCTCCCGACACTTCTCCGGTAATCCAATGATTAAAAACTGTTTTCTGGGAATATCCGCATTTTATCATGACAGCGCCGCGGTCGTGATCCATGGGCCGGAAATCATTGCCGCTGCCCAAGAAGAGCGCTTCACTCGCCTGAAGCATGATCCGTCATTTCCGCAGCAGGCGATTCGTTATGTTCTCAAGGAATCCGGACTCAATCTGGAAGATTTTACAGCCATTGCGTTTTATGACAAACCATTTTTGAAATTTGAACGCCTGCTGGAAACCTATCACGCATTTGCTCCTAAAGGCCTTCAGAGTTTCATTTCAGCCATGCCTGTATGGATCAAGGAAAAGATATTTTTGAAACGTCTGGTGTGGGATGAATTGGCGTCTGTTCATGGTAAACGCCTGAACCGAAAGCCCCCCTTGCTGTTTCCAGAACACCATTTGTCCCATGCTGCCAGCGCATTCTACCCATCTCCATTCCATGATGCGGCGATATTAACCATAGATGGGGTGGGCGAATGGGCCACGACAACGATCGGCCACGGGCAACAAAACTCTATCCGGATGCTAAAAGAGCTCCATTTTCCCCATTCCATCGGATTGTTGTATTCCGCCTTTACCTATTACTGTGGGTTCAAGGTCAACAGCGGCGAATACAAGCTCATGGGGCTTGCACCTTATGGCTTAAAAACCAGCAGCCAATATAATCGTTTCAAAAACGTAATTCTGACAGAGTTGGTGGATATCCGTGAGGATGGATCTATTCTGTTGAACATGGATTATTTTGATTTTGCTACGGGCCTGAGAATGTGCAAGGATAAGAAATGGGAAAAATTGTTTGGGATTCCAAAAAGAGAATCTGAAAGCAAGTTGAACCAGCCGTACATGGATTTGGCCCTGGCTATTCAAGAGGTTACTGAAGAAGTGGTTCTTCGGCTTGTTCGAACAGCAAAAGATTTAACCGTAAGTGAAAACTTGGTGCTGGCAGGCGGAGTTGCCCTCAACTGTGTCGCCAATACCCGGATACAGAATAGCGGTATATTTAAGCGTCTCTGGATTCAACCGGCATCAGGAGATGCAGGCGGAGCACTGGGAGCTGCTTTGTCAGCCTTATATATTTGGAAAGGCGAGGACAGGAAGTCCAGAGATACAGACAGCATGAAAGGCGCCTATCTGGGACCTGCTTATGGGGATGCGGATATTCAGCGCCTTGAATATCAATTTCTGGCCAAGTGGAAACCCTATTCCGATTTTGATCTCTTATGCGAGGATACCGCCCGACTGCTGACTCAGGGAAATGTGGTTGGATGGTTTCAGGGCCGGATGGAATGGGGCCCCCGCGCTCTGGGCAACCGCAGCATTCTGGCAGACCCACGGAATCCGGAAATGCAGAAACGCCTGAATCTAAAAATCAAATTCCGGGAAAGCTTCCGGCCTTTTGCTCCGTCGGTACTTGCAGAAGATGTCCGAGAGTATTTTGATATAGAGACGGATTCTCCCTATATGCTGATAGTGCCATCAGTGGCCCGTCATCACCGGAACGCTATTTCACCGTTGGAACAGGCCGATCTCTTCGATCGCCTATATCAACTCCGCTCAGATGTTCCGGCTATCACGCATATTGACTTTTCAGCCAGGATTCAAACAGTTCATAAAGAAACCAATGAACGCTACTGGCAACTGATTCAGGCGTTTAAACAACTGACAGGCTATAGCCTTGTTGTAAACACCAGTTTTAATGTCCGCGGAGAGCCGATTGTCTGTTCGCCACAGGATGCCTACCGGTGCTTTATGCGAACGGATATGGACTGGCTGGTCATTAACAACTGTCTGTTTGAAAAATCTGCCCAACCCAAATGGGAAGAGGTTGAAAATTGGCGGCATGAGTTTCAACTGGACTAACACCTTCCCATCTTTTACAAGTCATTTCATTGTCAATCCACTAGTACAACCTGCTTGACTTTAAATGAAATTCTTGTCAAATAGTAACATCAGTATTAGCATCAATTACTGCTACCTATTTGCATCAATCGAATTTGTAAATTATCATGGTACCAATATGTTATGAATGATTTGTTGACATCGACATATTAAACACGATTAATGTTTCTTCAGTATCTTGAAAAAAAGATTGTAGGTTTTAAGTGGCAATTTTTATGACGTCAAGACGTTTAATAGTCTGCTCTCTTTTTGCGAGAAGCTGTTATCTTGTTTATAGTTGTGAGGTACTCAAATGATACCGTTTATGGCGCGCCGTTTTCTGCAGCCTTTCAGCTACGGGATATTCCTGGTTGCACTGATATCCTTTCCTGCCTGTTTTCATAATGCTTCTGATGGCCCATCCAGATTTGATGCATCCATCAAAACCGCTGACGACGTCAGCCAGTTGAAAGAACTTGAAACACAGCTTACGGTTACTCCCGAAAAAGCGGCGCTGCATCCGGATTATCAGATCATCAACAATATCGCTGTTCCATATATTCCAGAATACCGGATGGGTCCAGGAGATGTGCTTGAAATTGTTTACCACCTGAAATATGAAAAAACATCCGATGATTATCGTCTGGAAGTCCAGGACAGAATCAGTATCAACCTTCCCTATTACCCCCAGTACAGTTCATCCGTCCTGGTTCGATCCGACGGAAAAATTACAGCCCCCCTCATTGGTGATTTAAACGCAGAATCAAAGACCCCTATGGAACTTGCTGCGGAATTAAATCGGGAATACAAAAAATACCTTTTGCAACCCTCTGTTACGGTTGCGCTTGAAGAATTCAATGTCAAAATTGCCGAGTTGAAAAAAGCCATCACCACTGCCGCCAGAGGGCAAAGCAAGATTGCCCCGGTTTCTCCCGATGGGCGTATTTCCTTTCCGCTGATCGGCGGAATGCAGGTGCAAGGGTTTACGGTGGCTCAGGTGGAAAAAATGATCAATGAAAGCTATGCCAAACAAGTTCGAAACCTCAATATCACTCTGATTCTTCTCGAGATTCATTATCCAAAACTCTATGTTCTTGGCGAAGTTGAAAGACCTGGAGCTTACGACATTGCTTCCGTGCCCAATGTGCTGAATGCCCTGACGCTTTCAGGCGGCTTTAAAAAAAGCGGCGAACTGGAAGAAATTGCGATATTTCGCAACGAAGGACTGGAAAGACCAATTTCCTTTAAAGTGGATATCAAGACAGCTTTAAAGACAGGTGTGGCCCTGACCAATATTAAATTAAAACCAGGTGACATTATTTATGTCCCCAAAACACGAATTGATGAGAGAAATGATACCATCGAGAGAATCTTTACGAAGGGTATTTGGGCAGTCGTACCTTTTTCGACCAGCCTGGGTGCCAGTTATAACTGGGGTCGATCTTCCACTCAATAGGACGAATTTGCGATGCAGAACATATTCCGAGAGTTTGTTTTTATCCTGTTTGATCGGATGCAATTGATCATTATGGTATTTCTGACTGTTTTAACGCTTTCAATAGCCATTGCTGTAACACTTCCGTCCATGTACCGTTCCACAGCCAAATTTTCTCTGGTTATGCCGCAAGGATTTGACCCATTGCAGCAGGAAAGCTCTTATGACTACCGGAATCGGATGAGACGATATCTTCAGGATCAAAAAGAGCTGATCATGTCCAATCGAGTATTGGGTAAAGTGTTTCAGATTATGAATCCTGGAACGAAGCAACCAGTACCTGCCAAGCTAATCGATGAGATTCGAACGAATTTGGAAGTAACACCGCCAGGCGGAGAAACCTTCGAAGGTTCCAACGTGTTTAATGTGGATTATGTTGACACTAATCCAGCAAGGTCTGCACAGGTTGCAAGCGCAGTTGCCCAGGGGTATCTGGATACTTATCTTGAAATCAGCCAATCCAAGACCGATTATTCGCATGCGTTTTTTGTGGAACAAACCCAAAAGCTTAATAAAGATATGGCTAATAAGGAAAATAAACTCCGTGATTTTGAAACCAAACAGGCGCTGGCCTTGCTTGAAATTCTGAATATGGAACCTGGAAAATCAAATGTGGAGCTTGGCCCCAACATGCTGTTAAGTCAGTTTTTACGAAATTACCATGAACTTCAGGTCGAGTTGGCGGGTCTGAACATGTCCATAGAATTTTTGGATCGGGAGGTTAACAAAAAAGGAATACCGGTCGTTCCCTTGGATATGGAGGTTTCCGGTCGTTCCATCACGGTTTTTAAAACGAAAATATCTCAACTTCAACTTCAATTAAATGAAATGAGACCCCAGTTTAAGGAAAATTATGAGCCCTTGAAACAGGTTGAACAGGAGCTGAATCTGAGTGTGGATTCCCTTAAAAAAGAATTGGAACGATCCGTTAATGCGCAAAAGATAAGTGCGCAAAGTATTGAGGCCAGAATCCGGCAACTCGAAAGAATTATCCACGACCTTAAGGAGCAAATCCAGTCAACCGCACGGGAAAAGGCAGGCTATGAAAATCTGAAGCAGGAATATAATCTTGCCAAAGAAGCCTATTCCAGAGCCATGGGGCAACTGGAACAGGCCAGAATGGCGCAATCTCTGAATCAGGAGAAACAGTTTCTGACGCAGATTGATAGGCCCGTCGTCCCCACAAAACCGTTTAAGCCCAATCGAGTTCTGATAGCCATAGGGGGATTTATTTCGGGGATTTTTCTGGGTATTGCCGTTGCCTTAACTGTCGATCATTTTGATCACCGCATCAAAACGCTGTATGACATTGAAACGCATTTGAGCGTTCCGGTTCTGGGGTCAATACCCAGTGTTTAAACAACCATGACCTCATAGTGACAATAAAACGTGAAAGTGATTTTTTGAACCACGAAGGGCACGAAGAATACGAAGCTCGTTCATATAATTTATGGATATACTCCCCCTGATTCTGATCTTTGTCATTTCTATTGCCGCTATTTTACTATGGTTTCGGGGAAAGTATCAGAAAAGCCATGGCGTGGAAGGTGAGAGCTCCAATCCTACGGCTATCCTTCTGGCATGCTGGCTGGTTGCCAGCGCGGTTTTTGGGCCAAATTTCTTCATTCTGAGAATTGCCGGAATATTTGATATTACCATCGAGCGACTGCTCTTCATTGTGATCCTGGCGGTTCTTGGCGCAGGTCTGTTTAACGGGAAAGTGAATCTTCGAAGTGGCGTCACTATTGAAATGACAATGATGGTTTTTGTTTTGATTTGTCTTATTTCGATGAGCCGTACCGGCTTTCTTCGTGTAAGCCCGTATTTCCCCTCTCCCTGGTATGTCTTTATCACCGGCTATTTATTTCCATTCATTGTTTTTATTTATGCCAAAAATTATATTCGCGATGAAAATCATGTGCTATTGATTCTTCATGCGTTGTTTTTTTTCGGAATTTACCTATGTTTGATAGCGCCTTTTGAATATTTTAACCTGCGGCAGTTTGTTTTCCCCAGATATATCAATGACCCTGAGATATCATTATTGCACTTGGAACGTGCCAGAGGGCCTTTTCTGAATGCGGCTTTTAACGGAGTCGGAATTCTGATCGGTTTTATCAGCGGTCTTCATATTCTTGAAAAAAAGACCGGATTTACCAGAGTCTTTTATCTGGCGTTACTGCTGTTTTTCTTCCCGGCTGTATTTTTTACCCTGACCCGGTCCGTGTATCTGGGCCTGCTTATCACGCTCTTTATTTTCCTGAGATGGTATAAAACTTCTTTTTCAAAATGGAAATTGATTTCGCTTCCGCTGGCCCTGGTGTTGATTGTCGGAATTGTCAATTCTCCCCGGCTGCTTTCAAAGGAAAGAAGGGAAGGTGGCGTCTATCAGGTTGAAGAAGTGGATATCCGCCTGGCATTATTGGAAAAATCTTATTTTCTGTTTTCAGAGCGTCCGTTAATGGGTATCGGACTGGCGCAGTTTATTCCTGCATCCACCCGATCCTATAAAGGGCGAACAGCGTTTGTCGCTGAAGAAGCAGGAGCTCAGTTTCAGCACAACCATTTGCTTGGAATTGCGACAGAACTGGGGCTGGAAGGATTTATAGCCTATCTGGTCCTGATTATCCTGATCCTGCGGCGGATGACACAACTGACCGGAAAATTGCCCGAGTCGGGAATCATGGGGCGTAATCTGCGCGTCGCTATTTTTGCAATCTGGTGTGTTTACCTGAACAACAATCTGTTTGTAGAGCCTTCAAACGCTCTTTTTATCAATGCTGTTCCTTTTTTATTTGCAGGTCTGGCGGATGGCCTGTATATTCGTTCTCTGGAATCAGAACTGAAGGCTCAAATCGCCAACAAGGAATCTGTGCGAACATGTTTAAAGACTTCTATCACTTAAAATCAGAGCCTTTTAGCACGCATCCTGATCCCAGCATTATCTTTATCTCCCAAACCCATAAAGAGGCCTGGTATTATCTGCTCTTTGGTATTAATACACAGGAGCCCTTTGTGGTGTTAACCGGTGAATATGGTATGGGAAAGACCCTGCTTTGCCTTCGGCTGATTCAGGTTCTAAAGAAAAAGGGGGGGCCTCCGATTGAATACATCCCCACTCCATACGAAGGCTATAACGGAATTTTAAGGCGGATTGCCTTCAGGCTGGAGATTTCTCCAGTTCCCGAAGACGAGGGAATTCTTCAGGATGTCATTTATGACTATTTCAGAGCCGATACCAAGAATTCCCGTTTTTATCTGATTATTGATGATGCGCACGAACTGAGCACGGCAACTCTGACTAAACTGAAGCATTTATCCACATTCAGTCATAATGGGTTCTTTCCGGTCATCATGATTTTTATCGCGCATCCCTCTTTTCTGAAGGATCTGAAAACCCCGGCGCTAAGCTCGCTCAATCAGCGGATAAAACGACGATATCACCTGTCCAGGTTCAGTTTCGAGGATACAAAAAATTATATTTATTATCGACTCTTGAAATCCGGCGCCAGCAGCATTCCGGCATTTCCTGAAGAAACGCTTCAAAAAATCTTTGAATACAGCGGCGGCGTTCCGCGCATGATCAACAATATCTGCGATACCTGTTTGCTGATTGGGGCATCAAAGGAATTGACCACGATTCCGCCGGATGTTGTGGATGAGTCCAGAAAACTGGTTGAAGGCAGCCTGACGGAAATCGAAGCCAAAGCAGAAGCCGAAATCAAGCCGGATTTAAAAGATACGGTTGAAACCATTGTCACCCTTTCAGAAGAAATTCCTGCTGCTGACCAAGAACCATCGCTTTCGACACTGGTGGATGACCTGGAAGATGTTCATCCGGAAAATAACCGTCCCCGTGCTTCGGGTTTTGTAAAAAAACTAAGAATAGCGGTGATGATTACTGTGGCTGCCATCCTGTTGATGCTATCTGGAGCCATATTGTCATGGCGTTTCTTGAATGACCTCCATATTCCCACGTTTTCAACCTTGCTCGAATCCGGGACAGAACAGACAAAACCAGCGAACCAGCATGTACAACAACCGCTTGAAGCCGAAAAAGTGCAGACTGTACCGCAAAATCCTCCTTCGCAACCTGAAAAAACTGTTCCCCAAGTGCCAACCCTGCGCGAAGAATTGTCTGTTAAGCCTTCTGCTGAAATTCCGGTTGCTGCATCCCAGACCGAGACCGCTGGGTCCGAACAAGTTAAGACCCCGTTACAACAAAGTAGTGAAATGGATGTTCAGTCTTCTCCCAAAACCGAAGCAGTTGCGTCTGGATTCGTTCAAGTCAATACATTTCATCCTTTTTCGATCAGATCTTCAAGCTATCAGCAGTCGGATCGGGCACAATCGGAAATTTCTGAAATCAGGCAACTTGGGCTGGCCCCTTATCTGGTCAAAGTGAATTTAGGCGATATGGGTGTCTGGTGGCGCATATACATCGGGCTGTATTCGACGGAAGAGGAAGCCCGAAGCGTCATGAAAGCTTATAAACTGCCCAATGTAACGGTTCAAAAAACCGACTACGCCTGTCAGGTCGGTGAATTTTCAAATGAAACCGATATCCTGAATATGTTCGGGAAACTGAAGCAATCCGGATATTTTCCATATATTCTCCAGAAAAGCAGAGACCGTTTTTACCTGTATCTGGGTGCTTATGAAAAAAAATCCGAGGCGGAAACCCTGAATCAGGAACTTCAGAAAAACGGCATTAACAGTCAGGTCGTTAAACGATAACGCATATAACCGAAGGCGCATGTTATGACGATGTGGGAACAAGCATATTCCAAACATAAAGAAGGTGAAGAGGTTCAGGGTTATCTGCAAACGGATCAACGGCTGCATCAAAAACATCCTGCCCCACCAGACT
Organism: Deltaproteobacteria bacterium; assembly: GCA_016219185.1. Taxonomy (GTDB): domain Bacteria; phylum Desulfobacterota; class Desulfobacteria; order Desulfobacterales; family Desulfatirhabdiaceae; genus RAAP-1. The sequence goes on from JACRBZ010000066.1 coordinate 203,797, forward strand.
CTGTCCCTCCCCAAACAAAATCTTCGGGTTCTGGATCTTTTGAGGAAATGTATTATCAAACCGGCAAACCGCAAACTGTTCACCAGAAAGTCCAGGACCGGGAGCCGCAACCGGTTGCTTTTCCAAAACCTGTGAACTCCCGCTTCACCCCACGTATTCTATCCGAAAAACTTTCCGCGCCCTATCCGGGAATTCTTTCCAAAATGGCCAACCAACTCTCGGATATCTGGGCCAATATCCTGGTTCAAACCAAACAGACTGTTGAAACGTTGCTGGTCTGCGGGGCAACCCGAAAAGAAGGAAACACCTTTATTTCCTTTTACCTGTCCATGTTTTTGTCCAAAGAATACAATATGAAAATTTTGTATGTGGATTCGAATCTGAATCATGCCGTCATTCCCAAAATCCAGAATCTGCCGGGGCTGTATTCATTTGTTGCTGAAAAAAAAGACCTGGCCTCGCTGATTGTGCAAACCGAATATCCTGGGCTGTATTTGCTGCCTTCCGGGTCCGGAAAAATCGCAAAAAATGTTAGCAGCAACATGTTATCGCGCGAACCCATCGAAATTCTGATCAATTATTGCCGGACAAATTTCGACATGACCATTATCGACGGACAGCCATTAACTTTCAGTCCTGTTATGATTGAATTTGCAAAATTTGTCGATATGACAGCCCTGGTTTGCCGATATGGATACTCCCGCCGGGAAGTCAGCAAGCTGGCTATTGAAAAGCTCCAGAAATTTGGAATTACTTCCATCGGTGTGATTTTAAACGATCGTCAGTTCCCCATACCCCAGAAAATTTACAAACTGATGGGATGATGCCCTGCTTGCCCGGTAAAAAAACGACGATCCTGCATGTTATTGATGCGTTAAACATAGGCGGCGCTCAGGAACTTCTGGTACTTCTGGCGGATAAAACACCTAAATCCGTTTATCAGACTCTTGTCTGCGTCATTCAACCCGATCTTACCCTGAAATCGCGGATCGAATCTAAAGGAGCGCCTGTCTTTTGCTTGAGCAGGTCAAGGCCCAGCATTTTTTGCCCTGGAAAATTTATCATCTATTTTTATCAAAATATCCGGGATATTGTGGCTCTCTGCAGGCAGCATCGGGTGGATGTGGTGCATTGCCATCTCTCTGATGCCGAATTTACGGGCATTCTGGCAGGGTGGATTTATGGTGCCAGACGAATCATTACTACTGTACATTATCCAGCGCTTCTGCCGGAGCGCAAATCCGGCGACATCCGAAATTATCTCAGAATAGCTGCGACCCGCTTTCTGTATCGGCTTGCAAATGCAGTTGTGGCAGTGTCAGATGATGTGGCACAGCAATTGAGGAACGTCTTTCATCTGGCGTCATCCAAAATAAAAATTATCATCAATGGCATCGATGTGGAAGCGATACACCGCACTCTGCCCAAGCCCGAACATCTGCTGTCTCTTTGCGCCTTGCCGGGCCAGCGGCTGATCACCTCGGTTGGGCGTCTCATGCCGCCCAAGGGGCATGGTGATCTCATCGCCGCCATGCTGCATCTGATGCAGCAGGTTGACAATGTCAGGCTGCTTCTGGCTGGTGATGGGGACTTGAGGGCATCGCTTGAACAGCTGAGTCACGACCTTAAGGTTCAGGATGTCATTTCTTTTCTCGGAAGCCGGAGCGATGTCCCGGATATTCTGGCCTTATCCGATGTGTTTGTCCTGCCATCCATTTCAGAAGGAACGTCCATGGCACTTCTGGAAGCCATGGCGGCTTCAAAGCCCATCGTCGCAACCGACATTCCCGGAAACCGTGCAGTCTTAAGGCATGGTCATAATTGCCTTCTGGTTCCTCCCGACAATCCGGAAAAACTGGCGGAAGCTATTATATTTTTGCTGAATCATCCCCAGATTGCCGCTGAATATGGGGAAAATGCTTATCATGATGTCTATCAGCGGTTCAATATCGATGAAACCATCACCCATCTCATCGCACTCTGGAAATAGCCATGTTTACCCTCAGCCTACTTCTCAGCCCATGACAAAAATCGCCGTAACCGGTTTCCGGGGCGTCCCTGCAACATGGGGCGGCATCGAGCATCATTGTGAAAATCTCTATTCCCGTCTGGCAGAAAAGGGATATGACATTACCATTTATGTTCGCAGTTACTATATCCCCAAGGGAATGTCCAGGTATAAGGGGATGAAGATCAAGCCTCTACCAACGCTGAATTTTAAATATACCGACGCCTTATTGCATACGTTGATATCCATCGTTCATATTCTCTTCACCAATCCCGACATTGTTCATATTCACGGCGTCGGCCCCTGTTTTTTTAGTTGGATGCCCAGGGTTTTCAGGCCTCGAATGAAGGTTTTCATGACCTGTCACGGACTCGACTGGCAGCGGAAAAAATGGCCATTGTGGGCTTCCAGGCTGATTTATTTGGGGGAACTGAGCGCAATTTTATTTGCCCAATACCGAATTGTGGTTTCCCGGGAACTTCAGAATTATTTTATTTCAGAACATGGGATTGAAACCGTCTATATCCCCAACGGGATGACGCCCCTTCATCACAGCGCCCCAAACCTGATCAAACGATGGGATTTATCGGTTCGGAGCTATTTTCTATGTGTTGGCCGCATGGTTCCGGAAAAACGCCTGGAAGACGTCATTAAAGCGTATTTGGTGAAGCCCAGAAAAAGCCGGCTGGTTATTGTCGGAGACAATGCTGCTTCAGGGCAGTATATGAGCGGGTTAAGGAAACTGGCTGAAAATAATCCTTCCATTATTTTTACTGGGTACCGGTTTGGAGCGGTTCTGCAAGAGTTGTTTTCCAATGCCCGTGCTTTTGTGGCTGCATCCGAGCTGGAAGGACTTCCGATCACCCTTCTTGAAGCATTGTCATACGGCGTAATGTGTGTTACCAGTGATATCGGTCCGCACCGGGAAGTGGCGGAAACCCTTCAGGCGCTGTCATTTCCGGTGGGAGATATTCAGGCTATCTCAACTTGCCTGGATCTTGTTGAGACCATGACTGAACACCGGCTTGATGACTTTAAACAAGCAGCCATCAGTCTGATATCAACCCGGTTCAATTGGGATACGGCTTGCGGAGAACACGACCGCCTCTATCAAAAAAGTCTTGGAAACTGAAGACGTATGAATCAGGACAGAAATCTCCTTAAGCGAATCGAACTGCTGGTGGATGTGCTGCTGACATTACTGGCGTTCATCTTTGCATACGCGATTAAAAAATATCTGACGAATGATCCTTTTGGCGGTCTTGCCTCGGAATACAATTATTTATTTATAATGATGATGGTTGTCGTCATCTGGTATGTGACCCTGGATTTTCTGAATGACAAACACAACTATGGCGCTAAAATATCAGGTTCCATGCTTGTGGGAGTTTTTAAAGGGGTCACCATTAGCGCCATCATTTTGGTATTGTGTCTGTATATTTTAAAAATAAAAGATATCAGCCGACTGCTGATCTTTATGTTTTATTTTCTGGATCTGGTGGCGCTTTATCTCTGCCGCTGGATGATCCGTAAATATGTTTCTATCAAACGCAACAAAGACTTCTATAACCGTTACGTGCTGGTTATTGGAAGCCGAGTTACAGCCCGGGAACTCATCCAGATGGTCGCCAACAGCCCGGAAACCGATATTAAATTCGTGGGGTGTTTGGATTTGAACCGCAAGGATATCAGAAAAACCGTATGTTGCGGGGTTCAGATTATAGGAACCCTGGATGATCTTCGGGGTATTCTGTTGAGTCAGGTCATTGATGAAGTCCTGATAACCATGCCATTAAATACAATTGATAAATCCGAATGGTATCTGTCATTCATAAACACCTTTGGGATTACCATTCGAATTATCCCTCAATGGTATATCCGCAAATTCATCTCCACGCAACCGAACGCTCACGCATTCCAGATTGACCGTTTTCTGTCGGAACCAGCACTCATCCTCAGTACGGTTCAGGAAAGACAGGATCTTCTGGTAATCAAATCCATCTTGGACTTTTTTCTGGCAATTTTTGTCCTGATTATTAGCTTTCCGCTGTTTGTCCTCATTTCCGGTTTAATCAAACTGTCATCTCCGGGGCCTGTTTTTTATAAACAGATCCGATGTAGCCAGTTCGGCAGGAAATTTGCGGTCTATAAGTTTCGAACCATGGTCCAGGATGCCGAAGAAAAACTGGAAGACCTGGCACAATTTAACGAGGCCTGCGGCCCGGCGTTTAAAATGAAAAATGATCCCCGCATTATTCCCTATATCGGAACGTTCCTTAGAAAAATGAGCCTGGATGAGCTGCCTCAGTTTATCAATGTCATCCGGGGCGAGATGAGCGTTGTGGGGCCCAGGCCTCCGATTCCATGGGAAGTTGAAAAATATGAATTGTGGCAACGCCGGCGTCTGTCCATGAAGCCAGGCATCACCTGTACCTGGCAGATTCAGCCCTCGCGCAATGATATTTCATTTGACAGGTGGATGAACATGGATCTGGATTATATAGATCGCTGGTCTTTGTGGCTGGATATTTCTCTTATTTTGAAAACACTTCCGGCAGTCTTTTTGGGACGCGGCAGATAAAAATGAATTTATGGAGCAAGATGGACCATGCTTAAAGCATCCAATTTAAAAAAAGGCCATGTCGTTACGATTAATCAACAGCTCTATATGGTTAAGCACATTGATGTGAAAACCCCATCCGCGCGTGGTGCGCTGACGCTGTATAAGGTCCGGCTGATGAATGTTCAAAACGGCCAGAAACTGGATCAATCCTTTAAGGGAAATGATGCGCTGGAAGATGTCGAATTAAGCCGCAGACCGGTCCAGTACATTTTTAAGGACAACAACCTATACACCTTCATGGATGCCGAAGATTTCAACCAGTATGCCCTGAGTGAGGAAATCCTGGAAGATCAAGCTGTCTGGCTCATTGACAATCTTGAAGGCATCACAGCCCTTTTGAGTGATGGAAGGATCATCAGCATCGAGCTGCCCCAGTCCATCCAACTGGAAATCGTGGATACCTCACCCGCCATCAAGGGGGCAACGGTAACCGGCAGGACGAAATCCGCGACTCTTTCCAATGGGGTTGTCGTTCAGGTTCCAGAGTATATGGAGGTTGGAGACCAGGTCAAGGTCAACACGGAAACCGGAAAATTCATGTCTCGCGCGTAGCCGGCGACAGGGGATGAATAGATTTAGGTTGACAACATCAGACGTTTTTATTTATTTAGCCGATACAAGATCGTCCGTTTAAAATATTGCAGAGGAGGTGGTTATATCTTTTCTTTTTTAGCCGAAACACGAAAGGAAGGCGAACTTCATATTAATCGAAGAGGGTTTCTTAAAATGGGCGCGCTGGCTGCTTTTCTGGGGGTGATTCCGGAATCGGCTTTTGCCGCGATTTCCCGGAAATCCAAAACCGCAAAAGCGCTTCCATCCAAAGCACTGCATTTCTTTAATCCCCATACTGGTGAAAAAATGGATGTTTCCTATTTCGCCAAAGGCCGGTATTCACCAGCAGCGCTGAAAGATATCAGTTATTTGTTCCGTGATCACCGAACTGGAGCCGTAAAAACCATTGATCCGCATCTGCTTGACTATCTTTATGGTATATCCATCAAGCTGAATACTCGCTCATCCCCGTTTCACATCATATCCGGATACCGAACTCCCGAAACCAATGCCATGCTCTGCAGGGAAAGCGGAAATGTCGCCAAGAACAGCCTGCATATTCAAGGCAAAGCGGTTGACATTCGCTTGCCGGACCGCAAAATATCTGCGGTAAGGCGGGTTGCGGTATCGCTGAAAAAAGGTGGCGTCGGATACTATCCTTCAGAAAACTTCGTTCATGTGGACGTGGGGGATATCCGGTGTTGGTAGGGAAAACAAACTTTAGGTCAATGCCGCCATTTCGACATTGACCTAAAGCATCAATTTTCTGCTCTCAGGTCCGGCAGATTCATCGCAGGAATAAACGTATCTTTCAGCTTTGCTTTAAGCGCCCTTGAAAGCGGCGGATCCCGATCGTAAATATCGTTTCCAAAGTGGACGGTTCCAGTCTCGGTCACCCAGGCCGTCCAGTAAAGGAGGTGAACCGGAATGGGGTCCTTGATACGCACCACGGTCGTCACACCGCTTTCGATTGTTTCCATGATTTTTTGGTTGGGCCACTGCGGATCAGTCTGAAGCAGGTATTTCGCCAGTTCAACCGGTTTTTCTATACGAATGCAGCCTGAACTGAAATCCCTGGAGGCCCTTTTGAACAAACTGCGTTGGGGCGTGTCATGAAGATAGACAGAGAACTTATTCGGAAACATGAATTTAATTCTGCCCAGGGCATTTAATGGGCCGGGATCCTGCCTCAGCCTGTAGGGGAAATAATTCGCGTTTACACCATACCAGTTGATGATTGCCGGGTTGATTTCAGGAGCATCTTCACCCCAGCTTTCAAACACTCTGATGTGCTGCTGGGTTAAGTAAAGCGGATTTTTCCGGATAATCGGGAGCTTGTCCTCTACGGCAATCTTTATGGGGACATTCCAGAAAGGATTCAACACAAGGTATTTTATTTTTTCGCTGAAAACAGGCGTTCGGCGATAAGATCTTCCGACAACCACCCGCATATCCAGAACCGTCGTTTGATTTTCCACAACTGCCAGGCTGTAATCGGCTATGTTGACCAGTATATATCTGGAACCCAGATCGTGGGGGATCCAGCGCCACCGTTCCAGATTCAGCTCTATCTGACGTATGCGATCCTCAACCGGAACATTCATCGCTGTCAGGGTACTCTGGCCCACCACGCCGTCTGGCTCAATTCCATGCCGATTCTGAAATCGTTGAACCCCTTTCATCAGAGATTCGTCAAATTCGGCGGGTTTGACATTGCGTGCAGGTGAATCGATGTCTTTGGTTACGATCAGGCGCTTTCGGATTTTATCCACCCGATCATCGGTATCGCCGATTCTCAAGCTTGGTCCAGGACGAATAGAAGACCAGCCGCCTTTCTTCTGGATGCCGATATAATGCTGGAGTGCGTTCCGCAGCCGATAATAGGCAGCGTGTGCAGGTCGAAGTTCATCGAAAAAGGATTCAATCCGGCTTGAATAGGCATCCGAGTTCAGAATCGTTGCAAGGTCGATTGGCGGATTGAAAAATAGCCATGTTGAGTCCACGGAACCGGGAAATACCCTGCCTGTAAGCAGGTGAGAGCTGAAAAGTAAAAATGCGTCGGTGAGCAAAAGATCCAGATCCGCCTGTTTCTGAGAATCGAGGGACTGTTTCTGAAGCAGCGCTTCCTTGAAATCCGCAATCAAGGCTTTTATCTGAGATACATGATAATCCTCGGATATCAATCCATCCAGTTCTGCTGCTTCGATGGACCGGACGAGCTGTTCTGCCTGCGGTGTAAGACCGGTATCCAGCGTCCATAGCGGTTTGAAATCATTTTTTCCGTAAAAAGACGATATTGCGGAATGATAATAAAGAGAAGGAGAATGGGCAGATGAATTTACATCCTCATTTTTTGTATTCAGTCTTTTTTCCAAAAAGTATTTAAAATTCGCGGGGGCAATCATAACAGACAATCCAGGATTGGCATGGATGAGTTCAATCCCGAATGCCAGCATCAAATAAATTACAACAATAGATATATGAGATTTGCTTTTTATCACATCGTGAAACTGTAACATCTCAGCGAGATAAAAATGTCTTAACATTATCGATAATTTCATCAAGATGGTCCGCGTCAATCCATTGTACTTGTGAATCAGAATTAAACCAGGTCAATTGCCGTTTGGCGTAGCGCCGTGTGTCTTGTTTAAGCGTTTGAAGGGTGTCATCCCAGCTCAGGCGTCCTTCAAAAAAGTCCACAATATGTCGGTATCCTATGGATTGAAGGGGTTTTAACTCGGATGAGAACCCTCTTTTCAAAAGGAATTTGACTTCATCGACGAGTCCTTCTTCAACCATCAAATCCACCCGTTGGTTAATCCGTTCGTATAATACTTCTCTTTGCCGGGAAAGTCCAATTTTTAGGACGTCAAAAAGAGGGGGCGCCAGCCGATGTTCCTGGTGGCAGGTAGAAATGGGTTGCCCTGTTGTTTCATAGACTTCAAGTGCTCGAACAATCCGGAAAGCGTCATGAGGATGAATTTTTGCCGCAGCCTTGGGATCACATTCACATAAGCGGTGATAGAGTTCGGTTGTCCCCTTGGTATCCGCTTCTTTCTTCAGATTGAGGCGTATTTCGGAATTTCCGGAACCGGATTCAAATAATCCATGAATCAATGCGCGAATGTAAAATCCGGTTCCCCCGACGACCAGTACAGGGATGCCCTGTTCGGCAAGCTGAAAGGCGAGATTCTGGCCCATGACTGCATACTGCTGTGCATCAAATGGCTCGTCCGGATCAACGATATCGATCATGTGGTGCGGAATTCGTGCCTGTTCCAGTGCGGAAGGTTTGGCGGTTCCGATGTCCATATACCTGTATACCTGCATGGAATCCGCATTGATGATTTCAGCATTCAGTGCAGATGCGACTTCAATGGCGGCCGTTGTTTTTCCGACACCGGTAGGGCCGCATATTATAGCTATACGGGGAGGAAAATGGATTTTCATAATCTTTCATGGGTTTCTATTGATGGAATGCCGCCATGACCAATAAATGATCGTTTGTCGGGGCAAATAAACAATATGAATCTGCTTATCAGCAATTTAAGCAAAAGGCAAGATATCCCCCATAAGGAGGTGGATTCATTGAAAGCAGGGAACTGAAAAAAAGGAAGTCAGTTGGAAGAAAACGATGATATCGGCAACTATGGAATAAAATGAAAAAAAGAATGGGGGAAGTAAGACAGAATTGAGACTGTTCGCTGCATGGCGCACATTTGCCTGTGCGCCATTACACCGTCTTCAGGAAAAAACGGGATTTGACCGTTAATCCGATTATTTTTTCTTTTGTTTCTGTTGACCGACGCGGACTTTCTCTTTGGAAACCGTTTCGGAGAATTTTGCTGCATTGAATGCACAACCAACTTTGATTTTTTTATCATCCACCCACCGCATCATAAATGCAGGATTGGGATAAACCGAACAGTCGTTATTGGCATTAATTTTTACACAGCCTTCGCAGTGAGGGGTAATGTTTGCCATTGACGCCTACCTTTCGTTTGAGTCATAATGAAAAAAGGGATTACAGCAATGTGTAACCCCTCTGGTAATCGAGTGGCGGGAGCGACGAGGCTCGAACTCGCGACCTCCGGCGTGACAGGCCGGCGCTCTAACCAACTGAGCTACGCCCCCGTTTCTTTGTGGAGGAATTGCCGCACCAGAATCGGCACAATGCAACCGAACTGGTAGGCGGAACAGGGCTTGAACCTGTGGCCCTCGGCTTGTAAGGCCGATGCTCTCCCAGCTGAGCTACCCGCCCTTCTTTTTCAATCACAAAGAGATTGAACTTATACGGAAAGTTACAAAGAATGTCAAGGAAAAAATCAAACCAGCGGGTGGTTCTGATGTATTCCCCCAGATGGCTGGGAAATGATGTCAAAAACCATATCATTACCATTAAACAACGGGGTTCCAGGCTTCAGAATCAATGCATGGGTAAGTACTTCATCCATATGATCCACTAGAATAAATTTCATTTGCCTGGCGATTGATTCAGGAATATCTTTTAAGTCCTTTTCATTTTCCTTAGGGAGAATAATGGTTTTAATTCCTCCCCGATGGGCTGCTAAAATCTTTTCTTTAATACCACCGACCGGAAGGATGCGCCCTCTCAGCGTAATTTCACCAGTCATGGCAATATGACGATCAACAGCCCTGCGGGTTAGCGCCGATACAATTGAAGTGCACATGGAAATTCCGGCGGATGGGCCGTCTTTGGGGATAGCCCCTTCCGGAATATGAATGTGTATATCAAATTGTTTGTGAAAATCCCTGTCAATCATCAGATGTTCCGCTCGGGATCGAACAAAGCTGACAGCGGCCTGGGCGGATTCTTTCATGACATCTCCCAATTTGCCGGTGACGATCTGCTCTCCTTTGCCCGGCATGATCAGGGTCTCGATGCACAGCAATTCACCGCCAACCTGGGTCCAGGCCAGTCCGGTTACCAGCCCGATCTGATCCTTTTCCTCAATCAAACCATGTCGATGTCTCGGGGGACCCAGATATTTCTGAACCGAGCGCGAATTGACGGTTACAGCGTCGGTTGATTTATTTTTTACAAGATCACGGGCAATCTTACGGCAGATGGAAGCAATCTCCCGCTCAAGATTTCTAACTCCGGCTTCACGGGTATAGCGTTGAATCAGGGATAAAATGGCATTTTTAGTAAATTCGACAGTTTTCCCTTCGAGGCCATTTTGCTGAATCTGTTTGGCAATTAAAAAACCTCTAGCAATGCGATATTTCTCATATTCAGTATAACCGGACAATCGAATGATTTCCATTCGGTCCTGAAGGGGAAGCGGTATGTCCGGAAGGGTATTGGCGGTGGTTACAAAAAGGATATCCGACAAATCGTAATCCACGTCCAGATAATGATCGTTAAAAGACGAATTTTGTTCAGGATCCAGGACTTCCAACAACGCAGCGGACGGGTCTCCTCTGAAGTCCATGCTCATTTTGTCTACTTCATCCAGACAAAAAACCGGATTGTTGACGCCGACTTTTTTTAAGGACTGAATAATTTTTCCGGGCATGGCACCGATATAAGTTCTGCGATGACCGCGGATTTCCGCTTCGTCTCTGACCCCTCCCAAGGAAAGGCGAATGTATTTTCTGCCGGTTGCCCGAGCAATGGATTTTGCCAGAGAGGTTTTTCCCACGCCCGGTGGGCCGACAAAACACAATATCGGGCCGCGCACTTTTTTTACAAGGGATTGGACCGCCAGGTATTCCAGAATGCGCTCTTTTGGTTTTTCCAGGCCGTAGTGATCCTCGTTCAGAATTTTTTCAGCTTCAAATTGGTCTTCCTGAACTTCGGTTTGGTCATACCAGGGAAGGCTGATCATCCAGTCAATGTAGTTTCGAACTACGGTTGCTTCCGCCGACATGGGTGCCATCATCTTCAATTTCTTGAATTCGTGCAGGGCCTTTTCAGTAGCTTCCTTGGACATTTTTTTCTGCTGAATATGGCTTTCAAGCTCCTTGAGTTCATCCCCGGCGTCCTCATCCGCTCCCATTTCCTTTTTGATGGCGCGCATCTGCTCATTCAAATAGTAGCTTTTCTGGGTCTTTTCCATTTGTTCCTTGACCCGATTTTTGATCCGCTGGTCCATCTGATAAGCATCTATTTCCATTTTGATCAGACTCAATAAAAGCGTCAGACGCTCGTTCAGGGAGTCTGTTTCCAGCAAGAGTTGTTTGTCCTCAATCTTGAACGAAAAATGCGCAGAGACGGTGTCGGATAACTGAGAAAGGCTGGTAATAGCCGATATGGTATTCAGAAGTTCCTTGGAGATATTTTTGGCCACATCTGCATATTCATGAAAGGCACTGACAATCGCTCTGCCCAGTGCCTGGCATTCGGCATCTTCAATAAAGTCTTCGGCGATGGGTTCAATTTCAACCTGGAAAAAATCTTCTTGATGTACAAAACGTTTGATTCGTGCCCTGGATTTGCCCTCAACCAGGGCCTTGACCGTCCCATCGGGAAGACGAAGCAGTTGCAGCACCTTGCCGATGGTTCCAATGAGACTGATATCGTTAATATCGGGGTTTTCATCGCCGATTTTTTTTTGGGTTGCCAGAAAAACGTTTTTCTCGTTGTTCATGGCATCTGCTAACGCCTTAACCGATTTGGATCTGCCGACAAAAAGCGGAGCAACCATGTAAGGAAAAACCACGATATCTCTCAGCGGCAACAAGGGCAGCAGTGTCACCCCTGGTGCCGGGCCATCTTGTCTGAATTTGTTCGTTAAATTAATCATTGTGTGGGGAGACCATCATGCCTGTTTTTTTACGGGTTCATAGAGCAAGATCGGCGATTCGTTATTGAGGACGACTTCTTCACTGATAACGCATTCTTTAACATCTTCAATAGAAGGAATTTCATACATGATATTCAGCAGGCAGTTTTCTAGAATGGCCCTGAGTCCTCTTGCACCGGATTTTCGCTTGAGTGCCTCGCTGGCGATGGCGGAAAGCGCGCTGTCGGTCAATCGCAAATTGACCCCTTCCATCTCGAATAATTTTGCGAACTGTTTGATCAGCGCATTTTTAGGTTCTTTCAAAATTCGAATCAGCGAGCTTTCGGTGAGTTCATCCAGCGTGGCAACCACCGGAAGCCTGCCCAGAAATTCGGGAATCAGGCCGAATTTGATTAGATCCTCGGGCCGAACCATTTTCAATAATTCGCCGACATTGTGGTTTGATTTTTCGACGATCTTAGACCCGAAGCCCATTACATTGGATCCCAGCCGGCGCTGGATTATCTTCTCAAGGCCATTGAATGTTCCGCCGCAGATGAAAAGGATGTTGGAAGTGTCCACTTTTACAAAATCCTGCTGAGGATGCTTCCTGCCGCCTTTAGGCGGAACGCTCGCTGTCGTTCCTTCGATGATTTTCAGCAGGGCCTGTTGAACCCCTTCGCCGGACACATCGCGGGTAATGGAAGGATTGTCTGATTTTGATGCAATCTTGTCGATTTCGTCAATGTAGACGATGCCGCGCTTGGCCTTGTCCAGATCGTAATCCGCATTCTGGAGCAAGGATAAAATAATGTTTTCGACATCTTCTCCCACATATCCGGCTTCTGTCAAACTGGTTGCATCGGCTATGGTGAACGGAACATTTAAAAACCTGGCCAGGGTCTGGGCCAGAAGGGTTTTTCCGCTTCCGGTCGGCCCGATCAGCAAGATGTTGCTTTTTTGAATTTCCACATCATTCTGGCTGACCAAAGAATCCAGCCTCTTGTAATGATTGTGGACCGCAACCGCAAGAATTTTCTTGGCCCGTTCCTGTTCAATGACGTAATCATCCAGCATTTCCTTGATCTGTTTTGGCACCAGGGTTCTTTGCTGGGAAGCGGCGTTTTGCTCGGTTTCTTCTTCTATGATTTCACTGCACAACTGAATACATTCATCACAGATATAGACTGCGGGGCCGGCAATCAACTTGGCCACCTCTTTTTGGTTTTTTCCGCAGAAAGAACAGAACAGATTGTCCGTCATATCATCTTTTTTTGCCATGTTATTCCTCCGTTTTGGCCAGTCGATCCAAATCATCCCGATTGGCTATGACATGATCAATGATTCCGTATTCTTTGGATTCTTGGCCGGACATAAAAAAATCACGATCCGTATCTTTCTGAATCTGTTCCAGATCTCTTCCGGTATGGAAAGCCAGGATGTCGTTTAGAGTATCCTTCAATCGAAGGATTTCCTTTGCCTGGATGGCAATATCCGATGCCTGCCCCTGTGATCCGCCCATGGGCTGATGGATCATTATTCTTGAATTCGGGAGTGAATAGCGTTTGGTTTTTGAACCTGCAGCCAACAGCAAAGCCCCCATGCTGGCCGCCTGGCCAATGCATACGGTTGTGATATCCGGCTTGATATACTGCATGGTATCATAAACAGCCAGACCTGCCGTAACAGATCCGCCAGGGGAATTAATGTAGAAGTTGATTTCCTTTCCGGGATCTTCTGATTCCAGAAAGAGCAGTTGCGCGATCAGCAGATTGGCAACTTCATCGTTAATGGGGGTTCCCAGAAAAATGATTCTGTCTTTGAGAAGACGCGAATAAATGTCATAGGCGCGTTCTCCCCGGCTGCTCTGTTCAATGACCATGGGTATTAATGGCACTGAAATTCTCCTTATGATGACAACATGGAAAATGTTATCTGAAGTCGGACTTTGATGAAGTCCATCAAGTAATCGATTGATTCGTCGCTACGTGCCCCATGATGACGAGGCCATCCCCGCCGTCTGTTTTTGGCTCTGCGGAGCTGCGACGAAGAACCTCGATAGAAAACCGGAGATCCATTATCGGCGTCTGCTGAAATGCATCCACTTGATAAAATAGAAGCAATTATCGTACCAAAAATATTATTCAGGTGAAGACGCTGGCTGATCTTCCAAAACGGGTTCGATCTCTTCGATCTTATTGTTATCAATGATAAGCTTGATCGCCTGTTTTTCAAGGAGCGTGTGTTTGAAAAAGACAAGGTCATCGGGATGCTGGTCATAATATGATTTAATTTCATCAACCGGTCTGCCATAAGAGGCTGCCATGTCCTGTAAAGCCTGGGTCAGTTCGGCATCGGGAAGTGTCAATTTTTCCTGAGAAATGATTTTCCCAAGAATCAGATGTCTCCTGACCTGTTTTTCGGCAGTATCGCGATACGTTGCGGCCAGTGATTCATGGGTCATGCCAAGCGATTCCATCTTGACCTGCTGATGCTCAAAGGATCGTTCTATTTCCCGAATAATTCCTGCAAGTTCCCAGTCAATCAAGGTGTCGGGAGCTTCAAACGGCGCTTTTTCAATCAATGCTGAAAAAATCTGTTCATTGATTTCCTGCTCGGCACGCTTGTTGTATCCTTGCAGCAGGTTGTTTTGTATGGCTGTTTTTACCTCTTCAAGCGTATTAAAGGAACCAAGTTTTTTGGCAAAGTCGTCGTTGAGTTCCGGAAGAAACTCTTCACGGATTTCATGAATGTGAACATGAAATGTCGCTTCCTGACCGGCAAGACCGGCATTGTGGTAGTCTTCGGAAAATTTAATCGAAAAATCTTTGCGATCGCCTGGCATCATGCCAACGATTTGAGCATCAAAATCCTTGGAAATTTTAGATGTTCCGATTTTTAGAGTCATGTTTTCTGTTTTCTGGAGGTCTGGATGGGGGGCTCCGTCTCTAAATCCTTCGTAATCCAAAATAACAAAGTCGCCTTCCTGGGAAGCGCGCGCGGGTTCAACCGGTTTGCGTTCTGAAAGATTTTTCTGGAGCATTTTCAACTGGGCTTCAAGTTCGTCATCAGAAGGTTTATAAAGCGATTTTTTTAAGGTAAGGCCCTTAAAATCGATATCGGGAATTTCCGGATTGATCTCAACACTTGCGCTGTACTGATATGCACTATCGGCACTGAGTTCTGGCGGGTCAATATCCGGATGCCGCAACGGGTTAAGACCGGTTTCGGTGATGGCATCTGCAAAAGAATTCTTGATCAGCCGGGATGTTACATCTTCATAAACATCTTTTTTATATAGCCGTTCAAGAACCGACCTTGGGGCTTTGCCTGGGCGAAACCCTTTAATCTTGGCTGTTTTATTTAATTCTTTATAAGCACTTTCAATTTCGTTAGCCACCTCATCCTGAGGAATTTCAATATGAAGTACTTTTTTTACAGTGCTGGCGTCTTCTACCGTAAATTTCATGAGAGTTGGTTCCATTTCTCTTTAAGCAGTTTTGACGGGTTTTACATCCGTCAGTGTGGCAAAAACCGTTTATAATAAATGATATCGTTGGAAGATTTCGGATTTTCGGTCATCACGAGTCCAGGCAGGTTTCGTCTCTGCCCCGACCTGGCAGATTCAATTTGCATTGTTAACAGAAGTGGACGGGGAATTGAGTATGCTGGTGCGAGAGGGGAGATTTGAACTCCCATTCTGTTTCCAGAGCTGGATCCTAAGTCCAGTGCGTCTGCCAGTTCCGCCACTCTCGCCTATGGGTTAAGCAGTCCGGTTCATTGCTGGGATGAATAAACTGCAATCAAAATATCATCCATACGAATGAATTCATCCCAATAAAATTTTTATAAAATAATCTAAAATGCAAACCGTGTCAAGTATAAATGAAAAACGTCTTGTAATGTCAATATGTTCGAATAGTTTATGGCATTAGTGTTTGTCTTGACAAAGAGGGCGGCAAACTTTTGTTTTGAAGAAGCAATAACCGAATCGGGCCTGGATCATTATGGTCCATTTACAAAAATTGTAGAGTCTGTCAAAACCAATCGTAAATTTCAAAAAACCAATTGCAAACCAGTCTGTTGAGTCAATGATAACACCCCTCTTGTACAACAAAAAAACCCGTTTCCATGAACCAGGAAACGGGTTTTCAATACGGTTTATTGACACGGGATTTTTTTCAACAGGCTTTTTCAGGTAAATTCAGGGTACGGATTAACTCGTACATTACATGGTGAATTCACAACGGCCGACAGGAAAACATCAATTTGCAGAATTTGGTCGGGGCGAGAGGATTTGAACCTCCGACTCCCTGCTCCCAAAGCAGGTGCGCTACCAGGCTGCGCCACGCCCCGTCTAAATTTAACTTTTATTAATTATCATGAATTTCAGGACCAGGCAAGACATAATCCTTGGGTACTGTTTTTTTAAGATGAAGTGTCTTGCTCGGTTTTGATGTATGATTCCAGTTTGCCCTTTTCAATTTTATAGCAGTCTGGGCAAATACCATGAGAGAAGTCGACGCCCCAATTATTTTTGAAATAGGTTTCGACCCGCATCCAGGATTCCTTCTCGTCTCGAATTTTCTTGCAAATAGAACAGATAGGTATCATGCGATAAAGCTCGGCAATCTCACTGATGTCCTCAATCACAAGCAAGGCAAGTGGTCTATCCTGAAATGAAAAAGGAGAAGCAGTAATCAGCGCATAAATCTCTAACGTGTTTCCATCTCGCATGAGTTCCAGTCTTGTGCGGCGGCGTACAACACGATTTCCCTGGAAGGCTTCCTTGACGGAATTTCTGATAATACAGTTTTTACAAAATGGAGCTTCACCACATCCATCCGGCACTGCACGTGAATGCACACAATGCAGAATTTCGCCGGCACGCTGTTTGAGGACTGTGGCCCTCTTGGCCATCAAAAGATCGGAAGCCGCCGCATTGTACTCTTGAATCCTCACATCTTGGTCGACCACAAAAACCAGTGAGGGCAGCGCATCAAACACCACTCTGAGAATGTCTGTTTTCTCTCCTTCATCCATGGCTATTGATCCTTCAGAATTTAAATGGAGAACCGAAGGGGTTCCGATAAAACAGGTCGGTTTTGGAACGAAGCAAAAAAGCCGGTCCAGGTTGAAGTTGTTAGCTGCAACTGCTTCCCTTCGTTTCTCGCTCGTCAAAAACCTCTTTTGCAGCAAATAGACCATTCAAGGCAGCCGGAAAACCTGCATAAACGGCCATTTGTATCATGACTTCTATAATTTCTTGCTGTGTGCATCCGACGTTCAATGCCCCATGGACATGCACTTTCAATTGCGGTCTTGCTGTACCCATCGCTGTCAAAGCTGCTACGGTTGCAATTTCTCTGGATTTCAAATCTAATCCCGGGCGGCTGTAAACATCTCCGAAAGGAAACTCTATTAATATGTCAGCAAAATCAGGTGCAATATCCTTTAGAGCTTCGATAACTCTTTTGCCTTGCTCTCCATCAATTTCAGCTAATTTTTTCCATCCAATTTTAAAGCGCTCTGATTTCATAATCTTGCTCTCTTCTTCGTTTTGCATGCTGCCGGGTGCTTCAGCAACACGCATGTCGCGCGTCCGCAGGAAGCGCTTTTGTACGCCCAGAGTGTGAATTTATGGGGCGTGGGTCCCCTGCATGCAAATCCTGTTAATGTTGAGTATATTGACACAAGTACTATCCAAAGGCAAGGATGGTGCCGCGAGGTTCCCTTCTGTTTTATCTTCCTTAGAAACTCAGTTGACGACTGTCCCGATTCTCTGCTTTTCGGCTCAATATTCCCAATGAATAGTTGACAAGCTGATTCAATTATATTATGTATCTAATATAATTGAATTAATTCTTTTGTTTTTTGCGTGACTTATTATGCTTGATTGATATTCGCCCTTAATGAGCTTTGCCAACGGCTTCGAGTGGGCATCTCATCCACTGAATTATCGATGATTCTTA
This sequence comes from Deltaproteobacteria bacterium, assembly GCA_016219185.1. Lineage (GTDB taxonomy): Bacteria > Desulfobacterota > Desulfobacteria > Desulfobacterales > Desulfatirhabdiaceae > RAAP-1. The sequence goes on from JACRBZ010000066.1 coordinate 221,701, forward strand.
AGGACTTAATCGAGTACGCGGAGACCCATTTCCGCGCTGAAGAAGCAATAATGCGAGAATGTGGTTATCAGGATTTATCTGCTCAGGAGAATGCGCATCGGCACTACACCATTGAGGTACGACGATTCATTACACGCATAAATGAAAATTGGTTCAACTTCCCGGATGATCTGTTTGTTTTCCTCAAAAGCTGGTGGCAGGAGCACATCATAAAGATGGACAAGAAATACTCTCCGTTCTTGGGTCAACTGAAAGAACCCGATAAAATTCATCAGGCGGCAATGGATAACTTGCGTCTGATTCTTTGACAACTTAAGCCCTTGGTAATTTTTTTGCAAAATGATTGAGGAGGCACCGTGGATTCATTCAAGTGGAAGGATGGTTTTAACATCGGTATCGCAGAGATTGACGAGCAGCACAGATCATTTCTTGATTGCCTGAATGACTGCAATGCTCTGATTTCCATCAGCGGAAAAAATGCCTCAATAGACCAAAGTCTTATCGACAGACTCAGGGCTTACGCTACCATGCATTTCAGGTTCGAGGAGGGTCTTATGGAAGCTAAAGGCTACCCGGAAATTGCGCAACAACGGAAGATGCACAAGTACTTCGAGTCGCAAGTCGACGAATTGGAAGCTTCCCTTTCAAAACAGGGGAACAGGTCCTTAGAAAGTGTTTTATCGTTTCTCAGAGACTGGTTTTTAAACCACGTTATCGAACAAGATAAGAGATTTGCATCATACGTGAAATAATCGTAGCGTTGGGGCAAGCCCCGGTTTGCACGCTGGCAGGCCTGAGGTTCGTGCCGGTATGGGCGTGTGCCTTTTCATGTGGTTCTCCAAGGCTTTCGTCCGGAACGCATTGAACAAACTCATATGCCGGAGCGAAAACATAACACTTATTTATTGCATATGTTGGACGCTTCCCGGTATCGGTATTCTGATATTGGGCTTCAAGAAACTCCCGGACACTCAGCTACTTCCACGTTTCCACCATTTCATCATGTGTCATGGATATGTGAGCTGGCCCGCCAAAGGCACTAATTCCCTGCTTGAGAAAGAGCCGAGCCGCATCGGTTCATTTCTTTGTCGATGCAGGGTTCGTCGATATTAACATCTCTGAATAATGACCCAATGGTCAGCCGGCAGTTAATCCGGAATAGCTGCATAAAACCTCTACTCGAACGCATATCTTTTTTGGCTCGACAAAAAAGGAGGTACTCATGGGTGAAAATTGGCTGTCAAATGCATATGAAGGGATGTCCCGAAGGCAGTTTCTGGCGCGGATGAGCGTTGCGGGCATTGGTCTGGCCGGATTTGCAATGGCTGCAGAGTCAGTGGCAGGAGAAGTCATTACCACTCCAAGTGATGACATCATCGTTACGGATGGTCTGGTACCTTTTGAAAATTTTAAGATTCCCATTTATGAGGCACGTCCAGCAGCTTCCGGAAAATACCCGATTGTCATTGTCATCCCTGAAATCTTCGGAATGCACGAGCATATCAAGGATGTCACCCGCCGCTTTGCCAGGGAGGGTTTCCTGAGCATCACCTTTGAACCGTATGCACGGGAAGGCGGAGTTTTGCTTCTGCCGGACATCGAGTCGGTCCGGAAAGTGGTTGATCCGGTCCCGGATGTACGGGTCATGGGGGATCTGGATGCCATCACGGCTTATGCGACAAAGCACCCAGCAGGACAGGCTGATCGAATCGGTGTAACGGGATTCTGCAGGGGAGGAATGTACACCCTGCTCTTTGCCGCTCACAACCAGATGATGAAGGCTGCTGTGGCCTGGTATGGTCAGATTCGGCCTGCCAAAACGCCGGGGGTGCGTTCGTTTGGGCCGCTTGAGATCGCAGAAAAAATCACTTGCCCGGTTCTTGGCCTGTATGGTGATGCGGATGTTGGCATCCCCGCAGCCGATGTCAGGGAGATGGAGTCAGCTCTCAAAGCCGCCGGAAAGACTGCCGAATTTGTGCTTTATCCCGGAGCACCGCATGCCTTCTATGCGGACTACCGTCCCAGCTACCGGCCCGAAGCTGCCAGGAACGCCTGGGGCCGTTGCGTGGCATGGTTTGATAAATATCTCAGAAAATAAGGTGGTGGTTCTCAAAAGCCGGACAATATGATATCGCCCTATAAATGGACGATCTTCCGGATGGCATTTACAAAGCAGTTATTGAACGGACCGACAAGTTTTATCAATGCCCTGAATAGTGCCAATTTTGGTGATAATTCCGACTGGTGGTTCCCCAGCCCCAAGGAGATGGACTCCATCGTCAACTACGATATTCATCTGCGGGGGCAATCATCAATGCTGCTTTGGAGGTTGACTGTTAACGGTGGGATTGATAAAGGTGCTGGCGCAAGGATGCTGTGATTGAAAATCCTTGTACAGAATGGCTTTTTTAAGGCGAGCGAAAAACAGAAAATAAACTTTGCTGTAACTTAATGATTTTATTGGTGGGCCGTGTTGGAATCGAACCAACAACCTACTGATTAAGAGTCTAATTTTTATCCTTCCCATAGTTTCCTTAAATTCATATTATCCTTGACTTTCCAATTATTTACATTTATTCTCATTCCCAAAGCTTCCTTAGAAATCATTCGATTTCACCATAAAAAGTTGTACAGGGGTTGTACAAAAAATAACCCTTAAACACCGATGAATAAAGGATGAATGTATGGAATGGGTCAAAAGTAAGTATCCTGGAATCCGTTACAGGCTTCACGCCACCAGAAAGCACGGCGTACAGGCTGACAAGTACTATGTCCTGACATACAAGCATGAGGGAAAAACACGTTCTGAGGCCCTGGGGTGGGCTTCTGAGGGAATGACCCTTGATAAAGCCGTTGAAGCAATGGCGGAAATCAAGGCAAACCGGAGAACTGGAACCGGCCCGGATACCCTGACAGAAAAGAAACGGCTGGCGCTGGAAGCAAAGAAGGAAGCCGAAGCCGAACGCCAAAGGATTGAGGCAGAGAAGGTAGCGGCCGAACAGGCCGAGTCTGAGCGAATCCGTCTTGAATCTGGAAGTGTATTCAATACCGTGGTGGATCAATATTGCAAAAGCCATTCCGAAAAAAAAAGCCTGGGTAATGAAAAGTTGATTTTGCGCCTTTGGGTTCAGCCGGTTGTGGGTGCAAAACGACTTCAGGAAATCGCCATGCTTGATGTTGAGCGTATCAAGCGCAACATGCTGAAGGCCGGCCGGGCTGTCAGAACCGTTCAATATACGTTTGCCATAATCCGGCAGGTTTTTAATTACGCCAAGGAACGGAATATCTTTGATGGAGAATCACCGACAAAGGGCGTTAAGCTTCCCAAAATAGATAACCGTCGGATGCGTTTTCTTTCACCTGATGAAGCTAATTCTCTGCTGGGTGAACTCAAAAAAAACTCCATGACGTCCTACCGCGTTTCCCTTTTGTCGCTGTACAGTGGGCTGAGGTTTGGCGAAATTGCCGGGTTGCGCTGGCAGCATATAGACCTGGGAAACAGACAGATAGTTATCCTTGACCCAAAGAACGGAAAAACCCGTTTTTCGTTCATGGCGGATGCTGTTTGTCAGATGTTTTCAGAAATGGAAACAGGGAAACCGAACGAGCTTATATTTGCCACTAAGGACAACGGGACAATGAAACAGGTTTCCGATTCATTCATGGCGGCTGTGAATCGTCTGAAGCTGAATGACGGCGTTGAAGATCGACGGATGAAGGTTGTTTTTCACAGCTTGCGCCATTCCTGCGCCTCACAGTTGGCCATGTCCGGAGCTGATCTTCCGACAATACAAGCTGTCCTGGGTCACAAGACACTTGCCATGACCGAACGTTACAGCCACCTGAGCAATCAGCACATCAAAAACGCCATTGACCGTCTTCAGGATGCCATGAACCGGGTTAAGTCAAATGTCATTCCCATGACTGGTCGGGCAGGGTGATGTCATGACCCAAAAAGAAAAGTTGCATGAGAAGATAAAGAATAATCCGGGGAATGTCAGATTCGATGACGCTGTAAACTGGCTTGTGTCGTGGGGGTTCACTGAAAGAGCCGGGAAAGGTAGCCATGCAGTATTTACGCATCCTGGCTACAACGGGAAACTGACATTCCAGAGTGTAAACGGCATGGCCAAAGCATACCAGATTAAACAGGCATTGAAAGCAATAAAGGAAATCCGTCATGAATAAACCATTCTATCCGGCAATAGTTTTTTACAGTGATGAAGACCAGGGATACATTGCCAAAGCTGTTGACCTGAAAGGCTGTTCAGCTTTCGGGGAAACACCGGAACAGGCATTAAAGGAACTGGAAACTGCTGTTGAATTGTGGCTTTCGGTTGCGGAACAGGATCATGTTGAAATTCCGGCGCCTTCACCCATTACAGCGTTTGGTTAATCAGGGGAGGGCGCCATTACATGTTAATAACTCAACGCCAAAAATATAATCATGCATCAGGTCGCGGGAGGGGTCTTTGCATGAAAGGGAGTATTCACCAAAAAGCCAACGGCCAGTGGTACGTCGCATGGTATCACGACGGCCATCAGCATAAAATTTATCGATACCAGGGGGACATGATCGAAAGCCGCAGGGTGGCTGAAAAGCTTCGATCCCTGATGCAGTCGGACACCGAAAAAGGTGTTTTCCGGATTGAAACCTATACGAAAGAGCAATGGACGGATACCTCGGAATACCTGACAAATTGGTTGGAATCCATCAAGCCCAGTGTGAGCCTTGCGACATACCGGAATTACAAAACCAGCATTACCAAACACCTGACGCCATTTTTTCAGAAACACCGGATCAAACTTAAAGAAATCCAGTACGATATTTTGGTGATGCTCCTGAATTCAATCGACCTGACCGGCCAGGGGAAAATCTGCATCATGAAATGTCTGCAAACATGTCTGAAACATGCATGGCGCAGCCAGCGCATTCCGAACATGCCACCGTTCCCTGACCGGAAGATGTATCGAATCGAGGCGCCTGAAATCAGGTGGATATCTGAAGAAAGACAGATGGCAATTATCGATGCGGTACCGGAGAGGCACCGGCCAATCTTCTTATGGCTGAAATATCATTTGCGACGGCCGGCGGAAGCCATGAGCCTTTTGAAAACCGACTACGACCCTGGAACAAAATCGTTCACCATCCACCGGAGCGTGTCGTCACACAAGCAGGTTGATCGGACAAAGACCGGAAAGGTGCATGTCATCCCATGCCATTCGGCGTTTGCGCCTCACCTGAATGACTTGGGGCGGTCCTTCTCGCAATATCTGTTTTCATGCCGGGAGTCTCAGCAGCCCGGCAAGTGTTATACTCAGCACATCATGTCCGGGATCTGGAAGGCTGCATGCTCCGAGGCTGGCGAGAACATCCCGATGTATGCCGGGTTGAAGCATTCTTCCTGCTGTCAATATATCAATGAAAAAGGGCTGAGCCTCTCAGAATTACAAAGCGTCACCGATCATGCCAGTATGGATTCAGTGAAGCGCTACGCAAAGATGGAGATTGACCGGAAGCGGGAATTGATGGAAAGAACCGGTAAAGTAATACCGATAAAGGAATGGTTAGAAACTCAGAATCAAGACGCGATTATCAAGCTTGTGAAGGTGAATTCTGTTGGCTCGCACAAAGAAGCGCCATATTGACGACTTTACCCTGTCGTTTAACGGACCATCTGATATGAAGGCCAAAACTGAAGATGTCATTCCGTGGCGGCTGGCATTCCCTGAATTTGCAGGCAATGAAAAAGGAGCCATTCTAAAGGGCACCCGATTACGGGATGAATTGACGCAAAAGCAGTTATCCGAAAAAACCGGAATTCCGCAGCGGCACATCAGCGAGATGGAAACAGGCAAGCGGCAAGTAGGCCGGAAGCGGGCGGAAATCCTGGCCGGCGCGCTGAATGTTTCGGATTACCGGATTTTTCTGTAACAGTTTTGGGGATAGTTTAGGCGTCATGAACCTATGCGATAGCCTGGAACCCCTTTTTCCAGGTTTCCCCAATTTCTTTCAATAAGGGATGCATGAAGGGGCATGATATGAATATTGCTTTTTGGTCTAAACGAAAAACATTTTCACTGTATGAAGCCGGTTTCTTGTTATCAGGTATAGAACCAGTGGCGTTACGGGAAGATTTTTCTAATTCTTATGAACGTATTGTGCAAGAGAAGTATGGTTTTGCAATTCCATTTATCATTTTTAAGGAAAAAAAAGGTCTAACTCCCATCCCAACTGCGTTAAAGCTTAACAAGTCGCATTATCCTATGGAGCATTGGGGGATTATAATTGACAGTAGCGCAATGTCTGGTGATCGTGGGACAAGTGGTTATTATCAATGGCGCTATAATCCCATTACCGTATCGATGGTACAAAGAGCCATTTTTTCGGACTTAATCATGGCGATTCAAAAAAAACAATTGTCTTGTATGGAAAGGGGCTTTGTTCCTGAAACGAATAATTTTGAAATAACTGGTTATTCTGTTACACTTTTGCTTGATACGATTATCAGCCATGAAGCTTTATGTGCTTGGGCTTCAGGATTACCGGAACTTCCGAAATTTCTTTGCTCTTCACCTGGACTTGTAAAGGCAGAAGCCCAAAATAAAACCATTCAAGATGTAAAGATGCCACCCGAAACGTTTGTAAAATCCCTGCGGAAAGATGTAAATGGCATTTGGCGGGCTGTCATGCACACCGGAAAAAAAGACAAAGCTTTCCAGACGGCGGTTGAATATTTGAAAAATCACCCTGAGTCAAAAATTATAAAAGATGATCTTTCACTTGAGGCTTTTCAATACGTGGGACAGGAAAAGGCTAAACGATCTATGACTGGCCAGATTATCCAGGCCGCACAAATACGCAACGGGTACCCCAAATTAGGACAAAATAAAATCGAAAGTATTTTGTCCGCCATGTAAAAACTTCCCCGATAACTAATCTGTAAAGCCTGCTGATTTCGTTCAGTAGGCTTTTTTTATTTGTGGACATGGGCAACGTGTCTGGACATTTTTCAAACATGAAAACCGTGTCCGTTTAAAATGCTATTAATTCAATTAGATATTGAATTAATAGCATAGCAAAATGTCCTTCCAGACACGGGGCATGTCCGTTTAGACTATGGGTAAATCTGGGATTCACCCGGATATAAACCAAATACAGAAAGGACACACCATGGAAATTGAAAAAATCATTGATGACTTCATTGACTCATTTGGCAGAACCATAATTCTGCGTGAGGATGTTTATTTAGCGAAACCCAAAGCGCTGGCGAATGAGGACTGTAAGGGAACGGGACCTGAAGGAAAGTTCCTGATAGGGGGTAAGGTTGCCTATCCTGTTGAAAGCCTGCGCATATGGCTGAAAAAACGATCTTCCCGCACCTGGCGTGGGGGCAAGGCAGCGTGATGTCATCGGCAGAATTCCCACATCTGCAAGTTGAATTCAAATCTTATCAGTATGAAAAAAAGAGGGGCTCGTGGTAGTTCGTGGCTTTGGCCGGGCTGCTGTCCTTTTTACCAGGAATCAGGGTGGTGAGATGACAAGAGAAAGACCGACCAGACAAGCCCAAGTGGCAAGGCTTGCCGAAGAACTCCGCCGCATCAGTGAAAGTTCATATCCTTCAGAATATGAAGAAGGAAGGGTTGCCGTGGTTTCAGCTCTGACGCGAGAGATTGAACGACTTCGCAGGGCAGGTGAATAATGGCATCACCGCAACTTGAAGAAGGCCATACCAGGATTGCCAATGAAATTCTTGATGCCCTCTGCCGGACTAGAATTCCGGGGGAGGCGCGACAGGTTTTTGATGTCATTTTCAGGAGAACATACGGGTGGCGCAAGAAATTTGATCAGATTCCGTTAAGCCAGTTCGTGAAAATGACAGGTATTCAAAGGCGGCATGTAGTCCGGGCAATAAAAACACTTGAGGCTATGAATTTAATTTTTGTTGAGCGGAAATGTGAAAAATTGAGTGGCATTGATAATTCAGAAAAGACTCTTCATAGTACAACAACATACCGAATTAACAAAGATTATGATTCATGGGTAGTTCCAAAAAAGGCACAGGGGGCAGTTCCAAATAAGGAACTACGGGTAGTGCCGAAAAAGGAACCAGGGGTAGTTCCAAAAACGTTAAAAAGGGTAGTTCCAAAAAAGGCACATTCAAAAGAAAGTATATCAAAAGAAAGTATTAAAGAAAATATATTGTCGGACAAGTCCGACCCCGCGCCCCTGAAATCATCAAAAAGTCAAAACATTCCATTTGCCGAAATCATCGAACATCTTAACCAAAAAACCGGAAAAAACTTCCGAGCGAATAGCAAAGGCACCCAAAGCCACATCAGAGCCCGATTTGCTGAAGGCTTCAGCCTGGCCGAATTCATCAAAGTCATTGATAAAAAGTCGGCAAAATGGGCATGTGACCCAAAGATGGCGGATTACCTACGACCTGAGACCCTGTTTGGGCCGAAGTTTGAAGCATATTTGAACGAGTCTGGCGAAATCACATCATCACCGAACTGGATGCGGGAATTCCGGGCCGATGACCCCACAATACACTCTGACCCAAAGGATTATTGACATGACCATCTTTGATGCGCCGTTACCACACAGCGAAGCAGGCGAGCTGGGTTTATTGTCGGCATGTCTGCTTGACCCCCAAAGCCTGGCCGATTCGGTTGACCTACTTTCTCCAGGTGACTTCTATTCGTCCAGGAATGGGAAAGTTTTCAAAATCTTTATGGAATGTGCATCCAAAAACCCAACAGAACCGCTTGAAATAGCCGAGGTGATGTCCGGATTGCAGCGTGAAGGCGTTTCCTTGTCCGTAATACCGGAACTTATGGCGGAGCCGGGGGCCTTCAATATCGCAAGTGTTGCCGGGATCATCAAGGATAAATCCATTGTCCGTCGAACCATTGCCGTTTCGATGGCCGGGATTAAAAATCTGATGGCCTGCAATGGCGATGCCCACGAAATTATAGATGCCTACCAGCGGCAGATTCTTTCAATCGAAATTTCAGGCGGGGCAGAATGCGAAGCCACAAAAATCAGTGACCTTGTGAATGATGCCGTTGATGGTTACGAAGCGGCAAAGACAAAGGGCGGGGTTACCGGCCTTCCTACGGGCCTTTGTGACCTTGACGCGGTGCTGGGGGGCCTTCAGCCTTCTGACCTGATAATTTTGGCAGCAAGGCCGAGCATGGGGAAAACTGCCATGGCAGTAAACATGGCCGAAAATTGTAAAGCCCCTGCCCTGATTTTTTCGCTTGAAATGGCAAAGAACCAGCTTGCAGACAGGATGTTATCCGGGCGCTCAAAAATCAACCTGAACCGATTGACCACCGGCAAGCTGTACGGCAACGATGAATGGGCAAAACTGAACCAGGCAGCCGGGGAGCTGGCTGACTTGCAGATTTTCATTGATGATAGTCCCTCGCTTCATTTCTCTGAAATAACGCGGCGGGCGCGGATAGCCTATAAGCGGCACGGAATCCGGCTTGTGGTCATTGACTATCTGCAATTGATGCGCGGCGATGCAGCAAAAGGGAACCGTGAAGCCGAGATTGCAAGCATTTCCAGGGCGCTGAAGGGTCTTGCAAAAGAATTGTGCATTCCTGTCCTGGCGCTGAGCCAACTAAACCGCGAACTTGAAAAAAGATCCGAAAAAAGGCCACAACTGTCTGACCTGCGGGAGAGCGGGCAAATTGAACAAGATGCCGATGTCATTTTGTTCCTTTACCGCGATGAAGTTTACAACCGGGCACCTGGAAACCCCGACAGGGGCACGGCTGAAATTATTGTGGCAAAACATCGGAATGGGCCTATCGGCTTTGCAAAGGTTGCCTTCTGTCCTGAAACCACGACATTTAAAGGTTTGTACCGAAAATAACAGGCGTGAGGAGGCATGAATGAACATCCAAATCAGCAACCAGTCCACCGTCACCCATTGCAGTCCGGAAACGGATCTGGAAATCCGGCGCCGGCTGACATTCCCGAATCCGGCATATCAGGAAAACGAACGGCGGGGGTTCTCAACCTGGGGGATAGACCGCTTGATTCAATGCTTTGATTCAATCCTTGGCGGGTTGTCCTTCCCTCGAGGTTTCACCGGGCAGGCTTGCAGGATCGCCCGGAAGAACGGGGAACAGATTCAGATTGATGACCGCCGGCGGGCGCTTCGGGATGTGGATTTCACTTTTGCTGGGAAGCTGAAGCCGTTCCAGCAGGAAGCCGTCGAAGCCGTCCTGCAGAAAGCTTTTGGAACCCTGCAAGCTCCAACAGGCAGCGGTAAGACGGTTATGGCGCTGGCGATCATTGCAGCACGGAAACAGCCGGCACTGATTGTGGTCCATACGAAAGAGCTGTTGACCCAATGGATTGACCGGGTCGAAACTTTTCTGGGAATCCCGAAAGCGGAGATCGGTGTTATCGGCGGCGGAAAGATGCGGATTGGACAGAAGATAACCGTGGCGCTGGTGCAATCTCTGATTAAACACGCTGAAGATGTTTTTGAGCATGTCGGCTTTTTGGTTGTGGATGAATGCCACCGCTGCCCGTCAAAGACCTTCCTGGATATTGTGACGACGTTTGACTGTAGGTACATGCTCGGCCTGTCCGCGACACCCTGGCGGCGGGACGGGCTTACCCGGCTGATCTGGTATTACCTCGGGGACAAAGTTCATGAAGTGAATGGCCAGCACCTCGTTGATGCCGGTCACATCTGCACGGCGCAAGTTGTCACTGTAGAGACGGAATTCAGAACTGATCTTGATGGATCCACCCAATATTCGAAAATGCTGTCTGAATTGTGTGCTGACAAAAATCGAAACAAACTGATTGCCTTGCATACTGCTGCTGAGGCGAGCGGGAACACGGGTATAACCTTGATGCTGTCAGACCGGAAGTCCCATTGTGAGGCATTGAGGGAGGTTTTATCCGATATCGGCACCGATGCCAGTGTATTGACCGGAGACACACCCGCCAAAGAACGAACGGCTTTAACTGGCAGGCTGGCGACCGGAGATTGCAAGTTGCTTATCGGTACAGCTCAGTTACTGTCAGAGGGATTTGACTGCCCTGCAATATCCAGTGTTGTATTGGCGAGCCCGATTAAATTCTCGGGAAAACTGATTCAGTGCGTTGGTAGATCGCTACGGCCGGCGCCCGGTAAGGATCACGCGCAGATAATAGATTTTATGGATAGTCGGGTAGGAGTTCTGGCAGCAGGCGCAAAATATAGGGCCCGGACCTTTGGGCAAATGCCGGGCGTTTCGCTTGTGGATCCACAGCATGGCGCAAGCAAATAAGTGTAACTTTTTTACTCACATGACAAGAAAGGATAAATCAACATGCCTCAAATCTATGAAGTCGTAGAAGGCCTGGTAAACGAGAAGTTCGCCACGTCCATGGAATATGCGAATGGTGCCTACCAGGTTGCAACGGGACTTATCAACGAGCTTTCATCCGTTAACCTGGCGCCGAACTTCAGTACAGTAGAAGTTGGCTTTGAACCGATTTCAGGGCAGGCGCAATTCGCGGATGCGCCGGAAGCTCCTGTGATCCAGACTTCTGGCGCGGATGCCCCGGTCGCTCCGGAATATGCCGAGATTCAACTGGTTGAAAACCCGGATATACCGAAACTGGAAATCTCAGCACCTTCAATCAACATTCCGGCTGCACCGGTAATGGACACTTATGTTCTTCCCGGGTCACCGCCTTCGATTGCCGCCGTTGACCTGCCGGCGGATATTGTTTTGACTGAAAAAGATGAACCCGAACTGTCGGATATCTTTATCCCCGTTAAGCCAAATATCGTGATACCGGTTCCGCCTGCACCTGATCTGCCCATGTTTTCCGGGGACTATGACGATATCAGGCTTGATGTGGATACCGTGTTTTCAGAAGTCAATGCCGCGGTAAGGTTTCTGCAGGACGAAGTGTCCGGAGTCGCATCAACAATTCTCGATCTTGTCAAGAATCCGAAGATGGCCATTGGTGACACGATCCGGGATCAGATGATTGCACGGGACAAGCAGAAGTTGGCGGATGAATATGCCGCACGTCAGGCGGAACTGATCAACTCATATTCCAATCGGGGATGGGGTGTTCCGACCGGGATCATGGCCGCGAAACTTGCCGAACTCGACAGGCTTCATTATGTGGCGCAAGACAATCTGATGAGGGATTACACCCTCAAAGAATGGGAGTTGTCACAGCAGAACTGGCAGACGGCCGTTCAGGTGATTCCGCAGTACACCAATTCCCTGGTTGGTCTTACCGATAGTGTCCTGGGCAAGACAATCGAGATGGCCAAGTATGCGTTTGAGGCTGCATACAATAAGTACCGGGCCGCAACGGAGATCTACCGGCAAGATATCGAAGTCTACAAAAACGCCTTCATGGTTTACGAGCTCCAGGTAAAGGCGCAGGAACTTTTACTTGAACTTTACAATGCAGAGATGACCGGTGCAAAAATACAGGTTGAAACTGATTCGGTTCGGGCCGATCTTTGGAAAACCTATGTGTCCATGCAGGGCGCCAAGGTCGATCTCTATAAAGCAAACCTGCAAGGCGCGATTGCTAAGATGGATTACTCAAAGACGGCCATTGAACTTTATCGGGCTCAGATCGAGGGCTTTGTGGCCGGCATGTCTTCCAACAACGCAAAGGTTCAGCTCTATCAGGGGCGGATTGCCGGTGAAGAGTCGAAACTGAAGCTCTTCAACACACAGGTAGCCGGATACGGGGCTGTCTTGGATACGGTAAAAACCCAGTCTTCAATCAAACTGGCCAATTCCAATATGACGATTGAATCTAATAAATCCCTGGCGCAACGGTATGAAACGGATATCCGGAAGTATTCCGAACAGCTCAAGGAGATTGGTACCCGCAATGATGCGGCTGCAAAAATCTTTGGCGGTCAGGTGGCCGCTTATGAGGCCAATATCAAAAAAGGCGCGACAGAGATTGACGCGCTAATAAAAGAAGGCGAGTTGAACATCCGGGGTGCCGCGATCGTGGTTGATGCCCAGATTAAGCAGGCGGATATGAACATGCATAATGCGAATGTGGCGGCGCAGATTCAGACTGAAGCCATGAAGGGTGCGGGAGGGGTGGCGGCACAACTGGCGGCTTCCGCGATGTCTGCTGTCAGTGCCGGTGTTCACCTGGGGGCAGAGTCGAAAGAAGAAGAATCTTGGACCCACAGTGAAGTGGTCAGACCGACATAACCAGATTGAGATAGGTCGGGTTAATGAGTATTCGTGTGCCATGAGAAAGCCCTTTGATTCTGTCTATCCGGGACCTATTTGACGCGCTGTTTTTGTACAACCAACCCATAACATGTTGATATTTTATCAATATGTTATGGGACTGTGTAAGGGGGGATCATGAAGAGAAGGTTTAATACCCTGGCGGATTGCAGGCGTTACCTGGCCGATGTTCTGAATCGACTGGAAGAAGGTAAAGTTGAAGCAGACGGTGTGCGGGTTAGGTCATATGCAACCGGTATTTTGTCAAAGATCATCGAGAACAGTGACCTTGAGGATCGAGTCAAGGCGCTTGAAGCGAAATTAGAGGGGGGAAAATGAGTACCATCAAATCAAGAATTCAAAAATTGGAAGAGCAGCAGCCTTGCATCTGCATGATCGGGCTGCAATACCAGGGTGAGCCGCCTGTCAATTGGAATGGCGTTGATTACCCGGATGGGCCGGCGCTCAGCGATGCACTTGAAAAATTAGGGTTGCAGGATGAGCGGTTTATCATTCTAACCCTTCACAGGAAACGATATGGCTCTCAAAAATCGAATTGAAAAGTACCTGCCGCTTAAAAGGCGGGGCATAGACAACAGGGCTTGAACTTCATGGCGGGTACCGGGGGGTACCGCCGCTTGGTGAGAAATAGGCCTCGACCGTTCCGGTTGAGGCATAGTTCACCATTGGCCGGGGCGGGATCGTCCGTCCTGAGCGACCACAGGGTGTTGCAATATCAGAACCCGGATATGCCTTGCAAGGAAACCGGGTTTTGTTATTTCTGCATGGATATCCAGATTAAATGTCACGCAATAAATCCATTGAAAAGAATTACAACATGGATTATATTTTCTTTTACGTTACGCAATAATTACACATCAAGAGGATACCATGAATGAAAAACTGATCCAGGCGATAAAGCTTGAAACCAGGGAACATCCGGGGACACCTGTCATGCTGGCTGATTTGCGGAGGCGCCTTCCAGGAATGAGGAAGGTTATTTTTGATAAGGCTGTTCTTGAACTGGCGAGGTCCGGGCGGTATTTCCTTGCAAAACATTTTCACCCGGCAAGCTCAACAAAAGCGGAATTGACTCTGATGGTGCCGGCTGGGGATGGCGAGTTCTATTGCGCAATCAATCCCCGTGAAGAGGCCGTTCTTGAACCGGTGGTTCTGGAACAAGAGGTTGAAAAATCCATTCCGGAATCACTGAAGATTGAGTCGATAGCCACCAGACGGAGAGGTAGACCCCTGTTACCAAAAAAAGATATTCCTGATGGCGAACGGTTGACCAATAGACGCGGCAGGCCACCAATACCTGAACATCTGCGGCGGATCCAGATCAGACCCGGATACCGGGTGCCTGCTTGGGTTGCTGACTGGATGAAGGACCGGGGAGATATCGGCAAGGTGATTGAACAAGCTGTTGTTGGATTTTACGGACTGAAGCCACCGAAACCCTGACAAACTGAACCTATTGTCAGCTCAACCGGGTTTCCGGCCGAGTGATGATCATCCCACGATGGATGGTTGTGACCCGCCCTCTTGGATTTCAAATCCGAATGGTTCAATTTTGTCCCCCTGAAAAAAACCGTTGACCTTCCCCATATTTTTGATTACTGATGGATCACCCTAAATCAGTAGCGGCTTGTCACTCTGTAAAAGTGGCTATTTTTGTTTTGGCGCTTCAAAAAATATGCGCGCATTTCCATGCTTGACCGGCTATCGAAAGACCGGCGGCGTCTACTGACGCAGGGGAGCTACAGGAATGCGCGTATTTTATTTGGGGAGGTGCAGTATGTTGAACATGGGACAGACCAGAAGAGAATGCGAGCGGGCAAAAGAAAATCTGAGAGATGTTGAATCCGGGAGGGCCAGAGAGTATTGGCAAGGGAAAGTAAACGCATTTTGGAAATGTTTGGTCAAGCTTGAAAACGAAGAAATGAAGCCGGTAGGTGGTTTTCTTGCAGACCCTGACAGTTCAACGGGTAAGGGGATCTACAAGATGATCAACGATGCCCTGATTGCTTATGACGGATTTATGACAAAATACGAGCAGGAAAACGCAACCGTGCAAATGGCGGAGGTGACGTCATGACTCCGGATAAAAAAGACTTTTTGAAATTGGGTGCTCTTGAGAATGCAGTATGCGGTATCTATCCCGCACTATGGTTTTTGTCTTGCTTGCTGGGTGACGATGGCGAATTTGATGGAAAACACGACCGGCAAGGGCTTGCATACCTTCTTGGTGCAATGGCGGAAAAACTGGAAACAGCATACAATTTTGAACCGGAAGCCGGGGAGGTGGAACCATGACACCAGAAGAAAGAAAGCGGGAAATATCACAACTCAGAAAAGACGTTGAACAGCAAAGAAAAAACATTGCTCAGTTCAAAAAAAAATTTGAGCAGTCAAAGAAAGAAATGATTGCGAATTCAAGATCAAGATGCGAAAGGTTGTCGGTTAAATATCAACAGGAAGCATGGCGGCTGAAGATCCCAGAAGTAACCGTCATTCCGGGAGAGTCCAGGCGCCGACCCGGCAGACCATCGAAACCGAAATTGAAACTGGTTGTATAACTGGGTCGGTCCCATTTTAATTCCAGAAGTCCCCAAGGTGGACAGCCGGTCCACCTTACGCGTGCCCGAACTGCAAGGGTTACTACTTTTGAAAAGTGAAAAACAGGGTCCAATATTGGACCTTGCCCGAATCAGGCATGGTGTCACAAGCATTGGGGTATGATCGGCGCGCATGGGTCATCTGGGAGCGCCGACAACATGAAAGCCTTCTTTCCCTGTCCTGGGGATCGAGGGCTTTTTTATTCGGGGTAACATCAGCATTTCAGAAGTGGAAGAACAGCCGGTCCAGGGGGACAAGTTGTCCGGCTGGATGATCCGCACCGGATCCGGGAGTGGGCAGCAGATACCGCTTGAACATTTCCTTCTTGCTTTGATATGGTCATGGACTGGTTGAAGGCTGAAAAAGATATGGGCCACAAGATCGAAGCGGCGCTTATCGCTCAGTACGGACTGACACCGACGGTATGAACCGGATCATGAACCCGTTCTCAAAGCAGCGAGGTGGGGTTTTCTGTTTTCCCCTGGCGGATGCCTTCACCACAGCCTTACCGCTTCGCCCTGGCGCTTGTAGCTCGTTGATAAATCCCCTTTTCCGGATTCTTCAGGCTGATAATCCGGAGGGGAACCACCTGGCGGGGCACTGGCCGGACTGAAAACTTTGGGAGTTGACTGTCAATTCAGGGGTTGATAAAGATACCGGCGAAATGAGAAAAGAAGCCGTGATTAAAAAAAGTTGTACAGGGGTTGTACAAAATGGATTTTTCAGCCATAAACGAAAAAAGGATTTACAGCTTTTAGCCATAACTCCTTTGTTTTATTGATGGGCCGTGTTGGAATCGAACCAACAACCTACTGATTAAGAGTCAGGTGCTCTACCTGATTGAGCTAACGGCCCGCTGAAAGAAAGCAGAATAAATTTATCTTTGGATAAATATCAATTGTCATGAACTTTGTCAAGTTTTCAATTTGCACAAAAGTAAGGTTCCGGATTGAAAATTAAAAACGCTTTAAATCCTTATGCCAGTGTCATTATTCCCACTTACAACCGCTGCTGGATACTGAAAGAAGCCATTGATTCGGTTCTGTCCCAGAGATTTTCTGATTTTGAAATTATCGTGGTGGATGATGGTTCGACGGATGCTACCAATGCGCTGTTGTCAACATACGGGGATCAGGTCACCACAATCTATCAGAAAAACAAAGGTGTCAGCGCTGCCAGAAATGCAGGGATATCTATTGCAAGAGGCGATTATATCGCGTTTCTGGATTCGGATGATATGTGGCTTGCGGAAAAACTTTCCTGCCAGCATGGTTTTTTTCAGTCTCATCCGGAAGCATTTATTTGCCAGACCGACGAGATATGGATTCGAAACGGGGTTCGGGTAAACCCAAAAAATCGGCATAAAAAGCCATCAGGCATGATATTTGTACCGTCACTTCAGCTTTGCCTGGTGAGCCCATCGGCAGTGATGATCAAAAAAAGCCTTTTTAATGCAGTGGGTGTGTTTAACGAGTCGTTCCTTGCCTGTGAAGATTACGATTTATGGCTAAGGATCGGGCTTCAATATCCGATTTATCTGATTGACAGGCAACTTGTTGTGAAGCGTGGCGGCCATGACGATCAACTGTCCCGGAATCCCGGACTGGACAGATACCGGATTCAGTCCATCGTGAATATTCTTGAAAACCATACGTTGACAACACCGAACTATGAGGCTGCTGTCAATGTTCTGAAAGAGAAATGCCGAATATATGCCGATGGATGCACCAGACGCGGCAAGGTTGAGGAGGCCGGGTTCTATCAGACAATTGCCAGTCGGTATCCCCGGGAATGTAGGGATGGTCATCTCCCCCTGTCTCTCCAATCATTATGATTAAAACGGTCTGGAATTAATACCACACGACTGCGCTAACCGGATAGGTGATGTACACTTTTTGTCCGGGAAAGAGGAGCATCTTCTGTGCATAGCTGGTTGGAATTTGAAGTGAAAAGCTCAGGTCTGCGATTCGGAGGGTTACCTGGATGGAGCCGGTTGATGGATCAAGTGCCAGAAGGGTCAGAACGCCCTGAAGAAAATGTTCATGAGGTTTCAGCAGGGGCTTATCCAGGCTAAGGAAAATGGAATCCTGAGGGATTACGGCAACGGCCGCGGTAGAAGGCGGTTCAGAGACCCGTATCGTCTGGCCATCTTCTATCGGTCTTTCCCAACATCCTTCCGATCCTGATCGCCAGGGGCCGAACAGGATATTCCCTGTGCCGTTTTCCATGACCCTGCCGTTAAACATCGGAATGACGCTGTGACAGATTTCGTGGACCCATTGCCAGTCGTGGCTGGCAACAATGAGCGTTGTGCCCCATTCTCTGCAAGCCTTCAAAGCACTTGCCTTGATCTGTTGCGCGCTGGCAGCATCCACGCTTGCGGTGGGCTCATCCAGAAGCAGGACATTGGGTTTCAGTACCAGTCTGGCGGCAAGGGCCACCCGCTGGGCTTCGCCCCCGGAGAGCTGGTACCAGGAGCGGCCGGCAAATTCTTCGGCGGAAAGACCTACCAGCGACAAGGCGTCCGTCACGGCTTCGGTATGACGGGATTGGTTGACCCCTCTTAAAACCAGTCCATATGCGATATTGTCAAAAACAGAACGCTTCAGCAGATAGGGTTCCTGAGGCAGCAGGCTGACATGAAATCGTACGGAAGCGTCAAATGGCGCGGCCTTCCGGCCATTGAATAAAATCCTTCCTTCAGAAGGGCCATCCACAAATGCCAGGAGTCTGAGCAGGCTGCTTTTGCCGCTGCCGTTGGGTCCAATCAATCCCGTAATCGAGGCTGGGGAAATCGTAAGACTTTCGATGTCCACGGCAAGCTGTCGCTTGTGGTATTTTTTGACATTAAAGAGCTGATAGATGTCTGCGCTTTGATGGCTTAACAGGCGTTTTTTTGGCCAAAGAGCCTTGAATGTGCCGCGTTCATCTGTCATGCCGACCGTCTCTTTGGCGTTTCATTTTTCGGTTCATTTGGCATCTGCGAGGTTATGAGCGGTTACGCAGGAAAGATAAGGAGATGTTCACCACGGCGGCGATGGCCATCAGAATCAGTCCCAGCGCAATTCCCATGACAAACTGGCCCTTGCTGGTTTCCAGGGCGATCGCGGTTGTGATGGTCCGGGTGTGCCATTTGATATTTCCCCCCACCATCATGGCAATACCCACCTCTGTCATCACCCGGCCATAGGCGTTCATGCTGGCAGCCAGAATGCCGTACCGTGCTTCCCACAGCGTGGAAAGCACAATCTGCTTTCGGTCGGCCCCCAGAGAGATGAGGGTGATCCGCAGCTTTTCATCCATGCTTTCAATGGTTGCCGCAGTCAGCGCAACAACCACGGGAAGCGCCAGAAGTGTCTGACCGATGGCCACGGCTTCCAGCGTAAACAGCAATCCCAGGTGTCCCAGGGGGCCCCGGTGGGTTAAGAGCGCATACACCAGAAGGCCAATCAGCACCGTCGGAAGCGACATCAGCGTATCCACCAGGGTTCGCGCGGATTTTTTTCCTGGGAAATCGTGATGGCCAAGTAAAAACCCTGCTGGAATCCCGATCAAGAGGCTGGCGATCATGGAGCCGGTGGATACCTTCAATGTCGCGGCAACAGCCGAATAGGTTTCAGCATCGCCATGAATCAGCAGTTGGATGGCCTGGAAAAGGCCGTTTAAAATGTAGTCCATAGTCGTTGGATAAAATTAAAAAACTGCGTTGACTTCTCTTACCACCCGGAAAAACGGGATTGATGGGGATTTTATATGGCCTGTAAATACAAAATCTCCCATTTACATATCAACTTGATCATAGGATAAACCCGGGAAAACCGCAATCTGTGAAAACGAACACAGGATGCAAATTCATTTCTCAAATTCTTAAACCTCTCGCAAAACGCTTTTATCGAAATTTTATCTTGCTGAGGACATTCTCCGAAATTCGCTGCAATCAAACGCCATGTCATGCCAGAAGACCCGGCGGTTTGCAGGATAAGTTTCCTTTAATAGTTAGCTTCTCTTAACTTAACCATATCGATGTGTCAATAATGACACAATTAAAATATAAAAAGAGCACGGGACGTACATAAAAAAATAAGTTGATAAAGGGAATCGGTGTGATATAAGTGAAGCTATGCCACGAAAAGCACGCATAGATGCGCCAGGCGCCTTGCATCACATTATCGTGAGGGGAATTGAGCGCCGAAAGATATTTTTTGATGACACGGATCTGGATCATTTTCTGGACCGTTTATCCGCGGTCTTGGATGATACCCAGACCGCATGTTTTGCCTGGGCCCTGATTCCAAATCATTTTCATCTGCTTCTCAGAACCGGAAACGCAGCAATTTCGCGGGTTATGCAGCGTATTCTGACCGGTTACGCCATTACATTCAACAGGCGGCATCACCGGCATGGGCATCTGTTCCAAAATCGTTACAAATCGATTCTATGCCAGGAGGATGCCTACCTGCTGGAACTGGTTCGATACATTCATTTGAACCCCTTGAGGGCCAATATCGTCCGGAATTTAAAAGAACTGCAGGCGTATCCGTATTCCGGTCACAGCGCTTTTTTCAAGAAAAAATATCGTCCCTGGCAGGATACAGATTATGTACTGAAAAGGTTTAATCCGAGCGTTTTGGTTGCCCGGCGGCGATATCGGGAATTTGTGGAGAAGGGCATGGATCAGGGGCGGCGGGATGAACTTGTCGGAGGTGGTTTGATTCGGAGTTCGGGCGGCTGGGCTGCTGTGAAGGCGCTGCAAAAGGCCGGTATTTTTCAAAAAAATGATGAGAGAATCTTGGGAGACGGTGAATTTGTTGAAAAGGTTTTATCATTTGCGAACGAGAAGATGGAACGATCCTATCGCTTGCAGGTGCAAGGGGTGGATTTCCAGGTGGCCATTCGAAGGGCTGGGGAACTGACAGGGATTGATCCGGATGCCATCTTATCAAGAGATCGCGGGCGGCGAACGGTACAGGCGCGAAGTCTGGCATGCTATTGGGCTGCCGAAGATCTCGGGTTAAAACAGCCGGAAATAGGTTTAAAACTGGGGATGACTCAGGCTGCGGTGAGCCTGGCAATCAAGCGCGGCAAGCTATTGGCTGCCGAAAATAATATGTCTCTGGAATAATAAATTATATATTTATGTACGTCCCATGGAGAGTTATGAAATTCAAGGCGATTAAAAAAGAAACCGTCATGCTCCAGAAGAATATGGCCGAGAGCCGAATCCCGAGTGAAATCCGCATCGACCCCCTGACCGGCCGAACCGCCAGAATCTGCCATTTCATGAAGCTTCAATGGCAGAAGCCCGATTTCGATGCCCTTGTCGCGGGAACCGATGCCTGGTGCCCGTTCTGCGCGGACAGGGTGTTGGATGTGACGCCTTGTTTTCCCGCAGATCTTATTCCCGAAGGCCGCATGCAAAAAGACGACATGGTGATCTTCCCGAACATCGCTCCCTACGACAGCATCGGAGCCGTGGCAACGTTCGGCTCTCGTCACTTTATTCCCATGACGGCGTTCGAGCCGGGACACATGGCTTCCGCATTCGGTTTCGCGCAGGACTTTTTCAAGCGCGTCGAAAGCACCGGCCATCCGGAATCCGTGTACCACATCATCAACTGGAACTACATGCCGCCGGCTGGAAGCTCTCTTATACATCCCCACCTGCAGGTCTTTTCCACATCCTCCGCGCCCAACCTCATGCGACAGGAACTGGAAGCCTCAAAGAATTATCAGGACAGCCGCGGCTCCAACTTCTGGGAGGATCTGGTGGATGCCGAGAAGAAATCGAACAAACGGTATCTGGGCAAGATCGGCCGTACGCATTGGATGACCGCTTTTGCTCCCATGGGCGTTGCCGGAGCGTGCTGGCTGTTCTGGAAGATGTCCGGTGTACGCTGGATCTCAGCGGGCAGGATTTTCTGGACATCGCCTCCGGTCTTGCAAAAATCATTACCGAATACGACAAGATAGGGATCTATAGCTTCAATATGAATTTTTTCACCGGGGCAAAAACCGATGGTCATTTCCGTTTTCACCTGATGTTCTCGCCCCGTACCTTCTTCAACCAGAAACTGGGAACACCGGACGTCGGGGCCCTGCGCAACCTTTTCAATGAAACCGTGTGCATGGCCTATCCGGAGGAGATCAATGAATTATTGAAGCAAGGTTTTTAGAACCCCGACAGGAACCCCTTATGCCGATAGAACTCGACAATCTGAAAGAATCAAACGAATTCTTGAATCTGATTCTGGAAAACATAGACTCCGCCATCCTCATCGCGGACGAGAATATGCGGATCCATCAATTCAATAAAAGCTTTCTCAGTCTCTTCGACCGGGCCGCGGATCGTGTTTTGGAAAGTTCTTTCGGCCTGGTATCCGGATGCGTGAATGCGGTGAAAGAAAACAAGCCTTGCGGCGGCACATCCATGTGTCAGTTTTGCGTTTTGAGAAAAACACTGCTCCAAACCCTGGTGGAAGATTACCCCGTCGATCGCAAGTCCCTGGAGCGAGTCTTCTACATCAAAGGTAAGCCGGTTTTAAAATATCTGGAGGTGACTTCAAGGCTCATCCGGTTTCAAGGACAAAAAATGATACTTGTGATCATTTACGATGTCTCGCAGATCGAGGAGCAGAAAAGAAAGCTTGAAAAACAGCAGCAACAAATCAACCATGAACTTGAAACAGCCGGCGAGATCCAGAAAAGCCTCCTCCCGGACAGAGATCTGGAAATCGACAACATCATGATTGCCTGGAGATTTGAACCCAGCGGCCATGTGGGCGGTGATATTTTTCAAATTCATAAAATCAATGAAGAACAAATCGGTATTTATATGCTGGACGTTTGCGGGCATGGCGTATCGGCAGCTCTTGTCGCCGTAACGATCTCGCAATATCTGATGAGCCTGCACAACTATATGCGGCTGACCGGTAAATTATTCAGCCCCGAGGCCGTCATGATCCGTCTGGATAAAGAATTTCCGATGGAAAGATTCGATTGTTTTTTCTCGATAGCCTATACAACGTTAAATATTGAAACCGGCCGGTTCGTCTATAGCAACGCCGGCCATATGCCGCCTTTGATACTAAGATCCACGGGCCATCTGGAAATACTGGAGAACCATGGCACGGCCATCGGCATCGGATTCGGCGCTGTTTTCGGCCAGGAAGAAAAGCGGTTGAATGCCGGAGACAGGCTGATTCTTTATACGGATGGCCTGATAGAAAACTTCGGGACGGATGGTGAACGTGAAGGCAAGGACAGGTTTCACGCATGCATGGAGAATTTCCACCATCTGTCGTCCAAAGACCTGGTTGACAGGGTGTTTGAAGATGCCGACAGGCAAAGAGGCGGATCTTTGCCTTCAGACGACATGAGCCTGATCGCCGTTGAATTTACAAAAAAAATAGATTGTGAAGGAATTTGATAAAGCAATTAAATAGTATGAATTCCCCAAAAGCATATATTCCAGAATTTCCATGAAAGATTTAATGCAGCATAAAAAAGACGCTCTGATTTTCAATATCCAGCGGTTCTGCCTGCATGACGGGCCGGGAATCCGCACCACCCTGTTTTTTAAGGGCTGTCCGCTACGCTGCGCCTGGTGTCAGAATCCCGAATCCATCAGTCCTGAAGCCGAAATGGCATTTATTGCGGAACGATGTAAGGGATGTTTTCAGTGCGCCGAGGCGTGCGGTAATGCCGCCATCCTCCGGTCCAAAGAAATGCGCATCGATTATGGACGATGCACCGTGTGCGGCCGGTGCGCCGACGTCTGCCCGGCCGAGAGCCTGACCCTTGTGGGCAGGCGCTGGCCGGTGGATGCGCTGTTGGGCGAGGTTCTCAGGGATCTGGACTTCTTTCAGGATTCCGGTGGTGGCATCACCCTGTCCGGGGGGGAGCCGCTACTGCAATGGCGATTTTTAGAGGATTTCCTGCCGCGGGTAAAACAGCAGGGTATCCATGTAACCCTGGAAAGCAGCGGATATTTCGAGTGGGCTCACATCGAATCAATCCTGCCTTTTCTGGACCTGATCTATTTCGATTTAAAGCATATGGATACAAAGATCCATCGCCACTATACGGGTGCGGGCAACCGCCGGATTCTGGATAATTTTTCTCGTCTTTCAAGTGCTTTAACCCTTCTTGTGCCGCGCATGCCCATCGTTCCGGGGGTTAACGATTCAAAAGAAAATATCGGTGAGACTTCGCGTTTCCTGCTGCGCCATGGCCACCGCAGCATCCACGGCCTGCCGTATCATGGCCTGGGCGTGGAAAAGAATCGATGGATCAATAGTTCGTTGCAGCCGCTTCATCTTACTTCCATGGATGCCGATGCCTGCACGCCCATCAAACGGATGTTTGAGAAAGAGGGGATTCATGCCATCATCTATGACTGAAGACAAGGCTTTCGACAAGGAGAGAATCGCCAGATTGAAACAGGCCGTGCAGTCCGCCAGGCCGTCGGTGTGCGCCGAACGGGCCCTGATATGGACCGATTACCATCGAAAGGCAATCAACCGGCGCAAATCGCCGCACATCCGGATGGCTGAAGCGCTTTCCGATGTTCTCCTTAAAAAAACCATTGCCATATTCCCCGATGAATTCATTGTCGGCAATTACACTTCCAAACGCGTGGGCGGTTCCATTTACCCCGAACTTCACGGGGTTCCGGTCATGCTGGATCTGTTCCGGTTCTCCCGGCGAAAGACCAATCCGCTGGAGATTTCCGCTAAAGACCTGCGCCGGCTGCTCGGGATCATCCCCTTCTGGAGTCTGCGGTTCATGGCCTTAAAGGCCCATGCGTCTTTGTGGCGGAAAGTACGCTTTGTGGCCGACCAACTGCGGGCGCATGTTTACCTGATCAATGAAAGCGGCGGGATTGCGCATCTGGCGCCGGATTACGAGAAACTGATCACAATGGGCACGGACGGGATTATCAGTGAAGCAAAAGCGCATCTTGTACAAACCGCCCCGGGTTCGGAAGCCCGGCAGTTTTATCAAGCGGTGCTCATTATCGCGGACAGCCTTGCCGGTTTTGCGGATCGTTACGCGGCTCTCGGCAGGGATATGGCCCGTCAGTGTCCGGATTCGGCCAGGAAAAGCGAGCTCGAAACCATAGCCGGAACATGCGAAACCTGTCTGCGTCGGGGCGCTGATTCGTTTCAGGGAGCCCTTCAGGCCGTTTTCCTTGCCCAGATCGCCCTGAATCTGGAAAGCCTGGACAACGGCATCTGTCCGGGACGCATGGATCAGTATCTGTGGCCTTTTTATCAGCAGGATGTGAAAGAGGGAAAACTGACGCGTGAAAAGGCCGGAACGCTGATCGCAGCCTTCTGTATCAAGTTGTCGGAAATCGTCCCCGTATTTTCAAAGCACCTTACAAATTTCCACGGCGGCATGTTCAACGGCCAGGTGGTGACGGTGGGGGGTACGGATCATGCGGGCCGAGATGCCACCAATGACCTGAGCTTTCTGTTTCTCGAAGTAATGGATAAGCTTCGTATGCGTCAGCCCAATTTTCACGCAAGGATGCACGGGGGGACGGCGGATGACTTTTGCCATGCCGTTAATCGCATTCTTGCCGGGGGCGCCAATTCACCGGCCCTGTATAATGACGATATCATTGTCAAGACCATGGTCCGGCACGGCTATCGGACGGAAGATGCCCGGAATTATACCGCCGTTGGCTGCGTGGAGCCGGTGTGCCAGGGCAAAAGCTTTGCATCCACCGATGCGGCTCTGTTCAATACCCCCCTGGCGCTGGAACTGGCGCTGAACCAGGGAAGACGTTTCGGATCCGTGGTTCGAACCGGGGCCGTGACCCCGCCGGTTTCCCGCATGCGGTCCATGAACGATGTCACGCGTGCCTTCGAGGCTCAGCTCCGGGTCCTTATGGGAAGGCTGATTGCCGATCTTCGGGCCGTGGAACAGGCCAATCGCCGGTATCATCCCACGCCCCTGACCAGCATGCTGCTGGATGGCTGTCTTTCATCCGGCCGGTGCGCCACTGCCGGCGGTGCGGCTTATAATTTTTCCGGAATTCAATGCGTGGGGCCGGTGGATGCCGGCGACGCCCTTTATGCCATCGAGCAGGCGGTTTTTACGGACAGGCGATATTCCCTTCCGGAGCTGGCGGGGCTCCTCGCGCGGGATATCGATGACCCCAGGGCTTACGCCTATCTGCGGGGCATCGATAAATTCGGCAATGACGTTCCCGCAGCCGACCAATGGACCCATTATGTGGTTGGCGCCTTTGTCGATAACCTGAACGCTTTCGGCAACAACACCCGGGGCGGTCCCTACACCGCGGGGCTGTATTCGGTGACCGCCCACAATTATTTCGGCGGGGTGACCGGTGCCCTGCCTCACGGCCGGCGAAAAGGGCAGGCCTTTGCATCGGGGATCTCCCCTTTGAACGGCATGGATCGCAACGGTCCCACGGCGCTTCTGAACTCCGTAAACCGGCTGGATTTTTGCCGGATCGCAAATGGCGCCAATTTCAACCTGAAGTTTGATCCCCACACGCTTCGGGGGGATGCCGGCATCCTTGCACTGGGCACGCTGATCAAAACCTATTTTCGTCGGGGCGGCATGCAGGTGCAGGTCAATGTCCTGGACCCGGCCGTATTGATGGCGGCTCGCGACAATCCGGATCTTTACCCCCACCTGCTCGTTCGGGTGTCCGGTTATTCGGCGTATTTCAATGATCTGTCTCCCGACATGAAAGCGGAGATCATTCAAAGGAGTACCCAGCGGCCGGTGCCGGATCGAAATTGTTGCCGCCATACTTTAAAGGAAAAAGAATGAAGAAAACGATTTTGCTCACCCTGGTTCTTTCCGTGATTGCCGGAAACAGTCTGTTTGCGGCAACGCCCGGGGATACCCTGGTGATGGCATCGAAACTCGATGACATCATCACGCTGGATCCGGCGGAAGTCTTTGAATTTACCGGGGCTGAATTGACAGTCAACATGTATGATCGCTTGATCGGCTATGATGTGGAGGATGTGAGCAAAATCCATGGTGTCGTTGCTGAAAGCTGGGACGTTTCCGAAGACGGCAGGACATTTTCCTTCAAGATCAGGGAGAACATGAAATTTGCGTCCGGCAACAAACTGACGGCGGATGATGTTGTTTTTTCACTTCAGCGGGTGATCAGGCTGAACAAGTCCCCGGCCTTTCTGTTGACCCAGTTCGGATTCACGCCGGCCAACATGAACGAACGAATCGTTAAGTCAGGAGAGCATTCAGTCCGGCTGATTCTCGACAAACCCTATGCGCCGACGTTTTTCCTGTATTGCCTGACATCGACCCCGGGCTCCATCGTGGATAAACAGGAGGTATTAAAGCATGAGGAAAACAGCGACATGGGATATGGCTGGCTGAAAACCCGTTCCGCCGGTTCAGGCCCTTTTGCGCTGACCGCATGGAAACCCTCCGAAATCCTCACCATGACCCGCAATGAGCATTATCACGGTAAAAAAATCGCCATGAAGCGCATCATCGTCCGGCACATCTCGGAGTCCGCCACCCAGAGACTTCTTCTTGAAAAAGGGGATGTCGACATGGCAAGGAATATCCTGCCGGACGATCTCAAAGGGCTTTCCGGGAATCCGGATATCCGGATCCGGAAAAAAGCCAAGGGCGCGATCTATTATCTGGGCCTGAACCAGAAAAATCAGTACCTGAAAATCCCCCAGGTCAGACAGGCCCTGAAATACCTCATTGATTACACGGGAATGGAATCCACCTTCCTGAGCGGTAAAGCCACGGTTCATCAGGCATTCCTTCCCAAGGGGTTCCTTGGCGCGCTGGAAGAGACGCCTTTTTCGCTGAATGTCGAAAAGGCAAAGGGCCTGCTTAAGGAAGCCGGGCTTGAAAAAGGCTTCACCGTGACCATGGATACGCGAAACACGGAGCCCTCAACGTCGATGGCCCTGGCCATTCAGGCGACATTTGCCCTTGCCAATATCAAACTGGAAATTATTCCGGGTGAAGGCAAGCAGGTCCTTACCAAATATCGTGAAAGAGCCCATGACATCTTCATCGGTCGCTGGGGGCCAGATTATATGGATCCCCATACCAACGCGGACACCTTTGCCAGCAACCCGGATAATTCGGATGCCGGACAATCAAAAACCATGGCCTGGAGAAATGCCTGGGATATTCCCGAGATGACCCGGAAAGTCGATGCGGCGGTTCTGGAAAAAGATGCAAAAAAAAGGGCATGGATGTATATCGAGATTCAGCGGGAGCATCAGCAAAGCGCGCCTTTTGTCATCATGTTTCAGGAGATTGAAATTCTGGCAGAAAGATCCAATGTGAATGGTTTCATTCTGGGGCCCAGCTTCGACAGTAATTTTTATCATTTTATCACGAAATAAACGGTACAACGTCCTTATAAACGAATCCATGGAATTTATTTTAAATCACGGACAGTTTTCAAAAACCCTGAACCGGGCCGTCGGAATGGTTGCCATGGTTGCCATGACGTTTCTCGGGCTTCTCCTGGTGACGTTTCTGATCGGTCGGGTCGTGCCCATTGATCCGGTCCTGGCCGTGGTGGGGGACAAAGCCTCCGCAGAAGTCTATGAAAGGGTGCGTCTGGAGCTGGGGCTTCATCTGCCGCTGTGGCAACAGTTTTTTACCTATATCAAAGCAATACTGGCCGGGGATTTAGGGGTTTCGGTACTCACCTCCAGGCCCGTGATCGAAGATATTGCGCGAATATTTCCGGCCACCCTGGAGCTTGCCGTGATCGCGACCTTGATGGGTGTTTTTTTTGGGGTTCCCCTGGGGATCTTTTCCGCTGTAAAACGCGGAAGCCTGCTGGATCACCTCGCCCGTTTCACGGGTCTGTTCGGGTACTCCCTGCCGATTTTCTGGTTGGGGCTCATGGGACTCATGGTGTTTTATGCGCGCTTGAGTCTTCTGCCCGGGCCAGGCAGGGTGGATGTCTTTTATGAGAACATCGTCGATCCGGTGACCGGCTTCCTGCTGATCGACTGTATCCTTGCAAGGGAATGGGACGTCTTTCGCAATGCGCTGTCCCACATCATTTTGCCGGCATCCCTTCTGGGTTATTACAGCATGGCATACCTGAGCCGGATGACCCGTTCGTTCATGATCGAGCAATTACGTCAGGAATACATCCTGACCGCAAGGGTCAAGGGGATCGCTGAATGGCGGGTCATCTGGGGACATGCGCTGGGCAATTGCCGGATTCCCCTGATCACGGTCATTGCCTTGAGCTTCGGCAGCCTTCTTGAAGGCTCCGTCCTTACCGAAACCGTATTTTCATGGCCCGGACTCGGGCTGTATCTGACCAATTCTCTGTTGAATGCCGATATGAACGCCGTTCTCGGCAGCACCCTTGTCGTGGGTTTGATTTTTCTGGGGATTAATCTTTTCTCAGATTTTCTCTATGGATTTCTGGACCCAAGGGCCAGATAGTTTTTTTTGAATCGTGACCATGACAGATATCTCTGACATCAACAACATAAAACTAAAATCCTGGCTGCTTTCCGACGCTCCCGCATCGGCTTTTCAGGCCCTGGCCGGACGGCTCTATTGCGGAAGTCTGGAATTTTTGCAGAACAGGCTGGCGGTTCTGGGGCTTTTAATTATTTTTTTGCTAATTCTGACCGCAATTTTTGCCCCGTTCATTGCGCCTTATGACCCCATTCTTACGAATCTGAGAAACAGGCTTCAGCCGATATCCGTAACCCATTTTATGGGGACCGATGAAGTGGGAAGGGATATTTTCAGCAGAATCGTGTTCGGTTCCAGACTTACCTTGTATGTGGTCGGGCTGGTTGCCGGTATCGCCGCACCGGTGGGCATCGTGATCGGCACGGTATCCGGATATCTGGGAGGGAAAATCGACATGCTCCTGATGCGACTCACCGATATCTTCCTGGCATTTCCCAAACTGATTCTCGCCCTTGCCTTTGTTGCGGCCCTGGGTCCCGGCATTGAAAACGCGGTGATTGCCATTGCCGTCACATCCTGGCCCGCCTATGCCAGAATCGCCAGGGCGGAAACCCTCACCCTTCGCAATTCGGATTTCATTCATGCCATAAAACTTCAGGGCGCAAGTCCCCTCAGAATCATTACGGGCCATATCATGCCCCTGTGCATGTCTTCGCTCGTTGTCCGGGTGACACTGGACATGGCTGGCATTATCCTGACCGCCGCGGGCCTGGGATTTCTGGGACTGGGTGCCCAGCCGCCGTCGCCGGAATGGGGGGCCATGACATCCAGCGGCCGTGCCTATATCCTGGATTACTGGTGGCTGATCACCATGCCGGGATCGGCGATTTTCATTGTCAGCCTGGCGTTTAACCTGCTCGGAGACGGACTCAGGGAAGTTCTGGATCCCAAAAAAGAGAATTGACCATGGGCGTTGACACGCTGCTCGATATCAAAAACCTGAATGTTGTCTTTCCGGGACCCAAAGGGGATTTTCACGCGGTTAAAGACATCTGCTTTTCCATGGGAAAAGAAAAGATCGGTATTGTCGGGGAATCCGGGTCCGGAAAGACGGTTACGGGCAGGGCCATACTAAAACTGCTGCCCGCCGCTGCAAGGATATTTGCGGATGCCGTTGAATTCAACGGGCAGGACATTTTGAAAAAAAGCGAAAAAGAGATGAGGGGTATCCGGGGACGGGGAATCGCCATGGTCATGCAGGATCCCAGGTATTCCCTGAACCCGGTCCGGACTGTGGGCCGGCAGATCGAAGAATCGTATCTGGCGCACAGAAACGTGTCCCAGAAAGAGGCCGCAAGGCGGACCCTGGAAATGCTTGAAGCCGTCCGCATCAGAGACCCTGAACGGGTGTACGGGCTCTATCCCCATGAAGTTTCGGGGGGAATGGGCCAGCGGATCATGATCGCGATGATGCTGATCCCGGAGCCCGGCCTTCTCATTGCGGATGAGCCCACATCGGCCCTGGATGTGACCGTGCAGCTTCAAATCCTGGCAATCCTGGATGATCTGGTGACCCGGCTGGGCATGGGACTGATCTTTATCAGCCATGATCTGGATCTGGTCTCTTCCTTCTGCGACCGGGTGATCATCATGTATGCCGGAAGGATCATGGAGGTCCGCAAGGCAAGGGATCTCCATAAGTCCAGGCATCCCTATACCCGGGGGTTGCTGAACTGCCTGCCGAGAATCGCCGGCAACGAAGATCCGCTACCCACGCTGAAACGGGACGATGCCTGGCTAACGGCTTCTTTTTTGGGTTAAGGAATCGTCATGCTGGAAATAACCAACCTCAACGTGGTGTTTGGAAGCGGCGCCACCCGAAACCACGCGGTTAAAAATGTTTCTTTTGAAATTGAAAAGGGGAAAAGTTTCGGACTCATCGGAGAATCCGGCTGCGGAAAATCCACAGTCCTGAACTGCATCACCGGACTCTTGAGCTGCTGGACCGGGGAGATCCGGATCGATGGCAGGCCTCAGCAGATCAAGCGGGACCTGTCTTTTTACAGAAACGTTCAGATGGTTTTTCAGGACCCGTATGGATCGCTTCATCCCAGGCATACCATTGACCGGACATTAAGGGAGCCGGTGGCCATTCACGGACGGGGCCATGCCGATCAGCGCGTCAAAAAGGTCCTGGATGAGGTGGGGCTGGGGGGTCGTTTCAGATTCAGATATCCCCACCAACTGTCCGGCGGACAGCGGCAGCGGGTCGCCATTGCCCGGGCCCTGATTCTTGAACCGGATATCATCCTGCTTGACGAACCCACCTCGGCCCTGGATGTTTCCATTCAGGCCGAGGTCCTGAATCTGCTCAAGCAGGTCCAGAAAAAGCGGACCCTGACCTATCTTCTGGTGAGTCACGATCTGGCTGTGGTTTCCCATATGTGCAGCACCCTTGCGGTCATGACTCAGGGCGCCGTGGTTGAGCATCTCACCCAAAAGCAATTAAGGGAAGGGGATATTCACCACCCCTACACCCTGCAGTTGATGG
The DNA here is from genome assembly GCA_016219185.1 of Deltaproteobacteria bacterium. Taxonomy (GTDB): domain Bacteria; phylum Desulfobacterota; class Desulfobacteria; order Desulfobacterales; family Desulfatirhabdiaceae; genus RAAP-1. The sequence continues at coordinate 253,556 of JACRBZ010000066.1, forward strand.
CGGCCAGTCGGGGCTTGGGTCGGGGCTTTGGCCGATATAAAAAATCAGGATGCAATCCATGAAACTTCTCGAGATTCAGGCGGAAACAGTTTTAATTCCCTTGAAACAACCCTTTAAAACCGCGCTGCGTTCTGTCGACTGCATTGAAAACATCTGCGTGCGCATCACAACCGACACCGGGCATACCGGGCTTGGCGGGGCCGCGCCCACCGCGGCCATCACAGGTGAAACCGTCCCTTCGATCCTGGGTGCCCTCAAACACATCAACGACAGTCTGAGCGGCATGAACATCGAAGACGCCGAAATCATTTTTCAGAAGCTGAATGCCTGCATGATCGGGAATCACTCCGCAAAAGCGGCTGCTGACATGGCCGTGTACGATCTTCTGGGAAAACAATACGGACTTCCCCTGTTCCGGCTCCTGGGGGGTACGGCCGGTCCTCTGGAGACCGATATGACCATCTGTCTGGATTCCGTGGAAAAAATGGTTTTGGACAGCCTTGAAAAGGCCGGACAGGGCTTCGGGATTCTTAAGCTCAAGGTGGGCAATGACCCGGCGCTGGACATCAGACGACTCATGGCTGTCAGAAAGGCGGTCGGTCCCGATATTAAACTCAGAATCGATGCCAACCAGGGCTGGAAACCCAAGGAAGCTGTGGTCGTTGTCAACCGGTTGATAAAGGAGCACGTTGATATCGAACTGATCGAGCAGCCGGTTCCCGCCGGAGATTACGCCGGAATGCGGTTTGTCAGGGACCGGGTGGATATTCCCGTTATTGCGGATGAAAGCGTGTTTACCCCGGCAGATGCCCTGAGGCTGATCGAGATGAAGGCCGCAGACGGCATCAATATCAAGCTGATGAAATGCGGGGGCATCTTCAATGCCCTTAAAATTGCCGCAATCGCGGAATCCGCCGGCCTGACCTGCATGATGGGTTCCATGATGGAAAGCAGCCTCAGTGTTACGGCGGCGGCCCATCTTGCCTGTTCAAGGAACGTCATCGGGGCGTGTGACCTGGACGCCCCTCTTTTTTGCAGCGTCAATCCGGTCCGGGGCGGTATTCACTACAGGGCCTCAACCCTAACGCTTCCAGACGGGCCCGGACTTGGAATCGGAAGCATACGGTCAGATTCACATCCGGATACACTGTCGGTATTCTGAAAAAATGCTGAAGAACCCCTTGTTTCAACCTGTGATTCGGCCTTATCACCCGGATGATGACCCATTCCGCTCCGATACAAAAAAGGTTTTTTTCGCCATGAAGTATCTGTTGTTTCTGATCGTCCTATGCATGGGTTGTACCGCCTGCACCAGCGATGAGCCCGCTCAGAAAATCGATTTAAGCAAAAGGGAAGCCGTCGAGGTCAGGGATGCGGATGATGCCATCACCTACGCCTATCTGCCGCAGTATTCCCACTCGGTTTCCTTCCTGAGGCACAACCTTCTGGTGGAATATCTGAAAAAAGAAACCGGCTATAACATCAGGCAGGTTTTCCCGGACACGTTTGACGAGCACATGCGGATGGTGGGCCAGGGCAAGGTGGATATTTCCTTTACCAATCCGTACGCCTATGTAAAAACCGCCTACCGTTACGGAGAAAAAGCCTTTGCCCAGGTGATTGAAGACTCCGGACAAAAGAGCTTCAGGGGGCAGATCATCTGCAGGGCCGACAATTCGGCCATTCGGACCCTTGAAGACTGCAAGGGAAAGCGCCTGATCGCCGTCGATCTGACCTCTGCCGGCGGCTACCTCTATCCCATGGGGCAATTTTATGATCACGGCATTCGGCAGCAGGATTTTGCCGAAGTGTATTTTTCACCCGGGCCCGGCGGAAGCAGGAAAAGGTGATCCTGGCGGTTTATGCCGGCCAGTATGACATCGGATTGATTCGGGAGGGAGCCCTGAACGTGGTGGCGGACAGGATTGATATCCGTCAGATCCGGGTCATTGCTTACAGCAAATACTACCCCGGATGGGTGTATTCCGCCAGAAAGGACCTGGATCCGGAAATCCTTCATCGCATTCAGGCGGCCCTGTTTAAACTTACCCCGGATAATCCCGAGCACCGGCCGATTCTGGAAAAGGCGGAATTTACCCGGATCGTGCCGTCGAATGACGCTGAATTTGATTCGGTTCGGGAGTTGATGACGGTTGTGGGTATTGACCTGGATAAATGATGACGATGAAACTGGGAATTCGGGGAAAAATCTATTGCGGCATGATCTCCATTGTCTTGCTGACGGGCCTGATGATTGCCGTGCCGGTTCGCATCATGGTGGAGCGCGCGCTCTCGCAGGAATCCCTGAACAAGGGCATGTCCATGGCCCTGACCCTTGCGGCCCGCAGTCAGGATATCATCCTGGGAATGGATTTTCTCTATCTCAAAGAGATGATGGATAAGGCCATTCAGTCCAGCAACGATGTCTCCTACAGCTTCATTTTGAATCAGCAGGGGCAGGTGCTGTCCCACACCTTTCATAACGGTTTTCCGGTCGAACTCAGAACCGTTAATCCCATTCCCGCCGGACAACCGTCGAGTATCCGGTTCCTGGATACCGGAAAAGAGCTGATTTATGATATTGCGGTTCCGGTCCTTATCGGAGACATGCGACTGGGAACGGTCCATCTGGGTCTTTCGAAAACCCGGATCAGCCGTACGATCAACAGCCTGCTGTGGACCATGGCCGTATTGATCGGGTGCGCCGTTCTGATCGCATCTCTTATCGGGGCGGGGTTTGCCGATCAGATTATCCGAAGGGTTCAGAAACTGCACCGGGCCTCGGAACAGGTACTGAAAGGCAACCTGGATGTCATTACCGCACCTTGCCCGAGAACAGCCTGCTGGAAACTGATGGGCTGCCGCAGCGAGAAGTGTCCGGCATACGGTGAGGATCGACAGCGCTGCTGGAATGTTGAAGGAACGCTATGCCCTTCATGCCGGGCCGGAGAATATGCCGAGAAAAGTGATGCCTGCAGGAACTGCCGATTCTACCGGGATGCTTCAGGAGATGAGATTCAGGCCCTGGCCGAGTCTTTTGACGCCATGACCCGGTCTTTGAAACATACGATATTCCAGTTGGAAGCATCCAAAAAAACCATTGAGGTATCGGAGAAAAAATATCGCCGGATATTTGAAAGTTCCATGGATATGGTTTTTGTCACGGACAGCCAGGGCCGGTTTCTGGACATCAATCAGACGGGTAAAACCATGCTGCAAGGAGGATCCCTGACCAGAACCGCGAATGGTTTTTCGCTTTCGGATGTTTTTTCATCCCCTTTCGAATATGCGGATATTCAGCAGGATCTGATCCAGCAGGGTTTTGTAAAAGACCGGGAGTTTACTTTAAAAACCCTTGCCGGAAGTGAACTCCAGGCCCTTTTGAGCAGTTCCTGTCAGATAGATCCGGCAGGGGAAGTGCTGGGGTGCGAAGGTATCATCAAGGACATCACGCAGCGCCGGAATATGGAACAGCAGCTTCTGCAGGCCGACAAGCTGGCCTCGCTGGGCCAGCTTTCCGCCGGCGTGGCTCACGAAATCAACAATCCCCTGGGGCTGATTCTGGGATATACCCAGCTCATGCTTCGGGAAGAACCCGAATCCTCGCAAAAATATGAAGATCTGAAAACCATCGAAAAGCACACGCGCAACTGCAAAACCATTGTGGAGGCACTGCTGAATTTTGCCCGTAAAACAGAAACCAAGAAGGTCCTGGTGGATGTGAATTGCGCCATTGAGCAGGTCATCACGGTGATCCGCCATCAGTTTGAGCTCTCCGGAATCGTGGTGAATACCCGTTATGACCCGGATCTGCCGCAGGTTCTCGGGGATACGGAAAAACTCAAACAGGTGGTGATGAACCTGGTCATGAATGCCCGGCAGTCCATTTCCAAAGCCGGAAAAATCATCGTGTCCACGCGGTACGATTCAATCAGCCATAAGATAACGATTGCGGTTGAAGACACGGGTTCGGGTATTCCGCCCCATGTGCTCACCCGCATATTTGATCCTTTTTTTACCACCAAACCCACGGGCCAGGGAACCGGCCTTGGCCTTTCGGTCAGTTATGGCATTGTGAAAGAGCACGGTGGTGAAATCATGGTTGACAGCGAACCTGAAAAAGGGAGCCTGTTTTCCGTTACCCTGCCGGCTGTTATTCAAGCTCCCTGACCCTGACCTTGATACAAAATGTATCTTTGGGAATCCCTGCGTTGACTTTCATCAGACCGATTGGTATGATAACTAGTTATGGAAGAAGGAATTATCGTTGAATTTATTGACCGTCAGAAAATACTCTGCGCGGTGGTGCAGGAAGTCAAGAACCAGCGGCTCAAGCTCCTGACCGAAAACGACCGTGAAGTCAACCTCTCTTCAAACCGGCTTTCCCATAAAAGCCGAATGGTTTTGGATCTGTCTTTGGGCCGGATCAAAACGATCGATGCGCTCAAGGGGATTGCCTTTCGCAGAAAACAGTTGACCCAACAGGTCAATATCCGGGATCTCTGGGAAATCCTCAACTCCGAGCAGGAGTGGATCGACCTTGCCACCATGACCGAGTTCTGCTTTTCAAATCAAGCGACTTGTGATCATGAATCCGCAATCGTCCGCGCGTTTTTCCAAAACCGGCTGTATTTCAAATTTGATCAGAATCGGTTTTTCCCGATTCCGGAAGAACAGGTCGAACGCAATATTGCCCAGGAGCGGGAAACTGCTCGCAAAGCAAAACGGATCGAGTCCGGTGCGCTATGGGTCAGATCACAGCTTCAGCAAGATCGGCGTCCGTTGCTGTCCGCGCTTTCCGAAGACGAAGCCGCCTGCCTGGATATCCTTAAATCCTGTTATCTTCTGGACAAAGACAGTCCCCATCATGATGAAGGCAAGGAGATCATGGCCAGGGCCGGAATCGATGACAGAGAGCGGCTATTTTCGCTTTTTGTTGATTTCGGTCTTTTTGATTCCAATGAAAATATTGAACTTTATCGGCAGGAAATTCCCCTGGAATTTCCTGCCGAAGTGCTGTCCCATGCCGATAATATCGCCAGTACCTGCTCTCTTCCGCTGGAATCCCCGGACCGAAAAGATCTGACCCATCTTTCCCTGATGACCATAGACGGTCAATCCACCCTGGATTATGATGATGCGATCAGTTTTGAGGATTATGGGGATTCCTGTTGCCTGGGCGTTCACATTGTGGATGTGGCCCATTATGTCAAAAAAGATGACCCCATCGACCGGGAAGCCCGGTTAAGGGCAAGCTCCATCTATATGCCGGACCGAAAGATCCCCATGCTGCCGCCCGGTCTGGCGGAAGGGTTCTGTAGCTTGAAAGCCGGCGAACTCCGTCCGGCCATCAGTATGTTGATACACCTGGGCAAAACCTCGGAAATCCTGGACTATGAAATCGTTCCCAGCCTGATCCGGGTTCAGCGCCAGTTGACGTATTATGATGTCAATATGGTTGCGGACAGCAGCCGGGAGATCGCCAGTCTTTGTGACATCGCTATGAGATTCCGTCAGAAAAGGCTTTCGGACGGCGCTGTTCAGATTACGCTTCCGGATGTCAATGTCTGGATCAGTGACAGTGGAGAGATCAGCGTCAACCGGATCAACCGTGAAAGTCCCGGCCGAATGATGGTAGCTGAAATCATGATCATGGCCAACTGGCTGATGGCTAAATTTCTAACCAGCCACGGCATATCCGCTGTCTTCAGATCGCAGCCCGGACCCAGAGACCGCCTCTACAAGGGATGCGAAGGGTCTCTGATTCAGAATTACATGCAGCGCAGGCTTCTGAGCCGTTTTATGCTGCTCAATCAGGCGGAACGCCATTCGGGACTGGGACTGGACGCATATGTCACCGCGACGTCTCCCATAAGAAAGTATTATGATCTGGTGACGCAGCGCCAGATCCGTTCGGTTTTCGGACAGGAAGCCCCGTATTCGGCTCAGGAAATCGACCAGATCATTCAGCGGCTTCAAGAGCCGATGCTCAAGGTGTCGCGGATGCAATACCAGCGAAACCGATACTGGATTTTAAAATACCTGGAATCCCGGATCGGCCAGAAGGAAGACGCCATTGTCATCGGCAGAAGGCGAAACGCCTACCAGATTCTGATGACGGAATACATGCTTGAATGCGATCTGGCAACAACCAGCAGAATCGAACTCAAGCCGGAAAACCAGATACAGGTCACCATTCAGCATGTGAATGCGCGAAAGGACGTGCTTTCGGTATTCATGGCATAAACATTGAGGTTTTTTTCTTTTATGAAGCAGTATGTTTCCAGCGCTGTAGAACGATTATCCATTGATATTAACGCCATTGCCGAATTGATTGCAAGCACCCAGTTGCCGGACGGAGAAATACCCTGGAGCCCGAACGATAAAACCGATCCCTGGGATCATGTCGAGGCGGCAATGGGACTGGTAACCGGCGGCCTTTTCAGTGAAGCCCGCCGGGCTTTTGAGTGGATGGCCCGAACTCAGCTTGAAAATGGTAGCTGGTATGCCGCATACCGTAAAGGACTTCCTGAAGACAAAACCCAGGACTCCAACCAGTCCTCCTATATCGCGGTCGGCCTGTTCCATTATTACCTGGTGACAAAAGATAGGGCGTTTTTATGCGCCCTCTGGCCGGTGGTGCGATCTGCCATTGACTTTGCGGTCGGCCTTCAGGCCCCTGGCGGAGAAATCTACTGGGCCGTCAGCCCGGAAGGTCGTTTGGACCCCATGGCGCTTTTGACCGGTTCCAGTTCCGTGTATATGAGCATCAAGTGCGCGCTGGAAATTTCAAAAATTCTCAATGATCCCGTTCCTTCCTGGCAACAGGCCCTGAATCGGCTGGGAGAAGCCATTCGGAATAAACCGCATCATTTCAACATGACCAAGTCCCGTTATTCGATGGACTGGTTTTATCCCATTCTTACCGGTGCCATTGCCGGAAACGAAGCTCGGCTGCGTATCGACCGGTTCTGGAAAAAATTCATGGTGGAAGGGCAGGGGGTCCGTTGTGTGTCGGATCATCCCTGGGTGACGATCGCCGAAACTTCGGAGCTATGTCTGGCCCTGTGTGCCATGGGAAATCATCGGCTTGCGGAGATCGTGTTCAACTGGATCTGCGACAAGCGCTATGAAGACGGCTCCTACTGGTGCGGCCATACCTATCCGGATATGACGATATGGCCTGAAGACAAGATCACCTGGACCAACGCCGTTGTTCTGATGGCAGCGGACGCCCTTTATCACCTGACGCCTGCCGCCGGCCTGTTCAGCCATCAGGCCTGGGGGCCGGAAGGTTTCAGCGGATCGGCTTTGCCCGCCACTTTCCCCAGCGGTTTCCAGAAGTAAGCGGTCATGCGCAGGGATCACCGTCCTTACGGGATGAAAAAGGCCTACCTTAAATTTCAGAACCTTTACGCCGATCACTTTCTCCGGCCCCATTTTGAACGATTCGGCAAGGGCCATGCGTTCATGAAACCCTGGAACGTCGAGGTATTCGGCGGACCAGTCGAACTGGGCGATTTTGCAACGGTCATTGCAACCCGGGATCAGATCATCCGTCTTTCCGTATGGTCGGTTCAGGAAGGCATGGGACGGATCGCCATCGGCAACTACTGCCTGATCTGCCCCGGGGTCAGAATCAGCTCGGGAAGCCAGATCACCATCGGAGACAACTGCATGATGGCCAGCGGCGTCTATATTACGGATGCCGACTGGCATGGAATTTATGACCGGGCCGATTTCGGCAGGACCCTGCCGGTCAGCATTTCAGATAACGTCTGGATCGGCGACCGGGCCATGATCTGCAAGGGCGTCAGTATCGGTGAAAACAGCATCATTGGCGCGGGATCCGTTGTGGTCGGTGCTGTTCCGGCCAATGTGATTGCCGCCGGAAACCCGGCACGGGTGCTGAGGGAGCTGGACCCCGAAAAAGAAATGCGGACCCGCCGGGACTGGTTTACCGGCCACGTGCATTTGTCCGGGGAACTGGATGCGTGGGACAAGGCGATGTTAAAGGGGAATACCGCGATCAACTGGCTGCGATATCTGGTTTTTCCCCGAAAAGGGGATTGAAAGCGTCAAAAATCCCTTAAAAACCGTAAATAAGACATTAAGCAGATGCGGTCAGGGTGTCTGCCCATACCACGGCATCCCAGTACAGCATGGGAATCCGGTCATTATCCATGCCGATGGTCTCCGCGATCCGGGATACGGCCGCCCACTCCCCGGTTTCATAGGCGCGGACAAGGTTTAAAAAATCGGCCATTTCTCCGGTGTTCGACACCAGAGCGTTTCGAATGTCTGCTGAAAATGGCAGTTTATCGATCAGATGGTCCATCTGCTCATCCATGATGGCATCGATCAGTGAGAAAAGCCCCAGGGTAAAGAGTTCCGGGCTTCGGAGCCGCGTTTTCGTGTTTTCACAGAGCAGCTCGCAGAATCTGGCCCGGATCACCGATGCCCGGATCAGTTCATGGGGTTTGTTGTCGGCGAATGCGGACATTAAAATGATGGGGATAAAGCGGCGGATGCCGGCTTCGCCCAGACGCATGATGGCCTGCCGGATGGACGATATTTCCTGGCCCCGGCTGTAATACGGCGAGTTGATATAGCGAAGCAGCTTGAAGGAAACGGATACATCCCGGGAAATCAGCGTTTCCACGGTTGAAAACTGCATTTCTTCCCGGTTGACTTCAGCCATGATCTGAAGAAGCGATATTTTGCTCGGCGAGATATCCTGCGCTTTCAGAACCTGGGGTTTGCTGAAAAAATAGCCCTGAAAATAGTCAAACCCCATTTCCAGGTATTTTTCATACTCTTCATACGTCTCCACTTTTTCAGCCAGAAATTTCACCGAATGGGCGGACAATTTGTTGAGGATATCCTGCGCTTTTTCCGCAGGGGTTAATCGGATATCCACCTTGATGATTCCGGCCATTGCGATCAGCGGCTCAAGCGCCGGATCATAAATAAAGTCATCCAGGGCCAGTTGATAGCCGGCCGTGGTTATTTCCCGGCAGGCCAGTATCGTCGCTTCGGTGGGGAGCACATTTTCAAGGACTTCGACAATAAGGTTTTCCCTGGGGAACAGTAGCGGCATTTTCTGGAGCAGCAGCTCCTGGGTAAAATTAACAAACGATTTTTTTCCGCCGGTGATCTGATCGATTCCCATGCAGAAAAAACTGTTGCTGAGCACATTGCTGCTGGCCTGATCGCCGTCAATATCGGGAAACGCATTGGAAAGGCCATCTCTGAATAACAGCTCGTATCCAAAAATTTCTTTCACTCTGTTAAAAATCGGCTGGCGGGCCAGATATACTTCCATCGGGAAAATCTCCTGAATAGCCTTCAAATGGTGTTGTATTGAATACTCTCAAAAGCCATTTCTCAGGTCAAGCACAAAGATACTGCCGACACAGGGCCAGTATAAAGAACAGGGTTGGTGTCGGCATTCGCGAAACTCAATAAAACCATTTTAAAAGCCCGGCGCCTGCGATCAGAAGTCCTTTAAGTCGCTGTCGTCCATGGGAATGATGTCATCGGGATTGATCTCTTCGGACCGGTGGAGTGAAAGGATTTTTTTCTTTGGAAGTTTTTTTGCAACGATCATCGCATTTTCTTGCGCGGTTTTGTTGTGTCCGGCGATGCCCGGACATCTGACTGCGCGAGACCGGCCCGCTGATGCTTTGGATGCGCCGCCTACCATTGCAGCCAGTTCATTGACGAACGCTTTCAACTCTTCCGCCTGTGCGTTCAGTTCTTCGGATGCCGAAGCCGATTCCTCGGCATTGGCGGCATTCTGCTGGGTGACTTTATCCATTTCCGTAACCGCGATGTTCACCTGCTCGATACCCTGGGCCTGTTCGCTGGACGCAGCCGCGATTTCACCCACCAGCTCGCCCACCTTTGCGGCGTTACTGGCCACTTCCTTGAAGGCGTCGTTGGTGGTCTTTACCAGCGCCGATCCATCGGTGACTTTTTTTACAGTGCCTTCAATGAGAATCGCGGTATTTTTGGCGGCTTCCGCGGCACGCATGGCCAGGTTTCTCACCTCATCGGCAACCACGGCAAAGCCGGCCCCGGCTTCTCCGGCTCTGGCAGCTTCCACGGCTGCATTAAGGGCCAGAAGGTTGGTCTGTAACGCGATCTCGTCAATGGTTTTGATGATTTTTGAGGTTTCCTCGCTGGCTGTCGTAATTTCCCGCATGGATGTGGTCAACTGGTTCATGGACGTGTTGGCCTTGATAACCACCTGGTTGGTCTGTTTCATCAGGGAATCGGCCTGGCCGGCATTGCTGGCGTTCTGCCTGGTCATGGAGGACATTTCTTCAAGGGAAGAAGATGTTTCCTCGATGGATGCGGCCTGCTGGGATGCGCCTTCCGCCAGGGACTGGCTGGCCGAAGATACCTCTGTGGCCGCGGATGCAACCTGTGCAGATCCCTCATCCAGACCTGAAGTGATGCGGTTTAAAAGGCGGGAGATGGAAAGACTCAGCAGGATTCCGAAGATCAGTGCCGAGGTAAATCCGGCGGCTGTGCCGGAAATGGACAGGATTTGTGCCAGCCGCGAGCCCGAAGCCGCCTGTTTCTGTGAGGCTGCGGCTTTTCCCAGAGTCGTCTGGAGGATTTTGTCCAGACGACCGCCGGCATCGTTCATTTTCTGGGCCAGTTCGTTCATGGCCATCTGGTTCATTCCAAGATATAATTCCCCTGCCTTGACGCTTTCCTGCCTGAGCACTTCAAACCCCTTGAATACGGACTCGGCATCAGCGGCCATCCGGGTTTTATAGGCTGAAAACGCTTCATCGGTTTTTTCCTGTTTGATTAGCTCCTTGACGGTTTTGACGGAATGATGAAACGCCTCATGCGCCTGGGTAATATCCTGCAACGCTTTTTGGATGATCGGGTTCTCGACTTTCAAAGCGGCTTTCCACTTTCCAAAAGCGCAGGCCGCGGCGTCTTCTCCGCCGTCAAACATTGCTTTATTCACGATGAGTTCCAGCGTTTTGTTCATCAGCAGGTAATGGTCTCCTCGAAAGGCATCAAGCTTTTGAATCATGCTCGCGGGATTCAATATGCCGGTCTTGTCCAGATCTTTTGATTTGCTGATAAGCGCTTCTCCGATTTTATCGTATTCCTGAAGGATGCCCGTCACTTCACGCCAGGAACCGGTCTCCTCGGGTTGTTTGGGAAGGGATTCATATTCTTCAATGACTTTTTGCTTTTGCGTGCTTTCCTGTGCGACAAGGGCATACTGCCTTTCCCTTCTGGCCAGATCGATTTCAGGGCTTAAAAGGGTTCGCTGGATTCTGGAGATTGCTGCGACATTTCCCTTTATCGTCAGCAGGTTCTTGACTGAGGGAAGGTTGTCCTGCGATAAACTCGTCAGATTCCGGTTCAGAATGGTGATGCCATACATGCCGACCGTGCCCACAAGCAGCGTAAGTAATGCTACAATCGAAAATGACGAGATCAGCTTCGTATTCAATTTAAGTGACGAAAACATGATTGGCTCCTTATTGTGCTTAAAGGGGGTTATGAATTCCGAGCGTTATGCAGCCGTTCTTCTATGTGGCTGATGGTGGACATGATCTTTCCGGGGGTCAGGGGATTCTGGGTAAATGCATCTTTTTCCGGATTCAGCATGTCTGTAATCCAGTTCATGTTCCCCAGTCCGGAAATGATAATGATTGAAACAGACGCATGATGACGGTGAATCCAATCAATAAATTCAATGCCGCCGGGATGTTGCTCCAGAAAAATGCGAATCACCAGATCAAAGGGGAGGCGGATTTTCCGCGAAGTGATGATTTTTCGCTTCGCATCCTCGTCTCCGAATGCCGAATCCATGACAAAGCCGTTTCGGCGAAGATGCCGAATGATGGAATGCTTGAGCTCTGCTTCTTCATCGACCACCAGTATGCGTTTAATGTATTTTAGCATATAATTACTCATACCCCACTTCTGCGATGTATCGACTTAAATACAGCAGGATTCATGCCAGATTAGTATCGGGCTGGTATCATTCAGTATCATATTGATATCATGAGAATAATAAAAATACATACATTGGGGGTGCCAGGGGTAGTTGGTGACATAAATGTCGCGTGCGGATGTAACACAGCGGGAAGAGGAAGGAAAAAGGCGACAGAAGAATCCGATATGATATACAAATAAAACTTACGACATTTAGGTCGCAGGCATGCGACACAATTGTCGTGCTCCGGATTTTACGCCGCGATCGGTGCCCGAATGATTAACAGCCGCAAACCATGTCATCTTCCCCCGGTTTTCAAGGATAAGATTCGGAAATGGCATCAACCTTGAAACAGTCAATCAGTATCTCCATTTCGCATGATGCACGGGCAAGCGATTCAGTATGTCTCGATGATGCCGCCACATGGGCATGAACTGCTCCATCAGGGCCAGGAAGCGGCTATTGTGCGAGGGTTCGAGGAAATGAACCATCTCATGAACAACGATGTATTCAAGACATTCGCGCGGTTTCTTCGCAAGTTCGGTGTTGAGCCGGATGCCTCGGGTGGCCGGACTGCAACTGCCCCATTTTGTCTTCATCCGTTGCACGAAGAACCTTTCCACTTTCACCCGCAGGATCGGTTCCCATTTTGTAATCAATGACTGGACTGCTTGCCTGAGTTGGTCCCGGCACCACGCCTCAACGATGGCCTGTTTTTTCTCCCCATGCGTTCCAGGTCGTACCCGAAGGAACATCTTGCTGTGTCTGAGCCCCGCAAGCGGTGGCTCTTCACTTTCGGTGACCTTGAGCAGGTAACGCTTGCCCCAGACATAGTGACTTTCGCGGTCGAGATATTCGCGCGGAGATTCGCGTTCCTGGTCCCGAAGTTTGCGTTGCTGCTGCCTGATCCAGTCGAGTCTGGAAATCGCGAACACGCGGATGGTGTCGAGGCTCATGTGCATTGGTGCCGAAATGCGCACGCTGCCGGTCGGAGGATACACGCTGAGATGCACATTCTTTATGTCCTTTTGCACGACATCAAGAACTATCTCGCCAAGCTCGATCTGTGTTACCATCAGTACTCCTGCTGTTGTTTAACGATGAGAAAGATACGCTCCACCTCGGCCTCATCTTGTAATACGCCATATAACGCCGACTTGATGACCTGTTCGCGGGTTTGCACACCGCGCCAGCTATCGGGTCGCGTCTGCTTCACTGTTTCATCAATGGTTTGGGCCAGCTTCAAATAGCCGGCGGTTTCCTCGGCCAGGCTTTCTCTCTTTTCCATCCCCCTCGGCTTTTTAAGATTGTCGTAGAGGGCGCGTAGTGCGGGACTCTTCTTGAGCGGTTCCGGCGTATCCTCCGCCAGCCCTGTCTGCACATTCTTTGCCAGTGCGGCGATTCGTTTCAGATACGCCTCATAATCAATCCGCTTGGCTCTGAGGTCCGCGATGATCTCATCCAGCAGGGCCGACATCGTGTTATAGAACGCCGGATTGTTCAGGTGTTCCTTGATGATTTTGCTACGGACATTGTTCGCGATGGTTTCGGCAATCGCTCCCACGTTGCCCTTGATTCCGCCGGGAAGGCTGTTGATGGCAGCGGCGATGCCGGACTTTACAATCAGCTCCAGGAGTGTCAAGTCATCGAAGGGCGAAATCTTCCTCGGTGCATCGGCCTCGATATAAGTGTCGATAAGATGCCGCATGTCGGCCTCGTAGGCTTTGAGGTCAATGGTCTCCCCGCTTGCTTTGCGGATGATCTCCCGCAGCTTGAGGGAGCGGTCGATATCCTGTATGATCCGTTTAATTTCCGACACGTTGTAACCGGCTGCCTCCATTTCGTCCGCAATATTCGCATACGCGCGCACCAGAGCGGCGGTGGCTTTGTAGAGGGCCACGCGCTGCGGTTCGCGTGCCTTGAGATCGTCGGGAATCTCGGAATTGCCGCAGAAGTAGTGGATGTGCTCCAGCTCGCCCTTGGGCGGCTTAACCGGCTCACATAGCAGCGCGATGGCTTCGAACGCATTGTCCAGACGTTCACGGCCCCTGGCCAGGCGATCATGCAGCAGAACTTCAGGCTCTGCGCCGTCAGCGCTGTGATCCAGCTCTGAGGTGTAAACGGCAATGGCGTTCTCGACTTTCTTGAAGAGGTCCTTGTAGTCCACGATGTAGCCGAAGTCCTTGTCTTCGCCATCGAGCCGGTTGGTGCGGCAGATGGCTTGAAAAAGACCGTGGTCCTGCATGGACTTGTCGATGTAAAGATAGGTGCAGCCCGGCGCGTCAAAACCGGTGAGCAGCTTGTCCACCACTACCAGCAGTCTCATGTTGGCGGTCTGTTCCTTGAATAATTTTTTGACGTTGTCCTCGTAGCTCTCGGTTTTGGATTTCCCCGGCAACGATTCCACGCTTTGCAGCAGCGCGGTGTAGATGTTGTAGATGAACTGTTTGTCCGTCTCGGTGTTCGCGCCGGTCTCCTCCAGTGTGACGTCCCGGGACTGCGGATTGTAGGAGGTGACCACCGTGCACTTTCCCTTGAAGACCGTCTTCTGAAACAGATCGAAGTATTTGCAAGCCTCATGGATGCTGGATGCCACCAGCATCGCATTGCCCCGCTGGTTGGAGAGGCGAGGCTTCACGGCAAAGTCGAACACGATGTCGCTCACCACGCGCTCCATGCGCGAGCGCGAACTCAGCACGTTCTGCATCGTGCCCCACTGCTCGCGCAGGGCTGCCTTCTGCCAGTCATTCAAGCCCCTGGTCTTGGCATCGAACCAGGCGTCGATTTTGTCCACCGAACCGAGGTGCTGGTCGATATCGCGCGCCTCATAGAGAAGATCGAGCACCACCCCGTCCGCCACGCCTTCGCTGAATTTATAAGTGTGGATGTAGCCGCCGAAGACTTCGAGGCTGGTCTGCTTGTCCTGCTTCAGGAGCGGCGTACCGGTAAAGCCGATGAAGACCGCACCGGGCATCAGTGCCTTCATCGTGCGTTGCAGCTTGCCGCTCTGGGTGCGGTGGCACTCGTCCACGAAAACGAATAATTCCCCCACGGTCCGGCAGGGTTGTGCCGCCAGTTCCTTGATGAAGGCGTCAAAATCATCCACACCCTTTCGCCCGAACTTGTGGATCAGCGAGCAGAGCAGACGCGGCCTGGCCTGGCCGAGCTGCGTCATCAGGTCGCGACCGCTGCTGGTGCGTTTGATGGCCTCTCCCGCATCGGTGAAGACATTCTCGATCTGCTTATCCAGTTCATCCCGGTCGGTCACAATCACCATACGGGCCTTGGGCTTGTTCTCCAGAATCCACTTGGCCAGCAGCACCATCACGATGCTTTTCCCGCTGCCCTGCGTGTGCCAGATGATGCCGCCCTTGTAGGTGTTAACATGCTGCTGGGCGGCCTTGATGCCGAAATACTGGTGCACTCGGGGCAGCTTCTTCTTGCCACCGTCAAAGAGCACGAAGTCGTGCATGAGCTCGATCAGCCGGTCTTTGCGGCACATCTTGAGCAGATACTTGTCAAGCTTGAAACGGCTGTTGTCTGCCTCATCCTCTTTCCAATTGAGGAAATACTTCTCCTCCGTGCCGACCGTGCCGTATTTCATCCCCTCAGAGTCGTTGCCCGCAAAGATGAACTGCACGGTGCTGAAGAACCAGGCGTTGAACTCCGGCTGCTGGTTGGAAATATTCTGCCGGATACCGTCACCGATGGAGATACGGCTGTTTTTAAGCTCAATCACGCCGACGGCAATACCGTTGACGTATAGCACCAGGTCAGGCCGCCGCGCGTGGTTGCCGCGAAGCGTCACTTCCTCGGCCATGGCGAAGTCGTTTTGCTCCGGCTGCTCCCAATTGATGAGCTTGACCGTCTCTGTGACTTGGCCGGCCTCGATCTTCACCGGCACACCGTAGCGGAGCAGGCTGTAAACCTTCTTGTTGTTGTCGTAGAGGCTGCGGTTGGGATTGCCCGCTTCGGTGCGCAGCTCGTGAATCGCCTTGACAATTTGCGCCGGGTTGTAGCCATTCCTGGTGAGGTAAGCAGTAAGCAGCTTTTCATCAATGTTGCTGCTGTCCAGGCGGTCGGTCCAGTCACCGAGGATTCGGTAACCGAGTTCATCCCGGAACAGGGCAATCACACGGTTCTGTGTCTCACGCTCTGGTTGGCCGATGTTCATGTTATACCCTCACTATCAGGAAGATTGCCCTTTTTGGAGTACCGCAAGCACGCCGGCCCCTTTGGGGGTAAGCCGGTATTGCTGGAGGCGGCTGTTGGGCTTGTCCGGAATGGTGGGTTCAATAAAACCTTCCGCCAAAGCCGGAGCAAGATAACGCTCGCGCAGGTGGGTGCGATCCTTCAGACCCAGATGCGCACGAATTTCGGCGTTGCCCAGGGCACCGGCTTGGCCCAGCAGTCGAACGAGCACCTCCACTGGTGGGGTGACTGGCTGGGTGACTGATGGGGTGGCTTGCCTTTCGATTTGTCCTCCCACGGTTGTAAAGGCCCGTTCCGGGTTGCGGCGCAGGGTGATCACGAAGCCATCGGTCAGCTTGAACTCCGGCTCCGGCAGACCGGCCATTCGGCAACGCTCGATCATATCGCCGGTACCGGTGCCCATCCGTTCGATGTATTTTGTCAGGTAAAGCGGTTCCGCCAGCAACGGATTTCCCGGCACCGAGCCGTGAGGCTGCCGCAATTGCTCCAGCGTCAGCGATGGCGGAAGCGTGCCCGGATTCCAGACCTCCAACCGGTCGGCAAACAGCATCACCTGTACGCTGCCGTTGCTGGTATAATCCCGATGTGCCACAGCATTCACGATGGCTTCTCGCACCACCTCCGGCGGCATTTCGTAGGCCACCGGCGCCTGCGTACTTGCCGCACGCGTGCCGACGGCCAGATTGATCTTGGACAGAACAAAATCCACTGCCTGATCCACGAGCTCGAAAACCGTGCCCTTGTAAACCTGATAGAACGGAATCGGCTTCCGAACCTCGGTGCCATGGAAATGCGCGCACTTGATCTCGGACGCTATAAGAAACCGTTGCGGCGCGGTGCCGAACAGCAGCTCTGCCGCATGGGTGGGACGACCTTGTCGGAGCAGATGAAGATGTTCCAGCACTTCCTCCGGGGCAGTCTCCTCTGCCAGGGGGAAACCGCGCGCCCGCCGTGCAATGCCTACGAAACGCTGGATGCGCTCGGTCGAGAGGTCCGCCAGTGTCGCGTCCGGGCACTCGGCGGAATCGAAGGGGCCGGAGCGGATCATTCGCTTTGTCTCCAGGTATTGCACCAGCGCGGCATACACGCCGGCAACCAATTCAACATTGGTGGTAAAACGGCGGCGGATGACCTGCGCTCCGGCGTGCTGGATGAGCGCACGCATCTTGGGATGCTTTTGCAGGTCGTCCGCATCTTTCACGAAAATCAACCGGTGCTTGTGCCGCTGCGTGGCCAGCTCGAACTCGCGCTGCGTGGGGGAAATGCCTTGAATATCTTCAAACCCATACTCGTTGCCGAACAGACCCACGTAAATATTGCACCGCACGACTTCATCGAGGTAAAGATCATCCGCCCGGCGGTCGGCGGCGGGAACTTCCTCAAACAGGAATGGTTCGAAAAATCGCCGCAGGAGCGGATCTCCGCGCAGATAATCCCGCAACGCCACCCGTTCCTCGGCAAATTCCTTCTGCACGCTGCTGATGAAAAGGCGGAGCGGCTTCATACCAGGCGCGTCCTCCCGGTCAGTAGTTCCTGCATCATGCCCAGCTTGAGTGCGCGGGTCTTGTCACGGCGGGCTTCGAGCGCTTCAAGCTCCGCGTCCATGTCCGAGAGCACATCGGCGATGGCGGTTTGTTCAGATTGGGAAGGAAGGTGTAATTTTAACTGCGCAAGGTTTCTGGCGCTGATGTGAACCACTGCGTCTCCTTGCCCCATACGCGCTTTCTGGCTCGCTACGCTCGACTGGTTCATGAGATATCCGAGAAACATCGAGTCTTGACCAACGGGTCTGAAGATCACGATGTCCCCACCAGCGTAGGCTTCTTGATTACCGAGGAACGCGATGCACTTGCCGATTTCCTCAGCCGTCTCACCCGAACCGGCAAACAGCAGATCCCCCTTCTCGATGCGTTGGCTTTGCTCGGCTGTAGCTGGTGTAATGAAAGAGTTGAAGGCTTTGAGATAGTCGTTGTGGTGCGTGTAGATTTCACCGTAACGAACGCAGGGCAGTCCATCCGCAACGACTTCGTCTTTCTTGATGCCGCTGCCTTTCGAGAACATGCCAACATCCCCCAAATGCTTCACTTCCCACTTGCCGTGAAAGCCGGGGAGGCGTTTTTGGCCGGTGAGGAGCTGCTGCATTCCGGCCTGTTTGATATTGCGCTTTTTGGCGATAAGCTGGTCCAGTGCGTCGATCAGCGCATCCACATCGCTCAACGCGTCCGCAATGACGCGTTGTTCGGGTAGCGGTGGAATAGCAACCATAGTTTCTAAGAACTGCGTCTTGTTGACTATGGGGACCGCCTGTTCGCCTGCCAATGCTCTGATCTTGGGCACAGCGGTGCAAACAGAGTAATAGAGATAGTCAACCGAAAAGTCGGGTGACGGGAAGATTGAGTTGATTTGCTGATTCGATGTTAGCTCGACCGAAGCAATTCCACACTTACCGATTGTCGAGCCTATACAGACAAAGAGGATTGAGTTTTTGGGAAAACGCCGGGAAATCGCGAATCCCTTTTTCGACAGTCTCTTTTCGGTTGAGGTTATTCTTTTCGCCTCACCCAAGTCCACTGGACCGACGAAGAGAAACTCATCACCATAGTTAGCGGCATCCCAAGTCGGCGGAGTATTCCCGGTTGCAATGGTTGCAATTTCGCCGAGTCGCTTCACCTCCCACTCTTTCGGAATCACCCCCACCTCGGTCTGCTTGTAGCCGGGTTTCACTTTCTCGCTCATGGCTTCGCCTCCTGGTCGGAATCCCAGAATTCACGATAGGCCTCGATATATTGCACTGTTGCGGTTGGGTTAATGTGAAAATAGTAGCGGCAGAGCTTTTTGTAGAGACGGAGTGCAGGCTCGTAGCCACAGAAATCGAGCAGGTGATCAAGGGTGTGCTCGATGTGCCGGGCATCGCGGCTACTGGTGGCGATGATGGTTTCCACGATGGGCGTGTATTGGGTCACAGCGATGGTTTGCAGCTCCTGCATCTTTTCGGCGATAGCGCTCACGGACTGGAGCAGCGTATCGTAGTCGTTCATGGCCGCTCCGTTTTCTCGGTTGCCCCTGGCAGGCCGATGGTGCTGACGGCAGTGAGGGTCAGCATCTGACGGATGGCGATCTGGTTGAGACGTTTCAGGCGGTCGCCCTGCGGAAGGTTCATGTGGATGAATTCCGCGTTCATGCCCTCGATGCTGGCCAACACGAGCAGTTGCTCCACCGTCGCATATTCCCGCATGTTGCCTTCGAGACCGGGGGGGGCATTGCTCCACGGCGCGGGTCTTCTCAATCCATTGCTTCGGGGTTAGGGTGAAATTGTTCAAGCCGGACTGCATTTTAATCCCGTCGAATTCGACGGGATTAAAACCGGGATTGTTGAGCCGTTCCCATACACCGAGAAATTCGACGGTATTGCGATTTCTGAGCCAGTTTCGTATCAAATCGTCCGTATGTTCGGCGTTCTTGTAACGGGCGATGTCCGTGGGGCAGATGTAGTCTTCGTTCGTTTGCGAGAGCACGGTGATGGCCGTGCCCTGGACTTCGATGGTGGATTTCTTTGATTTGCTCATGGCGGGCATCCCATCCGTTTGAGGTGTTCGTCCACGCGGGAGGCGAGGATTTCCACTGTCTTCGTGAGCTGTGGTAGCGGGGTTGCGTAGCGTTCGGCGAGTTCCCGGATACGCCCGGTAAGCGTCTGCGACACGCGATCCAGTTCGCCTTGTACGGCGGCGGCAAGCCGGGCCAACCACTTGTTGTCCACCACAAGCTTCTTGATTTCGTCCTCGGTCAGCTTGCCATACTGGGCCGCGACCTTGACCATGAGGGTTTCCTGCGCGGCTTTGATCTTCGCGGTGGTGGCTGCTTCCTTTTCGATGAGGGTGAAGTAGTCGCTGAGCACCTTGCGCTCGTCCGCTACGTTCGCGTCACCCTTGATTTCCTTCAGCCGGGACGCGACCGAGGCCTTGGTGAGTTTGTCCTTGTCATTTTTTGCCGACTCCAGGAGCCCTTCCTCTCCGCTGTGCTCCTCGGCCATTTCTTCCATTGCCTGCCGGGTAGCTGCGATCTCGACTTCCAGCTTCTCGATTTTCTCCTGCTCAGCGGTAAAGTAGAGGGCAATGACCAGAACGGTCGGAATCAACTCGGTTTTATACTTCAGCTTGCCGACGGTGAAATCGGGCTTCTCCTTTGTTTTGCTGCTTTTCTCCTCAACGATGAGTCGGGGCCTGGCAGCTTCGCGCCAACCGTCGCTTACGATCATGTAAACGTCGTCTTGCATGGTCTCTTCCCAGTAGTCCAGGAGGTGCTGATACACATCGTAGGGGTCGAGCAGCCGGGCTTTCTCGAAGGTGACGAGCAGATCCTCGGAGAGGGTTTCGATGAGCGCCTTGGGTTTGCCCACCTGGTCGATGCCTTTCAGAAGCGGGGTGTTGGCAGCCTTCCACTTTGCGAACAGCCTGCTCACGGATTCATTGTAGGCGGTGAACTCCGCGTGGCCGAAGATGGTTTCTTTAATGGATAATGCCGGGTTGACAATGGATAACGCAGCGGGAGGAAAGTCTTTCGCCAAAAGATCTTCCGGCAATTGTCTATGATCCATTTTCAATCTCGAATAGCCGGGGCGGTCGGCTTTCTCGAACAGCGCATCGCGCACGCCGGGGATGACCTGCCAGTAGCGTTCGAGCGCATCGATGTCGCGGTCCGGGATGCCGCCGTGCAAATGGGCGTCGATGTCCTGCAGGTCCTCCGGTTCGGTGCTGTCGATGTAACGCGGAAGGTTGAGGTTGAAATCGTTTTTCGGATCGCTGATTTCCGCCACCGGCACCATGCGCGCGTAACGCGGGATTTCGGCCTGGCGGGTGAAGGTGTCCACGATCTTGTGAATGTCCTGTGCGCGCAGGCGGTTCTTGTTGCCGTCCTTGATGAAACCCTTGGAGGCGTCAATCATGAAAATGCCCTTGCGGGCAGCGGCATTTTCTTTGTCGAGCACGATGATGCAGGCCGGAATCCCAGTGCCGTAAAAGAGGTTCGCCGGCAGTCCGATGACGGCCTTGACATAGCCGCGTTGGATAAGGTTCTTGCGGATAACGGCCTCGGCGTTTCCCCTGAACAACACGCCATGCGGGAGAATGCATGCGCCTTTGCCGTTGGGTTTGAGCGAACGGAGAATGTGAAGCAAGTAGGCATAGTCACCCTGCTTGGCGGGCGGCACGCCGAATCCCACGAAGCGGCCGTAATCCTTGGCGGTTTGTTCACCGCTGACGGAGCCACTCCCACCTTCATTGGGATGAAGGCCGGAACTCCACCGCTTGTCGCTGAAAGGCGGATTGGCGACCACATAGTCGAAGGTCTTGATGGCGTCGCCGTCTTTGTAGAGCGGATTGGCAAGGGTGTTGCCCTGCATGATGAGCGCGGTGGCATAGTCGTGCAGGATCATGTTCATGCGTGCGAGTCCGGCGGTTGCCGAATCCTTTTCCTGCCCGTAAAGAGTTACCTTCGCGGTGGCTTCGTCCCCGACCTTCAGAAGCAGCGAACCGGAGCCGCAGGTGGGATCATAGACGGTGGTGGCGTTGCTTGTCCGGGCGTGGCGAATGCCGAGGATTTTCGCGATGACGCGGCTGACCTCGGCCGGGGTGTAGAACTGGCCCTTGCTCTTGCCGCTTTCGGTGGCAAAATGCCGCATGAGATACTCGTAAGCGTCACCGAGAATGTCGTCACCGTCGGCGCGGTTCCTGGAAAAATCAAGGGCCGGGTTTTCAAAGATCGCGATGAGGTTGGTGAGGCGATCCACCATTTCCTTGCCGCTGCCGAGCTTTGTGGCATCGTTGAAGTCAGGCATGTCGGACAGCTTGTTGGCACTGGCCAGCGGTCCGAGGATCTTCTTGTTGATCTGATCGCCGATGTCGCTCTTGCCCTTGAACGCAACCATGTCGGCAAAGCCGGCGCCCGCCGGAATCGTGATCGGGGCAAAGGGCTGGCCGGCGTATTTGTCGCTGACATATTTTACAAAGAGCAGGACCAGGACATAGTCCTTGTATTGACTGGCATCCATGCCGCCGCGCAGCTCATCGCATGACTGCCAGAGGGAGCTGTAAAGTTCGGATTTTTTAAGGGCCATTTTTAATACCCCAGATTTTCGCCCACGAGCTTAACATGAATCCGGTCCTTGATCATGTGGCCTTCGATGATGCTCCACATATTGCAGATGCGCTGGGGGGACTTGCAGTCCACGCACAATCCGGTTTCCACGCAAGGGGTATCCACGCCGAATCGGGCTGCATTCACCGGAGCTGCATAATGTTTGATCCTGGCCATGGCTGATTCCAGATCCGCTGCAATCTTGTTGACTCCCACCACCAGAATGACCTTCCGGGGCCCGAATGTCATGGCCGCAACCCGGTTTCCCATGCCATCCAGGTTGACCAGCTTCCCATCCAGGGTGATTGCATTGGAGCTGGAAATCATGATATCGGCCGTCATGCCCTTTCGCCTGAGTTCCAGTTTCTCCTCGGGTGTTATATCCGTTCTGTAAGGATCGATGATTTCAATCCCCGGCAGAGCGGCTATCGCTTCCCATAGTCCCATATTCGTGGCTGTCATCGAGCCGCATCGATAGATGATGGCGCCTTTTGGAATCATGGAAAGGATTTCATCTTTGGCTTGAGCGGCCGTGGGAGCATAACTTCCCGCCATTCTGCGCTTCTCCAGATTCTTGATGATTTTGTGTGCAACCGTTTCCCCCCACCGGCACTGATGATTATCCATGCTATTTCTCCTTTCCTTCCGTTATCGGAATGTGGCGTTATTTTCTGATTTATATGGCGCTTGATGCCCGGGCAGATAGAATTGCCTGAAATAAGGCAAATTCAAGTACGGATCTTTATATATTCGATTGTACTATGAAAAGCAAAAAATAAGGCTCGCATCACTTCGCACGAACCGGATTGCCCTCCCGTAGCCGACCCTGTTGATATGGCTGCCGGCAGCAGATACCGCTTGAATAACTTTTCTCGTCCTGCTATTTTTCAACCATCCATTCTCATGCTGTCACCTGCCATTTTACACAACATGCACAAAAGGGGACCATGTCGGAACAACATTATCAATTAATTATTTTCTCCGGTTAACTCTCCGGCGGGGAACATCCGGAAAATGACGGTTAAAGTACAGCAGACACAAAACCCGCAAGACGTTGTATTCCAGGTACGGGAACTGACCAAAACCTATAAACTGGGAGAGGTGGAAGTCCATGCCTTGCGGGGAGCGAATCTGGAACTCTTTCCCGGCGAGCTGGTTGTGCTGCTCGGGCCGTCCGGAAGCGGCAAATCCACGTTGCTGAATATTCTCGGCGGTCTGGATACGGCGACCAGCGGCTTTGTTTCATACCGGGGCAAGGACCTGACCCATGCCGGCGAACAGGAACTGACGGAATACCGCCGCTTTCATGTGGGATTCGTCTTTCAGTTTTACAATCTGATTCCCAGTCTCACGGCAAAAGAGAATGTGGCGGTCGTGACGGAGATCGCCAGAAACCCCATGATTCCGGAAGATGCCCTGGCCATGGTCGGATTAACCGAGCGCCTGGATCATTTTCCCGCGCAACTGTCCGGCGGAGAGCAGCAACGCGTGGCCATCGCTCGTGCGATCTCAAAAAATCCTGCGGTGCTGCTTTGTGACGAACCTACCGGAGCCCTGGATTCCAAGACCGGCATCGTGGTGCTCGAAGCGCTGGAGCGGATCAATCGCGAGCTCGGCACGGCAACGGCGATCATCACCCATAATGCGGACATCGCCGGCATGGCCGACCGGGTCATTTATCTCAGCAACGGCAGAATTTCGGAAGTCAGAACGCAGACGGCAAGAAAATCGCCCGGCGAGCTGCAATGGTGAGGCTATGAAGGCACTGAACCGAAAACTGTGGCGGGATATCCGGCGCATGAAAGGTCAGGTCTTTGCGATTACACTGGTTGTCATGAGCGGTGTTGCAACCTTTATCATGTTCATCAGCACCATGGATTCCCTGAATCTGACCCGGAACACGTTTTATCGGGACTATAGCTTTGCCGATGTCTTTGTCAACCTGAAGCGGGCCCCGGAAAGCCTGAAAGAGAAGATTCAAAATGTTCCCGGCGTCAACCAGGTTGAAACCCGGGTCTCTGTCCGTGTCAAACTGGATATCACCGGTTTTGCCGAACCGGTTACCGCAAAAATCGTATCCATCCCCGATGCTGGCCCCGATGCCGGCAGCCCGCTCTTGAATCGTCTTTATATCCGAAAGGGCAGGCTTCCTGATCCGACCAGGGATCACGAAGTCGTGATCAACGAAAACTTTGCAAAGGCCCATGATTTCAACCCCGGCGATCAATTTGCGGCGATCCTGAACGGGAAATGGACCAGGCTTACGATTTGCGGGATTGCCCTGTCTCCGGAATTTGTTTTTCTGCTGCGTCCGGATGCCATCAGTCCGGATTTCAAGCGCTATGGGGTCCTGTGGATGGCCAGAAAGGCGCTCGGCACCGCTTACGATATGGATGGCGCGTTTAACGACGTGGTAATGACCCTGTATCCGGGTGCCGCATTAAACGATATTCTTGAGGAACTGGATCGTATCGTTGCACCATACGGCGGATTTGGCGCCCATGGGCGAAAGGATCAGCTCTCCCATCGCATGCTGAACGAGGAATTCCGGCAACTTCAAAGGAGTTCGCAAATATTTCCCACAATCTTCATCTGTGTCGCGGCCTTTTTACTGAATGTGGTGATGAGCCGGACCATCCACACCCAGCGCGAACAGATCGCCGCCCTGAAGGCATTCGGCTACAACAATCCGGATATCGGCGTTCATTATGCCAAACTTGTCCTGCTGATCGTCCTGATCGGCCTCATTGCCGGCATCGCCGGAGGGATCTGGAGCGGAAAACTGCTGGGCGGCATCTATATGGAAATTTATCGTTTCCCGGATCTCATCTATGAAATGCATCCGGCAGTGATCATTTACGCGGTCCTGATCACCGTCTTATCAGCGCTGGCTGGGACCCTGCACTCGCTTTGGCGGGCCGCCAAACTGCCGCCCGCGGAAGCCATGCGGCCCGAACCCCCGGCAAAATACAGCGTTGCGCTGATTGAAAAAACAGGGCTGGGCCGACGGCTGACTCAACCCTCGCGGATTATTTTCCGAAATATCGAGCGAAAGCCGATCAGGACCTTTCTTTCGATTGTCGGCATTGCCGTTTCCTGCGCCACGATGGTTTCCAGCGGTTTTTTCAAGGATTCGGTTTCGTATATGGTCAATGTTCAGTTTGTTCTTTCCCGCAAGGAAGACATTTCCATCGCGTTTACCGAACCGACTTCCCGAAGGGCCATGTATGAGCTGAAAGCACTCCCCGGCGTTCAAACCGCGGAGCCCTTTCGGACGGTTCCGGCAAAATTCCGGTATGGTCACCGCAGTTATCAGACGGTAATCAGCGGAATCGAACCGGACAGCCGCCTGCATCAACTGCTGGATGAGAGCCTCAAACGCGTGTCTCTGCCGCCTTCCGGAATCGTTCTCACGGATTATCTGGGCAAGATTCTGGGCGTCAAGACCGGGGACATGCTGACCATCGAGGTCCTCGAGGGATCAAAGGCGATTCGTCAGGTACCGGTTGCGGCTCTGGTCAAGCAATATCTCGGCGTGACGGGATACATGGATATCGCGGCGCTCAATCGGTTGATGCGTGAAGGCAGCGCCATATCCGGCGCCTATCTGGTAACGGATTCCCGGTACCGAGAAAAACTCTATCAGCGTTTTATCCAGATGCCGCGCGTTTCCGGGACCGTGGTCAGAATGAACGATATTCACAATTTTCACGAGGTGCAGGCCAAGGCATTGCTGTTTTTCACGTATGTTGCCACACTGATGGCCTGTTTCATCGCTTTCGGCGTGGTCTATAACAGCGCCAGAATCGCGCTGTCGGAACGGAGCCGGGAGCTCTCCAGCCTCAGGGTGCTGGGCTACACGCGGGGTGAAATTTCTTACATTCTCCTGGGGGAATTGGGAATCCTGACGCTGATCGCCATACCATTCGGGTTTGTCATCGGCTACTGGCTCTGTGCATATATTGCCCAGGCCCTGGCATCCGATCTTTTCCGGGTGCCGCTTGTCATAGAGATGAAGACTTTCGCGTTGTCGGCTGCCGTTGTTCTGGCTTCGGCAGCGGTGTCGGGGCTAATCGTGCGCCACAAACTGGATCATCTGGATCTTGTCGAAGTCTTAAAAACCAGGGAATAACCAGCGGCCGGGGAGTTCCCAAGGAGTATCGGATGGAAATTGTCAAACGCAGAACCCTGTCGGTCAGCATCATTATCATAGCGGTCGTCCTTGTTACGGGTTACGGTCTTCTTCCCGGAGCAACGGACGTCGATCTGGTGAACGTCTTCCGGGGGCCGCTCCAGGTCACCATCGAAGAAGAGGGCCGGACCCGCCTGAAAGAGCGTTTTGTGATTTCAGCGCCCACATCCGGGGTGATGCGGCGGATTGACGCAAAAGTGGGAGATCCGGTGCAGCAAGGGCAGACCGTCGCTATGCTGGAACCCGTATGGTCACAGGCCCTGGATCCCCGAAGCCGCGCCGAAGCCGAAGCCGGCGTGTCGGCGGCAACGGCTGCGCTGAAGGCTGCTCGGGAAAAAGAGCGGGCCGCGGCAGCGGATACGGAATACCTTGAGAAGAAACTGGAACGGATTACGGATTTGCATGCCAACGGGTATGTGGCAAAGGATCAATTTGACCAGGCAGTGTCCGAGGTCAACAAGGCGCGGGCGCTACGGCATTCGGCCGAAGCCGCGGTGGATGTTTCCCGTTTTGAACTGGACAGGACCCGGACGTCGCTGCAAAGCTTTACTTCCAGAAAAAGTGACGCATCGCATCAAACGATTAATATTTTGTCACCCATCACCGGCACCATCTTCAGGATTTACCGGGAAAGCGAGGGAACGGTCGGAGCGGCGGAGCCGCTGATGGATGTCGGCAATGTTGAAAATCTTGAAGTCCGCGTGGAAGTCCTGTCTTCGGATGCGGTTAGAATTAAAAAGGGCACACCGGTTTTGTTCAAACGCTGGGGCGGAGCCGAGTCGCTTTCGGGAGCCGTGCGGGTCGTCGAGCCGGCTGGGTTTACAAAGATATCCAGCCTGGGTGTGGAGGAACAGCGGGTTTTGATTATTGCCGATATCCTGTCGCCGCCGGATAAATGGCGCGCTCTGGGAGATGGATACAGACTGGAAGCGCACTTTGTGGTCCTGGAGGCAAAGGATGTTCTCCAGGTTCCCAATAGCGCTCTTTTTCGGTCGGAAAAGGACTGGGCTGTTTTTGTCAGCGATAAAGGGAAGGCGCGAAAGCGTCTGGTTGAAGTCGGCCAGCGCAATGGGTTCACGGCGGAGATCCTTTCCGGAATCCATGAGAACGAAAAGGTGATTGCCCATCCCGATGAGAGCATCGGCGATGGGTCCCGCATTCAGTCCAGGAAATAAACATCGGGCCATCTCTGTATTCCCGGCCAAAGAAGCGATTATGCGCGAAAGCCGGGGGTAAAATGCGATATAATGGCGGTAGGGCAGGGATTCTTATTGACTCCCGAAAGCGGTTCTCTTAATAAAAGCAGTCAGGGGAAATTTTCGGGAATTTCAGCAGTCAGCACTGGAAACGGGATCAACAAACAGACACTCTCTGTGAAAGGGCAATTCATGAGCGGCATATCCTTTGGCCTTGAAGACAAATGCGTGATGGTTACCGGCGGCAGCCGCGGAATCGGACTGGAAATAGCAAAAATGCTTCTGGAACAGGGAGCAAAGGTGACCATCTGCGGCAGAAAACAGGAAGGGCTGGATGCCGCCGTCGCGCTGCTGAATGCCGGCGACCGGCTGCTGGCGATTCAGGCGCATGCGGCCAAACACGAGGACGTGGATATGCTCTTCCAGCGTACCCTGGATGTTTTTGGAAGGATCGATATCTTGATCAACAATGTGGGCATGAATCTGATCACCACCGTGGTCGATGCGGACCCGGTCTTGTGGCAGAAAATCATCGACTCCAATCTGAATGCCGCGTTTTTATGCTCCCGCAAGGCCGGACAGATCATGAGAAGTCAGAAAAACGGCAAAATTGTCAGTATTTCTTCCCTCGCGGCAAGAAGGTCCGCTCCCGCCATGGGCGTCTATGGCATTGCCAAGGCCGGCATTGAAATGATGACGCGGGTTCTGGCCCAGGAGCTGGCCCCGGATGTTCAGGTCAATGCCGTTTCCCCCGGCATGGTGAAAACCCGGTTCAGCCAGATGTTCTGGTCGGATTCAAACCTCTGCGACCAGATTGTCAAAACCATTCCCATGGGAAGGCTTGCCGAGCCCCTGGATGTGGTCTATCCCGTGCTCTTTTTATGTTCCGATGCGGCGCGGTTCATCACCGGCCATGTGCTGATGGTGGATGGCGGCGCCAGCGCGATTTAGTCCGGGCTTAAGATCTTTCTCGTAGCGGCGGTGCGGAGCGTCAATAAGGACTGGCTGTCAAAAGAGACCTTGCTGCAAGGATGAACGGGTCAAAAAGGAGAGACAAATGGAATCATTCAGCAGAGCGCACAAGGGCAGGCTGGCCATTCGGGCTTTTAAAGTCATTGCCGATGCCATGATCATACGCGGAAATTACAAGCCCTCCGGCATATCCGGTCAAACGCTGGCGACGGCGCTTCGGGACCTGAGCCCCGAAATTTACGGCACCATGAACGACCCGCGCAGCATCGAGATCAAAGGCCTGGAATACATTCTGGACCGCCTCCCCAGGGGAATTGAAGAATGCACCCGGATCGTTCTGACCGCCCACGAAGCCTTTGAACATACTTCCTTTGAAAAAATTCTGCCGAACAAACGACGCCGTCTCTCCTATCGTGTCAGTGAAAGTGAAATGTGTTTCGTGATTACCACAGGGCTCAGCGAAATTTACGATGTTCTGACCCATATTACATTTTTGAACATCGAGGCCGGAAAAATCTTCCACCAGATGAAGGAACCCGGCGGAGAATACACCAGCGGCTGGAAGGAACTGGAGCGCATTGTTTCCCGGGAAGACACGCTGACGGACCGGCAACTGGATCAGGCCATCTGGAACCTGAGCATTTTCCTGGGAAGAACCTATCAGGAGACCAAGGACACCTACGCCTATCTGGATGAAACCCGCAAATCCTGCGGATGCAACAGCAGCCTGTTTCAGATCATCTACCGCCTGGGAAAACGCGTTGAACGGGAAAACGCCTGTAGGGACGATGAGCTTCTGATTTATTTCACCCCGGCCCTTCAGAGCCTGATCGGCCATCACCGATACGGGCCCCAGTGGGCGGCGAACATCAAAAACAAACTCTGCGAAGTGGGGCTGCGGAACCGGCCCCTGCACATTATCAGCGCCAACATGCACAGCGTGGTCAACCTGCTCTATGGATATGCCGCGGTGTGCGGCGATAGCCCGGAGAAACCCGATGGTGATCTCTACCGCTTTTTGCAAGCCTGCCGGGACAAAGGCGAAATGATCAAGACGCATGCGGCTGCAAACGGGTTTTATGACGTGCCGGACACTTCGGAAATGCTGATTCATGCCCAGATTTTCGATATGGTGCAGCTTGACCAGTTGATGTTCCACCCCGAACTTCACCTGGAGCGCCAGAACCTGAAAAGCGCCCGGCCGGTTCTTCTGGTCATCGATTATGCCTTCGGCACCCAGGCTTATGAAGTCATGGATGAGCTCCTGTCGCAGTTTCACCAGGAGCCCGGCATTCAGGTCTGCTCCATATCCATCATGGGTAAAGCCGGGATTCTTCCGGGCGGCAAGGGCGATATCATGCTGCCGACGGCCCACGTCATGGAAGGAACCCCCCACAACTACCTGGTGGATAATGACCTGGAAAAAACGGATTTCGATGGTTCCGTGGATGTCTATGTCGGGCCCATCGTCACGGTTCTGGGTACATCCCTGCAGAACCGGGATGTCCTTGAAAAATTTCAGACCACAAGCTGGAAAGCGATCGGCCTTGAAATGGAGGGAGGTCATTACCAGCGGGCCATCAGCGCGTCCATCATTCGGGGGCAGATTTCCCCCGACATCAAGCTTCGGTATGCCTATTACGCCTCGGACAATCCCCTGATCAGCGGCCAGACCCTGGCATCCGGCAGCATGGGAGACGAAGGGATCAAACCAACCTACATGATTACCAAGGTGATTGTCGAGAAGATCGTCAATTCATCGAGCGCCCTGTAGCGGTCATTGTCCGGCCTGGGCAGAACACTGGGTACCGCGCTCCAGTCAGGTGTGCCTTTGCGCTTTGGTGGAGCTTGCGGCTGATGGCAAAATAAAATGATCGAGATAAGGGGATGAAACTGCTATGACACCTGTTGCGTGGCTTGTTTTTATTGGAGCAGCGCTCCTTGAAGTCGCCGGAGACGCCATGATTCGGAAAGGACTGCATAAAACCAGCCTTCTTTTTATTGTTACGGGCTTTGTGATTTTGGGATGCTATGGATTGACCGTCAATCTGGTAAAATGGGATTTTTCCAGATTATTGGGAGTTTATGTCGCTGTTTTTGCGCTTATCAGTGTATTGTTCGGCTTATTGATATTCAGAGAAACCATACCGGTATCCACCTGGGCAGGTCTTGCGATTATTATGGTCGGTGGCATGGTCATTCAGTTCGGTGGATAATCAATGATGATGAAGTTGAAAACGCCAACCATCTGCATTTAGCTGTAATCCTTTGACTTTCACATCCTTTTTGGATGAAATCCCGCTGGAACTGACCGTATTCAAAAAAGCAGACAGATCTTTTTGTACAACCGGACACTTTGGCGTTACCGGTTGTTTCAGACAGGTGTTCTGAATCCATATTGTTTCGAATCAATACCTGCATGGATGATCCATGCGCTTCCGGTGATTGCCCAATCGGTTTCTTCGTGGCTGGCATGACCTTGTTCATAGCCCCCCCCTTATCATTTTGTCTAATGTTTTTGAGGGCGAGGCTGTTTTCCAAACAATAAATTAAAATCATTGAGCCAATTTCAAAATGCACCAAGCCTGGACTTTAAAAAAGGTCCGAGCGTGATTTTTTATCAAGGAACGAGTTTGTAAATTCCTGCTCCCTATTTGAAAGTAGATTAAGTTCATGCACTATCCACGGGAAAAAGTTGCATTTGTATGGTATTTTGAATATTAAAAAGAATGCTCATATTATCGTTCTTTTCTTGGTTTGGGGAAATCAAGAAGATAATGGAGCACTTTCTTAATTTTATTAATATTATTTCGTTTGATCCATGACTTTTGAAATAAGCTCCAATGAATCGGTAATATAAAGAAAAACCATCTTGTAATTACATTCCTTTCCAGAGGTTATGCGGGGCAAAGAACAAATTGAAAAGTTTTTTTTATCAGGAAATGGTTTATGGCGTCGGCGCTTTTATTGCCTATGCGATTTTTTCGGCGTTTCTTCTGGTTCCAGGCAAGAACATTGTTGGAAGTCCCTATTATCTGATTGGATCAGCGGGCATGTTCATGTGCATGCTCTGGATCATGAAGCACTGGACTGGAAGGCAGATGCTTCATGCTGTTTTGTTGATGGCGCTTCTTGTAAGAGCCATTGCGATTTTCCAGTTTCCGGCCAACAGCGATATCAATCGTTATATCTGGGAAGGACAAATCCAGCTTTCAGGTTATAATCCATACCTGCTTGCTCCGGATGCCGAAGCACTGAAACACCTCAGGAATGCAACTTGGCAGAACATCAATTTTAAAAATATCCCTGCGATTTACTGGCCTTTTGCGCAGATGCTTTTTAAGGCAGGCGCCGCGATATCGCCAACACAATGGTTTTTTGAAACAATTCTTGTGCTTTTTGATTTGGGTACGATTTTCCTGCTGCTGCTTATGATACGTTCATTTACTTCAGATTTCAGGGAAATCGTTCTTTATGCGCTGAATCCCCTGGCGATCGTTTCCGTGGCTGGCCAAGGCCATCTTGAAAGTATACTGGTTTTCTGGACCATGCTGTCCCTTTATGGTTGCAGGCAGAAGAAGCCATGGCTGATGTATCCGGCCCTCGGGCTTGCCGTCATGACAAAACTGACGCCGGTCATCTTCCTGCCCCTGCTTGTTGAGCGCGGCAACATCAAGTACTTTCCCCTTTTCCTGCTTCCATTTGCGTTGATGCTGCCTTATGTTGATCCTGGAATCGATTTTTTGTCTTCGTTAAAAATTTTTATCTCCGATTTTCACTTCAATGGTCTGTTCAATTATATTTACCAGAGCATCATCGGAGAATTGCCTCCAACCTGGCTTGCCATGTTTTGCGCTGCAGGTCTCTCGGGGTTTGTATTTTTCCTGACTCCGGACAGGCCCCGATCTGTCTTCCTGTTATCCGCCATTTTATTGATTTTCGCTCCGACGTTTCACACCTGGTATCTGCTGCTGGTCACCCCATTTCTGGTATTGTACCGCCCAACACCATGGATCATTCTTCATGCCTCAATTCTGCCGCTTGTTTTCATCTTTCACCCATGGGCCATCAATCCTTTATGGCACAACAAGTCACTTCTGCAGGGAATTGAATTTTTGCCCTTTATTGCTGCAGGAATCTGGTGCTTCTGGAAAGACCGCCAATACTGGCCGGCCCGGTTTCCGCCGGCTCGAAGCATCTCCGTTATCATATTGGCTGAAAATGAAGCACAGGATATTTCCGGGTGCAGCCAGTCCATTGACATCCAGGATTGTCCAGTTGAAATTATTCGGGGAACGCAATTAAGTAGCTGTATAAACGTTGCACGGCACGATGTGATTGTTCTGCTCCGGGCAGAAACCAGGCTTTTGCCGGGTGCGATTTCACGCATGCTGAAAGTGCTTCAGGAAAACGACAGTGCTGTCGGCGGATGTTTTGGCGCCACTTACGATGGTTCGTCGGGGTTCAGCCTGCGCCTAAACTGGCTTACGCCTGTGCTGCACCGGCTCTGGTTCGTTGCCTCGGGCATATGCATTGGAGATCAGGTGATGTTTTTCAGACGCGTGGCATTCCAGGGTTCGTTCCCAGTAATCAAGCCTATGGCGGATATCGAGTTGTCGCTCCGTATGAAAGAAAACGGGGCGACTGTCTTTGTCCCAGACGGTGTTGCCGACACATCCCGAAAGCCAAAGCCATCCGGAAACTGGACTGATTTTATGAAAGCGCTTTATGTAACACTCCGCTACTTGACTCTGAGAAGGTTTGGGTGGCCATCCAGGGACGACACCGCCTCGTCGTAGACCACCAACCTGGGATTTAAGGTAAGGGCTCAATTACGTTATTAAAAGTGCAGAGCAGCAAAATAAGTCAGTTAAGGCTTTCATGAAAATAATAGGAAAAAACGATGAATCACATAGAATTGCCTCCTGATCAGCCCCAGTTCACGCTTAGAAGAAGAATTCTGTCTCTGAAAGGTCTATGCATTGGCCTCATAGCAGGGCTAACCGCCGTCGTGTTTCGTCTCAGCCTGGAATATGCCGAAAAACTGCGCGATACTTTTATTACCTTTTCACAATCCCATGAATTCTTTTATTGGCTGCTGCCACCGGTCACCTTTGGCCTGTCCATTGCCATGGTTGTGTTTGTTACATTGAAATTCGCACCGGATGCGGGCGGCAGTGGAATCCCCCACCTGAAGGGGTATCTGGGAGGACTGTTTGCATTCCGTGGCTGGCGCATCCTCATCGTGAAATTCGTCGGAGGCGTCATTGGAATCGGTAGTGGGCTTGCCCTGGGTAGAGAGGGGCCAACCGTTCAAATGGGCGCGGCTGTTGCAAAGATTCTCGGGGATTATCTTGCTCCAAACCGGACCGAACGCAAGATATTGATATCAGCCGGAGCCGGAGCCGGCTTGGCAGCCGCTTTTAACGCACCCTTGGCGGGGGTGTTTTTTGTTATGGAAGAATTACACAGTAACCTCAATCGGAATGTCCTGGTAACCGCATTTGTCGCATGCGTGACCGCCGATATCGTTTGTCGTTTAAGTATGGGTCACCTCCCCGTTTTTCATATACAAATATTAAATTATCCAGAAGTGAGTATGATACCTTTTTTTATGTTGCTGGGGATTTTTCTGGGTTTTCTGGGTCTTTTATTCAATAAATCTCTGCTTGGTGGATCTGTTTATGTCCATCGGTTTACATTATTTAAAAAAATATTATTGGCTTTCGGCCTTGGCATCGTTTTTGGATTGGTTGGGATGTTTCTGCCCGAATCACTGGGTACTGGAATGAATCTCGTTGAAAATGTTCTTAATAATACGTTTGTATCCCGTCAGCTTCTGATGTATTTCATCCTTAGATTTATCTTTACCATGATCAGCTACAGTACGGGAGCCCCCGGGGGTATATTTGCGCCCCTGCTGTTGCTTGGCGCATTAATCGGCTCATTTTTCGGACATGTCGTGTTCGGAATTTATCCGGATGCCGATTTTGATTTTACAGTTTGGGGGGTTTTGGGAATGGCGGGATATTTTTCGGCGATTGTCCGCGCACCCGTTACCGGAACCATTCTGATACTGGAAATGACAGGAGCCTACGATCTGTTGCTGCCGCTGATGATCGTCTCAATCATTTCATATAGTATCCCTGAATATTTTAAGGACAAACCCATCTATGAAGCACTGCTGCATCAGGCATCACCTGTAAATCAATGAACAAAAAAGAGTTGGTGCTGTGAAAAATCGTTTTATTCTGAAAAAGTGTCTTTCAACAGGTGCGTTATCGATTAACATTTCTGTTATCACCGCCAAAGCATTTCAAACAGTTTTTCTGATTTGGCAAAAAAGGAGTATTCAATGAAGCGAATACTGTTTTCTATGGTTTGCATTTTACTGGCACCTGTGATTTTTGCTGAAGCGAGTATATCAGACCAAAATTCCCAATTGATTCGAGCCGCAGAAAAAGGCAACCTTTCGGACAAACTGGTTGCGTTGGTTAACCATACTGGTATTAAATCAAAAAATATTTCTTATGGCTTAACAGCCTTGATGATTGCATCGCAGGCTGGCCAAATGGATATTGTTAAGCTCCTTTTGGATAGGGGCGCTGATGTAAATGAAAAGACAACTACCACTGGTACAACTGCCCTTTATCTTGCATCACAGAATGGCCATACGGAAGTCGTTAAGCTCCTTTTGGATAAGGGCGCTGATAGTAAATGCAAAGAAAACCACTACCGGTACGACTGCCCTCTGGGTGGCATCACAGAACGGCTATGTCGAGATCGTTGAACTCCTTTTGGAAAGGGGCGCTGATGTAAATGTAATGGATGCTACAGACAGTATAACAGCCCTGATGATGGCCTCACAGAACGGCCATACGGAGATCGTCAAACTCCTTTTGGATAAGGGCGCAAATGTGGATGTAAAGAAAACATCTACTGGAACAACCGCCCTTTTGGTGGCTTCACAGAACGGCCATACAGAGATCGTCAAACTCCTTTTGGATAAGGGTGCGGATGCAAATGTAAAAAAAAATACCACCGGCACAACTGCCCTTTATTTTGCCTCACAGAACGGCCATACGGAGATCGTCAAACTCCTTCTGGATAAAGGTGTTGACATAAAAATAAAAGATAACACCGACGGTGTAACTGCCCTTTGGATGGCATCGCAGAACGGCCATTGGGAGATCGTTAAACTCCTTCTGGATAAGGGCGCAGATGTGAATATAAAGAGGACTACCACTGGTGCACCCGCCCTTTTAGTGGCATCACAGAACGGCCATATCGAGATTGTCAAACTTCTTTTGGATAAGGGCGCTGACGTAAATGTTAAGAAAACTACCACTGGAATAACTGCCCTCTGGGTGGCCTCGCAGAACGGCCATACCGAGATTGTCAAACTCCTTTCGGATAGGGGTGCAAGTGTTAATGTAAAGAAAATCACAACCGGTACGACGGCTCTTTGGGTGGCATCACAAAACGGCCATACGGAAATCGTCAAGCTCCTTCTGGATAAAGGTGCGAATGTAAATGTTAAGGATATCACTACCGGCCTATCGGCCCTGATGATAGCAAAAAAAATGGGCCGGAAAGACATTGTGGAAATACTTGAAAGTGCCGGCAAAAAGAATTGATTTTTAAGGTTTGCAATAGTTACGGTCTTCACGGACTACCCAGATTTAATTATATCGATCTAACCCAAATTACAACATATTAGGATCATCCAATGAAACGAATACTGTTTTCAATGGTTTTCATTTTTCTGATACCTATGATTTTTGCTGAGGCGGGTGAATCAGATAAAAATGCCAAATTAATTCGTGCTGCAGAAAAAGGTAACCTTGCGGAAGTGCAGACTGCGTTGACCAATGGCGCTGACATTAACGCCACGAAGGTTTTAAAGATTTTTGGTAGCGCTACAGCCCTTTGGGTGGCGTCGCAAAGCGGCTATACCGACATCGTCAAACTCCTTTTAGATAAGGGAGCAAATGTAAATGTAAAAAAAATCTCCACCGGTACGACAGCCCTTTGGGTGGCATCGCAAAACGGCTATGCCGAAATTGTCAAGCTCCTTTTGAATAAGGGAGCTGATGTAAATGTTAAGGATACCATTGATGGCAAAACAGCCCTGATGATGGCATCGCAAGATAACAATATCGAGATCGTTAAACTCCTTTTGGATATGGATGCATATGTAAATGTTAAAAGGAGCACTGACGGTGTAACGGCCCTTTGGTTGGCATCGCAAACCGGTCATGTGGAGATTGTTAAACTTCTTTTGGATAAAGGAGCAGGTGTAAGTGCAAAGGATACCATTGATGGCAGAACTGCCCTGATGATGGCATCACAGAACAACTATACGGAGATCGTTAAACTCCTTTTGGACATGGGCGCAAATGTAAATGTAAAGAGGACCACCGACGGCGCAACGGCCCTTTGGTTGGCATCGCAGAAAGGTCATACGGAGATCGTCAAACTCCTTTTGGATAAGGGAGCAAATGTTAAAGTAAAAAGGACCACCGATGGCGCAACTGCGCTTTGGGTGGCATCGCAGAAAGGTCATACGGAAATTGTCAAACTCCTTTTGGATAAGGGCGCAAATATTAAAGTAAAAAGGACCACTGATGGCGCAACTGCGCTTTGGGTGGCATCGCAGGCTGGCCATACGGAGATCGTCAAACTCCTTTCGGATAAAGGCGCTGATGTTAATGTTAAGGATACCATCACCGGCCTGACGGCCCTGATGATGGCATCGCAAAACGGTCATACGGAAGTTGCCAGACTCCTTTTGGATAAGGGCGCAAATGTAAATTTAAAGAGGACTACTGACGGCGCAACGGCCCTTTGGTTGGCATCTCGGAACGGATATACGGAGATCGTCAAACTCCTTTTAGATAACGGTGCTGATGTTAAGATAAAAAGAACGAAGAAGGGCGTTAACTGGACTGCGCTAAAAATTGCAAAAAAGATGGGGCGGACAGACATCGTGGGGATGCTTGAGAGAGCAGGTGCAAAGGAATAGAAATCAATCGCTGGATAGCGATCCTGTAATCTATGCAATAATCGGTGAAGTGGGCTATCCATTAGTCTCTCGTAATGGCATGGTCATACGTGAGAAGAAAGTTGTCCCAATTCACTGCATTTGGCAATTGAGCTTGCAGGGGGGGCTGCGTTTACAAGAACGAGATCATTGGCCATATGGCAGCGAAGATCTGGTCTGCGTACTTCAGAATAGCAGGTAGAAAAACAATTAGCATCACCGAAACCAGGTGAAACAGATAGGACATAAAAAAACTATGGGAGCGTTCCCGGACAAATCCCAGAGAAATTGCGAAAATAAAAGCACTGAAATAGGCCCAGCCCAATTCAAAATTGATGACCGGAGGCGTTAATCCGTTCTGAAATGCCGGCAGAAAGGCCAAAAAAAAGCTGTACAGGATGGATGTTCCCAGATTGGGCAAGGAAACGAAATAATTGCTTACGCTGCTTTGTATTCTTGATCGTTGGGCAAGGACGCCATGCAGTACACACCTGAAAAGGTATTCAGAGGCAAACGGCAACAGAATGCAGGGCAACAGCAGTTGCGCGCCTGCGACTTCCGATAAGGAAACTTGTCCGGCCGGCACCCAGACTCCGCCTGCAAATCCGGCCAGAACCGTAACAGGCAAAAAAAACCACCATTTTTTGCCCATGGGTGAAATAATGCCGAATTGCCATAGCTTTCGTCCGGATACAGCTACCAGCATGACAGTAGTCAGCAGCAGCATTACGATCCCGAATCCAAAATTCGGATCGGAAACGAGCGCATCCAAGCCGGGGCTGTCAAACCATTTGCCCGGATCCCAATAAGCCGCCGCAAAATCCGCTGCTGCGAAAATCACCAGGCAGGATGCAGCCACGAAAGTAAGCTGGAGCACCCTTTGAAAAGAGAAATGTCCTTGAAAAGCTTCCCGGAAGGCCTTGCAGATTTCTTCCGGTGTCAGTCGCGTACCGCTTTCGCGTGGGGAGCCTCCAATATCAGAGGATCCTCCCCATTTATTATTCATGTTCCGATATTTGACGGAGGGATCCATAAAATTCAGTTTTTCATAAACATCCTCCAAAGTGCCCTTCAAAAAGGGATCAACCTGACGGACTGTATATGTAGTCTGCGATTTTCTCAGTATCGCCATGCCGATGTTGCCGCCGTAAATTTTTTTGAGCTGGGGTTCAATTTCATAAATGCCCATATCGGATTGCAACACCACAGCAACACGGTTGTCCGGCAGATTGACGCGGGCCAGTTCCTCGACCCCCAACAATTTCCCCATTTTTTTAGACTCGTATACAATCTGATCGATTTCGCACAAAACACCTGCGGTATACTCTAAAAAGTCGGTCTGTTCCCACTGACCATCCTTCTTGATCTGTACTTCTTTCCGGCGCAGACGAT
Organism: Deltaproteobacteria bacterium; assembly: GCA_016219185.1. Taxonomy (GTDB): domain Bacteria; phylum Desulfobacterota; class Desulfobacteria; order Desulfobacterales; family Desulfatirhabdiaceae; genus RAAP-1. The sequence continues at coordinate 292,672 of JACRBZ010000066.1, forward strand.
CGATAATTTGCTGGCTCTGATTCAGGTGCTCAGGCGGGAAAGCAGCCAACACTTTCATTTCCAACCCCAACGAATCGATGATGCCTTGTAGGCGAACCAAGGGAATCAAGATGTTTTCACGGATGGATTCGCGTTCGTTGATACGAATATGATTTAACAACAGCCATACGGCCAGAATCGTATCCAGATCAGGATCATTGGCAAAAATTTTCCAGTCCCGGCTGCAAAGATCGAGCCCCTTTTTTAATATCAGCAGAACTTGCTCACAGGTGGAAAGGGTAAACAGACGCACGCAGCCTTCATGGTGATCGAAATTGTAAACCTGCCTGGCATGGTCGAGAAGTGGACCAATTTGGGCGACCCCATCGAGATAAATGGTTCCCGGATCAGCTTTACTGACCGCAGAGGCGGGTATGGACAGACCGAATTTAATGTAAACGGAAATGTTTGGAGCTTCAATGCACGAAAGACACTTGTCTGAACCGGTCTCCCGAATCGAATATCTATTGGGAAATTTCATTGCCGGCAGTTCGGAGCCCTTGCTGTCGAAAATTTCTCCGGCAGGTACTTCCCGGCTATTATTTGAAAGGTTCTGTATGGTCATAAGTCAAAATTAATGATATTCCAGCAAGCGAGCCAGCAGAAAAGATTGTGCTTTTCAGTAAGCCGAATTGCAGCGCAGCAAAGCTGATATCCGACATAAACCCGGGGTTTCATCGTTAAACCCGGAATCCAAGATTAACCTTGAGTCTGAATCAGTAACCAACGCAAAAAGGCATGGACTTCGTTGGGATCATTTACGGAGTAATTTGCCAAAGTGTTTCGGTTCTTACCCACACATACCGTAATCCCCCCGGGCCATGCCGCGAACACATCTTCATCCGTGTCGTCGTCACCGAGATATATCAACAAAGGTTCTGAGCAATTCGGTGACATTTTTTTGGCTAACCATCCTACGGTCTTGCCTTTGTGCCAATCAACGGCCGGTCGTATTTCCAGCACCATTTTGCCGTTGCGGAGTACAACTTTTTGAGTATTCATTAAAGGTTTGGCAACATTGTGCACCACATCGAGCAGGCGCGGAATATCCGCCGGATTCATTTGCCGATAATGGACACTTGCGGATAGCCCCTTGTCCTGCACCCATGCGCCGGGAAAACCCGCGATTATCTGGGAAAGACTGCTCACCATCCCCTGCAGCTCTTTTATCAGACTCACGGCGTTTGGCTCACGGAAGGCAAATCCGGGCCCTTCGATCTCAAGACCGTGGTTTCCTGCGTACGCAATCCCGTCAACTCCAACACGCGTACGAAGATCTTCGATCTCCCGACCGCTGACGATGCCAACAGCGATACGATCTTGTCCGGCAAGAGCCGACAGCGTCTGGCCGACTGCCGGGTCAAGAAAGCATTCCGAGGGCCGGTCTTTGATCGCTACCAACGTTCCATCGAAATCGGTAAAAAGCAGCACTTTAGCGGCGGAACGAATATTGCTCGCCAGGTGGTCAAGTTGAGGGGCTAACCGATCGGCCATCAAATGTTCTCCGGGAAATCGAACTTCAGGAGCTCCGACAGCACTTTCCCGCCCCATCGGTAGACGTTGTGCAGTTCAAGATGCTCCCGCATCCGCTGCATCCGCCGAGTTCGTTCATCCGGCGGCATCGTAACTGCCCGGTGCATCGCATCGGCCAACTCGTGGATTGCGAACGGATTCACCTGGACGGCATCGGTCAACTCGCGGGCGCTGCCGGTGAACTCGCTCAGGATCAGCACTCCGTCGTTGTCGGCTCGGTTGGCAACAAATTCCTTGGCCACGAGGTTCATACCGTCGTGCAGCGAACTGACTACGCAGAATTGTGCCAGCCGGTGCAACGCCATCATGTCCACCGGACCGTGATGTTCCTTTAGAAACACAATCGGCTGCCAGTTCCGGTCCTTCCATCGGAAGTTGATCTCCTCGACCAGATTCTCGACATCGTCTTCGATTTTCCGGTATGCTGGAATGTGCGATCTTGATGGTGCGGCAACCTGAAGAAATACCAAACGGCGCTGAAGCTCGGGGCGTTGTTCAAGCAGGAAGTCCACCGCCCGCAGTCGCTGGGGGATGCCTTTGGAGTAGTCCAGCCGTTCGATTCCAACGCCGAGAACTTCCGCTGTCCTACCAAGCCGTTTTTTCCATCGGACCATTGCCGTATCCACTTCCGGAGCTTGGGACAATGCGACGTGCTCTGCAAAATCGATACTGATCGGGAATTCGCGGATCATGGAGGTATGCCCGCCACGGGTAACCTGGAACCTGTCCGTGTCCACCCGCGCTTCAATCGTCCGATCCAGGGTATCGAGGAAGTTCTGACAGTGGTACCGGATGTGGAATCCGATCAGGTCATTGCCCAACATGCCGTCGAGCAGTTCCTCCTTCCAGGGAAATGCGCGGAACACCTCCCGGTTGGGCCAGGGGATATGCCAGAATTGGGCCACAATCAGCTTGGAGTTTGCATTCTTTAGCATGCGGGGAAGAAGGCAGAAATGGTAGTCCTGGATGAAGACAAAGGTCGGGTCATTGCCGGCTTCTTGAAGCACGGCATCTGCATATAACTGGTTCACCTCGCGGTACATCTTCCAGTCCTCCGAACGGAACTCAGGCTGAGAGAACGTGACGTGACACAAAGGCCAGAGCCCTTCGTTGGCGAGTCCGTAGTAGAAACCTCGTTCCTGCTCCCTGGTCAGCCACACCCGTCGCAACGTGTATGTCGGGTCATCCGGTGGCACCCGGATGCGATCAAACTCATCTACCACATCTCGGTCCGCATCACCGCTGCCGTGCGCAATCCACGTGCCGCCGCTGGAATCCATGATCGGGTCAATGGCTGTTACAAGCCCACTTGCCGGTTTTATCACCGCGACTTGGTCGTCGACATACCTGTGAATGAACGGTTCGCGGTTGGCGACCACGATAAACCTGTAGTCGGCCATCTTGTTGCTGATCAGATCATGAAGTGTCTGTCTTGTCCACATATATCTTCCCCTTTGCAGGATATTACACCCAGGCGCGAACTTTACCGGACCGTGCTTCAATCAAACCGCCAATGGTCTCGCGGCGTTAATAAGCCCAACGCGGGTGTGGGCTTGAAGAAAATTGCCTGATAAATGGTTGGTGTGTGGATCAAAATCCTCATTCGGGACTGATCCGATGAGGAATCTGGATGACTCAGCATATTTTTTGTTTCCATTGGCAACCTTTAAAAATCAAATTGTGATGACAATAAACCTGGATATGTATTGTTTGAAAATAATGTTTAATGAAGAAGATTGCAATTCAGCGGATAACCATTACTTCGACGCCGGTTTGTTTTTTCAGTTCTTCCAGATGATCTTCGAGGCTTCCATCAAAAAGGGCTTTTTCGAAAAATGTTCGGGGGTCATGACCCAGCACCAGAAGATCGGCTTTTTCCTCCTGAACCACCTGCATCAACGCATCCAGAACCGGCCCTTTTCTGGCCGTAACGACCTGTGTTTTGGCGAGTTCTTCGGCAAAATTCAGGAACTGCTCTCCCAGGCGGTCCAGTGAATCCGCTACCGCTCCGGAGGTGATGAAACCGCTGCCCCGTTTAAAAAAAGATACATCCGCCACATAGACGTAAACCAGTCCAGCCAGAGATTTGCCGGCAGAAACCGCGGCTTCGAGCGCTGCTTTCTGGGAATGCAGGGATCCTGTAACTCCGCATACAATCTTTGCGTAACCCATATTGACTCCTATGTCTTTGATTAAGATGGTTCAGACCGGATTCGCTTTCAGTCCGTCTGAGCCGAACCGTCATAGTTATATCTCAACCAGCAACAACCATGCGGAACACAGGATGATGGTGATGATCACAGGAATTATCCATGAGTTTTCTGCGTTTTTCACCCAAGAAATCCCATGAATCGAAGATTTGCATCTGCTTGTGATTATTGACATGGATCAATGGATATTTACCTTTAACAGGCTGAAATTATGACTATTCCATATCAAAAAATTACACAAAATGCAAGCGATATTTTTCTTTATTGTAAATATTTTCAAATAGATACGTTTTTGGACTTTTTACGACTTCATCAATAAGTGATACGATGATGCCTTAAATTTACCTCATTCCCCAAGCTTTTAAGGGAAGGCTTTTCACTGTCCTTCTTTACCCCGACCCGCGTGTCCTTGGGAAAAGTCAAATTGGTTCATATCCGCCGGATATTTGGGGCGATGCTTCATCTTCGATATCTTTATTTGCTATGAAAACCAGGAATCCAACCCCATGATGAACCGTAATCACATTGTTGCATCCGCACCCAAGTGATTTAGAATCACTTGGGTGCAGCCTTTCAATAAAAGATGGAAAAAGAACAAAGACGCGTGATGCGCGAAAAAACTTTGTCGGATCTTCCTGATAAGGCGTATTTAAGCTTGGCCCCCCCCTGTGGAGTTGCGCCCCGTGTAGCCGAATGTTCTCCGCTCGTAGGCAGTATTCTTCTTTTTTCCCGTCCATATGGATTTTTCCCGAATCTTGTGATTCTTTCAGGTTAAAAATACATATATGTCATATTTGTAAAATATAAAACATAAATGTGACTATTGGGTTGTAAGCCTTAAATATGATTTTTGAACTCAACAATTTCAGGTTGTTAATATTAAATAAATGGCTGGGATCTGATGCTATCCGAGTCTATCAAACATAAATGTAATATAATGGATAGTTGTTTAATAAAATATTATATATAAAAACAATATGATATATATGTGGCATTATAATTGCTTCTCTCAAATTTATCAAGGTACATATTCCCACTTGAATCATAAAAGGAGATTAGCATGAAGAGAAAAAAAGAATTGAAAACTGTGTTCATCATGATTTTGCTTGTTTTTATCGGTTTGTGCAGCACCCCGTTATTTCTTCACGCGGAAGAGGCGGCCCAGGCGGTTCAGGCGCCGGATCCGGTGCCGGACCCCTCGGGCACCAGCACCGGCGGCGTAGCCGATGTGATCGGTGCAACCACCGGTGCCCCGACCGCCGATGACATGAAAAATCTGGCGGC